>NZ_JBEXGS010000018.1:0-183135 GCF_040607455.1 Sphaerisporangium sp. NPDC005289
GTGGAATGGGAGGACGCGGGTATGGACCGCCTGGCCGGCGCTCCCGAGGCGCTGGCCTACGTCAAGGCCCTCAACGCCATCACCCCGCCCACCGCCGCCTTCGACGCCGCCTTCTCCACCGAATAACCCCTCGCCGGGCGGCGGCCGCGCCATGACCGCCGCCCGCGCGAGCCCACCCCCCGTGCGCGCCGCCGTGCGCACCCTGCCGGTTGCGAGCCGACCGTGAGAGGAGACTGATGAGTACCGGAGTATGGCTGATCGGAGCAAGAGGATCGGTCGCGGTCACCAGCATGATCGGTGCCCTGGCGGTGCGGGCGGGCCTGGCCGCGCCGACCGGGTGTGTCCTTGAGTCGCCCGCGCTGCGGAGCGACGCCCTTCCGCGTCTCGGTGACCTGGTCTTCGGCGGCCACGACGTCTCCTCGGTCCCCCTGGACAAGAAGGCCGCCGCGCTGGCCGAGGCGGGAATCCTCCCGGCACGGCTCGCCGAGGCCGTGCGGGACGCGCTGTTCGAGATCGAACAGCAGGTGCGGCCGCTGCCCGTCGGCGCCACCCAGGCCGAGGTCGCGCGGGAGATCGGCGCCGACCTCGACACCTTCCGCCGGCGCCACCGGCTGGACCGGGTCGTCGTGATCAACGTGTCGACCACCGAACCCGCGCCGCCGTCCCACCCCGCCCACGCCGACCTCGACGCGTTGCGGGCCGCGCTGGACGGCCCCGACCCCGTCCTGCCGCCCAGCTCCCTGGCCGCCTACGCCGCACTGCTCGCCGGGTGCCCGTACGTCGACTTCACCCCCTCCACCGGCGCCCGCCTGCCCGCCCTCGACGCGCTGGCCCGCGCGCAGGGGCTGCCCTACGGGGGACACGACGGCAAGACCGGCGAGACGCTGGTCAAGTCCGTGCTCGCCCCGATGTTCGTCCAGCGCAACCTGAGGGTGCGCACCTGGTCGGGGATCAACCTGCTCGGCGGCGGCGACGGCGCGAACCTGGCCGAGCCGGCCGCCAACGCGGCCAAGTCCGCCAGCAAGCAGCGCGTGCTGGCCGAGACCCTCGGCTACCAGCCGCAGGGCGACACCCGCATCGACTTCGTGGAAGACCTCGACGACTTCAAGACCGCCTGGGACCTGATCACCTTCGAGGGCTTCCTGGGCACGCGCATGCGCATGGAGTTCAGCTGGCACGGCTGCGACTCCGCCCTCGCCGCGCCGCTGATCCTCGACCTGGCGCGGCTGACCTCGGCCGCCCACCAGGCCGGGCGCGTGGGACCGCTCACCGAACTGGCCTTCTTCTTCAAGGACCCCCTCGGACAGGTCCCGCACGCCCTGTCCGACCAGTGGCAGGTGCTGCGCGACGCCGTCGCCTCCTACGGCGCGCCGGGCACGCCGCGATGACGACCCTGCGCGACCTGCTGGAGCTGGTCCGCGCCCCGGCCGCGCTGTCGGTCCCCGGCGACGTGGTCGCCGGGGCCGCCGCCGCCGGAGTGCTCGGCCGCCGTACCGCCGGCCTGGCCTGCTCCTCGGTCTGCCTGTACTGGGCCGGGATGGCCGCCAACGACTGGGCCGACCGGCACCTCGACGCCAGCGAACGCCCCGAGCGCCCCATCCCCTCGGGGCGGGTGACGGCGAACGCGGCCCTCGGCACGGCGGTGGGCCTCACCCTGGCGGGCGTCGCCGTGGCCGGGCTCGCGGGCGGCCGGCGTGCCCTGGCGGTCGCCGCGCCGCTGGCCGCCGCCATCTGGGCCTACGACGTGCTGGCCAAGGGCACGGCCGCCGGTCCGCCGGTCATGGCCCTGTGCCGCGGCCTGGACGTGCTGCTGGGCGCCAGCCCCGGGTCCCGCCCCGCCGCCGCGCTGCCGTCCGCCGCCACGATCGCCGCCCACACCTACCTGCTCACCGCGCTCTCCCACGGAGAGGTGTCGGGCACCAGTCCGAGCGTCCCCGCGGCGACCCTGGCGGGCACCGTCGCGCTCACCGCCGCCACCGTCCGCGGCAGCGCGAACGGGACGCAGCCCGCCCTCGCCGGCTGGTACGCCGCCCAGTTCGGCCTTCCCCAGGCGCAGGCCGTCGCCGACCCCTCGCCCGGACACGTCCGTGAGGCGGTCAGCGCGGGCATCGTCAGCCTCCCCGCCCTCCAGGGAGCCCTCACCGCGCGCGGCGGCGCCCCGCGCCTCGCCCTCCTGCTCGCGGCGGCGGCCCCGCTGGCCCGGCGCCTGGTCAAGAAGATCGCCGCGACATGAGGCTCGGCTACGGCACCAACGGCTTCGCCAACCACCGGCTCGCGGACGCCCTGGAGGTCATCGCCGGCCTCGGCTACCAGGGAGTGGCGCTGACGCTCGACCACTGTCACCTCGACCCGTACGCCGACGGGCTGGGACGGCGGGTGGCGGAGGTCGCCGACCGGCTGCGCACCCTCGATCTGGCGGTGGTCATCGAGACCGGTGCGCGCTACCTGCTCGACCCGCGGCGCAAGCACGCCCCGACGCTGCTCGACGACGACCGCGACACGCGGGTGGACTTCCTGCGCCGCGCCGTCGCGATCGGGGCCGACCTCGGGGCCGAGGCGGTGTCGTTCTGGTCCGGCATCCGCCCGGCCCATGTCGACCCGGCCGTCGCCTGGGACCGGCTGGTCGAGGGGTGCGAGCGGGTCGCCGAGACCGCCCGGGAGGCCGGGGTGACGCTCGGCTTCGAACCTGAGCCGGGGATGCTCGTGGAGACGATCGCCGGCTGGCGCCGCCTGCACCAGGCCCTGGGCGCGCCGGACGGCTTCGGCATCACGCTGGACATCGGGCACTGCCGCTGCAACGAGCCCGATCCGGTGCCCGCCTGCGTCGCCGGCGTCGCCGGGCACCTGGTCAACGTCCAGATCGACGACATGCGGCTCGGCGTGCACGAGCACCTGGAGTTCGGCGAAGGGGAGATCGACTTCCCGCCGGTGCTGCGCGCGCTCGACGACGCCGGCTACCGCGGCCTGGTCGCGGTCGAGCTGCCCCGCCATTCCCACGCCGCGCCCGCCGTCGCCGCGCGTTCGATCGACTTCCTGCGCGCCGCCGAGAAGGCGTCGCACGGGACGGAAGCAAGCCCGTCATGACGCCGCGACAGGCGCCGCGCGGGCCGGAAGGAGGCCCGTCATGACGCTGAGGCAGGCGTCGCGCGGGCCGGAAGGGAGCCCCTCATGACGCTGGGACCGGCATCGCGCGAGGCGGCGGAGGGTCCATCGTGACGCTGGAGGAGCGGCTGAGCGCCGCGCTGCGCGACGGATCGCCGGGTGAGTGGCTGGAGGACGCCCTGGCCGCCGCGGCCGAGCGGCCCGAGTCGATCGGCCGGTCCTTCGCCGCGGCCGGGCGGCGCGTCGGCAGGCAGGCCCTGTCCGGGGCGCCCGGCTGGACGGCGGACGAGGCCGCGCGGGCGCTGCTGCTGTCCGCGCTGCCGCCCGACCGGCGGGCGGACCAGGCCGGCGAGCTCTACCGCCACGGCGACGCCGACGAGAAACGGGCCGTGCTCAAGGCGTTGCCGATGCTCGCCGCCGACACGGCGGCGGTGCCGCTGCTGCACGACGCGATCCGCACGAACGACACGCGCCTGGTCGCGGCCGCCCTCGGCCCGTACGCCCGCCACCTCGACCAGACGGCATGGCGGCAGGCGGTGCTCAAATGCGTCTTCATGGGCGTGCCGCTGACCGCCGTCGACCGGCTGGACGAGCGGGCCGACCACGAGCTGGCGGCCATGCTGGCCGCCTTCGCCGACGAGCGCGCGGCGGCAGGACGTCCCATGCCCGCCGACGCCGCCGCCCTCCTCGACCGCCTGACCCCCAAGGAGGCCTGATGCGCATCTTCGACCCGCACATCCACATGACGTCGCGCACCACCGACGACTACGCGCGGATGGCCGCCGCCGGAGTACGGGCCATCGTGGAGCCCGCCTTCTGGCTCGGGCAGCCCCGTACCAACCCCGGCTCGTTCGCCGACTACTTCGACTCGCTGCTCGGATGGGAGCCGTACCGGGCCGCCCAGTTCGGCGTCGTCCACCACGCGACCATCGCGCTCAACCCCAAGGAGGCCGGCGACCCGCGCTGCCGGCCCGTGCTGGACCTGCTCCCGCGCTACCTGGACAAGGACCGGGTCGTCGCGGTCGGCGAGATCGGCTACGACTCGATGACGCCCGAGGAGGACGACGCCTTCGAACGGCAGCTCGCCCTGGCCGTCGAGTACGACCTGCCCGCGCTCGTGCACACCCCCCACCGCGACAAGGCCCGCGGCACCCAGCGGACCATCGAGGTCGTCGCCGCCTCCGGGATCGCGCCCGGGCGGGTCGTCGTGGACCACCTCAACGAGGTCACCGTCGACATCGTGCACGAGTCCGGATGCTGGATGGGCTTCTCCATCTACCCCGAGACCAAGATGTCGCCCGAGCGCATGGTGGAGATCCTGCGCAAGCACG
The DNA here is from genome assembly GCF_040607455.1 of Sphaerisporangium sp. NPDC005289. NCBI lineage: Bacteria > Bacillati > Actinomycetota > Actinomycetes > Streptosporangiales > Streptosporangiaceae > Sphaerisporangium > Sphaerisporangium sp. NPDC005289. Next base: position 4,434 of record NZ_JBEXGS010000018.1, read on the forward strand.
GGCCGGACCGGATGCTGGTCAACTCCGCCGCCGACTGGGGCGTCTCGGACCCGCTGCTGACGCTGGAGACCGGCAGGGCGATGCTGGCCGCCGGGTTCACCGACGACGACGTCGACCGCGTGCTGTGGCGCAACCCCGTGGAGTTCTACGGCCAGTCCGGACGCCTGGACCTCACCGGCGCCGAAGACGAGTCCGGCTCCGTCGCCGGCTTCGACGAGCCCACCTTCGCCGGCAGCTCCATCAAACGCGGAGGCAGCTGATGCGGCTGCTCCACCCCTCGGGGACACCGCTGCACGTCGGTTACTGCACCAACGTCCACCCGGCCGAGGACCTCGACGGCATCATCGCCCAGTTCGACGCCTACGCCGTCCCGATCCGCGACCGCCTCGGCGCCGACGTGCTCGGGCTCGGGCTCTGGCTGGCCGCGCCCGTCGCCGCCGCCCTCGCCGCCGACCCGGCGCTACGCGCCAGGCTCCGCGGGGAGCTGACCGCGCGGGGCCTTGAGGTGGTGACCCTCAACGGCTTCCCCTACCGCTCCTTCCAGGATCCGGTGGTCAAGCACGCGGTCTACCACCCCGACTGGACGACGCGGGAACGGCTGACCTACACCCTGGACCTGGCGCGCGTCCTGGCGGACCTGCTGCCCGACGATGCCGCCCGGGGCTCGGTGTCCACCCTGCCGCTCGCCTGGCGCGACCCCTGGGACGCCGCGATGGCCGGCCAGGCCGCACGCCGGCTCGACGAGCTCGCCGCCGGCCTCGCCGACGTCGAGTCCGCCACCGGACGGGTCGTGCGCGTCGCGTTCGAACCCGAACCGGGCTGCGTCGTGGAGACCACCGAGCAGGCCATCGCCCACCTGGCGGACGCCGACCACGACCGGCTCGGCGTCTGCGTCGACCTCGCCCACCTGGCCTGCGCCTGGGAGAAGCCCGCCGACGCGCTGGGCGCGCTGCGCGACGCCGGCCTGCCCGTCGTCAAGGTTCAGCTCTCCGCCGCCCTGGAGACCGCCGAACCGGAGGCGCTGCGCGAGTACGTCGAGCCGCGCTTCCTGCACCAGACGCGCACCCCCGCGGGCGAGGCCGCCGACGACCTCGACGAGGCCCTCGACCGGCGGCTGCCCGGGCCGTGGCGGGTCCACTACCACGTGCCGCTGCACGTCTCCCCGTCCGCGCCGCTCGCGGCGACCACGCCGCTGCTGCGCGAGGCGCTCGCCGAACTCGCCGGCGGTCCGGAGCCGCTGTGCGACCACTTCGACGTGGAGACCTACACCTGGGGCGTCCTGCCCGCCGCGCTGCGCCCGCAGACGCCCGGGCAACTCGCCGACGGCATCGCCGACGAGCTGGACTTCGTCCGCGCCGAACTTCGCCACCTGGGAGTGGAAGCATGACATCGTTGCTGGTCCTGGACGTCGTAGGCCTGACCCCGAGGCTGCTGGCCCACATGCCGCGGCTGCGCGCCGTCGCCGACGGCGGCTTCCAGGCCGAACTGGGCACCGTCCTGCCCGCCGTCACCTGCTCGGTCCAGTCGACCTTCCTCACCGGCGCGCCGCCCGCCGAGCACGGCATCGTCGGCAACGGCTGGTACTTCCGCGACCTCGGGGAAGTCCTGCTGTGGCGCCAGCACAACGCGCTCGTCGGCGGGGACAAACTGTGGCACGCCGCCCGGCGGGAGCGGCCCGGGTTCACGGTGGCCAACGTGTGCTGGTGGTACGCCATGGGCGCCGACGTCGACTGGACCGTCACGCCCCGGCCGATCTACCACGCCGACGGGCGCAAGGACCCCGACTGCTACACCTATCCGCCCGAGCTGCACGACGAGCTCACCTCGGCGCTCGGCGACTTCCCCCTGTTCACCTACTGGGGCCCGGGAGCGGGCATCGCCTCCTCCACCTGGATCTGCCGCGCCACCGAGCGCGTCATGGCCGCGCACAACCCGGACCTGACCCTGGCGTACCTGCCCCACCTCGACTACGACCTGCAACGGTACGGCCCGTCCGACCCGCGTTCCGCCGCTGCCGCCGCCGAACTCGACGGCGTGCTGGCCCCCCTGCTGGACGCCGCCGCGGCACGGGGGACCACCGTCGTGGCGCTGTCGGAGTACGGGATCACCGACGTCTCCCGCCCGGTGGACATCAACCGGACGCTGCGCGCCGAAGGGTTCCTCCGCGTCCACACCCAGGCCGGCATGGAGTACCTCGACCCGTGGACCTCGCGGGCGTTCGCCGTCGCCGACCACCAGGTGGCGCACGTCTACGTGGCCGACCCGGCCGACGTCCCGGCCGTCGCCAAGCTCTGCGCGTCCCTCCCCGGCGTCGCCGAGGTGCTCGACGAGGAGGGCAAGCGGGCCCACGGGCTCGACCACTCCCGGTCGGGCGAACTGGTGCTGCTCGCCGAGCCGGACGCCTGGTTCACCTACTACTACTGGCTCGACGACGCACGCGCCCCCGACTTCGCCCGGCTGGTCGAGATCCACCGCAAACCCGGCTACGACCCGGCCGAGCTGTTCTTCGACCCCCAGGACGTGCTCGGCGCCAAGCGCCGGGCGGGGGTGGCGTTGCTGCGCAAGAAGGTCGGCATGCGCTACATGATGAACGTCGTCGGGCTCGACGCGGGGGCCCGCGCGGTGCGCGGCTCCCACGGGCTGCTGCCCAGGGACGCAGCCGACGCCCCGGTGCTCCTGTGCTCCGACCCCTCGGTCACCGCGGAGCGCTTCGAGGCCACCGACGTCAAGGACCTGCTCCTCCGCCTCGCCCTGAGCTGACCACAGAGCAGGCCTGCACGCGGAAGGGCCGCGCCGGTGCGGCGCGGCCCTTCACTGGCACCTTCACGGCACCTCGCGGTGCCGGGGAAGGCGATGGCCTACCAGTCGCGCATGCTTACAGAGTGGCTCCCGGCCCGAAGGGGAAGCGGCCGTAGTACTCGCCGACCTGGTCGCGGTAGGCGGGCTCCTTGTAGCTCGCCTCGTCGAACTCCGGCGAGTCCTTGATCTCGTCCTTGGTGCGGCTGACGAAGACCTTCTTCTCCTGCGGGTCGATGTTGATGACCGTGCTCGCGGGGAGCATGACCTTCTTGCCGAAGATCCACGGTCCGGTGTCGACGATCAGGTAGCTCTCGCCGACCTCGTAGGTGGCGTCGTCCACGGAACCGATCTTGCCGTCCGTGGCCTCCACGTGATATCCGACCACGTCGAAGCTCTGATGGGCTCCGGTGACGGTCGGGCCGTAACTCCAAAGATCCTGTGCCATCTTCGTTCTCCCTTCGATTGTGCCGTCGGGACTCTTCGCCCTACCCGTCATTCGCCGGTGAAACATCGATGCGCGGACAGGACCGCCTCACCCGTAGGTAAGGCCGGCCTCGGCGGCCCCCGCGGCCGACGTCACGGGCACCCTCGCGTTTCCGCTAACCTGGACATGGTCACGCGCCGCTAGCTCAGTTGGTTAGAGCAGCTGACTCTTAATCAGCGGGTCCGGGGTTCGAGTCCCTGGCGGCGCACCACGGCAACGGCCGATGACCTGGGCATCCTTCACTTGACGGAGGGTGCCCACAGTCATTTCCAGGCCTGTGCACCTGCCGTCCCTGCCAGTAGAGGGCGGCGGTGCGGTAGCTCGTCTTGCACGCCGTCGCCCCTCGCCGGGCCTCCCGAAGCCGGGGGAAAGTCGCCGGAGCGCAACACCCATGCGCGACTGTGCCATCTCCTGACACCGGTTCCTCGCTGTCAGGCTCGGCGGGCGTTGGACGCGAGGCGCTCGGCGAGCGCGATGACGAGGTCGCGCAGTTCGCCGGGGCGCTCGATGACGAACGGCCGGTCGAGTGCGGCGAGTGTCGGCGGCAACCAGTCGAGCCGCTCGACCCGTAGCCGGACGCGCAGCCAGCGGTCGGTCGTCCGGTCCTCGCCCACCGCGGGCTCGTGCTCCTCCAGGCTCGCGACGCCGGCGGGAAGGTGGGCGCGGATCCGCTCGACCGTCCCGTGGATCCGCAAGGTCACCTCATGCCGGTACTCGGCCGTGGCGAACCCTGACAACACGCGGTGTGCCGGATCGGGACCCTCGGGCGCCTCGAAAGAGCCGGGCAGGGTCCTCGCGTCCGCGATGCGATCGAGCCGGAAGGTCCGGTCCTCGCCGATCTCGGGGTCGGTGCCCGTGACGTACCACCGGCCCGAATGGGCGACGATCCCGTACGCGTGCAGTGTGCGTTCGCTGCGCCGGCCTTCGCGGTCGGTGTACCGGATGGAGACCGGGCGGCGATGGCGTACAGCGTCGGCGATGGTGAGCAGGATTCCGGCGTCCGGGGTGGCGAACTCACGGGGCCGGTCCGTGAAGACGAGAGATTCCAGGAGGGTGTCGAGTCGGCGGGCGATGTGCTTGGGCAGCACCCGCCGGATCTTGGCCGATGCCGTCTCGCTCGCCGTGTGCCCCGCCGCCGTCAACCCTGCTCGGCGGCCGGCGACCAGGCCGAGCAGCACGGCCAGCGCCTCGTCGTCGCTGAGCATGAGCGGAGGCAACCGGTACCCGGGGGCGAGCCGGTACCCGCCGTAGCGGCCGCGCACCGACTCCACCGGCACGTCAAGGTCGATCAGCTGGTCCACATACCGCCGCACGGTGCGCCCATCGACGCCGAGCCGGTCGGCGAGTTCGCCCACCGTCCGGGTGCCGCCCGACTGCAGCAACTCCAGCAGTGTCAGCACGCGGCCGGTGGGTCGAGGCATGCGCACAGCCTAAGACGAATACTGGACCGATTCTGTCCACTATTTCTCCTAGCCTGCGACGTGCAGCTACTTCGTCAGCCAAAGGAGATCACCGTGGACTTCGTTTCGATCCGCATCATCACCGGCGACGTCCGGCGCCTCGTCGAGTTCTACGAGGCGGCCACAGGGGTGCGGGCGATGTGGGCCACCGAGGACTTCGCCGAACTCAAGACCCCCAACGCCACCCTCGCGATCGCCAGCACCCGCACCGTCCCGCTGTTCGCCCCGGGCTCCGCCCGCCCGGCGGACAACCACAGCGTGATCACCGAGTTCCGTGTCGACGACGTGGACCGCGTCCACCAGAACCTGACCGGCCTGGTCACCGACTTCGTCACCGAGCCCACCACGATGCCCTGGGGCAACCGGTCGCTGCTGTTCCGCGACCCCGACGGCAACCTCGTCAACTTCTTCACCCCGGTCACCCCGGCGGCAATCGAGAAGTTCGCACGCTGACGCCGGACACAGCCGCTCACGCAGGACCCCTGAGATCTCGATCGCGGCGACCGGCACGAAGCACAGGCGGACCCGCCCTGCACTTCGTGGAACCGGCGTCCTGCGACACCACAGCTAGCGGCGGGTGAGGTCGTACAGCCAGGCGGCCGCCTCGTCCGGTGCGCCGAAGCGGATCACGTTCAGGTGGGCGAAGCGGGGGTCGTGGACGAGGCGGTGGATGGCCGCCCTGCGGGCCGCGTGCTGGGACCAGGCCCACCAGGCCGGGTGGTCGCGGCGGAACCAGCCGGCCAGGGTCTCGCGGTTGCCGCCGAAGACCGGCTCGCGCAGCAGGGTCCGCCGCAGAGATCGGCGCAGAACCCGCGGCATGATCACGCTTCTGGAGTAGTCCAGCCAGACCACGGTGTCGGCGCGCTCCCACAGCAGCTCGCGCACCTGGGGGTAGCCGAAGGAGTCGAACACCCAGCCGGGCGAGGAAACGATGGCGGCCACCTTCGCCGCGAACCTGCCGTCCACGGCCCACCCCGGCCCCACATAGTGCAATGCGTCCATCTCGTGATACGGCACCGCGAGATGATCACTCAACACCCGCGCCATGGTCGACTTCCCGGCCCCACTGATCCCGACGACAAGCACACGACGCACCCGTGCACCATAGCCTCCGACACCTGCCCAGGTGCCGCCGGATGTGCTCGACGCCGGGGCCGTAGGGCACGGCGCCGCCGTATGGTCGCAGAGCGATGGCCACCTGGTAGAGGCGGTCTGGGCCCACCTGAGGCGTTCCCTGACCAACCTCGCCAGGAAGACCCTTCGACGAATCGCCCGGCTGGTCAAAACGCGGCTGAAGAAGATGCGGTATCGCCCCCGGCTGATCAACCCTTCATCGCCAAGATCCGCCTGGATTTCCAATCACCGTAACCACCGCCTCAAGGATCTCTAGCGTCTTACGCCTCCACAGAACGGCGACAGAACGAGATGATTTGATTCGTCATCTATACGACTGCTTGTTGCGCTATGTTCGTCCCATGTCGATCCAGCTTGTGTCTGCGCTTCTCGGACTGGGGGGAGCTCTCATCGGTGCGACGGCAGCCATGGTGGTCGCTCTCATCAACCATCGCCTGAAGACACGACAGGAGCTACGTGAGCAACTGATCGATGGCTTCATCGAGTCTTTGAAGGGGGACACCGTAGCAGCGCTAGCAGGGACGAAGCTGCAAGCCGCACGCATTGGTGACCGCAAGTCGCTGCGCAGGTACTACGAAGCCGACAACGCCTACGAGATCGTGGACGCAATGCACTCGATCTTACTGAAGGCCGTAAATGCCGAGCGGTCGGTTCAGAACCTCCAGCCACTTGAACTTCGTGACATCGACCACCTGGTTCTGTCTCCGAAGGCGGCGACACAGCAGGAGGCATGGAGAAAGTCTCCTTCTACTTTCAGGGTTGACCCCGCGCTGAGGATCAGGACTAATCCAGCCAAGAACCAACGTGAAGCACGCGGTCAGGTTCCCGAGATAACCGGCTCTTCATGATCGATGGTGTAACCGGTCCCGCCCGCAGAGGACGCGCCAATTACCACAGGGCGGTGGCTCGGCCTTCTATCTCGGGCCATCGTCCGAACCAGTCCGAAGGTACCGATTTCTGACCAAGTCCGAGGTGGCGTACACACGCGGCGGATCCCTCCGCGGCCTCTTCTACGTCAGGATGAATCCGCTGCCGTTCTGGATGCGGTGGGATCAAGGAGCGCGGCGGAGTCCGGTTCACCTGCCGAGCGGTCCCCTCGTCGCGGTGCGGGTCAGGCCAGGTGGGCGTCCACGGGGAGTACGGGGGCGTCCACTTCGATGGTCTGGGGGTATTTGATGCCGGCTCCGGTGTTCAGGACGACGACCTGGTCGTCGGGGGCGATCCAGCCCGAGGCGCGGAGCTTGCGGGCCGCGGCGAACGCCGCCGCGCCCTCCGGGCAGACGAAGGCGCCTTCGAGGGCCGCCACCTCGCGGAGTTCGGCCAGCAGTTCGGCGTCGGTGACCGTGACCGCGGTGCCCGAGGTCGCGGCCAGGGCCCGCAGGATGAGGAAGTCGCCGAGCGGCTTCGGGACGTTGATGCCGAAGGCCACGGTGCGCGCGCCGTCCCAGTAGCGGCTCTCGGGCTCCCCGTTCTCGAAGGCGCGGACGATCGGCGCGCAGCCCTCGGCCTGCACCGCGACCAGCCGCGGCAGCGGCCCTGCGATCCAGCCGAGCTCGCGCAGTTCCGAGAGGGCCTTGTGGATGCCGATCAGGCCGACCCCGCCGCCGGTCGGGTAGAGGATCACATCGGGCATCCGCCAGCCGAGCTGCTCGACGATCTCGATGCCCATGGTCTTCTTGCCCTCGATGCGGTAAGGCTCCTTGAGGGTCGAGGCGTCGAAGACCCGGCCGCCGGAGGCGGCGACCAGCTCGCCGACGATGCGGCCGGCGTCGCTGATCAGGCCGTCGACCAGGTAGAGGTCCGTCCCGGACGCCACGCACTCGCGGCGGGTGATCTCCGGGGCGTCCACCGGCATGACCACGGTGGCGGCCAGGCCGGCCCGGGCGCCGTACAGCGCCCACGCGGCGCCGGCGTTGCCGTTGGTCGGCATGGCCAGCCGCTCGACGCCCAGCTCGGCCCCGCGCGACACCCCGACCGCCGCGCCGCGGGCCTTGAACGAGCCGGTGGGGATCAGCCCTTCGTCCTTCATCAGCAGCCGGGGCACCCCGATGCGTTCGCCGTAGCGCGCCATCTCCAGCAGCGGCGTCATCCCCTCGCCGAGGCTGGTGACCGACCGCGGGTCACGGACCGGGAGGATCTCGTGGTAGCGCCACAGGTCGGGGGAGCGCCGCGCGAGGTCGTCGGGGGTGACCGAGGACCGGACGGCCGCGAGGTCGTAGCGGGCCAGCAGCGGGGACGCGCACCGGGTGCACAGGTTCTGCGGCCGCTCGCTGTCGTGCTCGGCTCCGCACCGGCCGCACTCCAGGTGGGACAGATGGCTGAAACTCAACGCGCGCTCCCTGGCTGCTCTCGAATGGGGGACGTGCCCGCGACAGGGCCGCGGGTACGCGGGGTGCACCAAGAGGTCATCGGTTTCCGGTCGTCCCATTATCGCCAGGCGTGGTGAACGGGAGTTCCCGGGGGGCGTCCCGGCTCCGGCGGCCCGCCGGAAACTTTCACAGGCGGACGAGGGTGTTCGCCGCTTGACCTGGACTGTCGGAAAGGTTTTCACTGCCGCGTTGCGTCCCATTGGCGGCCGAACCTACGGTGACCCCACTCCGCGGCGAATCCGATCAGCGATCAAGTCGAAACGCCGTCGAAGCGCTTCGACGGTTGATTTCGACGGAGTTACGGCGAATCCCGCCGGGCCGGACGCGCGGCGACACGACGGCAGGAGAGGAAGATCATGCTCAGGACGTCACGCCTACTCGTCCCGGTGTCGATGCTGGTGGCGCTCGTCGGCCTGCTCGCCACCCCGGCGCAGGCGGCGACCTGGTCCTCCGCCGACCGGTGGGGTACCTGGACCAACGGCGGCTACACCCTCTACAACAACATCTGGGGCAACGGCGCGGGCCCGCAGACCATCTGGGCCAACAGCTACGGCAACTGGGGCGTGTGGGCGAACCACCCCAACACCGGCGGGGTGAAGTCCTACCCCAACGCCACAAGGAACGTGAACCGGCGCATCAGCGCGCTCGGCAGCGCGAGCAGCAGCTTCAACGTCACCGTGCCGAACGGCGGCGCCTACACCACGGCCTACGACATCTGGTGCGACGGCCACACCTACGAGATCATGCTGTGGATGAACAAGTACGGGCCGGTCGGCCCGCTCGGCTCGCGCCAGACCAGCGTCTCGGCCGGCGGCCACAGCTGGGACGTCTATCGCGGCTCCAACGGCTCCAACCAGGTGTTCTCCTTCGTCCGGCAGGGCAACACCAGCTCCGGCACGGTCGACATCAAGGCCATCTTGACCTGGCTGCGCGGCAACAACTGGTTCGGCGACGTGACATTGGGCGACGTCCAGTTCGGCTACGAGATCACCTCCTCCAGCGGCGGCATGGACTTCCGCACCAACAGCTTCTCGGTCTCGGCGAACTGACCGCGCGACCGGCTGATCGCGCGACCCCCTTGACCGCGTTACCGGCTGATCGCGCGATCCCTTGACCGCGCGATCAGCCGGCACGGTGGAGGGACCCCGGGGCGTACGCCCACCGGTGCGGGTACTGCCGGCCGCTCGGGACAGGTGTCACGAGCGGCTCGGCGAGCCGCCGGAACCGGGCGCCGATGCCGACGCCGTTAAAGCCAACAATTTAGGTAGGTATAGACAGATATCTGGAAAGCGGCGTAGCCTCCGGCCAACGGCCATCGATCGGCGGAGGGGCCATCGTGGCGCCCTTCGATCCGGAGGTGGTCAATGCCGATGTCCGATTCGTTTCCCGCGCTCCAGCTCGCCGTCGCTCTCGACGGGGGCGGCCGGCATCCGGCCGCACGGCGCGCGCCGCGGGCCAGGGAGCTCTTCACCGCCCGCTACCGGTCCGACCTGGTCACGGAGGCCGAACATGGCCTGGCCGGGCCGCGGCGGACCGGCGAGGACAGCGGGGACGGCTCGTGAGATTCCTGCTGATCACCCTGATCGTGCACGCGCCGGATCCGGTGACCGGGGTGCGCAAGCCGACCTACGAGCGGTTCTGCGAGGTGCTCGACAACGCCGTGCTCGCCGAGGAGCTCGGCTTCGACGGCTTCGGCGTGGGGGAGCGGCATGAACGGCCCTTCATCTCCTCCTCCCCTCCGGTGGTGCTGAGCCACATCGCCGCGCTCACCTCCCGGATCCGGCTCTTCACCGCGGTCACCACACTGAGCCTGCTCGACCCGGTCCGGGCCTACGAGGACTACGCGACCCTCGACCACCTCTCCGGCGGCCGGCTGGAGCTGATCATCGGCAAGGGCAACGGCACCGCCCAACGGGCACTGTTCCACGTCACGCCCGAGGACCAGTGGGACCGCAACGCCGAGGGCTACGAGCTGTTCCGCCGGCTCTGGCGGGAGGAGAAGGTCACCGCCACGCCGCGGTTCCGGCCGAGCCTCACCGAGGCGGAGGTGTGGCCCCGGCCGCTGCAACGGCCGATCCGCGTCTGGCACGGCAGCGCGACCAGCCGGGAATCGGTCGACCTGGCCGCGCGCTACGGCGACCCGCTCTTCTCGGCGAACGTCAGCAACCCGATCGAGCCCTACGCCGAACTGGTCCGCCACTACCGCGAGCGGTGGGCCGCCTACGGTCACGATCCGGCCGCCGCCGTGGTCGGGGCCGGCACCGCCGGCTACTACGCCGACCACCGGTCGCAGGACGCCCTCGCGGCCTACCGGCCGGTCTTCGAGGGGACGCTCGCCTTCCAGCGGCGACTCGGGCTGGAGCCGGTCTTTCCCACCCTGGAGGACTTCGTCGAGCGCAGCTCCGCCCTGATCGGCAGCCCGCAGCAGATCGTCGAGAAGGTCCACCGCTACCACGAGCGTTTCGGCCACAGCGTCATGCACCTGCACGCCGACGCCGACGGCCTGACCGACGCCCAGCACCGCGCGTCACTGGAGCTCTTCCAGTCGGACATCGCGCCGGTGTTGCGCAAGGAGATACCGGACCCGCCCTGGGAGTGGTGGCCGGTCACTCCGTAGCCCGTTTCCGCCTTCGTAGAAGGGTGACACATGGCCACCATCCCACTGGCAGTGCTCGACCTGGTGCCGATCTCCTCGGGGTCGACCGCCGCGCAGGCCCTGCGTAACAGCATCGACCTGGCGCGGCAGGCGGAACGCTTCGGCTACGCCCGCTACTGGTTCGCCGAGCACCACCTCAACCCGGGGGTCGCCGGGACGTCGCCCGCCGTACTGCTGGCGCTGACCGCGTCGGCGACCTCGACGATCCGGATCGGATCCGGCGCGGTGCAGATGGGCCACCGCACGGCCCTGTCGACGGTCGAGGAGTTCGGGCTCATCGACGCGCTGCACCCGGGGCGCCTGGACCTCGGTCTCGGCCGGTCGGGCGGGCGGCCGGCCGAGACGGCCCGGGAACCGGCGCTGGTGTCCGGCGCCACGGTGGTCGACGGCCGGGCGCCGAACGGGTTGCCGATCCCGCCGAAGTTCTCCTTCGCCCATCTGCTCGCCTCGCCGCGTTTCGCGCTGCAGAAGACGCTGCTGCAACTGCCCGGCGCGCGGTCGCAGGACTACACCGAACAGGTCGGCGACATCCTCGACCTGCTGCGCGGCACCTACCGGTCCCCGGAGGGCGAGGAAGCGCATGTGGTCCCGGGTGAGGGCGCGCAGGTGCAGCTCTGGATCCTCGGCAGCAGCGGCGGGGAGAGCGCGAACGTGGCCGGCGCGAACGGCCTGCGGTTCGCCGCCAACTACCACGTCAGTCCCGGCAGCGTACTGGAGGCGGCCGAGGGCTACCGGGCCGCGTTCCGCCCGTCCGCGGAGCTGGACCGGCCCTACGTCAGCGTCTCCGCCGATGTCGTCGTCGCCGGGACCGAGGCCGCCGCCCGCGAGCTCGCCGCGGGTTACGGGCCGTGGGTGCGCAGCATCCGGACCGCCGAAGGGGCGATCCCGTTCCCGGCCCCCGCCGAGGCCCGTGCCATCCCGTGGAGCGAGGCCGACCGTGAGCTGGTCGCCGACCGCGTCGACACCCAGTTCGTCGGGACCGCCGGGCAGGTCGCCGACCGGCTCGAACAGCTTCGAGAGGCGACCGGCGCCGACGAGCTCGTCGTCACCACCATCACCCATGACCACAAGGACCGGGTGCGCTCCTACCGGTTGCTCGCCGAGGAATGGCACCGCCGGTGAGATGGCCGGGCGGTGAGATGGCCGGACGGAGATAAAAACCTACTAAACAAGTAGGTCTTGACGGGAACATCAGGCTGTGTTGAGGTGAAACCGTCTACCTCGCCCCCCAGGAAGGCGGCATCCATGCCCGTCGAGTTTCTCGGTATCGGCGGGACCAACGACGGCTCCGAAACCTCGCCGCGCTCCGGTCCCTCGTTCGACAAGCAGGACACACTCCGTCTCGCCCGGGCCGCCGCGCTCAGCTCGGTGGGATCATGACGCTCTCCGGCACCCGGACGGCGCCGGGCGTCCAGCGGGACGAACTCCCGCCGAAGGTCGTCCCGACCCGTCATCCGCTGCGCTGGGCGTCGACCGCTCTCGTGCTGCTCCTGCTCGCGATGGCGGCCAACTCGCTCGCCACCAACCCCGCATGGGACTGGGGGATCGTCGGACAGTACCTGTTCGCGCCCTCGGTCCTGCGCGCGGTGGGACTCACCCTGGAGCTGACCGCGTTCGGCATCGTCCTCGGATTCGCCCTGGGCACCGTACTGGCCCTCATGCGCCTGTCGTCCAACCGGCTGCTGTCGTCGGTGGCCTGGGGCTACGTCTGGCTCTTCCGCTCGGTCCCACTGATCCTGCAGCTGCTGTTCTGGTACAACCTGGCACTGCTGTATCCCCGGCTGTCGTTCGGGATCCCCTTCGGGCCCGGGTTCTTCGCCGTCGGCACCATGGACCTCATCGGGCCGCTGACCGCCGCCGCCCTCGGCCTGGCGCTGCACCAGGCCGCGTACGCCGCCGAGATCGTACGGGGCGGGCTGCTGTCGGTGGACCCGGGCCAGCGGCAGGCCGCCGCGGCGCTGGGCATCCCCCGCGTGCGCCGGCTGTTCCGGATCATCCTGCCGCAGGCGATGCGCACCATCGTGCCGAACGCGGGCAACGAGATCATCGGCCTGGTCAAGGGAACGTCGGTCGTCTACATCATGGCGCTGCCCGAGCTGTTCTACCAGGTGCAGGTGATCTACATGCGCAACGGCCGGGTGATGGCCCTCCTGCTGGTGGCGGCCGTCTGGTACCTGGTCCTGACCACGGTGCTGTCGGTCGTGCAGTACTACGTCGAGCGTCACTACGGCAGAGGGCGCTCATGACGACGATGGTGGAACTGCGCGACGTGCACAAACACTTCGGCCCGCTGCACGTGCTGCGCGGAGTGAGCCTGAGTGTGCGGCAGGGCGAGGTGGCCGTGATCCTCGGCCCGTCGGGCTCGGGCAAGTCGACGCTGCTGCGGACGATCAACCATCTGGAGAAGGTGGAGTCGGGGACGGTCGAGATCGAGGGCGAGCTGCTCGGCTACAGAAGGTCGGGCGATCGGCTGCACGAACTGCACGAGCGGGAGATCCTCCGGCAGCGGACGCGGATCGGTTTCGTCTTCCAGAACTTCAACCTCTTCCCGCACCTCACCGTGCGGCAGAACGTGGCCGAGGCGCCGCTGTCGGCACAGAAGCGGTCCAGGGCCGAGGTCGGGATCCTGGTGACCCGGCTGCTCGACCGGGTCGGCCTGGCGGACAAGGCGGACGCCTACCCGCGCACCTTGTCCGGTGGCCAGCAACAGCGGGTGGCCATCGCCCGGGCGCTGGCACTGGAGCCCAAGGTCGTGCTGTTCGACGAGCCGACCTCGGCGCTGGACCCCGAACTCGTCGGCGAGGTCCTCGAAGTGATGAAGGACCTGGCCCGCACCGGCACGACCATGCTCGTCGTCACCCATGAGATCGGCTTCGCCCGCGAAGTGGCCGACACGGTCGTCTTCATGGACGCCGGCCGGATCCTCGAACAAGGACCCCCGTCCCAGGTACTGGACGATCCGCTGCACGAACGCACCCGCGCCTTCATCGGCAAAGTCCTCTGACGCTAGGAACCATCATGCGCTCTTCTCCCAGGTGGGCCGCCTCCGCCGTGCCCGCGATGCTCCTGGCCCTCGCCGTCGCCGCGTGCGGCGCCGAGCCGACCGACGCCGCCAAGGGCGCCGCCACGAGCGCCCCCACCGGCGCGAACGCCGCCGCCGGAGCCGACAAGAAGATCAACACCGGCCCCGGCCAGAACCGCGTGCGCGCGCGGAAGGTCGACTCCATCGCCGCGCAGGTGCCCGCCGCCATCGCGGCGGACGGCAGGCTCGCCGTCGGCCACAGCGGCCAGGGCGCTCCGCCGCTGGGCTTCCTCGCCGACGACGACACGACGTACATCGGCGTGGAGACCGACATCGCCCAGCTCGTCGCCGACGTCCTCGGCCTGGAGGTGAAGCAGGAGATCACCTCCTGGGAGAACCTCTTCGTGGGCGCGAAGTCCGGAAAACTGGAGGTCGTGTTCAACAACGTCACCGTCACCGAGGAGCGCAAGGACATCTACGACTTCGCGACCTACCGCGTGGACCAGCTCGCCTGGCAGGTACCCAAGAGCAGCCCGATCACGTCGATCACCAAGCCCGCCGACATCGCCGGGCTGCGGGTCTCCGTCGGGTCGGGAACCAACCAGGAGAAGATCCTCCTCGACTGGGACGCGCAGAACAAGGCGGCCGGTCTCAAGCCGGCCGAGATCCAGTACTACACGGCTTACGGCGACGCCCTGCTCGCGCTGAAGTCAGGACGCATCCAGGCGTACTTCGGGCCGAATCCGTCCATCGCCTACAACGTCACGGTGAGCGGCGACTCCCGGATCGCCGGCACCGCCTCGGGCGCCGGTCCTGATCTGCAGGGCCTCATCGCGGCGATGACCAAGAAGGACAACGGCCTGGTCAAGCCCCTCAACGAGGCACTGAACACGGTGATCAAGGACGGGAAGTACAAGGAAGTGCTCGACCGCTGGGGCCTGGGCAACGAGGCGATCCCCGAGTCGCAGATCAACCCGCCGGGCCTGCCCCGCCAGTCGAGCTGATCGAGGACGACCATGCCTGCGACATCGCTGATCACCGGGCCCGCACCCGGCGTGGTCGTGGCCGAGGTGACCCGGTGACGCATCCGCTGGACAACCCCGCATGGGCCTCGCTCACCGGGCCGCACGCGCACCTGGCCGAAGTACGCGGCGCCGTCCGGCGCTACCCGGCGGACATGTCTCCCTTCCTGGCGGTCGGAAGCGAGCCGTCCGCCGCCGACTGGGACGATATCGCCGCGTTGTCGGGCCCGGGCACCGTCGTGTCCGTGGCCGGCGCCACGACCTCACCCCCGGCCGGCTGGGAAGTGGTACAGGTCATTCCAGGTGTCCAGATGTCGGGCGCCGCGGTGTTCGGCGCACCCGACGAGGAGGCGGTACGGCTGACCGCGGCCGACGTGCCCGAGATGCTCGACCTCGCCGGACGCACCCAGCCGGGCCCCTTTCTCCCGCGCACCATCGGCCTCGGCGCCTACCTCGGCATCCGCCGCGGCGGCACGCTGGTCGCCATGGCGGGTGAGCGGCTGCACCCGCCCGGCTGGACCGAGATCAGTGCCGTCTGCACCGACACCGCGTTCCGAGGTCAGGGCCTGGCCACCCGCCTGGTGCTGGCGGTCGCCGCGGGCATCCGGGCACGAGGGGAGATCCCGTTCCTGCACGCCGCGGCGAACAACACCGGCGCGATCCGCCTGTACGAATCGCTCGGGTTCTCCCTACGGCGCAGGCCGTCGTTCAACGCTCTCCGCGTCCCCGCGAACGAGGTGGTCAGCGCCTCCCGCACGCGACCCTGAGAGCTCCCCGCGCGCCCGCGAGGCGTCGTGCGCCTCACGGGCTTCGAGCAGCGTCGGGAGGTGGTCCTCGCTCCAGGCGCGTGCGGCCGCGATCAGGGTCAGCAGGCTGCGTCCCAGTGCCGTCAGCTCGTATTCGACCCGCGGCGGGTTCTCGTCGTACGCGGTGCGGGTGACCAGCCCGTCGCGCTCCATCGCCCGCAAGGTCTGGGTGAGCACCTTCGGGGTTATGCGGCGCAGTGGTGCGCGCAGCTCGGTGAACCGCCGTCGGCCACCTTCCAGGCAGAGCACGACCATCGCGGTCCACTTGTCGCCGATCTGTATCGGCATCGCACTGGACGGGCAGACGGGGTCGAACAGATGCGGATCCAAGGGCTCGGCCATGGACGTGAGGCTATCCCAGTATCTTTGAGGTAACGAGTATCCGCTGGATACCGTGCTGTCCGACAGCGATACAGGCGAGCCGGACAGGAGTGGCATGAGTGACATCGTGATCTTCGGAGCGGGCGGCCGGGCAGGACGGGCGATCACGGCCGAGGCGCGTGAGCGGGGACATCGCGTCACGGCCGTGGTCCGCGATACCGACAAATATCGCGACATCGCCGCAGATGGCGTCCGGCTTGTCCCGGGCGACGTCACGGACGCCGAAGCGATCTCCTCGATCGCGCCCGGACATGACGCCGCGGTGCACGCGGTGAGCCCGTTCTCCGGCCCCGAGCAGGGCTTCACCGACCTCGACCCGCACTTCTTCGTCAAGGCCGCCGACGCGCTGCTCCACGGTCTGGCGGAAGCGCGCGTGCCGAGGCTCGTCCTGGTCGGTCTGTTCGCCAACCTCAACGACGCCCATGGGCGCCCGGTGATGGACGACCCCTCGGTCTTCCCCGCTGAGATCCGGCCGTTCGCGCTCGCGCACACGGCCGGGCTGGACAGGCTCCGGGCGGCCAGGGACACGGTCGTCGACTGGCTCATGCTGACCCCGCCCGCGCTGCTGGACGCGACCGGGGCGAGGACCGGGCGGTACCGGATCGGAGGCGAGACCGTGCCGTCGGCGTCCGCGCGACTGTCCTACGCCGACCTCGCGGTGGCGGTGGTGGACGAGATCGACACGCCCCGGCACCACCGCGCCCGCGTCTCGGTCTTCGACTGAGTGCGCCGTGCACGAACGTCCACCGGCTCGGACGCCGTAACAGGCGCCGGCATCGCCGTACCACGCCCCGCCGCCCCGGCGCCGATCACCTACAGCACGTGGCCGGGGGTGGAGGGCCGAGTCCGGTGCGGGTGGGTGCTCACCGCACTCAGGACCGCCCGCGAGCGGCCTGGTTCGTGCGGATGGTCCCGGGTCTGCACTTGGCCGGTCGCTCTGCCGGGGTGGAGGGCCGAGTCCGGTGCGGGTGGGTGCTCACCGCACTCAGGACCGCCCGCGAACGGGGCCCGCTGCATGCGGGTGGTTCCGGGTCGGCGCCTGGGCGGCGGCTCTGCCGGGGGTGTCACGGGCGGGTGGCGGTGACCATGGCGGTGCGGGCGTGCGGGCCGCCGTACCAGAACCGCGGGCCGAGGTCGCGCACCTCGACGTCCAGGGCTCCGCGCTCGCTCAGCACGGCGGCGTAGTCGCCGCCGTAACGAAAGTCCGCGAGCCGGAGCCTCCCGCCCGGCCTGAGCACGCGGAAGGCCTCGGCGACCGCCCGCGCCCGCCCGTCGGCGTCCGGGATGTTGTGCACGGCGAGACTGGAGACCACCAGGTCGAAGGCGGCGTCATCGAAGGGCAGGGCCCTCATGTCGCCGGTCACCAGCTCGACCCGGTCCGCGACGCCCTCGGCGCGGGCGTTGGCCAGGGTGGCCTCCCGGTTGTTGCCCGACTGGTCCCTGGTCCACAGGTCGACGCCGGTGGCCCTGCCGGAGGGCACCCGGGCGGCGGCCTTGAGCAGCACCAGGCCGCGGCCGCAGCCGAGGTCCAGCACGTGCTCGTCTCCGGCGAGGCCGAGGGCGTCGAGTTCGGCGTCCCACACCTGGAACTTGCCGCGGAGGGTGGTGTGGGCGAAGAACCCCGCCCCGGCCACCAGGGTCAGCCCGCCGACCAGAAGGACCACCGCCAGGATGGTCCACCCGGCGGCGAAGCAGGCGGCGGCGACGCCGAGCTCCGCGACCCCTCCAATGGACAGTCCGGCCAGCACGGCGGGAGCGTCCACACCATAATTCGCACGCGACTCCGTCACGCTAAGTTCCTACCGATGATGAGGCGCCGTGTACAGAGCCGGGCCGAAAAGGGGCCACGTCCAGGACGACGAAGCCGCGGGGAAACCACGCACATAACGAAGTGAAATGCGGCTCATATATTGTCCGAATCCGTAGATCATCGTTGCGGGCCGCGGCGGGCCAAGGGCGTCCGCACCGCGGGCCCGGCCGCGCACGGCAGGCGCGGAGGCGAATACAGGGAGGCACGGCGTGGACGGAAATAGCCGGGAACAGGTGGCGGGTCACCAGGAGAACGGCGAATTGAACCTCGGTTACGTCGTCGACCTCTATCGGAAATACGCCGACGACCTGCGGGCCGTGCGCGTCGAGCAGCACGCGCTGCGCGCCGCGAACCCGGGGGCCGCGACGAAACTGGACGACCTCGAGGCCGAGATCACCTACCTGATGGTGCGCGAGCACCGTCCCGAGGAGGTCGTCGAGATCGGCTCGCTGGACGGATGGTCGACCACCTGGCTGTTGCGCGCCCTGCGGGACAACGGCTCCGGGCACCTGTACACCTACGACCTGATCGACAACGCGCGCCGCAACGTGCCCGAGGACCTGTCCGCCGGCCGGTGGACGTTCGTGCGCGGCGACGCGCGCGAGATGCTCGCCGGCCACGACCACGAGATCGACTACCTGTTCGTGGACGCCGCGCACACCAGGAGCTTCGCGCGCTGGTACGTCAACGAGCTGTTCCCGACGGTCCCCGCCGGTGTGCCGGTGAGCGTGCACGACGTGTTCCACACCAGGCGGCCGTGGCCGTTCAGCGAGGGTCGCGTGGTGCTGTCGTGGCTGGCCGAGCGGGGCATCGGATACTTCACCGCCTCGCGCGCCGCCGCGCCGGAGGTCAACCGCGGGCTGGCGGAGCTGAAGGAGTCCCTGGAGCTGAGCGAGGCCGTGCACACCGGGCGCAACGACCCGATGCTGTGCTTCTACATGCGCTGACCGCGGGCGGCCGGCGCCGGTCAGACCCACCCGCGCCGGCTGGCCTCGGTGCCGGCCTGGAACCGGCTGACCGCGTTCAGGCGCTCGGTCAGGGCGTTCATCATGCGCTGGACGCTGCGCAGCGAGATGGCCAGGTTGCGCGCCGCCGACTCGTCGGTGTGGCCGTCGGCGAGCAGCCGCAGGAGGCTGTGCTCCTGCGGGGTGAGCCCGTGCTCGTTGCGGGCGGGCGGCTCGGTGATCGGGGTGCCGCTGCTCCACACCTGCTCGAACAGGGCGTACAGGCCGGTGACGACGCCGCGGCTGCGCAGTTCGAGCGCGCCGCGGGTGGGGTCGACGGGATCCAGGGGGACCAGCGCGATCTCGCGGTCCACGATGACCAGCCGCATGGGCAGGTTCGGCACCGTGCGGCACTGCTCGCCGAGGGCGACCATGGAGCGGGCGTAGGAGAGGGTGACCGGGTCGTTGCGGATGCTGTCGAGATAGACGGTGCGGATCTTGACCCCGCGGCCGAGCGCGATCTGGTTGAGCGGCTTCTCCGACTCGATGGTGGAGGGGTTCTGCGCGCCCCCGGGGCTCAGAGAGACGCATTCGACCACGGCGCTGTGCGACAGCTCCGCCAGCCGGTCGCGCACGGTGTCCAGCCCGTTGAGGCGGCGTCCCTCCTCCGACTGCTCCTGCTCGGCGTAGGCGGCCGCGATGGAGGCGATGGAGGCGCGGGCGCCTTCGAGTTGCTGCTGGCGGGTGCCGAGCTCGGCCTCGACGCGGGCGAGCAGCGCCGTCAGGCCGGCCTGGGGCCGCACCGCCCGCACAGTCCCGTCTTCGATGGTGGAGCGGACCAGGGCCAGGTCGATGAGGGTGTCGAGCGCCTCACGGACGTCGTCGGTCGTCAGGCCCAGATGGGCGGCGATATCGGCCACACCGAAATCGGGGCGGTCCAACATGGTGCGGTAGATGGCCTCATCGCGGGTGGACAGCCCCAGCGCGCTCAGCACCGTTACCTCCCTGCACAGTGAAAGCGGCGCCTCCTGCGCCTTTTCTTCGACCCACTGTCGCCCGGTGAGATGGGGGCTGATTCAAAATTAAATCGAATGACCTGGCTTGCTCAGGGTGACTGCCGTTGACGGCTGGTAGCACCGGAGATTGCCTTGACTATCGAAGTCATTCACCCTGCAAGTCTTCTTCCATCCCCCCGCTCGCCCGTAATATAGATCAAGTGACCTTTTCCTCGCAAGGTCGTCCGAAATGCCCAGGGGAATCTCGCGGACGGTTACTCTCCGAAGTCGCACGCGCGGATTTCGGGCCCCGCTGAGCCCCTGACCTGGGCCGTCCGGCGAACGCCCCATTTTCCGCGGCGGCCGGCGATGCCGCCGCCCGCGCGGCCGCCGCTGGCGGAAGGCCGCCAGGCGGCCTCGCGCCAACCCCTAGCCGATGACATCAGGGGGTCGGCAACGCATTGTGGGGTGAGCCGCCCGGGGAAAGCGGTCCGTACGGGGCGGATGTCGAAGCATTCAGGCGAAGGAGAGTGCGAGAATCATGGCCTACCTCACGAAGATCGTCCGCCGGCACCTGGCCACGCTGGCAATTGTCGCGACCGCTCTTGCGAGCGCCGCCATTATGTGGGTCGATCCCGGCATACCGTGGCAGCCTGACGGGGGTTTCGGCTGGGGCGACCCCCATGCCATGGGCGAGACCGTCGACTACGGCCCGCCCGACGGCACCGGTTTCGGCTGGGGGTTCGCACTGCGGCCGGCCGACGGGCCGGCGGCCGGGGGCGCCGGGGCCGCGCCACCCGCCACGTCGGTGGGCCTCTGATGCGGATGTCCGCCCTGCGGGTCGCGCCCCTGGTCTCGTGCGACGCGGACGGCTGGCGGGAGCGGGTGCTGGTCAACGCCACGGCCGGGGACGGCCTCGAACACATCCAGGTGCGCGCCGGCCCCCAGGGCCTGGACATCTTCGCCTTTTACCGGGTGGCCACGGCGCAGGAGGCCGACGTCAGGCTCAGAAGACTGGTCGAGACCACGATCACGAACACACCTGAGCTCCAGTTCTGGAGAATCGTATAATTCCCGCACCTTGAAGGTGGTCTCGTGAGTGAGTCGTCGGAAACCGCTCCTTCATCGCTGGGGTTCCGCTATCTGGGTCCGCTGGAGGTACAGGCCGGAGGCCGCCGCCTGCGGATCGGCAGCCCTCGCCAGCGCGTCGTGCTGGCCATGCTCCTCCTGTCCTGCGACTGTGTGGTCTCCGTCGACAGCCTCGTCGACGCCGTCTGGGGCGGTTCGCCGCCCGCGACGGGCCGCACCCAGGTCGCCATCTGCATCGCCGCCCTGCGCAAGCTGTTCGCCGCCGCCGGCTACCACGACGTCATCGCCACCGTCTCCCCCGGCTACAAGCTGGTGTCGGAGGGCTGCCGCATCGACGGCGAGCAGTTCGTCGGCCTGGTGGAGGAGGGGCAGGCGGCCCTGCAGCAGGGACGCACGACCGAGGCCAGCGCCAAGCTGGACGAGGCGCTGAAACTGTGGTGGGGGCCCGCGCTCGCGGGCGTCCCGAGCTCCGTCGTCGAGGGCAAGGCGATCAGGCTGGAGGAGACCCGCCTGGCCGTCTACGAGGAGTCGCTGGCGCTCAAACTGGAACTGCGGCAGCACACCGACCTGGTGCCCGACCTCGCCGCCCTCGTCAGGGAACACCCGCTCAGGGAACGCGCGCGGGCGCTGCTCATGCTGGCGCAGTACCGCGGCGGGCGGCGCAGCGAGGCGCTGGAGATCTTCAACGAGGGCCGCAGGCGCCTCGTCGAGGACCTCGGGCTCGAACCGGGGCCGATCCTGCGCGACATGCAGGCGGCCATCTTCCGGGACGATCCCAAGCTCGCGTCGGTGCGCGCGCCGGTCCCGTCGGTGTGGACCAGGGTCGTGCCCGCGCAGCTCCCGCCGAGCGCGCCGCTGTTCACCGGCCGGCAGGCCGACCTGGCCGCGCTGGACGGGCTGCTCGACCAGCGCGCCCGGAGCGGCCCGGTGCCGGTGGGCGTGCTCACCGGCCGGGTCGGGGTGGGCAAGACGGCGCTGGCCGTGCACTGGGCGCACGGCGCCGCCGAGCACTTCCCCGACGGGCAACTGTTCGCCGACCTGCGCGGATGGGATCCCGACCAGCCGGCCTCCGAGGCCGCGGCCGTGCTCAGCGGGTTCCTGCACGCCCTCGGCGTGCCGCTCGCCGAGATCCCGGCGCGGCTGGAGGAGCAGACGTCGCTCTACAACAGCCTGGTGGACGGCCGCAAGGTGCTCGTCGTCATCGACAACGTGCGCAACGCCGCGCAGGCCCGGCCGCTGCTGCCGGGCAGCGGCACCTGTTGCGTGCTGCTGACCGGCCGCGCCCTGCCGGACGCGCACGGCAGCGTCCGGCTGCACCTGCGGCCGTTCAGGACCGCCGAGTCCTCCGCGCTGCTGCGCGGCATCATCGGCGAGGAGCGGGCCCGCGACGACCCCGACTCGCTGGAACGGCTCGGCGAACTCTGCGACGGGATGCCGCTCGCGCTGTGGAGCGCGGCCCTGCGGCTCGCGGCGAGGAGCCACTGGACGCTGAAGGACCTGCTGCTGCGCCTGGAGGACCCCGAGCGGCGGCTGAGCGAGATCAGCCACGGCATCTGGGACGTCCGGGCGCGCATCGGCGCGAGCTACCGCGACCTGTCGCCGCGGGCCGCGCTCGCGCTGCGCCGGCTCGGGCTGCTCGGCATCCGCGACGTCACGCCGTGGATGGCGGCCACGCTGCTGGACTGCGGTCCGGCAGAGGCCGAGGACCTGATGGAGAACCTGCACGAGACCGGGTTCCTGGAGGTCGCCGCGCGCGACCAGGACGGCCGCCGCCGCTACCGTCTGCCGAGCCTGTTCGCGCAGTACGCCCGGGAGAAGAGCAGGGCCGACGCCCCCGGCGACACCGCGGGCAGCATGGCCGCCCGCGCCCAGTACGCCTGACCGGCGGCACGCGCACCTGACCGGCGTGCGGCCGATCCCATCGAGACCTCATCGGCGAAGGGCCGGGCGCGGTCGTCGCGCCCGGCCCCGCACTCCCTGCTAGGCGTTCGCCTCTTCCATGAGGCGGACCAGGCTGGCCGGGCGCATGTCGGTCCAGTTGGCCTCGATGTAGTCGAGGCACTCCTGCCGGCCGTTCTCGCCGAACACGTTGGTCCAGCCGGCGGGGACCTCGATGAAGGACGGCCACAGGGAGTGCTGGTTCTCGTCGTTCACCAGGACGAGGTAGGTGCCGTCGTTGTTCTCGAAGGGGTTGGTGGCCATGGTCGTCTCCTCAGGTGCTTGGTGTGGGCGGGGCCTGGACGTCGTGGGCGATCTCGCGGAGGTCCCAGCAGGGTGGCCCCCACTCCTCGCCCGCGTAATGGTCGTGCAGCCAGGTCTCGGAGTAGATGGAGTCGAGGTAGCGTTCCCCGAGGTCGGGGGCTATGGTCAGCGCGGTGGTCTCCGCGTCGTGGCCGCCCGCGGACAGCCACCGCAGGGCGCCGCTGACGACCGTGCCCGTCGAGCCGCCGAACAGGAACCCGTTGCTGGCCATGCGGTGGCAGGCCTGGATCGTGTCGGCCTCGCTGACGTGCACGACGTCGTCCACGAACGACTCGTCGAGCAGGGGAGGGCGCAGGCTGGTGCCCACCCCCGGGATCATCCGCGGGGTCGCGGGACCGCCGAAGGTGACCGAGCCGATGGCGTCCACCGCGACGATGGTCACCCGTGGGGAGTGCTCGCGGAAGTACCGCGCGCACCCCATCAGGGTCCCGGTGGTCCCCGCGCCGACGAACAGCACGTCGAGGTCGGGGAAGGCCGAGGCGATGGCGGGCGCCGTCCGCCGGTAGTGGGCCGTCCAGTTGCTGGGATTGGCGTACTGGTTGAGCCAGACGTAGCGGTCGTCCTCCGCGCACAGGCTCTGGACGTAGTCGATGCGCGCGCCGAGGAGTCCGTTGACGGGGTCGGGCGTGGTGATCACGTGCACCCGCGTGCCGTACAGCTCCATCATGCTTCGCACGGCGGGGTTGCAGCGGGCATCGGTAACGCACACGAACCCGTAACCCCTGCTGGCCGCGATGATGCTCAGGGCCAGGCCGAGGTTACCCGAGGAGGACTCCACCAGCGTCGAGCCCGGCAGGAGCCGGCCGCTGCGCTCGGCGGCCATCACCATCTCGGCGGCCGCCTTCATCTTGATGGAACCGCCGAAATTGAACCCTTCGTACTTGAGATACAGGCGTTGCCCGAACGTGGGCCGCAGGTCGACGTAGACGTCCTCTGCGTTGTACTGGAGTGGATCGCTGATCACCGGCACGATAAAAGGCTATACGGCGGCGATTTCTTGTGGTTATCAAAGTCTTTTCACCGGGCGGCGGAATGCCGTGTCCCGCTGCTACCATTTCAATGGGAAAGAATGACCCGAGGAGGGCGCGACGACCATGACAAGTCAGCGGTGGATTTCCTGGCGTCACCAGAATCCGGCGGCCGGTGCCCGCCTTTACTGCCTGCCCTACGCCGGCGGCGGCACCCGGATGTTCGACTCCTGGGCGGGGGCGCTCGGGCCGGGCGTCGAGGTCTGCCCCATCCTGTTGCCGGGCCGGGAGGACCGCATCTCCGAGGACCCGGTGGCGCGGCTGGACGAGCTGGTCCCGATGCTCATCGACGGCCTCGCCCCCACGATGACCAAGCCTTTCGCGCTGTACGGCCACAGTATGGGCGGCCTGGTCGCCTACGAGCTGGCGCTGCGGCTGTGCGAGAAGGGGAACGACGTGCCGGTGCGCGTCTACCTGTCGGGGTGCGGGCCGGCGGCCATCCCCGAGGGGCGCCGCCACCATCTGCTGCCCGACGAGGAGTTCATCGAGGAACTGCGCAAGATGAACGGGACGCCGCCGGAGTTCTTCGAGGACCGCGACCTGGTCGACCTGCTTCTGCCCACAATTCGGGCCGATTTCCAGCTTTCTGAGACCTCCGCGGCGGCCGAGGGTTCCATGCTGCCGGTTCCGATCACCGCGTTCGCCGGGGCGCAGGACCCGAGCGCGCCGCCGGACGACGTGCGCCGGTGGAGCGCGCACAGCGGCGCCGGTTTCGATTTCCATGTCTTTCCCGGCGACCATTTCTTCGTGCACGACTGCCCGGAGATGCTGGCCGCCGTCCGGGAGGGTCTTTCCCGATGACGGGAGGGCCTTTCCGATGACGGGGACGCGGGCCCATTCCCGGTGACCACGACACGGGACCTTTCCAGTGACCGCCGTCCGGACGGACGTAAGGGAGAAGGCCGAGACCTTCCGGTCTCGGCCTTCTCCACGGCCGGGTCACCGGCCGTCGGCCCACCTTCCGTACTGCCGCAGCCCGTACAGCAGCGGGACGGTCTCCGCCAGGTCGTCGATGCGGAAGGGCTCGCCGAACACGATGCGCTGGCGGCCGATCAGCACGCTGTCGCTGACCCTGCAGTCGGCCACGGCGTGCGCGTCGTCCAGCAGGTGCGGCCCGCACCCGGGACGGCTCTCCCATCGCACGCCGTCGAAACGGTCCGGCGCTCCGGAGGCGAACAGCTCCGCCGTGTGCTTGGCCCGGTCGTGCAGCAGGTTGACCGCGAAGACGCGGCTGTCCAGCAGCGCCTTGAGCGTCGGGCTCTCGGCGCGGATGCCGATGATGAGCGTCGGCGGGTCGGTGGTCGCGCTGCACAGCGCCGAGCAGGTCATCCCCCACGGCCGGCCGTCGAGGCCGGTCGCCGTGATGATGGCGACCCCGCTCGGGAAACCGGACATGAAGCTGCGGAACCGGTCGGGAGTGGTCTCGGCGGGATGGTCGAGGCCGTCTCGTACGGCCCTCGGCGCCATGGTCATGTGATCACCGCTCGGCTAGGTGGATGGAGGAGGGCACGCCCGCCCCGACGCCCGTCGAGCGCGCGTACCGGTCGGTGACCAGCAGCAGCGGGCCGCTGAGCCCCGTGGTGACCAGCGCCATGACCAGCAGCGCCAGGTACATCGCGGGGGACAGGATCCCGGCGGTGAACCCCGCCTGCAGGACCACGATCTCGGTCAGGCCCCGGGTGTTCATCAGCGTCGCCAGGCGCATGCTGGAGGTGCGCGACCGGCCGCCCGCCCTCGCGCCCGCGTAGGCGCCGCCGAGCTTGGCCACGATGGCCAGCGCGGTGGCGATCGCGGTGGCCTCCCAGGAGAAGATCCGGTCGGGGCCGGCCACCACGACGGTGCCGGTGACCACGAACGTGACCGGCAGCAGCGACCGGCCGAGACGGCCCAGCGTCTCGGCCGCCTCCGTCCACGGGCCGCGCTCGGCCGCGCCCGGCCTGCCGGGCAGGGCCAGTCCGATGATCACCGCGCCGTACACCTCGGTCAGCCCGAGCCGCTTGGTCGCCAGGGCCGCGCCGGTGGCGGCCGCCGCGATCAGCACCAGCAGCACGACGCGGTGGCGTTCCGCGAGTGCCGCGACCCGCGCGGTGGCCGCCAGGCGGCGCAGCAGCACGGCCACCGCGCCGCCGGCCAGGACCACCGGGATGGTGACGAACCCGCCGCCGCCCTGCGTGAGCCCGATCGTGATCCCGAGCAGCACCCCGATGACCGCGTCGATGCCCGAGGCGCTCATCAGGGCGAGCCGCCCGTCCTCGGTGTGCTGCAGGCCGCGGTCGCGCAGGATGCCGGCCAGGACCGGCACGGCGGTGACGGTCAGCGCGATCGCCAGCATCAGCACCAGCGCCGCCGTGGGCGCCCCGCCGCGTAACAGCGGGTCGCCGTCCTTGAGCACCCACACGGCGAACAGGGCGCCCGCGGCGAGCGGGACCAGGGTCGCGCCCGCCGACAGCCACGCCACCTGCCGCAGGGAGTGCCCGCCGAAGGACTCGCGCATGTGGTGGGCCGCCCCCACCAGGAACATGGCCAGGCCGAGCTGCCCGGCGAACCGCAGGACCTCGAAGGCGGCCGAGCCGGTGAGGTCCCGGCCGAGCAGGGTGGCCGCCACCATGCCGAGGGCCAGGCACAGGGCGATCTCGATCACGACCTCCGGCTGGCTGAGCCGCCGTGCGGCCCAGCCGCCGCAGATCACGATGAGCGCGATCGCGGGAAGCAGCAGCAACACGTACATCTGTTCTCCTAGCGGTGCATCTGGGCGAGGTACTCGTACTGGCTGGGCAGTCGTTTCACCAGGTCCAGCGACTCGTCCTTGAGCATCTGGAACTCCTTGTCGGCCGCCGTGCCGTCCATCAGCGCGAGCGCGGGCGTCGGCTTCATCGGGACGCCGCCCATGCCGAGGAGGATCGCCAGGTAGGAGTAGGACTCGAAACCGTGGTAGCGCGGGAAAATGGTGTCGGCCGCGGGCGGCTTGGAGCGCCACTGGTCGAAACGCTCCTGCAGCCCGTCCGGCGTCGTGCGGGTCTTCGCGTCGCGCCAGTACGCGTTGTCGTTGCGGGCCGCCGCCTTGTAGTGCAGGACGAGGAACTCGCGCACGCCGTCGATGGCGTCGGCCATGACGCGATTGTAGGAGTCGGTCAGCGCGGAATCCCAGCCCAGGGCGGGGAAATGCTTCACCAGCTGTTCGATGCCGTGCTGGATGAAGAAGATGCCGGTGGACTCCAGCGGCTCGACGAAACCGCAGGACAACCCGATGGCCACGCAGTTGCCGACCCACGGGTTGCGGGTGCGGCCGACGCGCATGCGGATGTGGTTGGCCTCCATCTCCTCGGCCTGCGGGCCGACGAACTCGCGCAGGGTGCGCTCGGCCTCCTCGGGGGTGCTGTAGTCGCTGGCGTAGACGTAACCGGTGCCGATCCGGCCGAACAGCGGGATGGTCCAGATCCAGCCGGCGTCCTGGGCGGTCGCCGTGGTGCACGGCCGCAGGCCCTGCTCCTCCATGTCCACCGGCACCCGCAGCGCCACCGCGCTGTCGTTGGGCAGGGTGTCCTGGAAGGAGATGAACGGCTCCTTCATCGTCTTGTTGATCAGCAGGCCGCGGAAGCCGGTGCAGTCGACGAACAGGTCGCCGGTGACGTCGCCGTGCTCGGCCGTCCGCACGTGGCTGATCCAGCCGCGCTCGTCGCGTCCCACCTCGACGACGTCGTCCAGGATCTGGGTGACCCCGCGCTCCTTGGCGTAGCCGGACAGGTAGTTCGCGAGCAAGGAGGCGTCGAAGTGGTAGGCGTAGGGGAACTGGGTGCCCTGGTCGAGCAGGGTCGTGCGGGTGGTCTCCGCCGGCTCCCTGCCCTCGACGAAGTCCTGCTCGAAGAGCCGGCCGTCCAGATACCGGGGCGAGCGCTTGTCGTCGCAGATCGAGGCCATCAGGAACACGTCCCGGTCGAACCGCTCGCTGGGCTTCTTGTGCAGCCACCAGTCGGTCATCGGGAAGCCGTCGACGATCCTCAGCCGCTCGAAGGGGTGGTAGAAGTAGTGGCCCTTCTCACGCCAGTTCTCGAACCTGATGCCGAGCTTGTAGCTGGCGTTGCAGTGGGGCATCCAGTCCTGCTCCCGCAGTCCCAGGTACTCGAAGAAGTGCCGCACGGTGCTGAAGGTGGCCTCGCCCACGCCGATGGTGGAGATCCTCTTGGACTCGACCAGGGTGATGGAAACGCGGTCGCCGAACGCCGAGGCGAGGTAGGAGGCCGTCATCCAGCCCGCGGTTCCGCCACCGACGATGACAACGTTTTTGAGCATGACAAACCATCCGTTCGTGTCGCTTGGGTTGATCGAGTGATGCCGCGCCGGTCAGTGGTGGCCGCGGCGGGTGTACTGCGTGACCGAGATCGGGACGAAGACGACCAGGATCACGGCGATCCAGGCGAGGGCGCCGGCGATCGGGCCCGCGGCTGCGCGTCCGTCCAGCAGGCCCCGGGAGGCGTTCACGACGAGGGTCACCGGGTTGACGTCGGCGAAGACCCGCAGCCAGGCGGGCATGCCCTCGGTGGGGACCAGTGCGGAGCTGCCGAACTGGAAGGGCAGCACCCACAGGGAGGTGAGGGTCGAGACGGTGGTGATGCTGCGCACCGAGACGCCGATGCAGACGGCGATCCAGGACAGGGCGACGCCGAATGCGAGCAGCAGCGCCACGGCCGCGGCGGCTCCGGCGAGGCCGCCGCCGATGCGGAACCCGATGAGGGTCGAGCAGGCCAGGATCACCACGAGGCTGAGCAGCATGCGCAGGGCGTCCGCGGCGACCCTGCCGGACAGCAGGGCCGAGCGGGCGACGGGCAGGGTGCGGAACCGGTCGACGACGCCGGAGTTGAAGTCGACGGCCATGCCGACGCCGGTGTTGCGTGAGACGATCATGAGGTTGATGGCCATGATGCCCGGGACGAAGAACTGCGCGTAGTCGGCCGTCCCGCCGGCGATGGCCCCGCCGAAGACCGACACGAAGATGACCGAGATGAGCACGGGGGTCAGGGTCGCGTCGAGGATCAGACCCGGGTCGTTCCTGAACTGGGCGATGTTGCGCCGGGTCATCACCGAGGCGTGCCGGACGGCGTCCATCGCGGTCAGTGCCTGGCTCACGGGTCCTCCTGGGGCGGGCCGGTCGGGGTGGGGCTCACGGGTCCTCCTCGTCGGGTCACGGGTCCTTCTCGCCCGGCCGCGAATCCTCGTCGCCGGGTCGCGGGTCCTTGTCGCCGGACCGCGGGTCGTACTCGCCGGGCCGCGGGTCGTTCTCGCCAGCTCGCGGGTCGTTCTCGCCGGGTCCTGGGTCCTTGTCGCGGGGTCACTGGTCCTCCCGGTCGCGGGGCACGCTGGTCAGGGCGAGGAACGCCTCGTCGAGGCTGGGTGTGCGGGTCTCGAAGCCGGTGACGACGATGTCCGCGCCGGCCAGGGCCCGCAGCGCGGCCGTCAGGTGGTCGTCCCTGGTGAGCGGCATGCGCAGCACGCCGTCCTCGCCGTCGCCCGCCGGGGCCAGGCCGGCGGCGCGCAGCGCGGACCGCGCCGTCTCGAGGTCGGCCGTGGCGGCCGTGCGGACGTGCAGCATCTGGCCGCCGATGCGCGAGCGCAGCTCCTTGGGGGTGCCGGCGGCGACCACCCGGCCGCGGTCGACGACCACCACGTCACCGGCGAGGGCCTCGGCCTCCTCCATGTGCTGGGTGGTCAGCAGCAGGGTCATGCCCTCGTCGGTCAGGCCGCGGATGAGGTCCCACAGCTCCTTGCGGCTGTGCGGGTCAAGGCCGGTCGAGGGCTCGTCGAGGTAGAGGATGCCCGGCCGGCCGATGAGGCTCGCGGCCAGGTCCAGGCGGCGGCGCTGCCCGCCGGAGTACCCGCCGGCCGCGCGGCCCGCCATCGCGCCGAGCCCGAACAGCTCCAGCAGTTCCTCGGCGCGGGCCCTTGCGGCGCGGGGGCGCAGCCCCAGCAGCCGGGCGACGACGTAGAGGTTCTCGCGTCCGGAGACGCCCTGGTCGACCGTGGCGTACTGGCCGACGACCGCGATGGCCTGCCGGACCAGGTGCGGCTCGCGCACCACGTCGTGGCCGCCGACGGACGCCGTGCCGGAGTCGGGGCGCTCCAGCGTGGACAGGATGCGGACGATGGTGGTCTTGCCCGCGCCGTTCGGCCCGAGCAGGCCGAGGACCGTGCCGGGACGCACCTCCAGGTCGACGCCCTGGAGCGCGTGGACCTTGCCGAATCGCTTGGTCAGCCCCTGGACGCGGATGCCGCCGCCGTTCACCGCGCCGTTCACGGGGCCGTTCACCGGGGCGCCAGACGCACGGGGTCTCCCATGGCGACGACCACCTCGCGCGGCCCCTGATAGGGCTCGCGGCTGTGCGCCATCCGGAGGTTGTCGACGATCATCAGATCCCCCTTCCGCCACGGTTCGCGCAGGGTGCACGTCTCGTAGACCTTGTTGATCAGATCCACCTCGGCGGCGCCGACCGGTTCGCCGTCGCCGTAGGAGGTGTTGAAGGGCAGGCGCTCGGGTCCGTACACCTCGAGGAGGTACTCGCGGACCTCCGGCGCCATGGTCCAGGCGTTGAGGAAGGCGATCTGGTTGAACCAGGACCGCCGTCCGGTGAGCGGGTGGGCCAGCACCGCGGCCCTGCGCTGGCGGGTGGACAGCGTGCCGTCCGGGCCCCACCGGTACTCGATGGCGTTGGCGGCGCAGTACCGCTCGACCTCGGCGCGGTCGCCGGTGCCGAAGGCCGCCTGCCAGGGCAGGCCGACGTCGTCGCCGTAGTGCCGCTGGAGCAGCCACCCCTCCCGCTCGAACCGCTCGGTCAGCGCGCCACCCAGCCTGGCCAGCACCTCCTGGCCGTCGGCCAGCCCGGTGACCCCACCCGCGGCCGGGGCGGTCAGGCAGCCGAACAGCAGCAGCCGGGGCACGGTCAGGGAGTGGCTGAGCTCGTGGTGCATGCACATCGGCTGGTCGGGCGGCCACTCGGCGGAGGAGTACAGGCCGTGTCCGTGGTCGGCGCGCGGGGCGAACCCCTCACGCTCGACGGCCGGCTCGGCGAGCAGCTCCTTCGCGTAGCCGCGCATGCCGTCGAGGCCGGTGAGGTCCAGGCCGCGCAGCAGCACGGCGCCGTGCTCGGCGACCGTCGCGTACAGCTCGTCGCGGTGGGCGCGGACCCAGTCCGGGCCCGCGCCTTGGGGGACGCCGAGGATCGGCGGCCTGTCCGGGTGGTGCACGGGGGTCGGCATCCGCCGGTCGCCTCCATCGATGTGGGCCGCGAAGGCCGCGAGCACGGGGTGGTCGGCGAGTTCGCGCAGGGTCGTCGCCCTGCCGAGCCTGGCCAGGAACCTGATGGCCGACAGCGAGGTGCCGCCCAGCGCGAAGAAGTCGTCGCCGCGGCCGACGCGGCCGGCGGGCAGGGACAGGACCTGCTCCCACAGCGCGGCGACGCGCCGTTCGGCGGGGGTGCGCGGGGGCAGGTCGCCGGCCGGCCGGGGCGTCTCCCTGGCCAGGACGGCCAGGCTCTTCTTGTCGACCTTGCCGTTGCCGGTCAGCGGCAGCGCGTCCAGCCGGTGGAAGCGCTCGGGCACCATGTAGACCGGCAGGGCCGCGCCGAGCGAGGCCCGCAGGTCGTCCTCGGGGATGTCCGCGCCGGCCGAGTAGAACGCCACCAGCTGCGGGCCGCCGCCGCTCTCGGCGACCAGGACGGCCCCGTCGCGCACGCCGGGCACGCGCAGCAGCCGTCCCTCCACCTCGCCCAGCTCGACGCGGTGGCCGCGGATCTTCACCTGCGCGTCCCTGCGGCCGAGGAAGGCCAGCTTGCCGTCCGGCCGCCACCGGCCGAAGTCGCCCGAGCGGTACAGCCGCAGGCCGGGCCGGTGCGGGTCGCCGGTGAAGGCGAGGCGCGTGCGCTCGGGGTCGCCGATGTACTCCCTGGCCACGCACCGCCCCGAGAAGACGATCTCACCGGGCGAGCCGAGCGGCACCGGCCACAGGTTCTCGTCCACGACGTAGACGCGGGCGCCGGGGATGGCCGCGCCGAGCGGCACCCCCTCGCCGTCGGGCGCGCGTTCCAGCAGTTCGTGGTTGGTGTCGTCGTGGGTCTCGGTGAGCCCGTAGGCGTTGAGCACCCCGACGCCGGGGAAGCGGGCGAACCAGCGGACCAGCAGCTCCTTCTTGACCGCCTCGCCGGTGACCGAGACGTAGCGCAGGTCGGGCAGGTCCCGCGGCTCGTCGTCGAGGTGGGCGAGCACGGCCTCCAGGTAGGAGGGGACGAGCTGGGCCACGGTGACGCGGCGCTCGGCGAGCGTGGCGGCGAAGCGCCGCACGTCCAGGATCACCTCCTGCTCGACGATGAGCGTGCGGGCGCCGGCCATGGGGGCGGCGAGCAGTTGCCACAGCGAGATGTCGAAGCACTGGGGCGCGGTCTGCGCGACCACGTCGCCCGGCGCGATGCGCAGGTCCTCGATCTTGGCGTACAGGTGGTTGAGCATGCCCCCGTGCTCGCACACGGCGCCCTTGGGCAGGCCGGTGGAGCCCGAGGTGAAGTAGATGTAGGCCGCCTGGCCGGCGGAGACGGGAATGCCCGGGTCGTCATCGCGGGTGACGCCGGCGACGGCGTCCGCGTAGGTGACCACCTCGCCGGCGCCCTCCACCGGCCCGTGGCCCAGCACGAAGCGGCACGCGCTGCGCTCCAGCATGGTGGCGACGCGGCCGGCGGGGAAGCCCGGGTCGACGGGCAGGTAGACCCCGCCCGCCTTGAGGATCGCGATGACCGCGGCCATCCAGTCCAGGTCGCGCTCCGCCGCCACGGCGACGACGTCCTCGGCGGCCAGCCCGCGGGCGAGCAGCCCCCAGGCGAGGCGGTTGGCGCGGGCGTTCAGCTCGGCGTAGGTCAGCTCCACGCCGCCGCGGGCCGCGGCCACCTCGTCGGGGCGCTCGCGCGCCCGCTCCTCGAACAGCTCGTGGAAGCGCCGGTCGGGCAGCTCGCGGGGCGGGCCCGCCAGCACGTCGAGCTGGTGGCGCAGCTCATGCTCCGCCAGCAGGCTCCGCTCCCCGTGGGGGGCGTCCAGGTCGCGGGCGGCGAGCGCCAGGGCCGTGCGGTAGTAGCCGGCGATCCTGCCCGCGTACTCCTCGTCCACCACGTCGGTGCGGTAGCGCAGCAGCAGCCGCCCGCGGAGCAGGTCCACCTCGGCCCGCAGCACGACCTCGCCGAGACCGGCGTCCGGGTCGCCCCCGCTAAGGTCCAGGACCGTCTCGAACCACATGGCCTCGGGGCCGAGCTCCGCGCGCAGGGCCGCCACCGGGTAGCCGGCGTGCCGCCGCAGCTCCTCCTCGGCGCGGGAGGCGGCGGCGGTCAGCTCGCGCCACGTGCCGTCGCCGACGGTGATCCGGCAGGGGAGCGCCTCGGCCGCCCCGGGGGCGCGGTAGCCGGTGGCCACCGTCGTCTCGCCGGACAGCGCCGCGAGCACCTTGGCGTGCGCGGCGAGCAGCGTCGCCGGCGACGGAGCCGGCGGCGCGGGGGAGCCGGGCGTCTCGGGAGACACAGGGGACGGGGTAAACAGGGGAAAACCGCGCGAGGCCTCGCCTGCGTATCCATGCGACCAGCGGGGCAGCCGTGTGCGGCCTCCCGCTGCGAGTGTTTCGCGCCAGTATTCTTGGTTTCCCCTGTCGGGCACCGTGCCCACCTCCATATTTGTTCCTGTCCCGCAGACTATGGAGGCGTCATATCCGGCACATATCATCTGCTTTTCATAGACGGGTGAAAACGAGCCGATAAGTCGCCGCCCTAGCGTTCGGGCATGGCTATGGTGACGGGCCGAATTGGCGGCGCTCCGGCGAACCTCCTGCACGAGGAGGTGCTGGAGCCGCAGTTCTCCTATGAGGTGCGGCATCTCCTGCCGCACTACCTCCACATTGAGAAGGTCCTGCTGCTCGAATACCGGCGGATGGGGATTCTGGCGCCCGAGGAGGCCGGGGGAATCGCGAGCGCCCTGCACGCGATCACTCCCGAGGACCTCACCGCCGACCCCGAGGAGAATCTGTCCGACATCTCCTTCGGCATCGAGCGCCTGGTGGCCGCGCGGTCCTGCGCGCCGGCGCCGCGCTGGCACGTCGACCGGAGCAGGAACGACGCGCAGGCCTGCGCGCAGCTCATGTTCGGCCGCGAGCGGACCCTGGGGATCGCCGAGGGCCTGGTCGCCTGCGTGGACGCCGCGCACCGGCTGGCCGCCCGGCACACCGAGGCGCCGATGCCGGGGTACACCCACCTCCAGGCGGCCCAGGTGATCACCCCGGGCTTCTATCTCAGCGCGCTGTCGGACCATCTGCTGCACACGCTGCGCCGCCTGCTCGCGACCTACGACCACGCCGACCTGTCCCCCCTCGGGGCGGGCGCCATGGCCGGCCAGGAGCTGCCCTGGGACAGGGCGGCGATGGCCGGGCACCTGGGCTTCGCCGGGCCGCGGACGCACGCGCTCGCCGCCGTCGCCTCCCGGGCGTGGATGCTGGAGCTCGCGGCCGAGGCGGCGACCTTCGCCACCGGGCTGAACAGGTTCGTCAGCGACCTGATGACCTGGGCCGGCAGCCACTACGGGCTGGTCGAGCTGCCCGACGAGCTGGCCGGGATCTCCTCGGCGATGCCGCAGAAGAAGAACTACCCGCTGCTGGAGCGCATCCGCGGCCGGACGGCGCACCTGCTGTCGTGGTTCGTCGACGTCGCCGCCGCCCAGCGCGGCACGCCGTACAGCAACACCGTCGAGGTGGGCAAGGAGGGCGGCGCGCAGCTCGACTCCGCGACGCGCACCTTCGCCTCCGTGCTCGGCCTGCTCACGCTGGTGCTGGACAACGCCGTCTTCCCCGCCGCGCGGGGACGCGAGCTGTGCGCCGGGGAGCACCTCGGCGGCTTCTCGCTGGCCAACCGGCTGACCCTGGACGCGGGCGTGCCGTGGCGGACGGCGCAGGTCATCGCGGGCCGCTACATCGTCGCCATGATCGCCGGCGGGACGCCCGCCGACCCGGAGGCGCTGGAGCGCGTCTGCGCCGGCGCCGGCCACCCGGTGGCCGACGCGGCCGGCCTGCTGGACGGCACGCTCGAACCGGGCGACGGACTGCGGCGTAAGCGCTCGCTGGGTTCGGCGCACCCCGACGAGGTCCGCGCGATGCTGGCCGGCCAGGGCGAGGAACTGGCCGTCCTGGCGAGGGAGTGGTCGGCGCGCCGCCGGCGGGCCGAGGCGTCGGTGGCCGCGGTGGACGGGCTCCTCGGTCTCGAGTCCCGGTCGTGATCGGCACAGGGGTGGCCTACGGGACCTTCGGCGAGCTCATGCAAGGGCAGCTCGCCGGCGGCGGCCAGGACTTCCTGGTGACGCTGCCCATCCCGAGGTCCAGCCGGGCGACCTTCCGCCTGGACCCGAAGTCCGCGCAGGTCACCGTGGTGCCCGGGCACAAGGGCAAGTCGCTGCGGGTCGCGAGGGCCCTGCTGGAGGAGCACGGCGTGCGGACCGGCGGTGTGCTGACCGTGCAGAGCGACCTGCCGGAGGGCAAGGGGTTCAGCAGCTCCTCCGCCGACCTGGTGGCGACCGCCCGCGCGGTCGGCGAGGCCATCGGGGCCGTGCCGCAGGCCGCCGAGATCGAGTCGCTGCTGCGGCCCATCGAGCCGACCGACGGCGTCATGTACGACGGCGCCGTCGCCTTCCTGCACCGCGAGGTGCGCCTGCTCACCCGGCTCGGTCACCTGCCTCCGCTGACGATCGTCAGCGTCGACGAGGGCGGCAGCGTCGACACCATCGCCTTCAACCGGCGGCCCAAGCCCTTCTCCGACGACGACAGGAAGGAGTACGCGCGGCTGCTGGACATGCTCGTGGTCGCCGTGGCCGCCGGCGACGTGGCCGACATCGGGCACGTCGCCACCCAGAGCGCGATCCTCAACCAGCGGCTCAACCCCAAGACCACGATGCGGTCGATGAGCCAGATCTGCGAGGAGGTCGGCGGCCTCGGCGTCGCGGTCGCGCACAGCGGCACCGCCATCGGCCTGCTGCTGGACATCGCCGACCCGCGTTACCGCGACCGGCTCGGCCGCGCCGAGAGGGCGTGCGCGCGGCTGGCGGGACACGCGCACGTCGACCATTCGCTCACCGCCGACGCAGAGGAGGTCCGGTGCTTCACAACAACGTGATCGACGCGATCGGGCACACCCCGCTGGTATCGCTCGACCTGGGCGGCGCAGCGGTCTACGCCAAGCTGGAACTGCAGAACCTGTTCGCGATGAAGGACCGGGTCGCCCGGCAGGTCATCCTGTCCGCCCGCGAGTCGGGCGAGCTGGCCCCGGGCGCGGCCATCGTCGAGAGCTCCTCGGGGACGATGGCGCTCGGCGTCGCGCTGGTCGGCACCGCGCTCGGTCACCCGGTGCACATCGTCACCGACCCGCGGATCGACCCGATCACCCTGGCCAAGCTCCGCTTCCTGGGCTGCTCGGTGCACATCGTCGACAAGATGACCTCCCACGGCTGGCAGAGCGCCCGCCTGGAACGGCTGGAACTGCTACGCGCCGAGCTGCCCGGGTCGTTCTGGCCCCGGCAGTACAGCAACCCCGACAACCCGCGGGCCTACGCCACCCTCGCCGCCGAACTGCTGGCCGACCTCGGGCACATCGACGTGCTGGTCGGCGCGGTCGGCAGCGGCGGCTCGCTGTGCGGCACCTCGCGAGCCCTGCGCGAGACGCTGCCCGAGCTGTGGACGGTCGGCGTGGACTGCGTCGGCAGCGTCATCTTCGGCCAGCCCGACCTGCCGGGACGGCTGCAGAGCGGCCTGGGCAACAGCCTGGTCCCCGACAACGTGGACCACTCGCTGATCGACGAGGTGCACTGGCTCAACGACCGCGAGGCGTTCCAGGCGACCGCCGACCTGGCCGCCGAGCAGCAGATCTTCGGCGGCAACACCGCCGGCTCGGTGTACGGGGTGCTGCGCCACCTGGCCCGCAGGGAGGGCCCCGGCACGCGGATCGTCGGCATCATGCCCGACCGCGGCGACCGCTACTGCGCCACCGTCTACGACGAGGGCCACTGGCTGGAGAAGGACCTGCACGGCATGCCCGTCGCCGACGCGCCCGTGGAGGTCGACGCCTCCCAGACCGTGACGACCTGGTCCAACTGCTTCCCCGGGCCGAGACGCCGGGAGGTGCGATGCGAGGCCGCCTTGCCTGCGTAGAGGCCAACACGACCGGCACCGGCATGATCGCGCTGCGGACCGCGGGCGAGCTCGGCCTGGACCCGCTGTTCCTCACCGGCGGGCCGGAGCGCTACCGGGGCCTCGCGGCCACCGGCGCGCAGGTGGTGCGCTGCGACACCAACGACCCGGGCTCGCTCCTCGCCACCGTCGCCCCCTACGCGGCCGAGCTGTGCGGAGTGACCACCACCAGCGACTTCTACGTCGCCACCGTCGCAGAGTTGGCGGCCCACCTGGGGCTGCCGGGCAACCCGCCCGAGGCGGTGCGGATCTGCCGGGACAAGGGCCGCACCCGGCGGGCGCTGGCCAAGGCCGGGCTCCGGCAGCCGCGCTTCGCCGTGGTCCACGACCAGAGTGAGACCTCCGCGGCCGTCGCGCGGGTGGGGCTGCCGTGCGTGGTCAAGCCGGTCGGCGGCTCGGGGTCCGAGGACGTCCGGTTGTGCGCGACTCCGGCCGAGGCGCTGGCGCAGGTGGCCCAGGTGCTGTCGGTGCGGGTCAACGTCCGGGGCCAGGTGTGCGAGCCGGCGGCGCTGGTCGAGGAGTACCTGGAAGGCCCCGAGTTCAGCGTCGAGATGGTGCACACGGACGGCGAGGCCAGGTGCGTCGGGATCGTCGCCAAGTCGCTCACCGGGCACCCGTACTTCGTCGAGTCCGGCCATTTGTACCCCGCGCCCGTCGGCGCCGCCGACGGCGAGGCGATGCGCGAGACGGTCCGCCTCGCGCTCGCGGCGGTCGGCGTCCAGCACGGCCCCACCCACACCGAGGTCAGGCTCCTGCCCGACGGCGTGGCGGTGGTGGAGATCAACCCGCGCCTGGCCGGCGGCATGATCCCCGAGCTGATCTCCCTGGTCGACGGCCTGGACCTGCTCGAACAGCAGATCCGCGGCGCCATCGGCGCGCCGGTGACGCTGGAGCAGAGGCACGAGGGCTACGCGGGCATCCGGTTCCTGGTCGCCGACCGCGCCGGCGAGGTCCGCGCCGTCTCCGGCGTGGAGCGGGCGGCGGCAATGCCGGGCGTCGCCCGGGTCGGCGTCACCGCCGCGCCGGGCACGCGGGTGGGCCCGCCGCGCAGCGCCTACGACCGGTTCGGCCACGTGATCGCGCGCGGCGGGACCGTCACCGAACTCACCGAACGGCTGGACCTGGCGGCCGCGGCCCTGCGCGTGGAGGTGGGCGAATGATCCGGCACATCGTGCTCTTCAAGTTCAAGCCCGGGCACACCTGGGCGGACGAGCGCGCCATCGAGGCGGAGCGCATGTCGGCCGACGTCGGCGCGGAGGTGGAGGACCTCCTCGAATGGCGGACCGGCCGGAACATCTCCGAGCGCGCCATCGCCTACGACTTCGCCGTCATCGGCCTGGTCCGCGACGCGGACGCGCTCCAGAGATACCTCCTCCACCCCTTCCACCAGAAGTCGGCGGCGCTATGGCGAGAGATCAGCGACTGGGTCATCGCCGACCTCGAAGAGTAGAGACACGAGGCTTTCGATGTTCACGATTCACCACCCCGAGCTCGACGAGATGGCCAGGTCGCTGCGGGATCTGCACCGGGAGTTCCTGGCCGGGCAGTGGGACGAGGCGCGCGTGGCCGCGCACCAGGCCCGCCTGCTCCGCCAGACCATCTCCTACGTCAAGGAGCGCTCCCCGTTCTACCGCGCCAGGCTCGACGGGGCGGCCGAGGACGACGACCTGGGCTCGCTGCCCTTCACCACCAAACAGGACCTGCGCGACGCGCAGTTCGACATGCTGTCCCGCCCGATGCACGAGGCGTGGATCTTCTACGAGACCACCGGCACCACGGGCAGGGCCACCCCCTGCCCGCGCGACAACACCGACACCCTGCACAACAACACCGTGCTCACCGCCTACTACCAGACGGTGTTCGACCAGTACGGCGACCGGCAGGTCGTCGGGGTCTCCGGCCCCTCGGAGCTGCACGCGACCGGCGACACCTTCGGCGACGTGTGCCGCAACCTCGGCATCGCCGTCGCCAAGATGTGGCCGCACTCGCCGATGATCGGCTTCGACCGCGCGCTCGAGGTCATGCGCATGCTGCCCGTCACCGGGCTGTTCGCGACGCCCGGCATGGCGCTGTCGCTGGCCAAGAAGGCCAGGGAGGCCGGCCTGGACCCGGCCGCCGACTTCTCGCTGGACGTGCTCATGCTCACCGGCGAGCTGGCCTCGCCGAGCCTGCTCGCCGGGATCGGCGCCCTGTGGGGCGCGCGCGCCTACAACGCCCTGTACGCCTCGCAGGAGGCGTCCGTCCTCGCCGCCTCGGGCGCGGACGGCGGCCTCTACACCGCGCCGCTAATCAACCACTACGAGGTCATCGACCCGGTGACGCTGCGGCCCGCGCGGGCCGACGGCGCCGGCGTGCGCCAGGGCGAGCTGGTGATCACCAACCTCTACCAGGGCGCCAAGCCGCTGGTGCGCTACCGGACCGGCGACATGGTGCGCATGCACCCGGTGGCGCCGGGCGCGACGATCCCCGCGCCGCGCGTGGAGGTGCTCGGCCGGGTGGGCGACCAGATCATGCTGAACGGCCACGCCGTCACCGGCTACGACCTGGAGGACCTGCTGCTGCGGCACGTGGGCGGCTTCATGGACTACCAGATCAGGCTGGAGCGCACGCCCCTCGGCGAGGACCGGGTCGACCTGATGCTGCACGGCGCCTCCGAGAGCCACCCGGGCCTGCTGCTGGCCCAGGAGGAGTGCCGCGAGGTGCTCGGCACCGAGCTGGTCGTCTCCTTCGGCGACCCGGGGAGCATCACGAGCACGGGCGCGATGGTGAGCTGGAAGGCCGCCCGCGTGGTGGACGGCCGCGGCGACGAGCCGGCCCGCGACGACCGCGAGTCCCGCGCCGCCCTCGCCCTGGCCGCGAGG
Organism: Sphaerisporangium sp. NPDC005289; assembly: GCF_040607455.1. Lineage (NCBI taxonomy): Bacteria > Bacillati > Actinomycetota > Actinomycetes > Streptosporangiales > Streptosporangiaceae > Sphaerisporangium > Sphaerisporangium sp. NPDC005289. The sequence goes on from NZ_JBEXGS010000018.1 coordinate 44,799, forward strand.
AGAGGGTGATGCGGCCGCTGCCGGGCCGCTGGGTCTACCACCGCGTCCAGAACGAGGGGGGGTTCGTCCGCTTCGACGACGTCCGCCTGCCGCCGACCACCCAGGGCCTGCACTACGGCACCGGGGCGTTCGAGGGCATCAGGGCGCACGCGGCCGCGGGCGGCGGGCGGGTGCACCTGTTCCGGGTGCGCGACCACTACCGCCGCTTCCTGCGGTCGTGCCGGCTGCTGCGCATCGAGGTGGGGCTGAGCGTGGACGAGCTGGCCGACCTCACCGTGGAGCTGCTGCGCCGCAACGGCGACATGGGCGACGTCTACATCCGGCCGCTGGCCTACAAGCTCGGCCTGCTGCCGGGCACCCCGCCGGGGGTGGGCCTGGGCGGGATCTCCGAGGCGGTCACGATCGTCGCCTCCCGCCTGGGCGCCTACACCCCGCCGGGCGGCGTCCGGTGCCTGGTCAGCTCGTGGCGCAGGCCCTCGCGCGCGGCCGTCCCCGTCCAGGCCAAGATCACCGGCGGGTACGTCAACAGCGCGCTGGCCGTCGAGGACGCGCGCGCGGCCGGCTACGACGACGCGATCCTGCTCAACGACGCCGGGCAGGTCGCCGAGGCCAGCACGGCCAACGTCTTCGCGGTGCGCGGCGGCGCCCTGCTCACGCCGCCGCCCGACGCCGACATCCTGCCCGGCATCACCAGGGACACGGTGCTCACGCTGGCGGCCGACCTCGGCCTGACCGCCGCCGAGCGGCCGCTGCACCCCGCCGACCTGCTGCTGGCCGACGAGGTCTTCCTCACCGGCACCGGCGTCGGCCTCACCCCGGTGATCGTGGTCAACGGCAGGCCGATCGGGACCGGGGAGCCCGGCCCGGTCACCTCCCGGCTCGTGGAGCGCTACCGCCAGGTGGTCAGGGCCGAGCGAGAGGACACCCGCGGGTGGCTGACCGCGGTGGAACCGGGTGTGCCGGACTCAAACAGGGGCGAGCCAGTGGAGCGACCGGCATGAAAGGAGCGAGCGGGATGGAACTGCTCGGGTGGATGGAGATCGACGCGCTGAGCCGGGTGGTGCTGAAGGAGATAGGAACGCTCGGCCCCGCGGGGACGAGCAGCGAGACGGCCGCCACCCTGCTGTGGGAGAAGCTCTCCGAGCTGCCGAGCGAACCGCAGCTCTCGCTGTACGACACCTACGAGGGGGCGTGCGACGCCCTGCTCAACCGGGACATCAGCCACTTCATCGTGGCCAACGCCTACCGGGCGGTCAACGAGTTCTACATGGACACGCGGCTGGCCCTGGCGGGGGCGTTCATCATGGACACCCCGCTGTACGGGCTCGCCAAGTCGCGCGGCAACGACGCCCTGCCCGTGCGGCCGTCGATCGCCACGCACCCGGCGCCCGCCCCGCTGATCACCCAGCTGCTGCCCGCGCCGTTCGCGCAGGGCAAGGTCATGATCATGAACTCGACCAGCGCGGCGGCCATGGCCGCGAGCGGCGGGTTCAGCGACCTGGCGCTCACCACGGCCCCGGCCGTGGACCACTACGGCCTGGAGTTCATCTCGCGCACCCGGCCCATCCGCATGGTCTGGTCGGTGTTCGTCCTGGACGACCTGGACGCCACCGCCGCCGACATCCACAGGGAGAACGCCGATGTTGTTCCTCGATAGCGGGGCGGTGCGCAAGGCCCTGCCCATGGAGCGGGCGATCGGCCTGATGGCCGGCGTCATGCGCTCCTACAGCGGGGGAGAGGTCACCCAGCCGCTGCGCACCATCCTGCGGCCCCCGGGCGAGGACGGCGTCTTCGCGTCCATGCCCTGCCACGTCACCGGCGACCTGCCCGGATACGGCCTCAAGGCGATCATGCTGCGGCCCGGCAACCGGGACAAGGGCCTGCCCGTGCACATCGGCGTGGTCCTGGTCTTCGACCCCGAGACCGGGTTCCCGCTGGCGCTGCTGGACGGCGCCGAGCTGACCGCCATCCGCACCGCCGCCGTCTCGGCGGTGGCCACCGACACGCTGGCGCTCCCCGGCGCCGGCGACCTGGCCGTCATAGGGTCGGGCGTGCAGGCCCGCTCGCACCTCGAAGCCCTCGCGCTCGTGCGCGACCTGCGCAGGGTCCGCGTGTACAGCCCCACGGAAGGGCGCGCCGAGGACTTCCGGCGCTGGGCCGCGTCCTGGCTGGCGGTCCCCGTCGAGGTGACGCCCACGGCCGGCGACGCGCTGGCGGGCGCCGACCTGGTCTGCACCGCCACCTCCGCCAAGGAGCCGGTCGTCTTCGGGCGCGACCTCGCGCCCGGCGCGCACGTCAACGCGGTCGGCGCCTCGGTCGCCGACGCGCGCGAGCTGTCCGGCGACGCGGTCGCCAGGTGCGCGGTGTTCGTGGACAGCAGGGAGTCGGCGGCGAGCGAGTCGGGCGACCTGCGCGTCCCGCTGGCCGAAGGGCTGATCGGCCCCGACCATGTGCGCGCCGAGCTCGGCGAGGTGCTGCTCGGACGGCACCCGGGACGCGGCGACGCGGCGGAGATCACCCTGTACAAGTCGCTCGGCATGGCCGCGCAGGACATCGTCTCCGGCTTCGCCGCGGCCCGCGCCGCCCGCGAACTCGGACTCGGCGCCGACGTTCCCTACCCCGCGCCATGAGGATCTACGTGGTCGACGCCTTCGCCGACGCGGCGTTCCAGGGCAACCCCGCCGCGGTGTGCCTGCTCGACCGGCCGCGCGACGCGCGCTGGATGCAGGCGGTGGCGGCCGAGATGAACCTGTCGGAGACCGCGTTCGTCGACCGGTCCACCCCGGCGGACTCCCCGGAGGGCATGGGCCTGCGCTGGTTCACCCCCGCGGGCGAGGTCGACCTGTGCGGGCACGCGACGCTGGCCGCCGCGCACGTGCTGTGGGAGGGGGAGGGCGAGGACGGCGCCCGGCCACTGCGCTTCGCCACTCGCAGCGGCGTCCTCTCGGCCGAGCGGGGCCCGGACGGCATCGGCCTGGACTTCCCCGCCGAGCCCGCCGAGGAGACCGAGGTCCCCGACGGGCTGCCCGAGGCGCTCGGCGCCAAGCCCGTCTGGATGGGCCGCAACCGCTTCGACTACCTGGCCGAGCTGGCCGACGAGGAGGAGGTCGCCGAGCTGCGGCCCGACTTCGCCGCGCTGAGCGCCTTCCCCGTGCGGGGAGTCATCGTCACCGCCCGGGGACGGCGGGAGCACGACTTCGTCTCCCGCTTCTTCGCCCCCCGGCACGGCGTGGACGAGGACCCGGTGACCGGCTCGGCGCACTGCTGCCTCGGCCCCTTCTGGAGCGCCAGGCTCGGCCGGCGCCGCCTGACCGGCTTCCAGTGCTCCCCGCGCGGCGGCCGCGTGCGGGTGACGACGCGCGGCGAGCGCGTGGGGCTGTATGGCCGCGCGGTGATCTTCATGAGTGGAGAGCTACACGAACGGGAGGAACGATGACGACGTTCGTCATTGGCAACGTGGCCGCCATCCCCGACAAGGAGAAGATGGCCCTCTACCGGGACAAGGTCCTGGCGACGCTCCAGGCGTACGGCGGCGGCTTCGCCATCCGCGGCGGGGCGTTCGACGTGCTGGAGGGGGACTGGCACCCCACGCACCTGTCGGTCATGCGGTTCCCCAGCGCCGAGCACGCCCGGCGCTGGTACAACTCGCCGGAGTACGCGGAGATCACCCCGCTGCGCGAGGGCGTCGAGATGGACCTGATCCTCGTGGACGGGGGCGGCTCGGATGACTGAGCTCCCCGCCGGCCTCTCCGCCGGCCTCTCCGCCGGTCTTCCCGTCGATCTGGACGCGCTGGACCTGGCCGACCCGCGGACCTTCCGCGCCCACGACCAGTACGCGATCTGGCGCCGCCTGCGCGCCGAGGCCCCGGTGTTCTGGAACGCCCCCCGCGGCGGCCGTCCCGGGTTCTGGGCGCTCACCAGGTACGACGACATCATGGCGGTCTACAAGGACGACGACCACTTCACCTCCGAGCGCGGCAACGTCCTGACCACACTGCTGGCGGGCGGCGACTCCGCGGCCGGCCGCATGCTCGCGGTGACCGACGGCAAGCGCCACCAGGACCTGCGCAACGTGTTCCTCAAGGCGTTCTCGCCCCGCGCGCTGTCCTACGTCGCCGAACGCGTGCGGGAGAACACCCGCGCCAGGGTCCGCGCGGGCGTCGAGATGGGCGCCTGCGACTTCGCGCGGGACGTCGCCGAGAAGATCCCGATCAACACCATCTGCGACCTGCTCGGCGTCCCCGAGGGCGACGAGCACCGCGACCACCTGCTCGACCTGACCAAGACCGCGCTGAGCAGCGACGAGGTGGACGCCGACGACGAGGACGCCGCCGAGGCGTCGCTGGAGGCGCGCAACGAGATCCTGATGTACTTCGACGACCTGGTCACCGAGCACCGCCGCACCCCCAAGGACGACGTCATCGGCGCGATGGTCGCCAGCAGCATCGACGGGGTGCCGCTGACCGACGACGACATCGTCTTCAACTGCTACAGCCTGATCATCGGCGGCGACGAGACCAGCCGCCTCACCATGATCGGGACGGTGCCGGCGATGGTCGGCCACCCCGAGCAGTGGGCCGCCTACCGCGCCGGCGAGATAGAGACCAAGACCGCCGTCGAGGAGATCCTGCGCTGGGTCAGCCCGGCCATGCACTTCGGCAGGAGCGCGCTCAAGGACGTCACCGTCCGCGGAACGAAGATCGCCGCGGGCGACATCGTCACGCTGTGGAACTCCTCCGCCAACCGGGACGAGGACGTCTTCGACGGCCCCGAACGCCTGGACCTGCGGCGCTTCCCCAACCGGCACGCCACCTTCGGATACGGGCCGCACTTCTGCCTGGGCGCCTACCTGGGGCGCACGGAGGTCGGCGCCATGCTGGAGGCGCTGCGGGAATTCGTCGCCGAAATGCACATCACGGCCGAGCCCGAGCCGGTCCATTCCAACCTGTTGAGCGGAATCAGCAGCCTCCAGGTGAAACTGCTTCCGGCCTGATCCGGGGCTTTCGGAAATGCGCGGACGAGAATGCGGAATTCGATCGGTGATGCGCGCCCGATAACAAGACGAAACGGCGTGTTTTTAGACTCGGTTCGTCGTGGCGCGAATAGTGACTAGGAGTCGAGTGATGGCTGGCATGCTTATGGACCAGGATTTGCTGCACGACCCGCACGGCGACGACGCGGCGCGCCCCGCCGAGTGGCTTCCTGGCCTGTTCGCCGCCCAGGCACGCCGTACGCCGGACGCCCCCGCGGTCCGCTTCGCCGGCACCGAGCTGACCTACGCCGAGCTCGACCGCCGGGCCGGCCGCCTCGCCTCCCGCCTGGCCGCGCTCGGGGCCGGTCCCGAGCGCCTGGTCGCCGTGGCGCTGCCGCGTTCGGCGGACCTGGTCGTGGCGTTGCTGGCCGTGCTGAAGACGGGCGCGGCCTACCTGCCGATCGACGTCGAGTACCCGCGTGACCGTGTGTCGTTCATGCTGCGGGAAGCGCGGCCGGTGTGCGTGCTGACCGGCGGCGCCGCGGCGGCCGCCGTGCCGGACGAGGGGCCGCGGGTCCTGGTGGAGGAGCTCGCCGAGGACGACGGCGGGCAGCCGTGGCCCGGCGAGCCGCTGCTGGCGCCCGCCGGTCACCCCGCCTACGTCATCTACACCTCCGGCTCCACCGGCCGGCCCAAGGGCGTGGTCATCGGGCACGGCGCGCTCTCGGACTACCTGCTGTGGTCGCTGCGCGCCTACCCGAGCCTGGCCGGGGAGTCGCTGTGGCACTCCTCGGTGTCCTTCGACATGACCGTGACCTCGCTGTGGGCGCCGCTGGTCGCGGGCGGGTGCGTCCGGGTGTCGCCGCTCGCCGAGGAGGGCGTGCCCGGCGACGCCGGCGCGTGCACCTTCCTCAAGGCCACTCCGAGCCACCTGCCGCTGCTGGACATCCTGCCTGAGCGGTTCTCCCCGACCCGCGAGCTGATGTTCGGCGGCGAGGCCCTGCGCGGCGAGGCGCTGCGCGGCTGGCGCGAGCGCCACCCCGGCGTCACCGTGATCAACGTCTACGGGCCCACCGAGGCCACCGTCAACGTCGCCGAGTACCGCGTCGAGCCGGGACAGCGGGTGCCCGACGGCGTCCTGCCGCTCGGCCGGCCGATGGACGACACCCGGGTCCACGTGCTGGACGCCGAGCTGCGCCCGCTGCCGCCCGGCGAGGTCGGCGAGCTGTACATCGCCGGCACCGGCCTGGCCCGGGGGTACGTCAACCGGCCCGGGCTCACCGCCGAGCGGTTCGTCCCCGACCCCTCCGGCGTGCCCGGCGAGCGGATGTACCGCACCGGCGACCTCGCCCGGTGGCGCGAGGACGGGGTGCTGGAGTTCGCCGGCCGCGTCGACGACCAGATCAAGGTGCGCGGGCACCGCATCGAGCTCGGCGAGATCGAGGCCGTCATCGGCGGCCATCCCGGGGTCGCCCAGGTGGCCGTGATCGTGCGCGAGGACCGCGCGGGCGACCAGCGCATCGTCGCCTACGTCACCCCGCGCGCGGACGGCCTGAACGGCACGGACAGCGTGGACGGCCCGAACGGCGGGCACGCCGGCCCTGTCGAGCGGATGAAGGCCGCCGTGCTGGAGCACGCCGGGGCCGCCCTGCCCGCGTACATGGTGCCCTCCGCCGTGGTGGTGCTGGACGCCCTGCCGCTCACCGCCAACGGCAAGCTCGACCGCCGCGCGCTGCCCGCGCCGCCCGTCCAGGCCGCCCCCGGACGCGCCCCGCGCACCGCCGCGGAGGAGCTGCTGTGCCGCCTGTTCGCCGACGCGCTCGGCATCGAAGGCGCGGAAGGCGCGGACGGCGCGGACGGCACAGAGGGCGTCGACGGCGGCATCGGCGCGGCGGGCGTCGGCGTGGACGGCAACTTCTTCGAGCTCGGCGGGCACTCCCTGCTGGCCACCCGCCTGGTCGGCATGGTCCGCGAGGCGTTCGACGTCGAGCTGCCGCTGCGCGCCCTGTTCGAGGCGCCGACCCCCGAGGCGCTCGCCGGCCGCGTCGCCACCGCCGCCAGGGGCCGCAGGCCCGCGCTCACCGCCCGCCCCCGGCCCGAGCGGATGCCGCTGTCCGCCGGCCAGCGTGGGCTGTGGTTCCTGCACCGCCTGGAAGGGCCCAGCGCGACCTACAACCTCCCGCTCGCCGTGCGGCTGACCGGCCGGGTCGACGCCGCGGCGCTCGGCCGGGCCGTCGCCGACGTCGTGGCCCGCCACGAGCCGCTGCGCACCATCTACCCCGACCTCGACGGCGAGCCGTACCAGCTCGCCCTGGACCCGGGGGCCGCCGTCCCCGAGCTGCCCGTGGTGCCCGTCATGACCGGTGACCTCGCCGAGGCGCTGGCCGCCGAGGCCGCGCGGCCGTTCGCCTTCACCCGCGAGGCGCCGTTCCGGGCGACCCTGTTCAGGCTCGGCGAGCGCGAGCACGTGCTCATGCTGGTCACCCACCACATCGCCAGCGACGGCCTGTCGGAGCAGCCGCTGCTGGACGACCTGGCCGCCGCCTACGCCCACCGCACCGGGCGCGCGGAGGCACAGGAAGCGCCGCGGATCCAGTACGCCGACCACACCCTGTGGCAGCGCGAGCTGCTCGGCGACCTCGACGACGCGACGAGCCCGGCCGCCCGCCAGGTGGCGTTCTGGCGCGAGACTCTGGCCGGCGGCCCCGCGCTGCTGGAGCTGCCGCTGGACCGTCCCCGCCCGGCCGTGGCCGGCAACGGCGGCGCCAGGGTGACCTTCGCTCTCCCCGAGGGCCTGCACCGCGACCTGGTCGCGCTCGCCCGGCGCGACGGCTCGACCGTGTTCATGGTCGTCCAGGCCGCCGTGGCCGCGCTGCTCACCCGGCTCGGCGCCGGCACCGACATCCCCATCGGCACGGCCACCGCCGGCCGCGGGGACCGGGCCCTGGACGGGCTCGTCGGCAAGTTCCTCAACACGCTGGTGCTGCGCACCGACACCTCCGGCGACCCGGGCTTCCGCGAGCTGCTCGCCCGGGTGACCGAGGCCGACCTGGCGGCCTACGCCAACGCCGACGCGCCGTACGAGAGCGTCGTGGAGGCCGTCAACCCGGTCAGGTCCCTGTCCTACCACCCGGTGTTCCAGGTCATGCTGACCTTCGAGCGCAGTCTGCGCGCGCCGCTGCTCGGCCCGGAGCTGTCGCTCTCGGTGGAGCCCACCGTGCACACCGGCGCGGCCAAGGTGGACCTCAGCTTCTTCGTCAGGGAGCCCGCCGAGTGGGGCGGGGCCGGCGAGGTCGAGTGCGCCCTGGACTACGCCACCGACCTGTTCGACGAGCGCAGCGCCGAGGTGCTGGCCGCGCGGCTGGTGCGGCTGCTCGAAGGCGCCGTGCGCGACCCGGCGCGGCCCATCGGCGAGCTGGACCTGCTCACCCCGGGCGAGCGGGACACGCTGCTGGAGGAGTGGAACGCCACCGCCCACCCCGTGCCCGACGCGACCCTGCCCGAGCTGTTCGAGGCGCAGGCGGCCCGCACCCCCGGCGCGGCGGCCGTGGAGTGCGGCGGGGAGATCCTCACCTACGCCGAGCTGGACGCCCGCGCCTCCCGGCTGGCGCGGCTGCTGGCCGGGCGCGGCGTGGGCCCCGAGCGGTTCGTCGCCGTCGCGCTGCCCAGGTCGGCCTCCCTGGTGGTCGCCCTGCTCGCCATCGCCAAGGCCGGCGGCGCCTACCTGCCCGTCGACCCCGCCCTGCCCGCCGAGCGCGTGCGCTTCATGCTGGACGACGTCGCCCCCGTCCTCACCCTGGCCGCGCCGCGGGACCTGGCCGCGCTGGAGGCCGAGGCCGCCGCGCTGCCCGCCGGGCCCCTCGACCGCGGCCTGACGCCCGCCAACCCGGCGTTCGTCATCTACACCTCCGGCTCGACCGGCCGGCCCAAGGGCGTCGTGGTCGAGCACCGCTCGCTCAACCAGTACCTGGCCTGGACGCGGCACACCTACCACAGCGTCGACGGCCGCGCCCTGGTGCACTCGCCGGTCTCCTTCGACCTGACCGTCACCGGCCTGTTCGGGCCGCTGACCAGCGGCGGGTGCGCGCACCTGGTGGACCTGGACGACGGCGACGCCGCCGCGGCCGCCATGGCCCGCCCGGACTTCGTCAAGGCCACCCCGAGCCACCTGCCGCTGCTCATCGGCCTGCCCGACCGGTTCTCCCCCTCGGCGCAGCTCGTGCTGGGCGGGGAGTCGCTCATGGGGGAGGTGCTGGACGAGTGGCGCCGCCGCCACCCGTCGGCCACCGTGATCAACGAGTACGGTCCCACGGAGACCACCGTGGGCTGCATGGAGTACCGCGTCGAGCCCGGCGACCGGGTGCCCGCGGGCGTCGTCCCCATCGGCCGGCCCATCTGGAACACCCGGCTGTACGTCCTGGACGCCGCGCTGCGCCCGGTGCCGCCCGGCGTGGTCGGCGAGCTCTACATCGCCGGTGACCTGGTCAGCCGCGGCTACCTGAACCGGCCGGGGCTGAGCGCCGAGCGGTTCGTGGCCGACCCGTTCGCCGCCGGGACGCGGATGTACCGCTCGGGCGACCTGGCCCGCTGGCGGCCCGACGGCCAGATGGAGTTCGCCGGGCGCGTCGACCACCAGGTGAAGGTGCGCGGGTTCCGCATCGAGCTCAGCGAGATCGAGTCGGTGCTCGGCGAGCACCCCCGGGTGTCGGCCGCCGCGGTGATCGTCCGCGAGGACCGGCCCGGCGACCAGCGCCTGGTCGCCTACGTCAGGCTCACCCCCGGCGAGCCGGTGGACCTGCTCGGCCACGCCCGGGCCATGCTGCCCGCCTACATGGTGCCCTCGGCCGTGGTGGTGCTCGACGCGCTGCCGCTGACCGCCAACAGCAAGCTCGACCGCGCCGCGCTGCCCGCGCCCGGACCGGCCGCCCCGGTCGGCGGGTCCGCTCCGCGCACCCCGCAGCAGGAGATCGTCTGCGGCCTGTTCGCCGAGCTGCTCGGCCTGCCCCAGGTCGGCACCGACGCCAACTTCTTCGAGCTCGGCGGCCACTCGCTGCTGGTGACCCGGCTGGTCGCCCGCGTGCGCTCGGTCTTCGGCGTCGAGCTCGGCGTCCGCGAGGCGTTCGAGGCGCCGACCCCGGCCGCGCTGGTCGAACGCATCGACCTGGCGGGCCGGGGCCGGTCGAAGCCGGAGCCCGAGCCGCGCCCCGAGCGCATCCCCCTGTCCTACGCCCAGCGCGGCGTGTGGTTCATCCACCGGCTCGACGAGGACAACCCGCAGTACAACATCCCGACCGTGCTGCGCCTCGACGGCCCGGTCGACAAGGACGCCCTGCGCGCCGCCGTCCTGGACGTCGTGGGCAGGCACGAGGTGCTGCGCACGCTGATCCGCAGCGAGGACGGCGAGCCGTACCAGGTGGTGCTGGCCCCGCAGGACGCGGAGATCGAGGTGGCCTTCACCGGCGTCCGGCCCGAGGAGCTGAAGGAGGCGCTCGCCGCGTTCGGCCACCGCTCCTTCCGGCTCGCCGAGCAGCCGCCCATCAGGGTCGGGCTGTTCTCGCTGAGCGAGCGCGAGCACGTCCTGCACCTGGTCATCCACCACGTCGCCTGCGACGGCTGGTCGTGGCGGGCGCTGCTGCGCGATCTGGCCGAGGCCTACACCGCCCGCATCGGCGGCGCCGCGCCCGCGTGGCCTCCCCTGCCGGTGCAGTACGCCGACTACGCGCTCTGGCAGACCAGGACGCTCGGCCGCGAGGACGACCCCGGCAGCGCGCTGGCGCGGCAGGTCGGGCACTGGCGCGCCGCCCTGGCCGGCATGCCCGAGCTGCTGGAACTGCCGCTGGACCGCCCGCGTCCGGCCGTCGCCTCCAACCGCGGCGAGATGGTCACCCGCCACGTCGACGCCGCGCTGCACCGCGACCTGGTCACCCTGGCCCACCAGGCCGGGGTCACCGTGTTCATGGTCGCCCACGCCGCCTTCGCCGCGCTGCTCACGCGGATGGGCGCCGGCACCGACCTGCCGATCGGCACCGGCCTGGCCGGGCGCAGCCACGAGAACCTCGACGACCTGGTCGGCTTCTTCGTCAACACAATGGTGCTGCGCACCGACACCTCCGGCGACCCGACCTTCCGCGAGCTGCTCGACCGGGTGCGCGAGGTGGACCTGGTGGCCTACGCCAACCAGGACCTCCCCTTCGAGCGGCTGGTCGACGTCGTCAACCCGGCCCGCTCGCTGGCCCACCACCCGTTGTTCCAGGTCAGCATCGTGCTGCAGAACTACGCCGGCGCCCAGGCGCGGATGCCCGGGCTGACGGTCGGCCCGCCGGACGTCGAGCTGGAGGCGGCCAAGTTCGACCTGATGTTCTTCCTGGAGGAGGCGCACGAGGAGGACCCGCTGACCGGGCGGACGCCCGGCGGGATGAAGGTCGGCCTGAAGTTCGCCACCGACCTGTTCGACCGGGCGACGGCCGAGGGCATCGCCGAGCGCTTCTGCCGGATGCTGGCCGCGATGGTCGCCGACCCGGACGGCCGGATGGGCGCGGTGGACATCCTGTCGGCCGGCGAGCGGGCGCGGCTGCTGGTGGAGTGGAACGACACTGCGTCCCTCGCCGCCCCGGTGACGATGCCGGCGCTGTTCGAGGCCCAGGCGGCCCGCACGCCCGAGGCGCCCGCGCTGGTGTCCGGCGAGCGCACGCTCACCTACGCCGAGCTGAACGCCGCGGCCAACCGGCTGGCCCGCCTGCTGGTGGACCGGTACGGCGCCGGCCCGGAGTCGCACGTCGCCGTCGCGCTGCCGCGCTCGGTGGAGGCCGTCGCCGCGGTGCTCGCGGTGGTCAAGACCGGCGCGGCCTACGTCCCGGTCGACCCCGACTACCCGGCCGAACGCATCGCGTTCATGCTGGCCGACACCCGGCCGTCCCTGGTGATCACCGGCGCGGCCGCCGAGACCGGCGGAGAGGTGCCCCGGCTGGTGCTCGACGCGCTCTCCGACCTCGACGGGCTGAACGGGTACGCCTCGGGCGACCTGGCGGACGACGAGCGGACCGCGCCGCTGGAGCCGTCCCACCCGGCCTACGTGATCTACACCTCCGGCTCCACCGGGCGTCCCAAGGGCGTGGTGGTCACCCACCACGGCATCGCCACCACCGTCGCCTCGATGCGCGATCGCCTGCTGGTCCACGACGGCGGCCGGGTGCTCCAGCTCGCCTCCCCGAGCTTCGACGTCTCGGTCATGGAGACGCTGATGGCCTTCGGCGCCGGGGGAGCCCTGGTGGTCGCGCCGCCGCACGTGCGCGGCGGCGACGACCTGGCCGAACTGCTGTCGGCCCAGCGGATCACCCACGCGGTCATCCCCTCGGCGACCCTGGCCAGCGTCCCGCCCACCCCGCTGCCCCACCTGACCACCCTGCTGACCGGCGGAGACGTCGTCGGCCCCGAGCTGGTGGACCGGTGGGGCGAGGGCCGGCTCATGCTCAACGGCTACGGCCCCACCGAGGCCACGATCTGGGCCACCGCGAGCGGCGCCCTGACGCCGGGGGAGAACCCGCCGATCGGCTCGCCCCTGTGCGACACCCGGGTCTACGTCCTGGACGCGAGCCTGCGGCCGGTCGCCCCCGGCGTGGTCGGCGAGCTGTACGTGGCCGGCGAGGGGCTGGCGCGCGGCTACCTGCGCCGCCCGGCGCTCACGGCCGAGCGGTTCGTGGCCGACCCGTTCGGCGCGGGGCGCATGTACCGCACGGGCGACGCGGTGCGGTGGCGGGCCGACGGGCAGCTGGAGTTCGTCGGCCGGGTGGACAGCCAGGTCAAGGTGCGCGGCTTCCGCGTCGAGCTCGGCGAGATCGAGGCCGCGCTGTCGCGCCACCCGCAGGTCAGGCAGGCCGCCGTCATCGTGCGCGAGGACCGGCCCGGCGACCGGCGCATCGTCGCCTACCTGGTCGCGGCCTCGGCCAAGGCCCCCGAGCCGGGGCAGTTGCGCGCGCACGTGGGCGCCACCCTGCCCGAGTACATGGTGCCCGCCGCGTGCGTGACGCTCGACGCGCTGCCGGTCATGCCCAACGGCAAGCTCGACCGCAAGCTGCTGCCCGCGCCGGAGTTCGCCACCCGCTCGGGCGGCCGGGCGCCGCGCACGGCCCGCGAGGAGATCATGTGCGGGCTGTTCGCCGAGATCCTCGGCGTGCCGCACGTCGGGGTCGAGGACAACTTCTTCGAACTCGGCGGCCACTCGCTGCTTGCCACCCGGCTGGTCAGCAGGATCAGGAGCACCCTCGGCACCGAGCTGCGGGTCCGCGACCTGTTCCGCACCCCCACCGTCGCCGCGCTGGTCGACCGGCTGCGCGCCACCAAGGACGACGGGCCCGCGCTGGCGCCGATGGAGCGGCCCGAGCGCGTCCCGCTGTCCTACGCCCAGCAGCGCCTGTGGTTCCTGCACCGGCTGGAGGGGCCGAGCCCGACGTTCAACGTCCCGCTCGTGCTGCGCCTGTCGGGGGCGCTGTCGGCCACGGCCCTGTCGGCCGCGCTGGCCGACCTGGTCGAGCGGCACGAGGCGCTGCGCACGGTCTACCTGGACGACGGCGGCCGCCCCTACCAGCGGATCCACCCCGCGGGCCAGGCCCGTCCCGCCTTCGACGTCGTGCCCGCCGGCCGCGACGAGCTGCCCGCGCTCATGGGCGAGGCGCTCCGGCACACCTTCGACCTGGCCGGCGACCTGCCGATCAGGGCGACGCTGTTCGCGCTCGGCGCGCAGGAGCACTGCCTGCTGCTCCTGCTGCACCACATCGCCACCGACGGCGTCTCGATGGGCACCCTGAGCCGCGACCTGTCCACCGCCTACGCCGCACGCCTGGCCGGCACCGCCCCCGACTGGGAGCCGCTGCCGGTGCAGTACGCCGACTACACCCTCTGGCAGGCGGCGGCGCTGGGCAGCGAGGCCGACCCCGCCAGCCCGATCTCACGGCAGCTCGACCACTGGCGCGACCGGCTCGCCGGCGCCCCCGAGCCGCTGGAGCTGCCCGCCGACCGCTCGCGCCCCGCCCGCCGCCACGGCACCGCCGAGCGGGTCACCTTCCAGATCGGCGCCGAGCTGCACTGGGACCTCATCGAGCTGGCCCGCCGCAGCAGCGCCACGCTGTTCATGGTGATGCACGCCGCGCTCGCAGGGCTGCTGACCCGGCTCGGCTCGGGCACCGACATCACCATCGGCACCGGCGTCGCCGGACGCGCGGACGAGGCCCTGGACAGGGTGGTCGGCTTCTTCATCAACATGGTCGTGCTGCGCGCCGACACCTCCGGCGACCCGAGCTTCCGCGAGCTGCTCGACCGGGTGCGCGAGGTGGACCTGGCCGCCTACGCCAACGCCGACGTGCCCTTCGACAAGGTCGTGGACGCGCTCAACCCGGCCCGGTCGATGAGCCACGCGCCCCTGTACCAGGTGACCCTCACCGTGGACCGGGACGTGGTCGGCGGCAACGTCCGCCTGCCGGGCCTGTCGGTCGAGGTGGACAGCCCCGACCCCGGCTCGGCCAAGTTCGACCTGTGGGTCGGCCTGACCGAGACCTACGCCGCCGACGGCACGCCCACCGGCATGGAGGGCATCGTCAAGTTCGCCACCGACATCTTCGACCGGGCGACGGCGCAGGGCATCGCCGAGCGGTTCCGCCGGCTGCTCGGGTCGGTGGCGGCCGCCCCCGACCGCCGCCTCGGCGAGGTCGAGGTGCTCTCGCCCGCCGAGCGGGCGCGGCTGCTGGTGGAGTGGAACGACACCGCCTCCCCGGTAGAGCCGGCGACGATCCCCGCGCTGTTCGAGGCCCAGGCGGCCCGCGCGCCCGAGGCGCCCGCGCTGGTGTCCGGCGGGCACGTCCTCACCTACGGCGAGGTCAACGCGGTGGCCAACCGGCTGGCCCGCCTGCTGGTGGACCGGTACGGCGCCGGCCCGGAGTCGCACGTCGCCGTCGCGCTGCCCCGCTCGGCGCAGGCCGCGGTGGCGGTGCTCGCGGTGCTCAAGACCGGCGCCGCGTACGTCCCGGTGGACCCGGACTACCCGGGCGAGCGCATCGCGCTGATGCTCGCCGACACCGCCCCCTCGCTGGTCATCACCGGCGCGGGCGCGGCGGCGGCCCTGCCGGGGGAGGCGCCCCGGCTCGTGCTCGGCGCCCTGGACGGGGTCGAGGGCCTTTCGGAGTACGCCGCCCACGACCTCGCCGACGGCGAGCGCACCGCGCCGCTGAGCCTGTCGTCCCCGGCGTACGTGATCTACACCTCCGGGTCGACCGGGCGTCCCAAGGGCGTGGTGGTCACCCACCGCGGCATCGCGGCGAGCGCCGCCTCCCAGCGGGAGCGGCTGCGCACCCGGCCGGACTCCCGGGTGCTCCAGTTCGCCCCGCTCAGCACCGACACCTCCATCTTCGAGTTGCTCTACGCCTTCGGGACGGGCGCCGCCCTGGTCATCGCGCCGCGCGACGTGCGCGGCGGGGACGACCTGGCCCGGGTGCTCCTCGACGGGCAGGTCACCCACGCCGTGCTGCCGCCCGCCGCGCTGGCGAGCCTGCCGGTCGTCCCCCTGCCCGACCTGGCCACCCTGCTCGTCGGGACCGACGTCCTCGGCCCCGAGCTGGTGGACCGGTGGGGCGAGGGCCGGCTCATGCTGAACGGCTACGGCCCCACCGAGACCACCATGTGGGTCTCGGCGAGCGGCCCGCTCGTGGCCGGGGAGAAGCCGCCGATCGGCTCCCCGCTGTTCGGCACCCGCTTCTACGTCCTGGACGCCGGCCTGCGGCCCGTCGCCCCGGGCGTGGTGGGCGAGCTGTACGTGGCCGGCGAGGGGCTGGCGCGCGGCTACCTGCGCCGTCCGGCGCTCACGGCCGAGCGGTTCGTGGCCGACCCGTTCGGGTCCGGGCGCATGTACCGCACGGGCGACGCGGTGCGGTGGCGGGCCGACGGGCAGCTCGAGTTCGTCGGCCGGGTCGACGACCAGGTCAAGGTGCGCGGCTTCCGCGTCGAGCTCGGCGAGATCGAGGCCGTGCTCACCCGGCACCCCGGCATCGCGCAGGCCGCCGTCGTCGTGCGCGAGGACCGGCCCGGCGACCGGCGCATCGTCGCCTACGTGGTGGCCGGCGAGCCGCCGGAGGGCCTACGGGAGTTCGTGGGCAAGGTCCTGCCCGCCCACATGGTCCCCTCGGCCTTCGTCCGGATGGACGCGCTGCCGCTGTCGCCCAACCGCAAGATCGACCGCCGGGCGCTGCCCGCCCCGGTGTACGAGGCCGGGACGGGACGGGCCCCGCGCGACCCGCGCGAGCAGGTGGTGTGCGGGCTGTTCGCCGAGGTGCTCGGCGTCGCCGAGGTCGGCGTGGAGGACAACTTCTTCGAGCTCGGCGGGCACTCGCTGCTGGCCACGCAACTGGTCAGCCGCGTCCGCTCGGTCCTGGCCGTGGAGCTGCCGCTGCGCGAGCTGTTCGACAACCCCACCGTCGCCGCGCTGTGCGAGAGCCTGGACCGGGCCGCCGGCGCCCGGCCCCCCGTGCGGCCCATGCCGCGCCCCGAGCGCATCCCGCTGTCCTACGCACAGCGGCGGCTGTGGTTCCTGCACCGCCTGGAGGGCCCGAGCCCGACCTACAACATCCCGCTGGCGATCCGCCTGTCCGGCGACCTCGACGCCGGCGCGCTCGGCGCCGCCATCGACGACCTCACCGGCCGGCACGAGGTGCTGCGCACCGTCTTCGCCGAGACCGACGGCGAGGTCCACCAGACGATCCTGCCCGCCGTCCACACCGAGGTCACGCTGGTCGACACCACCGAGCGGGATCTGCCCGACCTGCTGGCCCAGGACATCAGGTACCCGCTGGACCTCACGGGGCAGCCGCCGATGCGCGCCTGGCTGTACCGGACCGGCCCGGCCGAGCACGTGCTGATGCTGCTGGTCCACCACATCGCGGGCGACGGCATGTCGATGATGCCGCTGGCCGCCGACCTGGTCACCGCCTACACCGCCCGGCACGCCGGACAGGCCCCCGAGTGGACGCCGCTGCCGGTGCAGTACGCCGACTACGCGCTGTGGCAGCAGGAGACCGGCACCGAGGAGGCCGAGATCCGGTTCTGGCGCGACGCGCTCGCCGGGGCGCCGGAGGTGCTCGAACTGCCCACCGACCGGCCGCGGCCCGACGTCGCCGGCCACGCGGGCACCACCATCCCGGTCGCCATCCCCGCGAGCGCGCACCAGGGCGTCGCCGCGCTGGCCCGCGAGACCGGGACCACCGTGTTCATGGTCCTGCAGGCCGCCGTCGCCGCACTGCTCAGCAGGCTCGGCGCCGGCACCGACATCCCCATCGGCACCGTCGTCGCAGGGCGCAACGACGAGGCGCTCGGCGACCTGGTCGGGTTCTTCGTCAACTCGCTGGTGCTGCGCACCGACGTCTCCGGGGAGCCCACCTTCCGTGAGCTGCTCACCCGGGTCAGGCAGGCCGACCTGGCCGCCTACGCCCACGCCGAGGTGCCCTTCGAGCGGGTCGTCGAGGCGGTCAACCCCGAGCGGTCGATGGCCCACACGCCGCTGTTCCAGGTGATGCTCAGCCTGATCAGCGAGGGGCTCCCGCGCCTGGACCTGCCGGGCCTGTCCGCCGGGTTCGAGCCGCTGCGCGGCAGCGTCGCCAAATACGACCTGGCGTTCGGCCTGCGCGAGCACCACGCGCAGGACGGCACCCCGGCCGGCATCGGCGGGTCGCTGGAGTACGCCACCGACCTGTTCGACGACGCCACCGCCGTCGCGCTCACCGAGCGGCTGGCCCGGCTCATCGACGCCGTGGCCGCCGACCCCGACCAGCGGATCGCGCAGGTGGACCTGCTGGCGGACCAGGAGCGCGAGCGCCTCGCGGCGGGCAACGCCACCGCCGCCCCGATCCCCGGCGAGACCTTCCAGGAGCTGTTCGAGGCCCAGGTGGCGCGCACGCCCGGCGCCCCCGCGCTGACCTACGGCGAGCTCACCCTGAGCTACGCCGAGCTGAACGAGCGGGCCAACCGGCTGGCGCACCTGCTGATGGAGCGCGGAGCCCCGCAGCAGTTCGTCGCGGTCGGCCTGCCGCCGAGCGTCGACGCCGTCGTCAGCCTGCTGGCGATCTTCAAGGCGGGCGCGGTCTACCTGCCCTTCGACCCCGAGCATCCGGCGGACCGCGTCAGCGCCGTCCTGAACAGCGCGCGGCCGACGCTGCTCATCGGCTCCTCGGCCTCCGCCGTCCCCATCCCGGAGGTCCAGGCGCCCTGGCTGCTGCTGGACCAGGACGACACCCGCGCCGCGCTGGCCCGCCAGCCGCACGGCGACCCGCCGGCCCGGCCCGAGCTGGGCCGCGACGGGCTGATGTACGTCATCTTCACCTCCGGCTCCACCGGCAGGCCCAAGGGCGCGATGGTGCACCAGCGCGGCATGGTCAACCACCTGTACGCCAAGATCGAGGAGCTGGGCATCGGCGCCGGGGACGCCGTCGTCCTCAACGCGCCGCTCACCTTCGACGTCTCGGTGTGGCAGATGCTCTCGGCGCTGCTGGCCGGCGGCCGCACCCACGTCGTCGACAAGGACGTCGCCCGCGACCCGCTGGAGCTTTTCGCCGAGGTCGAGCGCGCCGGGCTGACCATCGTGGAGGTCGTGCCGTCCTTCATGCGGGCCGGGCTCGACGCCTACGACTCGGGCATCCCGGCGGCGGCGATGCCGACGCTGCGGTGGTTCATCGTCAACGGCGAGGTGCTCTCGCCGGAGATCTGCAAGCGGTGGTACGCCCGCTTCCCGCGGGCCGCGCTGGTCAACGCCTACGGCCTGACCGAGTGCTCCGACGACAACACCCACGCCTTCATCACCGGCGACGTCGACGCCCAGGTGGAGCACGGGCGGCTGCCGGTCGGGCGTCCGCTGCGCAACAACGTGCTGCACATCCTGGACGACGGCCTGCGGCCCGTGCCGCCCGGCCTGCCCGGCGACCTGTACATCGCCGGGACCGGCGTCGGCCTAGGCTACCTCGGCGAGCCCTCGCGGACCGCCACGCGCTACCTGCCCGACCCCTACACCGCCGAGCCCGGCGCGCGCATGTACCGCACCGGCGACCGCGTGCGGCTGCGCGCCGACGGCCAGCTCGACTTCCTGACCCGGGTGGACCACCAGGTCAAGATCCGCGGCAACCGCATCGAGCTGGGCGAGGTGGAGGCCGCGCTGCGGGCCGCCCCCGGCGTCACCGACGCCGTCGTCATCGCCGACGAGCCGCAGGGCGGGCCCAAGCGCCTGCTCGGGTACGTCGTGACCCAGGACCCCGGCGCGTCCTCGGCCGCCCTGCGCGACCACCTGACCGCGACCCTGCCCGACTACATGGTGCCCGCGGCGCTCGTCGTGCTCCCCGACCTGCCGCTCACCCCGAACGGCAAGATCGACCGCAAGGCGCTGCCCGACCCGTCCATCGCCGCCGGCGAGGCGCGGGGACGCGCGCCGCGCAACGCCCGCGAGGAGATCCTCTGCCGCCTGTTCGCCGAGGTGGTCGGGGTGCCGTCGGTGTCGCTGGACGACGGGTTCTTCCAGCTCGGCGGCGACAGCATCATGTCGCTCCAGCTCGTCTCCCGCGCCCGCAAGGCCGGGCTGACCATCAGCGCCCGCGACGTGTTCCAGAACCAGACCGTGGAGGCCCTCGCCGCCGTCGCGAGGGAGACGCCGGGCACGAGCGCCGGCTCCGCCCGCCACGCGGCGACCGGCGACCTGCCCGCCACCCCGATCATGCACTGGCTGCGCGAGCTGGGCGGGCCGAGCGACGGGTTCAACCAGGCGATGGCGCTCACCGTGCCTCCCGGCCTCGGCGAGCACCTGGAGGACGCCGTCCAGGCCCTGCTCGACCACCACGACGTGCTGCGCATGCGGCCCTCGACCGGCGGGGACGGCGCGTCCCTGACCATCCCGCCCGCCGGCGCGGTCGCCGCCGCCGACCGGGTCCGCAGGGTCGACGTCGCGGGCCTCGCCGAGGACCGGCTCCGCGCGGTGGTCGCCGAGGAGGGCGAGATCGCCCGCTCGTCGCTGTCGCCCGCCGCGGGGGCCATGGTGAACGCCGTCTGGTTCGACGCCGGACCCGGCCGCCCCGGCCTGCTGCTGCTCGTGCTGCACCACCTGGCCGTGGACGGCGTCTCCTGGCGCATCCTGGTCCCCGACCTCCAGGCGGCGTGGGAGGCGCTGGCCGGTGGCGGCAGGCCCGCCCTCGACCCGGTGCCCACGTCCTTCCGCCACTGGGCGCACACGCTGGCCTCGCTGGCCCGCGACGCCAAGGCGGCCCCGTGGGACGCGCTGCCCGCCGCCGAGCCGCCGCTCGGCTCCCGCGAGCTCGATCCCCGTAAGGACGCCGCCGGGACGGCGCGCGAGCTGACGCTCACGCTGCCCCCCGCCGACACCGAGCCGCTGCTGACCGCGGTGCCCGCCCTGTTCCACGCCTCGGTCAACGACGTGCTGCTCACCGGCCTCGCCATCGCCGCCGGCCAGTGGCGCGGCCGGGAGGAGCTGCTGGTGGACGTCGAGGCGCACGGCCGCGAGGAACTGGCCGAGGGCCTGGACCTGTCCAGGACCGTCGGCTGGTTCACCAGCATGTACCCGGTGCACCTGCGGACCGGCCCGATCGACCGGCGGGCCGTCCTGGCCGGCGGCCCGGAGGTCGGCGACGCGCTCAGGCGGGTCAAGGAGACCCTGCGCGCCATCCCCGACAACGGCGTGGGCTTCGGACTGTGGCGCTACCTCGGCGGCGAGCCCAGGGTGACCCCGGTCCCGCAGATCGCCTTCAACTACCTCGGCCGCTTCGGTGGCGGAGGCGGCGCCGGCGGGGACGGCGCGTACTGGACGCCCGCGAGCGGCATGCCGACCCCGGTCGCCCGCGACCCGGAGATGCCCTCGGCGCACGCGATCGAGCTGGTCGCCACCGCCGTGGACCGCCCCGGGGGCACCGAGCTGTCGGTCACCTGGTGCTGGCCCGGCGAGCTGTTCACCGAGCGGGAGATCGGCGCCCTCGCCGAGGAGTGGTTCACCGCGCTGCGCGGCCTCGCCGCCCACGCCGACCGGCCGGACGCCGGAGGCTACACCCCCTCCGACCTGTCCCTGACCCTGACCCAGGACGAGATCGACAGCCTCGAAGAGGAGCTGATGGGGCAGTGAAGCGCGCAGCGTTCGAAGACGTCCTGCCTCTGGCGCCGATGCAGGAAGGGCTGCTGTTCCACGCCCTGGCCGAGGAGGACGGCGTCGACACCTACACCGTCCGGATGGTGCTGGAGATCGAGGGCCGCCTGGACCCCGGCGTCCTGCGCACGGCCGCCCGCGCGCTGCTGCGCCGCCACCCGAACCTGCGGGTGAGCTTCCGGCAGCGCAGGAGCGGGCAGCCGATGCAGGTCGTGCACCGCGACGTGGAGCCGCCCTGGGAGCAGGCCGACCTGAGCGGCCTGTCTCCCGAGGAGCAGCAGGCCGAGCTGGCCCGCCTGTTCGAGGCCGAGCAGGGCCGCAGGTTCGACCTGGCGGCCCCGCCCGCGCTCCGCTTCACCCTGGTGCGGCTGGACGACGAGCACCACCGGCTGATGGTGACCAACCACCACATCCTGTTCGACGGCTGGTCGCTGCCGATCCTGCTGCGCGAGCTGCTGGCCCTCTACCACTCCCGGGGCGACGCTTCGGCGCTGCCCCGGGTCACCCCCTTCCGCGACTACCTGACCTGGCTGGCCGGCCAGGACGAGGCGGAGGCCGAGCGGGAGTGGCGGGCCGCGCTCGACGGGCTCACCGAGCCCACCCGGCTGTTCCCCGGCGCCGCCGAGCAGGTCCCCGAGCTGCCCGGACGGCTCATCCTGGACCTGCCCCGCGAGGTGGCGACGGACTTCACCGCCGCCGTGCGCGGCAGGGACGTCACCCCCAACACCCTGGTCCAGGGCCTGTGGGGCCTGCTGCTCGGGCGTCTCACCGGCCGCGACGACGTGGTGTTCGGCGCGGTCGTCTCCGGACGGCCGCCCGAGGTGCCCGGCATTGAGACCATGGTCGGGATGTTCATGAACACCGTCCCGGTCCGGGTACGCCTGGACCAGGCCGAGTCGTTCACGGCCCTGCTCACCCGGCTGCAGGGCGAGCAGGCCGGGCTGCTGGCCCACCAGTCGGTGCGGCTCGGCCGCATCCACCGCATGACCGGGCTCGGCGAGCTGTTCGACACCGTGACCACCGTGGAGAACTACCCCGGCGGCTCGCCCGGCCGCGACGACGCCGAGATCCGCCTGGTCGGGGTCGGCGGGCGCGACTCCGCCCACTACCCGCTGCGCCTGATCGCCGGCATGGCCGGCGACCGGCTGCAGATGGAGCTGGAGTACCGCACCGACCTGGTGACCGGCGACGAGGCGCGCGCCCTGGGCGACTGGCTGGTCCAGACGCTCACCGCGCTCGCCACCGCCCCCGACGCGCCGCTGCGGGAGGCCGGGCTGCCCGCGAGCCCGTCCCTCGCCGCGGCGGCCCCCGCCCGCGCCGATGACGGGGCCGACAGGGCCCGGACGCGCCGCCACCGCGGCGGCCCCCGGGAGGAGATCCTGCGCGGGCTGTTCGCCGAGATCCTCGGCGTGCCCGAAGTGGGCCCCGGTGACGACTTCTTCGCCCTCGGCGGCCAGTCGCTGACGGCCGTGCGCCTGCTCAGCAGGGTGCGCGCGGTGTTCGGCGCCGCCCTCCCCGTCCGGGCGATCTTCGAGTCGCCGACCGTGGCCGAGCTGTCCCGCCGGATCGAGACCGCCGAGCGGGCCGGGCCCCCGCTAGCGCCCATGCCGCGCCCGGAACGCATCCCGCTGTCCTACGCCCAGCAGCGCCTGTGGTTCATGTCCCGCCTGGAGGGGCCGAGCGCCACCTACAACATCCCTGGCGCGCTGCGGCTGCGCGGCCCGCTGGACGTCGCGGCGCTGCGGCTCGCCCTGGACGACGTCACGGCGCGGCACGAGTCGCTCCGCACCGTCTTCCCCGACCACGAGGGCGAGGCCGAGCAGCGGGTGCTGCCGCCCGAGCTCGCCCGCGTGCCACTGGACCAGGTGGATCTCGCCCCCGGCGAGCTGGACGAAGCGCTGCGGGCCGCGTGCGCGCACGCCATCGACCTGTCCCGCGAGCTGCCGCTGAAGGCGACGCTGTTCCGGCTCGCCCCTGACGACCACTGCCTGCTCATCCTGCTGCACCACATCGCCGGCGACGGCTGGTCGATGGGGCCGCTGGCCAGGGACCTGTCCACCGCGTACGCGGCCCGGGTCCAGGGACGGCCGCCCGGCTGGGCGCCGCTGCCGGTGCAGTACGCCGACTACACCCTGTGGCAGCGGGACGCCGACCTCCCGCTCGGCCACTGGCTGGAGGCGCTGAAGGACCTGCCCGAGCGGCTGGAGCTGCCCACCGACCGCCCGAGACCGGCCAAGGCCACCTACCGCGGCGGCCAGGTGCCGATCGACTGGGACCCCGCCCTGCGTGACGGCGTCGCCGCGCTGGCCAGGCAGAGCGGCACCACGGTGTTCATGGTACTGCAGGCCGCGCTCGCCGCGTTGCTCACCCGGCTCGGCGCCGGCACCGACATCCCGATCGGCACGCCGGAGGCCGGACGCGCGGACGAGGCGCTGGACGACCTCGTCGGGTTCTTCGTCAACACCCTGGTCCTGCGCACCGACACCTCGGGCGACCCGGCCTTCCGCGACCTGCTCGACCGGGTGCGCGAGACCGACCTGTCGGCCTACGCCCACGCCGGGGTGCCGTTCGAGCGGCTGGTCGAGGCGGTCAACCCGGCCCGCTCGCTCGGCCACCACCCGCTGTTCCAGGTGATGCTCGCCATGCAGGACGACGCCGGGGACGGTGGCGACACTCCCGCGCTGGCCGGGCTCGCCGTCGGCGGCCAGGAGATCCGCACCGACGTCGCCAAGTTCGACCTGGCGTTCAGCCTCAACGCCGACCTGCGCGGCGTGCTGGAGTACGCCGCCGACCTGTTCGACCCCGAGAGCGCCCGGCTGCTCGCCGACCGGCTCGGGTGCCTGCTCCGCTCGGCCGTGGCCGACCCTGCCGCGCCGATCAGCGCGCTCGACGTGCTGCCGCCGGGCGAGGCCGCCCGGCTGGCGCGCTGGGGCGACGGCGGCCCCTGGGAGCCCGTGGCGAGCTTCCCCGAGCTGTTCGAGGAGCAGGCGCGCCGCACCCCCGGCGCCCCCGCCGTCGCCTTCGGCGCCGACCGGCTGACCTACGCCGAGCTGAACGCCGCCGCCAACCGCCTGTCCCACCTGCTGATCGCGCGCGGCGCCGGCCCCGAGGACGTCGTGGCGCTGAAGCTGCCCCCCTCGACCGGCCTGGTCGTCGCGGTGCTGGCGGTGCTGAAGGCCGGCGCGGCCTACCTCCCGGTGGACCCGGCCTACCCGGCCGAGCGGATCGCCGCGATGCTCGACGACGCCGCCCCCGCCCTGGTGCTGTCCGGGCCGCTCCCCGACGCCGCCGCCTTCCCCGGCCACGACCCCCGCGACGCCGACCGGGCGGCCCCGCTGCTGCCGTCGTCCCCGGCGTACGTCATCTACACCTCCGGGTCGACCGGGCGTCCCAAGGGCGTGGTGGTCACCCACCGCGGCTTCGCCGCCCTGCGCGAGAACCAGGCCCGCGCCTACCCGGCGGGCCCCGGCGACCGGGTCCTGCAGTACGTCTCGCCCAGCTTCGACGTCTCGGTGGCCGAGCTGTGCTGCGCCCTGCTCACCGGCGCCTGCCTGACCGGGCCCGGCGGTGGGCTGACCGGCGAGGAACTGGCCGCCCTGATGCGACGGGAAGGGGTCACCCACGCGTTCATCCCGCCGGCGGTCCTCGAAGGGCTGCCCCGGGACATCCCGTCCCTGCGCACCCTGGTCACCGGCGGCGAGACGCTGTCCGCCGAGGCGCGCGACTCCTGGTCGCGGGGACGCCGCCTGATCAACGAGTACGGCCCGTCCGAGGTCACCGTCGCCGCGACCGTCAGCGCGCCCCTCGCGGGACCCGCCCACCCGCCGATCGGCCGCCCGGTCCCCGGCGCCGGGGTGCACGTCCTGGACGCCGGGCTGCGGATGGTGGCGCCCGGCGTGGTGGGCGAGCTGTACGTGTCCGGCGTGGGGCTGGCACGCGGCTACCTGCGCCGTCCGGCGCTCACGGCCGAGCGGTTCGTGGCCGACCCGTTCGGGTCCGGGCGCATGTACCGCACCGGTGACGCGGTGCGGTGGCGGACCGACGGGCAGCTCGAGTTCGTCGGCCGGGTCGACGACCAGGTCAAGGTGCGCGGCTTCCGCGTCGAGCCCGGCGAGATCGAGGCCGTGCTGACCCGCCATCCCGCCGTGGAGCGGGCCGCGGTCGTGGTGCGGGAGGACCGGCCGGGAGACCGGCGGATCGTCGCCTACGTCGTGGCCGGTCAGCTCCCCGCGGGGCTGCGCGACCACGTGGCCGAGGCCCTGCCCGCGCACATGGTTCCTGCGGCGTTCGTCCGGATGGACGCGCTGCCGCTGTCGCCCAACGGCAAGGTCGACCGCCGGGCGCTGCCCGCCCCGGTGTACGAGTCAGGGACGGGACGGGCCCCGCTCGGCCCGCGCGAGCAGGTGGTGTGCGGGCTGTTCGCCGAGGTGCTCGGCGTCGCCGAGGTCGGCGTGGAGGACAACTTCTTCGAGCTCGGCGGGCACTCGCTGCTGGCCACGCAGCTCGTCGGCCGCGTCCGCGCGGTCCTGGGCGTCGAGCTGCGGGTCGCCGACGTCTTCGAGGCGCCGACCCCGGCCCGGCTGGCCGCGCGCTCCGGCGGCGGGGCCGGCGGCGCGTTCGACGTCGTCCTCCCGCTGCGCGAGGGCGGCGACCGCTATCCGCTGTTCTGCGTGCACCCGCTGGCCGGCCTGGGCTGGCGGTACTCCGCGCTGCTGCGCCACCTCGACCCGGCGCACCCTGTGTACGCGCTCCAGGCCCGCGGCCTCGAGGGGCGCGACGAGCTGCCCGCCGACCTCGCCGAGCTGACCGCCGACTACGTCGCCCAGGTGCGCAAGGTCCAGCCCGCCGGCCCCTACCACCTGCTCGGCTGGTCGCTCGGCGGCAACTTCGCCCACGCCGTGGCCGCCCGGCTGCGCGAGGAGGGCGAGGAGGTCGGCCTGCTGGCCGTCCTCGACGCCTACCCCTCCCCGCCGGAGGAGAAGGACTACTCCGACCGCGCCGTCCTGCTCGCCGACATGTGCGAGCACTACGGCGAGGCGTACGGCGCCGAGCCGGTGGACATCGGCGCGATGAGCCTCGAGGAGATGCGCCGGCGCGTCATCACGCTGCTCGGCGAAAGCGCGAGCGAGCTCGGCCACCTGGACGAGGTCCAGCGCGGCCACGCCCTGGAGGTCATGGTCAACAGCATCCGGATCACCAGCGGCCCGCCCCCCGCGCTGGAGGGGGACATGCTGCTGGTGACCTCCGCACGGCCGTCCTCGCCGCCGGAGACCTGGCGCCCGTACACCGCCGGCGCCATCGAGGTCCGCCCGGTCGACGCCGAGCACCACCGCATGCTGGACCCCGAGCCCGCCGCCCACATCGCCGCCCTCATCGCCGGCCGCATCCCCCTCAGAGACCACGCGGGGGTGTGAGGGGCGCGGCGACGGCGACGGCCACGGGGATTTCACTCCGTGGCCATCCCGAGTCGCCGCCGTCCTCGCGGGCCCGGTGCTAAGAACATCTCAGCACCCGCCACCCCCCAACGTGAGGATCCGAGGATGCCCCGTTCAAGGGCCCTGCCGTCCACGCTCGCCATGGTCGCGTCCATGCTGCTGATCAGCGGAAACGCGCGGGCCTACGCGGATACGCCGTTACCGTCGGCGACGTTCCGCGCTACGCACAACAGCTACTCCGGCGACGTGGACGGCGCGAAGAAGTCCATCGCCTACCAGCTCGACCACGGCGTCCGTTTCATCGAGCTCGACGTCCACGACAACGGGTACGCGACGGCGCGCGACTACGCCATCGGACACGACTCGCCCGGCGACCAGGTCGACCACGCGGGAAACCCGGCCTCCAACCTGCTGCGCGACTGGCTGACCGTGATCGACGCCTGGTCACGGCAGCATCCCACCGCGGCCCCGATCGTCGTCATGCTCGACCTCAAGGACGACCTGACCGACAACCCCTCCTTCGCCGCCGGCAACCTGACCGCGCTCAACCAGGAGCTCGTCTCGGTGTTCGGGCCCCGGCTGTCGGCCGCCGAGGAGTACCCGGCGAGCCCGCCGTCGGTGGACGCGCTGCGCGGCCGGGTGCTGGCGCTGCTCTCGGGCGACGGCAAGACCCGCGCGGAGTACAGACGCGACCTCGGCGCCAACCCCGCGGTCGCGCTGAACGCGAACGGCCAGGTCGTCGAGGTGCACGACTCCGGCGCGGGCGTGCTGTGGTACTGGACCGGCCGCTACGACAACGGCCGGGTGAACTGGCTGCGCCACGGGAGGTACGACACCGGCCAGACGCCCGCCGTCGCGCTGAACGACAACGGCGACCTGGTCGAGGTCCACCAGTCCCAGAGCGCGACCACGCTGTGGTACCGCGTCGGACGGCTCGACGCCGACGGCGAGATCACCTGGTCGGCGAGCCACCAGTACGACAACGGCGTCCTGCCGACGGTCGCGTTCACCAGCCCGGCCGGCACGCAACTGCGCGAGATCCACCGCAGCCAGAACAACAGCCAGAACTGGACGTGGAACGGCGCGCTGAACACCGGCGCGTCCACGGTCACGTGGAGCGGCAACGCCAAGACCTCCGACGCGCGCTTCGACAAGACCACCTCGGCCCGTGGCACGGCGAGGGTCCACGTGTGGACCGGGGCGGACGGCCCCACGCCGGCGCGGACGCTGCGCGTGGACACCGACCGGTTCACCGGCGACCGCGTCCGCTACCGGCAGACGGCCTTCGACGAGTACCAGAAGGGCGACGCCGCGGAGCTGCAGCAGGACGCCCTGTTCTATGCCGCACCGGCCACCGAGTCCGCCTTCATCACCTCCGCGCGGCAGGCGGGCCGGCTCGTGCGCGGATGGGACTTCGACTCGGCGGCCATGGCGACGACCCCCCTCGCCAACTATCCCGCGACCAACCACCCCTACGACGCCTGGTACGACGACCTCCTCACCCGGTCCGGCGCCGTCCAGTGATCCCTCCGGCCGCTCAGGCGAGGGCCAGGGCGTCGAAGAGGTCGTCGGTGTAGAAGTCGTCGATCTCGCAGGCGCCGGACAGGGTGGAGAAGTAGTGGTCCACCAGGTCCTGGCGGCCGGCGATGGCGCGCAGCATGGTGACCCGTTCCGGCTGGATCTCCAGTTCGGCGGCCCTCAGCGTGCCGTGGTAGACGCCCGTGAAGTGCTCGTCGCGGTCCTCGCCGAACCGCGCCAGCGCGGCGTCCAGCCGCACCGGGTCGCCGAGGTCGGCGCCGATCCGGTCCACCAGCATCTGCACCTGGAGGAAGGCGTCGGTGATGCCGCTGTTGCCGATCGAGTCCTTGTGGTAGCCCGCGTCCCCCAGCAGCACCCACCCGGGGCCGGCCGCCTGGCGGAAGAAGTTGCGCTGGTCGCCGGTCCCGTACAGCCGCTCCGCCCGGGTGGCCGAGCGCATCCGCTCGTGCACCTCGGGCGCGGTCGTGCGGACGCTGTCCAGGTAGGCCGTCATGGCGTCCCCGCGGATGCGCTCGAACTCCGCCTGCGGGAAGTACGCCCCGACCAGCGTGCGCCCGTCGTTGGTGGGCACCGTGCCGACCAGGCGGCGGGGCCGCTGGTACACCTCGAACGTGGCCGGCAGGTCCTCGAAGTAGCTGAAGTACACACACGACCTCGGGGCGTCCTCCACCATCGTGCGCGCGCCGGTCAGCGCCGCGACCGTGGAGCGCATGCCGTCGGCGCCGATGACCAGCCTCGCCCGCTCCTCGAACCGGCCCTGCGCCGTCTTGACCCGCACGCCGGCGACGCGGTCGCCGTCGGACAGCAGCCCCTCCACCTGGCATCCCTGCCGGAACTCCACCCCGGCGGCGACGGCGGCGTCGGCCAGGACCGGGTCCAGGCGGTGACGGCGCGGCGCGTAGGCCGTGCGGTAGCCGTCCACCCCCCACGAGCAGCCTTCCAGCCGCACGTCCTCCACCTGGTACACGATGCCGTCGATGGGCGGGCAGCCGGTCGCCACCACGGCGTCCAGCACGCCCCACTGGCCGAGCTTCGCCACGCCCGGCTGGTGGAGGTAGTGCGTGGACAGCTTGTCGCGGGGGAAGCGGGCCTTGTCCAGAAGCAGCACCCGGTACCCGGCCCGCGCCAGCAGCATGGCGGCCGGCGACCCCGCGCAGCGGGCGCCGACCACGATCACGTCGTACATGCCCCGCCCCTCTAGTTCGGCCGGGCGATGACGGGCAGGTTCTTCGGCCCCCACATGCCCCGCTCGTGGTAACCGATCTCCACGCTCCGGTCCACCTCCAGCGAGGGGAAGCGGCGCAGCAGCGCCTCCAGCGCGATTTTGGCCTCCAGACGGGCCAGCGGCGCGCCGATGCAGAAGTGGATGCCGTGGCTGAAGGCCAGGTGCGGGTTCGGGTCGCGGCGGATGTCGAAGCGCCCCGGGTCGGCGATGCGGCGCTCGTCGTGGTTGGCCGACATCAGCCACGGCGTGACCACGCGGTTCTCCGGGATGGTCACCCCGCCGAGCTCCACCTCCGCGGCGGTGATCCTGCTGGCGGTGGTGAAGGGCGCGCGGTAGCGCAGCACCTCCTCGATCGCCGGGGGGATCAGCGCGGCGTCGCGGCGGACGGCGGCCATCGCCTCCGGGTGGGCGTCCAGGCACAGCACGGAGCTGCCCAGCAGCAGCGTCGTGGTGACGCTGCCCGCCATGAACACGATGTCGGCGAACTTGACGACCTCGTCCTCCGAGAGCCGCTCGCCGTCCACCTCGGCCGTGCACAGCGCGCTGATCAGGTCGTCCCTAGGGTTCAGCCGCCGGTCGCGGCAGTGCTGGAGCAGGTAGTCGGCCATGTCCTTGGTGACCTGTTCGAGCAGGTCGGCGTACTCGGGCGACTCGGAGGTGATGCCCTCGCGGGCGGTCATGCTCTGCGCGTTCAGCATGCGGTTGATCCACGTGCGGAACAGGTGCCGGTCGGAGGCCGGCACGCCGAGCAGCTCGGAGATCACGATCACCGGGAGCGGGAAGGTCAGCGCGTCGACCAGGTCGAACTCCTCAGCCGTCACCTCCTCCAGCAGCTCATCGGCCAGGGAGGCGATGCGGGGCGCGAGCGCGCCGACCGTCCGGGGGGTGAACGCCTTGCTGACCAGGCGGCGCAGCTTGGTGTGCCCGGGCGGGTCCATCGAGTTGATGTTCCCCTGGCTGATCTCGGCCAGCTCGGGGTTGATGCGGCTGATGTCGTTGGAGAAGGCGGCGTGGTCGGTCAGCACGCGCTCCACGTCCGCGTAGCGGAAGACGTGGTAGGCGCCGTCGCCCTCGCGCCACACGGGATGGTGGTCCCGCATGCGCGCCATCCAGTCGAACAGCTCGGTTCCGCCGTCCGCGAGCGGAACGGCGTCGATCATGACCTCGGTCATTTGGCGGACTCCATTCTGTCGTCCCCGCCGAATATGCCCGAGCCGCTTATCACCTGGATATCGGGAATCCGTTTGATATCGGGCTGATAACCGGTGGCCATAGTTTGTGCCAATGGATGTTCTCGGTGTGCTCGGTGGGATGGGTCCGCTCGCCTCGGCCGAGTTTCTGAAGACGCTCTACCACGCCAATCTCCGCTCCCGCGAACAGGACATGCCCCGGGTGCTCGTGGACTCCGACCCCGGCTTTCCCGACCGCACCGAGGCCGTGGACGGCCCGGGCGCGCAGGAGATCGCCCGCCGCCTCGACGCCCGGCTCGGCGACCTGCTCGCGCGCGGCGCCGACCGGCTCGTCATGGCCTGCTTCACCGCCCACCACTTCCTCCCGCTGGTCGACCCGCTGCTCCGGGCGCGGCTGACCTCCCTGGTGGATCTGACGATCGACGAGCTGGACCGCGCGGAGGGCAGGTTCCTGCTGCTGTGCACCGAGGGGACGCGGCGGGCGCGCATCTTCCAGAGCGCGCCGCTGTGGGACCGCGTCGCCGGCCGGGTGGCCCTGCTCGGAGAGCGGGACCAGGAGCTGGTGCACCGCATGGTGTACCGGATGAAGCGCAACGGCGCGCTGCCCGACGTCGCGCCGGCCGTCGACCGCCTGCGCGTCCGCTACGGCTGCACGGGCGTCGTCCTCGGCTGCACCGAGTTCCACCTGGTGTCAGGCGGGCTCGCAGCTCTGCTCGGCGAGGCGAACGTGGTCGACGCGTTGCGCGCGTTCGCCCGCACCATCCAGGCCCCCTATCGGAAGGACCTCCAGCATGCCGGATGAGAAGCTCGGCCCGCCCCCCTTCGGCGTGCTGCCCGGAGCCGCCGTGCGCCGCGTGCTGGCCGGCCGGGAGAAGCAGGTGGTCGAACTGGTCGAGGAGGCCTACCGCCTCCACGGCGAGGGCCGCACCGTCAACCCGCCGTCATACTTCCTGCGCTTCCCCGACCGGCCCACCGGGCGGATCATCGCGCTGCCCGCGTCCGTGGGCGGGCAGGACGCCGTCGACGGGCTCAAGTGGATCTCCAGCTTCCCCGCGAACGTGGCACGCGGCATCCCGCGCGCGTCCGGCGTGCTCATCCTCAACGACCCCGAGACCGGCTACCCGTACGCCTGCCTGGAGGCCTCCCTCATCAGCGCGGCGCGCACCGCGGCCTCGGCCGTCCTGGCGGCCGACCGTCTCACGCGCGGAGGGCGGCGGCCGGTGCGCGCCGGGTTCTTCGGCACCGGGCTGATCGCCCGCACGATCCACTCCTACTTCGCCGCCACCGGCTGGAGCTTCGACAGTGTCGGCGTGCACGACCTGGTGCCCGAGCGCGCCGCCGGCTTCGCGGCCGACCTGGCCGCCGCCGGCCAGGACGCCGTGGTGCACGACCGTCCCGAGGACCTGCTCCGCGCCTGCGACCTGGTGGTGTTCGCCACCGTCGCCGGCACGCCGCACGTGACCGACCCCGCCCTGCTGGCCCACAACCCGCTCGTCCTGCACGTGTCGCTCCGCGACCTCGCGCCCGAGATCGTCAAGGACGCCGCCAACGTCGTGGACGACGTCGACCACTGCCTGCGCGCCGGCACCTCCCTGGATCTGGCCCAGCAGCTGACCGGCGGGCGGGACTTCGTGGACGGGACCCTCTACGACGTCATGACCGGCGCGGTGACGGTCCGCCGCGACCGGCCACTGATCTTCTCGCCGTTCGGGCTGGGCGTGCTCGACCTCGCCGTCGGGCGGTTCGTCCACCAGGCCGCCGGTCACTCCGGCGACCTGTCCGTCGTGCCCGACTTCTTTGTGTGAAACCAGCCTTGTGTGAAACCGGCTCTGTGCCAAATCGGGCGAATTTCGCCCGCATAAACCGGCTCAATACGCTTCACGAGTCGCTCCGCCGCTGTTCTTAGGAGAGTCAGTTGACAGTTCTGGCAACGGCCGAAAGCGCCACCGGGGGTCTCCGGCTGAGCGCCACGGACGCCGACGAATTGGTGACCATCGCCCGGACGGTGATCCGTCAGGTCCCGGGCGGCCGCATCGACGACGCGGAGATGATCGCCGCCTGCCGCCGGGCGTCCATGCTGATGCCCGCCTCCCTGCGCGGGATGCTGCGCGGCTTCCTGCGCGAGTCCGGGGAGCGCGGCGCCGCGCTCATCCACAACCTGCCCATCGACGAGGCGTCGCTGCCCTGCACGCCCGGGACCGGCACCTCGGTGCAGCGGTTCGGCACCGTTCCCGCCCTGCTCCTCATGCTGATCGCCGCCGAGCTGGGCGAGCCCGTGGCCTTCCGCGCCGAGAAGTCCGGCGCCCTGGTACAGGACGTCGTACCGGTGCGCGGCAAGGAGGAGTTCCAGGGCAACGCCGGTTCGGTGCTGCTCAGCTTCCACAACGAGAACGCCTTCCACCCCTACCGGCCGGACTTCGTCATGCTCCTGTGCCTGCGCGCCGACCGCGACCGCGTCGCCGGCCTGCGCACGGCGAGCATCCGGGAGATCACGCCGCTGCTCAGCCCGGCGGCCAGGACGGCGCTGAGCAGTCCGGACTTCGTGACGGCCGCGCCGCCCTCGTTCGGCACCGGCCAGAGCACCGCCCCGCACGCGGTGCTGTCGGGCGCGCCGGAGGACCCCGACATCCGCGTCGACTTCGCCGCGACCAAGGCCCTCAGCCCCGAGGCCGAGCGGGCGCTGGCCGAGCTGGGGGAGCTGTGCGAGCGGGTCGCCCACACCGTCGTCCTCAACCCCGGCGACCTGGCGATCGTCGACAACCGGGTCACCATGCACGGGCGAACCGCGTTCCGCCCCCGCTACGACGGCGCCGACCGCTGGCTCCAGCGCACGTTCGTCCTGCGCGACTTCCGCCGCTCCCGCATAGACCGCCCCAACGACGGCCACATCATCGCCTGATCCACGGACTGCCACCCGGCCCGTCCCCACCCACGGGGACGGGCCGTCCCCGTGCCCAACCCCGCACACCGCCCACCCGCGCCGACGACGGGCCGTTCTCACATGACGTGGCCATGGCCCTTCTCGCGTGGACGGCGGTGGCCGGTGTCCGGACGGTGCGGTGATGACGGTCATCGCAATCGAGGGTGTGCCGCCTGAGAGCGTGGCGGTATCGGACGGTTGGCTGTGTCAGTCATGAAGTGCGAGCGTCGTGCTTCTCGCGGTTGGTAATGACCTGGTCCATGTGGGTCTGCGCCCAGTGCCTGAGGTGGCGTGTCAGGTGGTGGAGCGAGAGGCCGAGGTCGGTCAACTCGTAGGTGACGGTGACGGGGACGGTTGGCGTTACGGTGCGGGTGAGTAGGCCGTCGCGTTCGAGTGCTCGTAGAGTCTGGGTCAGCATCTTCTGGCTGACTCCCGCAAGCAGGCGGGAGATCTCGGAGTAGCGCATCGCTCGTGCGGCATCCGATGCACCAGGCTGGTCAGATTTGTCTGCTGTGTCGCCGCCAAGTGCGCACAGGATCAGCACGACCCACTTGTCCGAGATCCGGTCGAGGAGCCGGCGGCTGGGGCATGCCGCCAGGAACGCGTTGTACTCCATCTTGGCCTGCGCTCTCTGGGCGGCCTTCGCTGGCTTCACTGATCGCCTTTCGCCTGTGGGAGAGTTACGCACTTCAGAGTGCCTACTTCCCTGTGGGAAGTAACTATCCAATACTCGCCCAGGGAGGCTGAAGACGGCCACCCACGGCGACAAGCGAAAGGCACAACGATGATCGCGCCGACCACATCACTTCCCGGCGGCACCTGGACGCTGGGCAACTCGACCATCACCCGGTTCGGTTACGGCGCGATGCAACTCGCCGGCCCGTGGGTCATGGGGCCTCCCGCTGACCACGATGGCGCCCTGGCAGTATTGCGCGAGGTCGTCGCGGCCGGTATCACCCACATTGATACCAGCGACGCGTACGGACCGCGTGTCACCAACGAGCTGATCCGTGCGGCGCTGCATCCCTATCCGGAGTCGTTGTTCATCGCCACCAAGGTTGGGGCGAACCGAGATGCGCAAGGCGGCTGGCCCACGGCCCGGCGACCCGAAGATCTGCGCAAGCAGGTCCACGAGAACCTCCAGTCTCTCGGGGTCGAGACTCTCGATTTGGTCAACATGCGCATGGGTGATGCCGAAGGCCCCAAGCCTGGTTCGCTCGCCGAGGCGTTCGAGACGCTCGTCGAACTCCAGCGAGAGGGTCTGATCCGTCACCTCGGGGTCAGCAACGTCACCACCGAGCAGGTGGCCGAGGCCCGCGGTATCGCCCCGATCGTCTGCGTGCAGAACATGTACAACCTCGCCCACCGCCACGATGACGACCTCATTGACAGGCTCGCCGCCGATGGCATCGCCTACGTGCCGTTCTTCCCGCTGGGGGGCTTCACGCCGCTACAATCCGATGAACTCTCGGGGGTCGCGGTCCGGCTTGGGGCGACGCCGATGTCGGTCGCGTTGGCCTGGCTGTTGCAGCGCTCACCGAACATCCTGCTCATCCCCGGCACATCATCGACAGTCCATCTGAGCGAGAACATCGTCGGCGCTGGACTCTCCCTCTCCGATGAGGACTTGGCCGAACTGGAGAGTATCGGCCGCTGAACGCCATGCAGGCCGCGCCCGGGTCTGGCGACTGGCATGTCGCTCCTCCTGACGCAGGTTTCGCTTGCACCGACCTGATGCTGGTCACGATCCGTCGTCACCGGTGCAGTAGCACTACACCCTCGATCGTGCAGAGTCGTGATGGCCGTATGGTCAACCGTTGTTCGAGTCCCGCCGTGAACGGAGGCCCGCTCCGGCGGCGAGCACGACCAGCAGGCCCACCCCCACCAGCACCCGCCCGTCGAGTCCGGCCAGCCCCCCGCCCCCGGTGTCGGCGGCGCCCGCCGGGATCCTGGTCACCTTCCCGCTCCTGTCCGCGCCCGGAGCCTCCGTGGCGGCGCTCTCGTCCTCGTTCTCCGTCTCTGTATCGGTGAACGTGGAGGTGGGAGTGGGTGTGGGGATGGGCGTGGCAGTCGGAGTGGGCGTCGGAGTCGGTGTAGGAGTGGCAGTCGGGGTGGGCCGGCCCGTACCGGTGTCGCTGGTGACCGTCAGGGGATAGGCGGTGAGGTCGTCCTTGTTGGTCACCTCACACTTGATCACCCGGTCGCTGTCCTCGGGACCAACATTGATGGCACCCGGCCTGACCTCGGCCCTTCCCGCGGTCCTCAGCGTCGTCTTGATCGCCACTGCCGGCAGCGGGACGGCCTCGCCGGCACTGATCTCGGCGCCGAGGGACTCCGAGCCCGTGCCGGATGTCACCGGAGGCAGCTTGCTGATCGACGCGTACGCCCACAGAGCGGTGCCCGGCGGAAGGCCGGTGGCGGGGGCCCGCAAGGGCTCGCCGACGTAGATGCCGTGCCAGCCGATGGTCACCTGCCGGTCCGTCACCACGCCGGTGGGCATGGTCAGCTCGACCCGCACCCTGACGTCCTGCGGCTGCGCCCCTGTTGGGCCGGAGGCGCAGTGGTACTGCACGACGTCGGTGAGGACGGCCCTGCCATGCCGCGCTCCGGTGGCGTCGGCGTGGGCGGCGGCACAGAGGAGGAGCGGGCCGCCGATCAGGACGGCGAGGGGGAGGACCGAGGACGGACGCACGGGGGCTCCTGAGGTGACGGTGGGAGGTGAAGAGAGGACGGG
This sequence comes from Sphaerisporangium sp. NPDC005289, assembly GCF_040607455.1. Taxonomy (NCBI): domain Bacteria; kingdom Bacillati; phylum Actinomycetota; class Actinomycetes; order Streptosporangiales; family Streptosporangiaceae; genus Sphaerisporangium; species Sphaerisporangium sp. NPDC005289. Next base: position 80,982 of record NZ_JBEXGS010000018.1, read on the forward strand.
GAGTGAAGGAGCTGGGTTGTCCGGAAATGTGCACGAAATTTTTTGGCGGGGGATTCGGGGTCGGGGCGGGGTGGTGGCAGGTGGGTTCGGGATCGCTGGAAATCGTTGTTCGAGCTGCCGTGGGGCGGGGGCGGGCGGCGGTGGAGGGCGGGGGGTGGCGGGGGCCACAGGGCCGGGCGGGTAGGGGGATCCGCCGTTTTCCGCGTCCCACAATCGAGCCGGGAGGGCGTGAGGGCCGTTCTAGAGGGGGTAAGGCAGAACGGCCCTGTCATCTCGTCGCCGTTCGCGGCGGGCTGACCAGACAAGCCAATGGAGGATCACGGTGACGCCCACCAACCCTGACAAGCCTCACAAGATCGGATCAGGCGGGCCGCGCTGGCGCCTCTCGGGACCGCCCATCCTCGCCGCCGCCGTCATGCTCGTGACGTCGGGAGGCGTCGGGATGGCCGCCGCTTCGGCCGCGTCCCCCACGCCGCCTCCCTCCGAGACCCCCAGCCCCACCCCCACGCTCACCGACACCCCGACCGTGCCGCCCACGGACGTCCCCACCGGCACCCCGTCGCCCGCCGTCCCTCCGCCCCCGGCCGAGACGCCGGCCGTCTCCGTGCCGCACGTGGCCCCGTGGGCGTTCGTCGGCACCCTGCACGGCGAATTCGTCATCCCGTCCAAGGACCGCTGCACCACCGTCACCCTGCTCACCCAGACCGGCCGGGCGACCTCCGTGTCCGAGGACGCGATCACCGTGCGCAGCCAGGACGGCTACGAAAAGGCGTACTCGATCATCGACGCCACCCGCGTCGTCTCCGGCCGTCGCGGCGACAGCGTGATCAAGCAGGGCGACTGGGTCGCGCTGACGGCCGTGCCGCAGGGTGACGACACCACTCCCGTCCCGCCGAGCCCGACGCCCACGCCCGAAGGTTCCGTGACCCCCACTCCGGAGGGTTCGGTCACGCCCACCCCGGAGGGCTCCGTCACTCCCACTCCCGAGGGCTCCGTCACCCCCACTCCCGAGGGCTCGGTCACGCCCGCCCCTGAGGGCTCGGTGACGCCCACGCCCGAGGGTTCCGTGACCGCCACGCCCGAAGGAACGGTGACGCCCGCGCCCGAGGGGCAGAGCGAGCCGGTCGCGCCTCAGGGGGAGACCGCGACCGCCGCCCCGGAGCTGTCCGCGACGGCCGGGTACATCGTGGACCTCTCGCGTCCGAACAAGAGGTACTGGCCGGGCAAGGGCTGGAAGCCCAGCACTTACTGGTGGCCGGGTCAGGCCAAGTGGCGCGCTCCCGCGTCCTGTCCCACGCCGACTCCGACCGAGACGCCGACCGAGACTCCGACCCCCACGCCGACCGTGACCCCGACGACCGAGCCGACCCTGCCCACCGAGACCCCGACGGCCGACCCGACGGCCGATCCGACGGTGACCCAGACGGTGACCGTCACCCCGACCCCCTGAGCCGTTCACACTGACGGGCGTCCGCGCTCGCGTCCGCTGAGCGGTTCACACTGACGGGCGTCCGCCCCCGCGGCCGCGGCACGACCTCCGTGCCGCGGCCGCTCCACGCCCGCCCCGCCGAGCCGGTGGGCCGATGCGCCGCCCGCTGGGCCGGTCGTCCAGAGGAGCCGGGTCGGCCGATGTCGCGGGTGAGCCGACCGGCGGCCGGTCGAACGGATGAGCCGGTCGCGCCGATGCCATCGGTGGGTCGGTGGGTCGGTGGGTCGGTGGGCCGGAAGAGCCGGGGGTCCTGTCGAGCTGCGGTTGCGGCCGGTCAGTCGCAGCAGCAGTCGTCGTCCTCCTCGGCGGCGTTCTGGCGGGCGGTCACCCCGTCCGAGGAGTCGTCGGTCGTCGTGACGTCGGCGGACCTCGCCTTCTTGCCCTTCTGCGACCGGCCGGGGTTGATGATGATGACCTTCAGATGGATGTTGCACACCTTGGCGTTCTTGCACAGCGCGTTCTGGATGCCGGTCGCACCGCTCAGGGTCTCGGCCGAGGTGTGCTGGATGCCCTTGTTGACGGTGGGGCTGCTCACCTCGGTGATGCTCTGGTTCCGCGTGCCGTTCCCGGCCTTCAGGACGGTGGGCACCGAGTCGTCGCCGTCGCCGTCGCCGCGCGGATGACCGCCCCTGGCCGCGCGGGCGAGCGTGCCGCCGCCGGACCGGCCGTGCCCGTGCGCCCGTGCGCGGCCTCGCTCCCCGGTCGCCGGCCGCGCATGCTCGCGGGTCTGGGCGTGCGTACGGGTGTGGTGGGGCCTGCTCGACGTCCGGCCCGTGTCGGCGTCGGCCGTCGCGGCGGGCGAGGTGACGACCAGGATCATCGGGGCGGAGGCCCCCGCGAGCAGCCACACGGCGAGGTGGCCTGCCATGCGGACTCGGCCGCGGTGCCGACGCGTCATCTTCCGCCCCCTGATGCCTCGCCCGCAGCCCGGGCGGCCAGGTCTGGATCAGGACCGGCCCGGTCAGCGTAACTCCGGGCGGCACGGCGGGCGGGTCCGCCGCGAACGGCGCGAGCGGGTCATTGCCGGATCATTGCCTTGGACGGTGCCAACCGCGGTGCGTGGCGCGGTTTCGCTGCTTGATGACGCAGACGCGCTGGTGCGTGCACAGAGCCGTCTGCGTGCGCGAGTATCCGCCGGTGATGGTGTTGGTCACCTGCTGCTGGCCGCGGACCACCGTAGGGCTGTAGATGGCGGCGTAGGTGTTGTTGCGCCGGCCGTTGCCCGCCGTCATGTGGATCGGCCCCCGGTCGCCGCCCCTGAGCACAGCGGCGCCGCCTCGGGGCGCGGCCGTCGCCTCGGCTCCGGCGGCCGAGGGCGCGGCGACCGCGATCAGCGCGCCGGCCAGGACACCCAGCAGCACCGCCCCCGGCACGCGGACGCGGACGGGGACGTGGACGTGGGCGGGGGCATGGTCCGGGGGGCCGTTCGTTCCGGCGGGCCGGCTCTGCGTGCGGTGAAGGGCCATCGGGCGCACCTGCCTCTCCAGGTCCGTCCGGCGGCGGGCGTTCCCCGGACCGGACATCGGCGACGTCAGGCTCCCTACCCCGTCGCCGGCCACGCCCTGTGCCGGAATGCTCACGACACGTGTGTCTTTGGACGCTCTTTGTCGCCGCCGCGATGGGTGGCGACGGCGTTGGGCGGGCCTGTACGCGACCATCGGTACGGTCACCTGGCGGCCTTCGGGAGCGGCGGGAACACCGGACCGGCCGGAAGGAGTTCGGCTGTGTGGACGACTGAGACGCGGGGAGCGTGAACGGTGATGGGACGGACCACGACGAGGTTGACGGCCGCCGCGGCGGTGGCGGCGGCCGGCTGGGCGCTGCGGGACGTCCCGGCGGAGCTCGGCGCCCGCCCACTGCGCTCCGGCGCGCGCCGCGCCGCCCGCATGCGCGCCTCGGCGCGGTTCGCGGACGGCGTCTTCGTCAACCCGATGCCCGGACCGACGAAGGTGCCGGCCGGGCCGCCGCCGGGCATGCTCCGTGAGCTGCTCACCGGCGCCGAGCGGCGCCGTCCGCCGGGGGAGGTCCCGCTCCTGACGCCGTCGGCCGAGCCGCCCACCCCCGACGGGCTGCGGGTCGTCTGGTACGGCCACGCCTCGACGCTGGTCGAGATCGAGGGACGGCGGGTCCTGTTCGACCCGGTGTGGAGCAGGCGGGTCTCGCCCTCCCAGCTCGTGGGGCCGAAGCGGCTGCACCCGGCGCCGGTCGGCCTCGGCTCGCTCCCGTCCCTCGACGCGATCGCCATCTCGCACGACCACTACGACCACCTCGACCTGGCGACCGTTCGCGTGCTGGCCCGCACGAGCACCGCGCCCTTCCTCGTACCCCTGGGCATCGGCGCACACCTGGAGAAGTGGGGAGTGCCGTCCGAGCGCGTCGTCGAGCTCGACTGGGACGAGGAGGCCGAGGTGGCCGGGCTGCGGTTCACCGCGACGGCGGCCCGGCACTTCTCCGGGCGGACCTTCCGCCGCGACGAGACGCTGTGGGGCTCGTGGGCGGTCGCCGGTGAGCGCCGCAAGGTCTTCTACGCCGGCGACTCCGGGTACTTCCAGGGGTATGCCGGCATCGGCGCCCAGCACGGGCCGTTCGACCTCACGCTGATGCCGATCGGCGCCTACAGCCCCGCATGGCCCGACATCCACATGAACCCCGAGGAGGCGGTGAACGCCCACGTCGACCTCGGCGGCGGTCTGCTGCTTCCCGTGCACTGGGCGACGTTCACGCTGGCCCTGCACCCGTGGGCGGAGCCCGTCGAGCGGCTGTGGCGGGAGGCCAAGGCCCGTGACGTCCGCATCGTGGCGCCTCGGCCCGGTGAGACCGTCGACGTCGACGCCGCGCCGGCGGTGGACGGCTGGTGGGAGACCCTGATAAGGCGGTGATGTGGACCTCTCCCAGGCGGTGAGCGAGCTGTACGGCGGCGCGCCGGAAGACTTCGTCGAGACGCGCAAGCGGCTGGCGGCCGAGGCAAAGAAGGCCGGGGACGCCGGCCTGGCCAAGAGCATCGGCGCGCTGCGGCGCCCCACGGTGTCCGCGTGGGCGGTGAACCGGCTGGCCCGTGACGCCCCCGACGAGCTGGACGAGCTGCTCGACCTGGGCGCCGACCTGCGCGCGGCCTGGGGGAAGGGCGGGCAGATCGGCGAGCTGGACCAGCGGCGCGGCGAGCTGGTCGCCCGCCTGGCCCGCACCGTCGACGCGCTGGCCGAGCAGGCGGGCCGTCCGCTGCGCGAGGGGGCCGCGCGCGAGATCGAGGACACCCTGCACGCCGCGACGATGGACGCGGCGGTGGCCGAGGAGGTCCGGCACGGCCGGCTCGCCCAGCCGCGCAGACACGTCGGCTTCGGCCCGGCCGACGACCTGTCCGCGCTTCTGGGGAGCTCCGTCGCCGGCGCCGCGCCGTCCGGAACGGACCGGCGCAAGGCCGGCCACTCCGCGCCGGCCGGCGGGCGCGCCGCCAAGGGCGCCCCGGCCGCCAAGGGCGATCGGGCCCAGCGGGCGGCCGAGGCGGCCAAGGCCCGCGAGGAGGCCAAGAAGCGGGAGGAAGAGGAGCGGCGCCGCCGGCGGGAAGAGCGGGCGGCGGCGGCCGAGGCCCAGGCCGCGCAGGCCGCGAGCGCCCTCGCCGAATGGGAGACGGAGGCCGGTGAGGCCGAGCGGGCTCACGTGGCCGCCACCGAGGAGGCCGACCGGCTGCGCCGCGAGCTCGCCGCGGCACTCGAACGCCAGGAGGCGGCCACCAAGCGGCTGAACATGGCCGAGCGCGAACGCGACCGCGCCACCCGCCGGGCCGCCGAAGCCCGCCGCCGCGCCGCCGAGGCCCGCGCGGAGTCCTGACCAGCGGGTGAGGGCAGGGTTGGTGCGGTCAGGGGAGGAGGGAGGGGCGTTCGCGGGTGGGGTGGCGAGGGCCGTGCCACTCGACCAGCATGACGGTGGCGTCGTCCTCCATCCGCTGGTCGTGGTAGGTGAGCACGTTGCGGATCAGCCGGCGCAGGGTTTCCTGTACGGGCAGGGCGTCCATCGCGCTGCGGATGACGAAGTCGACGAAGCGCGGCAGCCCGAACTCCTGGCCGTGCTCGTTGCGGGCCTCGGTGATGCCGTCGGTGTAGAGCAGCACGCGGTCGCCGGGCTGGAGCTGCTCCTGGCACGTCACCAGGGGCAGGCCGAGGTAGAGCCCGAGCGGATGGGACGGCCGGCAGTCCAGCGTGGCCACCCAGTGCCCGTCGCGGATCAGCACGGGTGGATGGTGGCCGCAGTTGATCCAGGTGAGCAGCCCGCTGGGGACGTCCAGGTTGGCCAGCACCGCGGTGGCGAAGCGCTCATCGGTGCCGAACTCCTCCATCAGGACGTCCTCGATCGCCTCGACGGTGGAGGCGAGGTCCTTGCCCTGGTGGCGGTGGCTGCGGCAGGCCGCGACGGCCAGGGTCGCGGTCAGGCCGGCGGAGGCGTCGTGGCCCATGGCGTCGTACATCGCCAGGTGCAGGGTGTCGCCCGCCAGGCCGTAGTCGAAGGCGTCGCCGCTGATGTCGTAGGCGGGCTCCAGCGCCGCGGCGATCACCACCTCGTCGTTGGCGAAGCTCAACGGCGGCATCAGGTTCCACTGCATCTCCGCCGTGACGCTCATCGCGCGAGTGCGCACGAGCCGGGCGTAGGTGTCACTGTGGGCGCTCTTGCTCGCCACCAGCAGCGCCACGGTCGAGGCCAGGCAGCGGATGTCCGCCTGGGTCCACTCGGTCTCCTGGTCCACGCTGACGCGCATCACCCCGAGGCGTTCGGTGCCGTCCAGCAGGGGCGCCCACCACCACTCGGGACGGCCGTCCTCGCCGGTCTTGGGGAGGACCTGCAGCTGCTGGAACGCCTTGCCCGCCAGGGTGCCGTCGACCCGCAGCTCGCAGGGCCCCAGAGGCTGGTCCTCGGGGTAGGGGAGCAGGTGCAGGTTCTCCTGCTGGAGGTCGACCAGGTACACAAGGATGTCGCGCATACCCGCGCCCGGGGCGTGCTCGGCGAGCAGCTCCGGCAGCATCTCCAGGCCCGAGAAGTGGCCGGCCTCCATCAGTTCGGCCATCAGATCGGCGGCACCGGCGGACAGCTTCCTCGCGATCACCTGGCCCCCTGCGTCCTCCCTGAGAGCCTTACCCCCGCTCGAGCAGCGGATGGGACATACCGGGCAAATTGTGGTCATAGGCACGGAAAGTGATGACGCACGTGCAGGTGCGCGTCACCCTTACCTCTCGCTAATCCCGTGCTCCGTAGACATGGTCCCGTCGGCCGGGCACCGGGCCCGGGGACGCGAGGAGGAGATCGAGATGGTTGTCCGGCGGCTGACCTTGGTGTTGGCGTCACTGCCCGTGCTCGCGCTGGCCGGATGCGGGGGGCAGGCGAAGGGGACGGGCGTCGCCTCGGCCGACGGCGGGGCCTCCGGCGGGCCCGCCGCGTCGGCCTCGCCCGCGACGTCCAGCGACCCGCTGAAGTTCGCGCAGTGCATGCGCGAGCACGGGGTCGACATGAAGGACCCCGATCCGGACGGCCGCATCCAGATGAAGATCGACAAGGGGCAGCAGGGCAAGATGGAGGCGGCGCAGAAGGTGTGCGGGAAGTACATGCAGGGCGGCAAGCGGATGGACGCGGACGACCCGAAGCGCCGGGACGCCATGCTGCGCTTCGCCCGGTGCATGCGCGAGCACGGTGTCGACATGGCCGACCCCAAGCCCGGCGAGGGCATCCTGCTCAGGATGCCCAAGCCGGGCAGCGGAGGGGAGGAGAAGGCCAAGGCCGCGCAGAAGGCATGCGAGCACTTCATGGGCGGCGGCCCGGGCGAGTGACCGCGGTCGGGCGGGGTGACGACGGCCAGGTCGGGTGACCGCAGCCAGGTCGGATGACGGCGCCCAGGTCGGGTGACCGCGGCCCGGTCGCGCCGGGTCGCCCCGCCGGTCACCTCGTGGCTGCGGGGAGGCGGGCCGCGACCGGGGGGCGGGCGGCGGGCAGGCTCACGGTGACGAGCAGGCCGCCGTCCGGACGGGGCGCCGCCTCCACCTGGCCGTCGTGCGCGGCGACGATGGCCCGGACGATCGAGAGCCCGAGACCGGAGCCCTGCGCCGAGCCGACGCGCTCGCGCAACCGGTGGAACGGCTCGAACAGGTCCTCGACCTCGTAGGCGGGGATCACCGGCCCGGTATTAGCCACCTTGATCACGATATTTTCGGAATCGTCGGTCACCTCGACCCGCAGCATCCCGTCCTTGACGTTGTACTTCAGCCCGTTCTCCACCAGGTTGAACACGCACCGCTCGATGAGCACCGGATCGCCCGCCGCCGTCGCCGGGGACAGTCGGCGCTCCAGGGCGACGCGCCGCCGCCGCGCGAGCGCCTCCAGCCCCTCGAGCACGCCGAGCGCCACCTCGTCCACCGCCACCGGCTTGCGCGCCACCAGCTCGTGCTCCGACCGGGTGAGCAGCAGCAGGCCCTCGATCAGCCGTTCGTGCCGGGCGTTGGTGCCCAGCAGCGCCTTGCCCAGGCGCACCAGGTCGTCGGAGGCGTCCGGCTCCTCCAGGGCCACCTCCAGCAGCGTCCGGTTGATCGCCAGCGGGGTGCGCAGCTCGTGCGAGGCGTTCAGCACGAACCGCCGCTGCGCGTCGAACGCCCGCTGGAGCCGGTCCAGCATGGCGTCGAAGGTGTCGGCGAGCCGCTTGACGTCGTCCCGTGGGCCGGCGAGGGCGATGCGCTCGTGCAGGGTGCTCTCCGAGAGCCGCTCGGCCGTCTCGGTCACCTGCCGCAGCGGGCGCAGCGCGCGGTCGGCCACCAGATGGCCGAGGACGATCGCCAGCACGCCCCCGACCAGCATGATGATGGCCGAGTTCTGGAACAGGTCGCCGAGCACCTGCTGTCTGCCCTGCTCCACCTGGGCGAGCACGTCGCGCTGCACCTTCATCGCGAACACCATGGGCTTGTGCGGCGAGGTGGGCAGGTCAGGCGGCAGCGTGGAGGTACCGAAGAACAGCTCCCGCTCCAGCGCGCGGGCCGTGAGCAGGTACGTCACCCACAGCAGCGCCGTCCCGGCCGTGAAGAACAGGCCGCTGTAGAGGATGGTGAGCCGGGTGCGCAGCCCGACGCCGCTCCACCACCCGCGCGCCCGCCGGGCGATCATCGCTCACCCCCCGGCCGCCCCGCCAGGCGGTACCCCATCCCCGGCACGGTCTCGATGACGTCCGGCTCTCCCAGCTTCCTGCGCAGGGTGGTGATGGTCACCCGCAACGCCCCCGTCCCCGACTCCACGTTCTCGTCCCACGCCCGCGCGACCAGCCGCCGCGGCGTCACCGCGGCCCCGCCGGCCCGCACCAGCTCCGCCAGCACGGCGAACTCCTTGCGCGTCAGCGTCACCGGCCGCCCGTCCCGGTGGACCGCGCGGACCGCCAGGTCCACCCGCACGCCCGCCCGCGACAGGACGGCGGGACGCTCCGGCGCGGTGCGGCGGGCGAGCGCGCGGATCCGCGCGACCAGCTCGGTGAACGCGAACGGCTTGGTGAGGTAGTCGTCGGCCCCCAGCGACAGCCCCGCGACCCGGTCGCCCACCCGCCCGGCGGCGGTCAGCATGAGCACCCGCCCGGACGCCCCCGCGGCGGCCAGGCGGCGGCACACCTCGTCCCCGTGCAGCTCCGGCAGGTCGCGGTCGAGGACGACCACGTCGTAGGCGGTGTGGCCGAGCCGCTCCAGCGCCTCGGCGCCGTCGTAGGCCACGTCCACCGCGATCGCCCTGCGCCGCAGCCCGCGGGCTATGGCGTCGGCGAGTTCGTCCTCGTCCTCGACGACGAGCACACGCATCGCGCGTCCCCCTTCGCTGGTCTGGCGGGCAACAACGGACGACTGACCAGCGTGCCTCAGACGGCGTTAGCAACCGGTAAGCCCGCCGGCCCCGTGCCGCGCTTACCCGCCGCTAATCCGCCGCTGACTAGAAACCCACCCATGCCGCGGGCGTGGGTCCCGCGGCGCGGAGGTGAACATCGATGGGAGCTCGGCGCCTGGGCGTCCTGCCGGCCGGGATCGGGGTGACCGCGATCCTGGCCGGGGCGGCCGCGGCGGCTGTGGTGATGAACTCCGGCGCCGGCGCGGCGTCGCCGTCCGCGTCGCCGGCGAGGAGCACGGCCGAGATCACGCGTGGCGACCTGGTGGACACATCCTCGGTGGACGGGACGCTGACCTACGCCGGCGAGCGGAAGGTCTACGCGGGCGCGCCCGGCACCGTGACGGCCGTCGCCGCCGAGGGGAGCACCGTCACCCGCGGCCACGCGCTGCTCAAGGTGGACCGCAGGCCGCTCGTGCTGATGTACGGGCGGGTCCCGGTGTACCGGACGATGCGGCGCGGCGTGAGCGACGGGCCCGACGTCCGCCAGCTCGAGTCCAACCTCAGGGCTCTGGGCTACGGGGACGACATGACCGTGGACGAGGAGTTCACCTACGCCACCGACCAGGCCGTACGGGAGTGGCAGGAGGACCGCGGGCTCCCGGAGACCGGCGCGGTGGACGCGGCCCAGGTCGTGTTCCTCGACGGGCCCGTGCGGGTCTCCTCGGCCGAGGTGGAGGTCGGCGACGCCGTGGGGCCGGGCAGGCGGGCGCTCGCCGTCACCTCCACCCGCCGCACCGTCCACGTGGACCTCGACACCGACTACCAGGCCATGGCCAGGAAGGGGGCGGCCGTGACCGTCGAGCTGCCCGGGGGGCGCCGGGTCAAGGGCACGATCTCCGAGGTGGGCACGGTGGCCAGGTCCAGCGGCCAGGAAGGCGATCCGGGAGGCGGGGACGGGGCCACCATCGACGTCGACATCACGCTGAAGTCGGCCAGGAAGGTCGGCCGGCTCGACCAGGCGCCGGTCACCGTGGACATGGAGAGCGAGCGGGTGAAGGACGTGCTGTCGGTGCCGGTCGAGTCGCTGCTCGCCCTGGCCGAGGGCGGCTTCGGCGTCGAGGTCGTCGAGGGCGCGTCCTCCCGCTACGTCGCGGTGGAGACCGGGGCCTACGGCGGCGGACGGGTCGAGATCACCGGCCCCGGACTGGCCGCCGGCATGAAGGTCGGGGTGCCGGAGCAGTGAGCGCCATCGTCCGGCTCACCGACGTGCGCAAGGTCTACGGCGGGCACGTGGAGGCCCTGCGCGGGGTGAGCCTGGTCATCGAGGAGGGCGAGCTGCTGGCCATCGTCGGCCCGTCCGGGTCGGGCAAGTCCACGCTCCTCCACATGATCGGCACCCTGGACCGGCCCACCTCGGGAAGCGTCCGCATCGCCGGCCACGAGATCGCCGAGCTGTCGGACCGGGAACTGTCCGCGCTGCGCGCCCGCCGCCTGGGGTTCGTCTTCCAGCAGTTCCATCTGGCGCCCGGCACCACCGCGCTGGACAACGTGGCCGACGGCTCCCTCTACAGCGGACGCCCGCTGCGCGAGAGGCGCGAGCGGGCCGCCGCCGCTCTGGAACGGGTGGGACTCGGGCACCGGCTCGCGCACAAGCCCCACCAGCTCTCCGGCGGGGAGCAGCAGCGGGTCGCCGTCGCGCGCGCCGTCGTCGGGGACCCGCCCCTGCTGCTGGCCGACGAGCCCACCGGGAACCTGGACTCGGCGGCGGGCGCCGAGGTGCTGGAGGTCCTGCGCACCCTGCACGCCTCCGGCACCACTGTCGCGATCATCACCCACGACGTGGACGTCGCCGAACGGACGCCCCGGAGGGTACGCGTCCGGGACGGCCTCATCGCCGCCGACGACGGTCCACCGCCGATGCGACCGGCCCGTACCGGCACCGGCGTCGGCGACGATCCCCCGATGAGCGGCCCGGCCACCCCGCGGGAGATCGAAGGGAGCACCCGATGAACGGCACGACCGCGGGAGTCCGAGGGAAGCGCCTGACGGGCGGCGTGACCGATATGACCGCATGGCGGGACTTCGAGGGGGACCTCCGATGAGCAGCGGGACGACCGCCGTCAGGGCCGGCGGACGCGGAGAGCGGCTGGCGCCGTCGAGGCTCGCACCTCGTGACGTGCTGCGGGTGGGCGCCGCCGGGCTGCGCACCCGGCCGGCCCGGGTGGTGCTGTCGGCGCTCGGCATCGCGATCGGCATCGCCACCATGGTCGCCGTCATCGGCATCTCCGCCTCCTCGCGCGAGCAACTCCTGCGCGAACTGGACCGCCTCGGCACCAACCTGCTGACCGTGGCGCCCGGCCAGACCATGTTCGGCGACGACGCCGAACTGCCGAAGCAAGCGCTGGACATGGTCCGCCGCATCGGCCCGGTCACCAGGGCCGGCGCCACAGGGCGACTGGACGCGACCGTCCGCAGGACCGACCGCATCCCTGAGGCCGTCACCGGCGGCATCGCCGTGCAGGCGGCGGACGAGGGGCTGACCGCCACGCTGGAGGGCGCCGTCCGGCAGGGCACCTGGCTGAACGCCGCCATCGGGCGCGAGCCCGCCGTCGTGCTCGGCTCGGTCGCCGCCCGCCGGCTCGGCATCGAGCGCGTCGGAGTGCCGGTCTGGATCGCGGGCCGCTGGTTCACGGTGGTCGGGATCCTGGACGCGATGCCGCTGGCGCCGGAGATCGAACGCTCGGCCCTCATGGGCTGGGCCGCCGCCGAACGCTACGTGGGCTTCGACGGGTACCCGACCACGATCTACGAGCGCTCGCCGGACGAGACGGTGGAGGCGGTGCGCGGGGTCCTGCCCCGAACCGTCAACCCCGAGAGTCCCGACGAGGTGCAGGTCAGCCGGCCGTCCGACGCCCTCGCGGCCAAGGCGGCGGCCTCGGGCGCGTTCACGAACCTTTTGCTCGGCCTCGGCGCGGTGGCGCTGCTGGTGGGCGGGGTCGGGGTGGCCAACACCATGGTCATCTCGGTCCTGGAGCGCCGCAGGGAGATCGGCCTGCGCCGGTCGCTCGGCGCGACGCGCGGCCAGGTGCGGCTCCAGTTCCTCACCGAGTCCCTGCTGCTGTCGGTGCTCGGCGGGGTGGCGGGCACGGCGCTCGGAGCGGCGGCCACGACGGCGTACGCCATGGCCAAGGGCTGGCCGGCGGTGGTTCCCGCCTGGGCGATGGGCGGGGCCCTGCTCGCGACCCTGCTCATCGGCACCCTGGCCGGCATCTACCCGGCGATGCGCGCCGCCCGCCTCGCCCCCACCGTCGCCTTGGCCGCCACGTGAAGGCCCTGCCGCTTCCGCCCTGAACAGCATGTGATCGGCCGGGGAGCCGTCACCGGGGGCACGGAAAAGGTGTCAAACGGCTGACGAGGGTAGACGCGCAACGGGTACGCATGAAGGTGAGCCTTCGTCGTCCCGCGTGACCACTCCGGTCAGGATGCGGCGACCTGGAAGCGGGGCGCGCACGCCGGACCGGCCGCCGTGCCGAACGTGAGGGGAAGCATCGTGACGCAGAAGTTCTCTCTGGTGGCCATGGCCCGTCAGCAGCTCGACAAGGCCGTCGAGTCGACCGGCGGGCACGCGGCCGACACCGTCGTGGGCGGGCACGAACGCGTCCTGCGGCAGACGGTCATGGCGTTCGCCAAGGGTTCGGAGCAGAGCGAGCACGAGGCCAACGGCGAGGCCACCATCTTCGTGCTGCTCGGACGGGTGCGCGTGATCGCCGGCGAGGTCTCCTGGGAGGCCCTGGCCGGCGACCTGATCATCGTCCCCGACACCCGCCACCGCCTGGAGGCCCTGGAGGACTCCGCCCTCCTCCTCACCGTAGCCATGCCCCGCTGACCACCCGCACCGAACCGCGCACCATCGCGTTCGGCGCAGGTGGCCGTCGTGCCCGGCGCCGGGCGGCGTGTCACGCGTCAGGGCTTGACCTTGACCCTGGGGCAGGGTTCGAGCATGGGGGCATGAACGCGATCGAGCGAGTTGCGAATGACCGGGACGACAATGCGACCGGTCCCGATGCCGGGCGTGCCGCACGACAGCAGGGGGAAGGGAGGTCACCCGACGACCTGCGGGAGTTCGTCGAGGCGACGGCCACGCGGCTGGGCATCCCCGGCGTCGCCGTCGGGGTGTGGGCGGGCGGTCAGGAGGCCTACGCGTACCACGGCGTGACGAGCGTCGACAACCCGTTGCCCGTCGACCAGGACACGCTGTACGAGGTGGGCTCGGTCAGCAAGACCTTCACCGCGACCGCGCTGATGCGCCTGGCCGCCGACGGCAGGGTCGCGCTGGAGGCGCCGGTTCGCCGGTACGTTCCCGAGCTGGTGCTCTCCGACGAGCGGGCCGCGGCAGAGGTCACGGTGGCCCACCTGCTCAACCACACCTCGGGGCTGGACTGGGCGATCCTCGCCGACACCGGCGAGGGGGATGACGCGCTGGCCGCCCATGTGGCGCAGATGGCCGCGCTGGCCCTGATCGCGCCGCCCGGCACCAGGGCCTCCTACAGTCAGGCGGGATACAACCTGGCCGGGCGGGTCGTCGAGAAGGTCACCGGCCTGACCTACGAACGAGCGGTCGCCTCGCTCGTGCTCGAGCCGCTGGGGCTGTCGCACAGTCTCTACGACACCGCCGATGTCATGACGCGGCGGTTCGCCGTGGGTCACAACCCGGGCGAGGACGGAGCCCCGTCCGTCGCGCGGGGGTGGAGGCGCTGGCGTGCCAACAACCCCGGTGGTGGCCTGATGTCCTCGGTGGCGGACCAGATCCGCTGGGCTCGGTTCCATCTCGGAGACGGGCGAGGCGAGGGCGGCGCCCGGATCCTGCCCGCCGAGGCGCTGCACCGGATGAGGCGGCCGACCGTGGAGCTGCGCGGCAGCACGCTGGGCGACGCCTTCGGCATCTGCTGGTTCCTGCGCGATGTGGACGGCGTTCGCACCGTCGGGCACGGCGGGTCGGCGAACGGCCAGTTCGCCGAGCTGCTGCTCGTGCCCGAACGCGATTTCGCCGTGGTCTCGCTGTCGAACGCCGGACCGAACGGCATCCCGTTCAACCAGGCCGTCGTCCGCTGGGCACTTGAGCACTATCTGGGGGTCGTCGACCGCGACCCGCGGCCGCTGCCCCATGACCCGGCGCGCGCCCGGGAGGTGGCCGGCAGATACGACAACGATGCCATGACGCTCGTCATCGTCGCCGGACCGACGGGGATGACGCTCGAGGTCGGCATCAAACCGGAGATCCGGGCGGCGTCGGACGGCGAGATGCCTCCGGACTATCCGCCGGCCGCGATGGGCCTGCTGCCCGGCGACGGCGACGAGTACATCATCACCGAGGGCGGCCTGCAGGGGCAGCGCGGCTTCTTCACCCGCGACGAAGACGGCGCGATCGTCGGCATCGACCTCGCCGGCCGGATGTCCGTCCGGGTCGCGACGGCCTGACCGGTCAGGCCGCATCGTGCCGTGGTATCCACGACATGATGAACATCCCGGGACGACGGGCCGGCCGATGGGAGACCGACGAATGATCACTATCGGCCAGCTCGCCCGATACGCGGGTGTGACGATCAAGACCGTGCGCCACTACCACCAGCGCGGACTGCTGGCGGAGCCGCCGCGCGATGCGTCGGGCTACCGGCGCTACAGCGCCCAGCACGCCATCGACCTGGTCAAGGTGAAAACGCTCGCCGAGGCCGGCGTCCCGCTCGCCCGCATCCACGAGTTGTTCGACGCCGACCCCGACCGGTTCGCCGAGGCGATCACCGAGATCGATCGCCGGCTACAGGAACGAGCCGAGGAGCTGCTCCGCACCCGGGAGCGGCTCGTCCAGCTCAACTCCGGCGACCGGCTGTTCGTCTCCGCGGAGGTCGCCGACTACCTCGACCACCTGCGGAGCATCGGCGTCAGCCGGCGCACGGTGCGGATGGAACGCGACGGGTGGATCCTGCTGCGGTCGGTCTCACCGGAACAGGCGGCGGCCTGGTTCGCCGACAAGCACGACGCGATCAGCGACCCGGAGTTCCGCGCCCTCTACCTCGACTACGACGCGGCCTTCGACTGGCCCCCGGACGATCCGCGCCTCGACGCGCTGGCCGAACGCACCCAGCGGTGGATGGCCCATCAGCCCGGCACGCCCGAGGAGGGGAAGCCGTCGGCCCCCGACCCGGACGCGGCCCGGTTGATCACCAATTCCGTCGGAGCCTCCTCGCCGGCCTGGGAGAGGCTGATCGAACTCGCCGGGCAGCGCCGGGCAGAACGGTGAACCGCATGGCGTGGACGAATGGAATCTTTGATCATCGTGGATACGGATGGATCCGATTGTAGGGGCGATAATTGCCATCGATCTGCGTTCCGGTCCGTTCCCGATGTGTCATAGGCGTCATGCTGTGAATTCGCGACGATGGCCAGGGCATTCACGGCCCCATCTCCTGGGCGAAAGCGGCAAGTGCATGGGGACAACGGCCGGGGCGATGACCAACGGGACCCCCGTGGTCATATCAACCTGCGTCGACCACCCGGACCAAACGTGGTACCTGGGATACTGCTGGGGGGAAGACTGTGAGATCCGGAATTCGGCTGACCATTCGAAGTGTCTCGGCGTGGCGGGGGCGTCGGCCGACAAGGGCACGAAATTGGTCGTGTTCAGCTGTGACGGCACGCCCAATCAGAAGTGGCATTCCGAAGTAAAATGGATGGGTTTGTATCGGGGAATCTGTAACGAAGCGCACGCGCTATGGGTGAGCGTCGCGGGTGGTGGCACGACTAATGGCTCCTCTGTCGTGCAGTGGCCCTGGGAGGGTGATTCCGATCAGCTGTGGTCTTTCGTGTCCTGATCCAGAACGTCTCGCCTGACGTCGTTCCTCCGCTTACCACCCGTGGGGTGGCGACCGCGGATCGCGCCACGCCACGGGTGGCCTTCCACGGCCGTCGGGCGGCAGCGGTCACGCGTCCAGCCCCCGAAAGCCCTCTGGAATGCCAGAGGGCTTTCGGGCCGGAGCCGTCCAAGGTGACCAAGACCGAGGCCGTCGAAGGTGCGGGCAGGCGGACGGTCAGCCGTACCAGGCGTCGGTGATGGTGCCCTCGAGGGTGCGCATGAGGACGTGCGTCTGCGTGACGGTGGGGTCCGTCGTGATGACGACCGCGCCGACCTGTTCGACGACGATGCCGCCGACCGGCTTGCCCAGGCGGCCCCACCACCATGAGCCGACCCCCATGTCCGCCCAGACCCCGGCGTCGTGATCGGTCACCATGGCCACCGGGGAGTACTCCCGACCGGCTTGCGGTTGGACGACACCGGCGCCGAGGCCGAGGTTCGGCCTTCCCTCGTCCGGCGGCATGCCCGCGTCCTCCCAGCGGGGCGCGGCGGCGTCGGTGACGTTCACGTACAGGCGCCCGTCCACGCCGTCGACGATGAACACGTAGACCGACACGTTGGGCTTGCCGGGGCTCTGGACGGCGACCGGGCCGACCCACCGGGTCAGCGGGCCCGGCGGCTTGCCCAGATCGGTCCACGCCGACCCTTTGAGGTCCCACACGCAACGCCACAGGTGCGAGTCGCCGCAGATCGCGTAGACGTGCAGGGCCTCGGTGCCGGTCGACGGGTCCGTCACCACGACCGCGCCGATCATCTTCGGGAGTATGGGCGCCTCCGGGCGGTCCAAGATGGTCCATTCCCAGCGCTGGCCCAGGTAGTTCCACCAGTTCACCCACGCCCGGCCGTTCTTGTCCAGCACGGCGGCGAACGGCAGGGTCCCCTGTGAGCGCGAGGGCGTGATGGTCCCCGCGCCGATGCGGCAGCCGGCGCGGTGGAGGGTGGTGCGAGGCGGCGTGCCCTGGTCGGTCCAGGCCCACTTGGCGCCGGTCCACCAGTTGCACCAGAGGTCGTCGCCCGCCCGGACGAACACGTAGGGCCGGGTTCTCTCGCCGGGGCCGTCGTTCAAGGCGGCCACGCCGACGCCTTCGTCGAAGACGCCGCTCTGGTCGGTCCACTTCCAGTCGAGCGGGGACGACTGGGAGATCATCCAGAGGTTCCCCTTCGTGCCTCTCACGAACGCCATGGGCGAGGGGGACATGGCGAGGTCGGGGTTGCGCACGCGGATCGCGCCAACCCCCTCGGTGATCCCGGCCTCGGGCGGCAGGCCCGCCTGGGCCCAGTGCCACGTCCGGGGGATCGGTATCCCGACCTCCGGGTCCATCGACGGCATCTGGGCGATTCGCACATCTCCGCTTGTTTCCATGGCTCCCCCTCGTGGTGGACTCCCCGAGTGTCCGTCGCCTCGATCGCCGAATCATCAATGCGCGATATGCGGCATATCGCAGGTGTGGACGGGATGGCGCGGCAGGAAGCGGTGCCGGCGCGGATGGTGGGGGTCGTGTCGGAGGCGGTAGTTCGGTGAGTGTGCCGGGTGGGGCGGGGTTGGTAGGGTTCTCGGAGAGTTGTGAGGTGTGCCGGGAAGTCTGGTCGGCGGTTCTGCTGACGTTGCCCAGACCGGTTTCCCGGAGGTTCGCCTGTGATCGCTGCCGCCGCAGTCGTCGTGTTCGTCGCCGTCTATGGGCTGATCGCGACCGAGCGCATCCATCGCACGGCCGCCGCGCTCGGCGGCGCCGGGCTGATGTTGCTGATCCACGCGGTGGACGGCCGGTCGGCGTTCTTCTCCGAGCGTTCGGGCATCGACTGGAACGTCATCTTCCTGCTGCTCGGCATGATGATCATCGTAGGCGTGCTCAAGCAGACCGGCGTGTTCGAGTACGTCGCGATCTGGGCGGCCAAGCGGGCCAAGGGCAGGCCGTTCCGGCTGATGGTCATGCTGATCGTGATCACGGCGCTGGCGTCGGCGCTGCTGGACAACGTCACCACCGTGCTGCTGATCGCCCCGGTCACCTTCCTGGTGTGCGACCGGCTGGCGCTGCCGGTGGCGCCGTTCCTGATCGCCGAGGTGATGGCGTCCAACATCGGCGGCACCGCGACGCTGGTGGGCGACCCGCCCAACATCATCATCGCCAGCCGGGCCGGGTTCACCTTCAACGACTTCCTGGTGCACCTGGCGCCGTTCATCGTCGTGGTGCTGGTGGTCTTCGTCGGTCTGTGCAGGTGGCTGTTCCGGTCGGCGTTCGTGTACGACCCGGCGCGGGCGCTGCAGATCATGAAGCTGAACGAGCGCGAGGCCATCGAGGACCACCGTCTGCTGGCGCAGAGCCTCGCGGTGCTCGCCGTGGTGATCGCCGCGTTCGTCCTGCACCCGGTGCTGCACTACGAGCCCGCGGTCGTCGCGCTGCTCGGCGCCGGCCTGCTCGTCGCCGCGACCAGGGTGACGGTGGAGGAGGCGATCCGCGACGTCGAGTGGGCCACGCTGGTGTTCTTCATGGGCCTGTTCGTCATGGTGGGCGCTCTGGTGGAGACCGGCGTCATCGGCCAGGTGTCGCAGGCGGCGGCCTCGGCGACCGAGGGCAGCCTGCTGCCGGCCACGATGGGGCTGCTGGGCGGGTCGGCCGTGCTGTCGGCGATCGTGGACAACATTCCCTATGTCGCCACGATGAGCCCGATCGTCGCCGACCTGGCCCACGCGAGCGGGCCGTCCGGCGACGTGCTGTGGTGGGCGCTCGCCCTGGGCGCCGACCTGGGCGGCAACGCGACGGCGGTGGGCGCGTCGGCCAACGTGGTCGTGCTCGGCATCGCCGCCCGCAACGGCGTCCGCATCAGCTTCTGGGAGTTCACCAAGTACGGCCTGGTGGTCACGGTGGTGACCGTGGGGCTGGCGGCCCCGTACCTGTGGTTGCGCTATCTCACCGGTTAGGCTCGGCAAGGAGGTCTTCGGTGCACGCGCGTGATCTTGTCTGCGGCTTTCCCACGGTGACGGCCGGCACTCCTGCGGCGGAGGCGGCCCGGCTGCTCGCCGAGCAGGACCTGCCCGGCCTGATCGTCCTGGACGGTGACGGCCGGCCGCTGTGCGTGCTGCCCGGCACGCAGGTGCTGCGGCTGGCCGTGCCGCGCTACTGCCAGGACGACCCGGCGCTGGCCCGCGTCATCGACGAGGACCAGGCCGACGCGTTCGTCCGCGCGCTCGGCGGCCGCACGGTGGGCGAGTGCCTGCCCGAGCAGCCGCGCGAGCTGCCGATCACCGACCCGGACGCCACCGTGCTGGAGGTGGCCGCCCTGATGGCCCGCACCCGCAGCCCGCTGATCGCCGTCGTGGAGCAGGGCGTGCTGCTGGGCGCGATCACCCTCCAGACGCTGCTCGCCCGCGCGCTGGCCGTCTGAGGCGGGCCGGGCGCCGGATCCGCCCGATCAGCGGACCCGGTGCTCCCATCAGGAGAGGGTGGCCTCCTCGGGGTTCCAGTCGGCCGGGAGCGGCTCGGGTTCACGGACCGTCGTGGACAGGTGCCGGAACTCGCCGTCCTCGGCCGAGCCGGCGATGGCGGCCATCGCCTCCAGCACGTGCAGGGCGAGGCTGCCGGAGGCGCGGTGCGGCACGCCGCCGCGCAGCGCCCGCGCCATGTCCAGCACGCCGAGGCCGCGCCCGACGGTGGTGCCTTCCACCGGCAGCTCGCGCCAGTCGTCGTCGCCGGCCGCGCGCACCTTCAGCGGCCCGCCGAAGGTGTTGGGGTCGGGCAGCGACAGGCTGCCCTCGGTGCCGATGATCTCGATCATCGTCACGTGCGCGGGGGAGTCGAAGCTGAACGTCGAGGACGCGCTGGCCCCGCCCGCGAAGTCGAGCAGCGCCATGACGTGCGTGGGCACCTCCACGGCGAAGCGCGTGCCGCCCTTCGGGCCCGAGCCGATCACCCGGTACGGGCGGGCCTTGCGGGCGGTGGCCGCGACCTTGGCCACCGGTCCGAGCGCGGCGACCAGCGCGGTCAGGTAGTACGGCCCGATGTCGAACAGCGGGCCCGCTCCGCGCTGGAACAGGAACTCGGGGTTGGGGTGCCAGGACTCCGGGCCGGGGTTCTGCATGACGGCGGTCGCGGCGACCGGCGCGCCGATCAGGCCGGACGCGAGGGCCCGCTGGGCCGACTGCAGGCCGGCGCCGAGGAAGGTGTCGGGCGCGTTGCCGACCCGCAGGCCCCGCTCGGCGGCCTCGGCCAGCAGCTTCTCGCCCTCCTCGGGGTCCAGGGTCAGCGGCTTCTCGCCGTAGACGTGCTTGCCCGCGCGCAGGGCGGCGGTGGCGACGGCGGCGTGCGCGGCGGGGATGGTGAGGTTGACGACGATCTCCACCTCGGGGACGGCCAGGACGGCGTCCACGTCGCCGGCCACGGGCACGCCGTACGCGCGGGCCTTCTCCTCCGCTCGCGCGACGTCGAGGTCGGCGACGCCGAGCACCCGCACGTCGGGGAAGGTGGTGAGGTTGCGCAGGTAGGCGTCGCTGATCGCGCCGGCGCCCACTAGGGCGACGCCGACGGGCCCGCCGGTCATGCGCGCTCCAGTTCGGTGAGGTAGGCGTGGCTCTTGGCCAGGGCCTCGTAGATGTCGGTGTCGCAGTTGTCGAGCTCGACGATGCGCAGCGCGCCGGGGGCGGCGGCGAGGAAGTCCGGCACCGGCATCACGCCCTCGCCGAGGGCCGTGTGCGACAGGCCCTTGACGCCGGGGCCGTCCTTGACGTGCAGAGCCAGGACGCGGTCCCCGAGCCGCCCGAGCAGCGCGGGCACGTCGGCGCCGCCCACGGCCGCCCAGTAGGTGTCGATCTCCAGGAACACGCCGGGGGCGAGCAGTTCGGCGAGCGCCTCGATGGCGTGGACGCCGTCGATCTTCGGCTCGATCTCCCACCAGTGGTTGTGGTAGCCGAGCCGCATGCCGTAGCGGCCGGCGTGCTCGGCCAGGCCGTTGAGCAGGTCGGCGGTGCGGTTGAGGCCGTCGCGGGTGGTGAAGTCCTCCTCGCGGATGCCGCCCGGGATGATCACCAGGTCGGCGCCCACGGTCGCGATGGCGTCCAGGACGGCGTCCGGCTCCTGCGAGAGCAGCGCGTAGGCGTGCGTGCTCGGCACGGTGAGCCCGAGCTCGTCGGCGGTCCTGCGGAATCCCTTGGGGTCGTCGGTGGGGTCGTAGGCCTCGACGGCGCCGTATCCGATGTCCGCTATCCGCCGTAACACCTCGTCACGATCGACCCTCACCTGGTCACGAACGGTGTAAAGCTGTACGCCCAGCGGCTTCGCCATCGGGAGGGAACCTCCTGGTCCAGAGGGCGGAGTGCCCGCGTCGACACTCCGCGTAACAACCGGGTAATCGGTACGTAAAGACGCTAAGTCGCCGGTATTGGAAAGACAATGGCCAATTTGGGTTCTGAACCGGGAAAGCGCCGGTCGCCGCGATGGACGGCCGGCGCCTTCCCGTCACCCGGAAGCGGGTCAGGCGTGGCCCGGCGCGCTCACGGCGGGCTCGCTGGGCGTCTCCTCCCGCGGGGGCGGCAGAGGCGTTCCGCCCTTGCGGCGCTCGCGCCGGGCGCGGGCCTTCTCCTTGCGGTTCTCGACCATCGTGTACAGCGTCGGCACCAGCACGAGGGTGAGCAGCGTGGAGCTGATCAGGCCGCCGATCACCACGACGGCCAGCGGCCGGGAGATGAAGCCGCCCCCGTGGGTGATGCCGAGCGCCATGGGCAGCAGCGCGAAGATCGTCGCCAGCGCCGTCATCAGGATGGGCCGCAGCCGCCGCCGGCCGCCCTCGACGACCGCCTCGTGCAGGGGCATGCCCTGCTCGCGGTACTGGTTGACCAGGTCCATCAGGACGATGGCGTTGGTGACGACGATGCCGACGAGCATCAGCATGCCGATCATCGCGGCCAGGCCGAGCGAGGTGTCGGTCACCAGCAGCAGGCCGATCGCCCCGGTGGCGGCGAACGGGATCGAGACCAGCAGCAGCAGCGGCTGCACCAGGCTGCGGAAGGTCGCCACCATGACGAAGAACACCAGCGCGACGGCCGCCACCAGCGCCAGCCCGAGGCTGCCGAACGCCTCAGCCTGGTCGGCGCTGACGCCGCCGATCTCGACGGAGGCGCCCGCCGGGAGCGACAGCGCTTCCACCCGCTTGCGCAGTTCGGCGGTGGTGGCGCCGAGGTCGGCGCCGGTGGACTTGCCCGACACCGTGGCGCTGCGGTCGCCGTCGATGCGGGTGACCTCGACCGGCCCGTTGACCTGCTTGACCGTGGCCACGTCGCCGAGTTCGACCGTGCCGGCGAGCTTCAGGTCGCGCAGGTCGGCCTGCGAGGCCGGCGCCTTGCCGGGCCGGAGCACGACGTCGGCCGTGGTGCCGTCCAGGGCGATCTGGGTGACCGTGCTGCCCCTGAACGCCTGCGCCACCGCCTGCCCGATGGCGACCTCGCTGAGGCCCTTCTCCGCGGCCTTCCTGCGGTCGACCGTGACGTCGATGCGGGGCGCGGTGTCGGCGACGCTGCTGGTCACCTCGGCGACGTCCGGAACGCCGGCCATGGCCCGCTGGACGGTCTGCGCGGCGGTGCGCAGGGTGTCCAGTTCCGCCGCGCGCACGACGACCTGCAGCGCGTTGCCGCCGAAGCCGCCGGACTGGCCGACGCTGACCTCGCCGATGCCGGGCGTGGCGGCGAGCCGGTCGGTCAGCCGTCGCTCGATCGCGCCCGCGTCGGCGCCGTCGCGCAGCGTCAGCGAGTAGCTGGCCCGGGAGGTCCCGCCATTACGGCCGCGCCCGCCCAAGCCGATGCCTCCGCCGCCGCCCACGGTGACCTGGTACGAGGCCACCTCGCTGGTGCCGGAGACGACCTGCTCGACCTTCTTGGCCATGGCGTCGGCCGCCGCGAGGGAGGTGCTGACCGGGAAGGTCTGGCGGATGCTGATGGTGTTCTGACCGGAGTCCTCGATGAAGCTGGTGCGGATCATCGGCACCAGGCCCAGCGTCCCGATGAAGATCACCATGGCGATGGCGACCGTGGTGATCCGGTGCCGGGTCGCGAAGCGGATCACCGGGACGTAGGCGCGCTGGAGCAGGCCCCGGCGCTCCTTCTCGTCCGCCGCCCGCCTGATCGCCTCGGAGTCGCCGTCCTTGGGGGCCTTCATGAACCAGTAGGCGAGCACCGGGACGACGGTGAGCGCGACCAGCAGCGAGGCGAGCAGCGCCACCGTCACGGTGATCGCGAACGGGCTGAACAGCTCGCCGACCAGGCCGCCGACGAAGGCGATGGGCAGGAACACCGCGACGGTGGTCAGCGTGGAGGCGGTCACCGCGCCCGCCACCTCGCGCACGCCGTTCTCGACGGCCTGGCGCTTGGGCTCGCCGTAGGACAGGTGCCGCTTGATGTTCTCAAGGACCACGATCGAGTCGTCCACCACCCGGCCGATCGCGATGGTCAGCGCGCCGAGGGTGAGCATGTTGAGCGAGTAGTCGCGGATCCACAGGGCGATCAGCGCGATCAGCACCGACAGCGGGATGGACACGGCCGTCACGATGGTCGACCGCAGCGAGAACAGGAACACCAGGATCACCAGCACGGCCATGGCCAGGCCGAGCAGGCCCTCGGTGGTCAGGCTCTCGATGGCCTGCTCGACCGACGGCGCCTGGTCGAAGATCACGGTGAACCTGGCGTCGTCGCCGAGGGCGGAGGCCAGCGCGGGCAGCTTCGCGCGCACGTCGTGGGAGATCGACACCGCGTTGCCGCCGGACTTCATGGTGACCGCGATGCCCAGGCTCGGCCGGCCGTTGGTGCGGGTCAGCGTGGTGGAGTCGGCGACCCCGAGCTTGACGGTGGCCACGTCGCCCAGGCGCACGGGCTTGGGCTTGGCGGGCGCCCGAGGTGCCCGCGCGGCCGCGGTTCCTGCGGCGCCCGCGGTCCCGGACGCCCCGGGCACGCCACCCTGGCCGCCCGCGCCCGCCCTGCCCTGCCCGGACGCCTGGCCCTGTCCTTGCCCCTGCCCTTGACCCTGTCCCTGGGCGGCGGCGGGCGGGGTGAGGTAGAGGTTCTTGATGTCCTGCACCGAGCCGAGCTTGGTGCCCACCTGGACGCTGAGGGACTTGTCCGACTTCGTCAGCGTGCCCGCGGGCACGGGCGTCCCGGCCGACTGGACGGCCGAGGCGATCGAGGAGGCGCTCAGCCCGTGCTCGGCCAACTCGTCGTCGTCCGGCTCGATGGTGATCACCTCGTCGCGGGTGCCGGAGACCGACACCTCGCGCACACCCTCGACCCCGCTGAGCGCCGGGACGACCTCGGCGGTGAGCCGGTCGGCCAGCCGCCGCTGGTCACCGGCCGAGCTGGCGGCGAGCTGGATCACCGGCAGGTCGTCGGTGCTGCCCGTGACGGCCTGCGGGTCCACCCCGTCGGGAAGCTGACTCTGCACGCGGCCGATGGCCTGCTGGATGCGGTTCTGGGCCGCGTCGATGTCGGTGCCGTAGTCGAACAGCACCTGGACGGTCGCGCTGGACTCGCGGGAGGTCGAGTTCACGCCGGTCACGCCGGACAGCCCGCGCACGGCGTCCTCCAGCGGGCGGGTGACGCCGTCCTCCACGATCTGCGGCGCCGCGCCGGGGTAGGAGGCGACGATCGACACGGTGGGGAAGGAGAGCGACGGCAGGAGCTGCTGCTTCAGCGCGGGGATGGTGTACACCCCGAAGGCGGCCACCACGATCGTGATGAGGGCGACCAGGCCGCGGTTGGCGAGGCTCAGTCTGGCGAGTAACGACATCGGTCCATCTCTTGGTCGGGTTCGGCAGGGGCGGCCGGCGCCTGTGGGAGGGGCGCCGCTCGCGGTCGCGGGCCGGTCGCCCGGCACCGTACTTCAAGGCTCATCGCCGCCTGGGCGAAGGGTGTCCGTCGCTGGGAGGGTCTTGTCCTACCGCGAACGTCGTAGGGGACCGGGAGGGCTACCGCGCGCGGGGGCGCACGAGGCCGGTCTCGTAGGCGATCACGACCAGCTGGGCGCGGTCGTGCGCGCCCAGTTTGATCATCGCCCGGTTGGCGTGCGTCTTGGCGGTCATGCGGCTGATGCCCAGGTGGTCGGCGATCTCGTCGTTGGTCAGCCCGGCGGCGACCAGCGTCATCACCTCGCGCTCGCGGTCGGTGAGCACGTCCAGGTGCTCGGGGGTGTGGTCGGGCCGGGCTCCGGGCGCCGACAGGAAGCGGGCGATGAGCCCCTTGGTGGCGCCGGGGGACAGCAGGGCGTCGCCGCGCGCCACGACGCGGATGGCGTCCTGGAGCTCGCCGGCCTCGACGCTCTTGCCGAGGAACCCGCTGGCCCCCGCGCGCAGCGCGGCGAAGACGTACTCGTCGATCTCGAAGGTGGTCAGCACCAGCACCCGCACCCCCGCGAGGTCGGCGTCGGAGGTGATCGCCTGGGTGGCGGCCAGGCCGTCCATCCCGGGCATCCTGATGTCCATCAGCACCACGTCGGCCCTGGTGTCCCGGGCGAGGCGCACCGCCTCGTGGCCGGTGTCGGCCTCGCCGACCACCTCCAGGTCGGGAGCGGAGTCGACCAGGACGCGAAAGCCGGCCCGCACGAGGGCCTGGTCGTCGGCGAGCAGCACGCGGACGGTCATACGGCGCTCGCCGCGGGAGCGGGCAGGACCGCGTGGACGCGGAAGCCGCGGCCGGGGGAGGGGCCGACGCTGAACGTCCCGCCCACCGACAGGGCCCGCTCGCGCATGCCCATCAGCCCGTGCCCGGTGCCGGTCGGCGCGAGGCCGTCAAGGGAGCCCGGGGAGCCGTCCGGAGGGCCGTCCGCGGCGGGGGTGACGCCCGGGACCGCCGCGCAGCCCCGGCCGTCGTCGCTGACCTCGACGGTCAGCTCCCGCCGCCCGTAGGCGATGCGCACCCGCGTCGTGGCCGGGCCGGCGTGCTTGCTCACGTTGGTCAGCGCCTCCTGCACGACGCGGAACGCCGTCAGCTCCACCGGGGAGGGCAGCGGCCGGGGGGTGCCCTCCAGACGGCAGTCCACGTCCATGCCCGCCGCGGTGAAGGAGGTGATCAGCTCGGGCAGGCGGTCCAGCCCGGGCGCGGGCTCGGTGGGCAGCTCCTCGGCGCTGCCCGGCCGGCGCAGCAACCCGACCGTGGTGCGCAGCTCGTCCAGGGCCGCCCGCCCGGCCTGGCGGATGTGGCCGAGGGCCTCGCGCGCCTGCCGCGGCTCGGCGTCCATGACGTGCGCGGCCACCTGCGCCTGGACGTTGATGAGCGCGATGTGGTGGGCCAGCACGTCGTGCAGCTCGCGGGCGATGCGCAGCCGCTCCTCCATGACCCGGCGCTCGGCCTCCTCCTCGCGGGTCTGCTCGGCGCGGCGGGCGCGCTCCACCACGGCGGCGATGTACGCGCGGCGGCTGCGCACGGCGTCGCCGACGGCGATGGCCATGCCGATCCACGCGATCTGCCCGGCCACCTGCGGGGTGAGCCAGGCGTCGCCGGACAGGACGATGCGGGTGCCGCCGAGGACGAGCGCGGCGGCCACGCCCCACGTCCACGAGACGCGGCGGGGGGTGTGGACGGCGAGGGTGACCAGGGCCACGGCCGAGACCAGGTCGAACGGGGGGCGGGGGCCGCCCGTGATCAGCAGTGTCACCGAGCCCGCCACGGCCAGGGCGGCGACCAGGCGAGGGGAGACGCGGCGGAACACCAGCGCCAGGCACATCGCCGCCGCCAGGGCCACCGCGGCCGGGGTCGGACCGGGGATCGGCGGCAGGTCCACGCGGGGCCGGTGGCCGGCCGGCGGCCCGAGGACGGTCCCCGCGAAGGTCAGGCACGCGATGAGGGTGTCCACCAGGTACGGGTGGGAGGAGCCGGCCTCGCGTAGCCGGGTCACGCTAATCACGCCCACCACCGTACGGCCGCGGCGCCGCTTCCTCCTCGTCCGGGGGGACCGTCCTTCGCTACGGCGATCGTGGTACGCCCGCCACCAGGCGATCTTGACCTCATCGTTGCCGCGGGGTGGAAATTTTCCGTCAGCCGCTCATAATCGAAAACGTGATCGGTGCGGATACCGGGACGACGGCGGACGAACCCGGGGAAGTCACGAACTACGCGAAAAATTTTCTTGACCCGTTCGTGAACATGGCTTTCTCGTCCTTCGGTGCAGTGTTGCTGCAGGTTGAACAGACGGGCGGGCGCCCAGCTCCTCCGCTTGACGGCCGATGGTAACGGCCCGCCGTCGCCTCCGCGGCGGTCAGGCACAACGGCGAGTCGTACGGCGACACGTGAGGAGACGACATGGCCGGACCGAAACGATCCCCCAGCCTGCTCGGTGAGCTGGCCGCGGAATTCGCGGGCACTCTGATCCTGATTCTCATCGGAACGGCCGTCGTGGCCCAGGTCGTCGCCGGCGGCCTCGGCGACCACGACAGCATCGCCTGGGCGTGGGGCCTCGGCGTGACGCTCGGCGTCTACACCGCGGGCCGCATCAGCGGCGCCCACCTCAACCCGGCCGTCACGATCGCCCTGGCGGTGTTCAAGGGCTTCGCATGGCGCAAGGTGCTGCCGTACTCGCTCGCCCAGACCGCGGGCGCGTTCGTCGCGGCGCTCCTGGTGCGGTGGAACTACACCGAGGTCCTCGCCCAGGCCGACCCCGGCCACACGATCAAGACGCAGGGGGTCTTCTCCACCCTGCCGGGCAACGGCACGCTGCCGGTGCACGAGTGGGGGGCCTTCCGCGACCAGGTGATCGGCACGGCCATCCTGCTGTTCCTGGTCCTGGCCGTCACCGACCTGGCCAACAGCGCTCCGGCCGCCAACCTCGCCCCGTTCGTGGTGGGGCTCATCGTGGTGGCGATCGGCATGGCCTGGGGCACCAACGCCGGCTACGCG
The DNA here is from genome assembly GCF_040607455.1 of Sphaerisporangium sp. NPDC005289. Lineage (NCBI taxonomy): Bacteria > Bacillati > Actinomycetota > Actinomycetes > Streptosporangiales > Streptosporangiaceae > Sphaerisporangium > Sphaerisporangium sp. NPDC005289. Next base: position 109,074 of record NZ_JBEXGS010000018.1, read on the forward strand.
ATCAACCCGGCCCGCGACTTCGGGCCGCGACTGGCCTCCTACCTGACCGGGTACGGGTCGGCGTGGCGAGATCAGTACGGCAACCTCTATTTCTGGGTGCCGATCGTGGCCCCGGTCATCGGCGGCGTGCTGGGCGCCGGGCTGTACCAGGCGCTGGTCGCACGATTCCTGCCCGAGCCGGGCGAGCCGGAGCCGGGTACCGTGCCCACCGAGAGGGAAGCGTCCGATGGGACCCTCAGGGCCTAGCGGCAGGACGGCAGACGGCAGACGGCAGGACGCCGTGCAGGGCGTGGACGGCGTGAAAGGCGTGAGGCCCGCCAGTGCCGGGCCACTGAAGGAGGCAATCATCCATGGCTGACTTCGTCGGAGCAGTCGACCAGGGCACGACGAGCACCCGCTTCATGATCTTCGATCACGGCGGCAACGAGATCGCCCGCCACCAGCTCGAACACGAGCAGATCCTGCCCCAGGCCGGCTGGGTCGAGCACAACCCGGTGGAGATCTGGGAGCGCACCCGCGCGGTCGCCGAGACCACGCTGGGCAAGGCGAACCTCTCGGCGGCCGACCTGGTGGCGCTCGGCATCACCAACCAGCGCGAGACGACCGTCGTGTGGAACCGCAGGACCGGCCGGCCCTACTACAACGCCATCGTCTGGCAGGACACCCGCACCGACCGCATCGCGAGCGCACTGGAACGCGAGGGCAAGGGCGAGGTCATCCGCGCCAAGGCCGGCCTGCCCCCGGCGACCTACTTCTCCGGCGGCAAGATCCAGTGGATCCTCGAGAACGTCGACGGCGTGCGCGCGGACGCCGAGGCGGGCGAGGCCGTCTTCGGCAACACCGACACCTGGCTGCTGTGGAACCTCACCGGCGGCACCGACGGCGGCGTGCACGTCACCGACCCCACCAACGCCAGCCGCACCATGCTCATGAACCTCGAAACCCTCGACTGGGACGACGAACTGCTGTCGTTCTTCGGCATCCCCCGTGCGATGCTCCCCGAGATCCGCCCCTCCTCCAACCCCGAGCTTTACGGCGTCACCCGCGCCACCGGCCCGCTGCACGGGGAGGTCCCGCTCTCGGGGGACCTCGGCGACCAGCAGGCGGCCACCGTGGGCCAGGTCTGCTTCGGCGTCGGCGAGGCCAAGAACACCTACGGCACCGGCAACTTCCTGCTGCTCAACACCGGCAACGAGCTGGTCCGTTCACAGCACGGCCTGCTGACGACCGTCTGCTACCAGTTCGGCCAGGAGAAGCCGGTCTACGCGCTGGAGGGCTCGATCGCCGTCACCGGGTCGGCCGTCCAGTGGCTGCGCGACCAGCTTGGCATCATCTCCGGCGCGGCGCAGAGCGAGCAGCTCGCCCGGCAGGTGCAGGACAACGGCGGGGTGTACTTCGTGCCCGCCTTCTCCGGGCTGTTCGCCCCGTACTGGCGCTCCGACGCGCGCGGCGCCATCGTCGGGCTGTCCCGCTACAACACCAACGCCCACATCGCCCGCGCGACGCTGGAGGCGATCTGCTATCAGAGCCGCGACGTGGTCGAGGCGATGGAGAACGACTCGGGCGTGCGCCTGGACGTGCTGCGCGTGGACGGCGGCGTGACCGCCAACGAGCTGTGCATGCAGATCCAGGCCGACATCCTCGGCGTCCCGGTGTCCAAGCCGGTCGTCGCCGAGACCACGGCCCTGGGCGCCGCGTACGCCGCGGGGCTGGCGCTGGGGTTCTGGGGCTCCACCGAGGAACTCAAGCGCAACTGGAACGAGGACCGCCGCTGGCAGCCCACCTGGAGCGAGGACCAGCGCGAGAAGGGCTACGCCGGCTGGAAGAAGGCCGTACAACGCACCCTCGACTGGGTCGACGTCGACTGACACAGCCCCCCGAACAAACGCCTCCCGGCCCAGCCGGGAGGCGTTTCTCATCAGAACGTGACGGACAACCTGGGCGTCAGCCATGAAAAGGGCCTCGCTCCGCTCGGACCGTGTTCCCCGGGGCTCCGCCCCGACCCCGGCAGGGGCTCCGCCCCCGCACCCCCGAAAACCAGTGCTCGACGAGGTCTGAACGGTCGGGTCCAAAGGCGAATTGTGATGTCAAATGACGCGATCGCCCGCCTTGACGGCGCCGATGAAGGCTCGCCACTCTCCGTGGGAGACGAGGATCATGGGCCCCGACCGGCTCTTGCTGTCACGTACCGCGACCACTCCCACCAGATCGGCGGCCACTTCCACACACTGGCCGCCATTGCCGGAGGACTTCGATGACTTTCGCCAGGCGGCGGCGCTCAGGTCCATCGTTGTTCCGCCTCTTCGATCATTTTGAGGGATACGTGCTCAGGGTAGGCCCAGAGCCGTATCGTCTCATAGCGCCTTCGGATGGATGTCACATATTCCGGGTCGCTTGTGATATGTCCCTGAACAGGGGAGTCCGCGTGAACGGCGTCCGGCTGCCCGTGCGGCAGTTCGGCGATCATGAATGGTCCCGCCATGCCCGGGAGGCACCCCGGATCGACCACCTGGACGGAGACCATGGGCGATGTCCTCATCTCCAGTAGGCGCTCCAATTGTTCGCGCATCACTCCAGGTCCCCCCACCTGGCGATGGAGCACTCCTGCGTCGATGAGGACGAGGATCAGGGGCGGGTTTTGTCCGTCGAGGATTCTCTGCCGCTGCATTCGTGCTTCGACGCGCTGGTCGACCTCTTCGGGCGTGATCTGGGGTTCCAGCTCGAATATGTGCCGGGCGTAGGCCCGGGTCTGTAGGAGACCGGGAATCAGGAGTGGGTCCCAGGAGCGCAGCACCTGGGCGTTCGGCTCGATCTCCTCTACCCAGTTCCTGAACCAGACGGGTCCTCCCGGGGTGACGATGTGTTCACGTAGGCGGGTGAAGTGCCTGCTCTCGCCGGTGCCGAAGAGGAGGTCGAGTCGTTCGGCATCCGACCTCGATGGGGTGCGAGTAGCGGCCTCCAGGCGGCTGATCTGCGTCTGGGTGCACCCGAGACGGGTGGCCACGGCAGTCTGGGACAGCTCTGCGGCCTCGCGTAGCCGGCGCATCTCGGCGCCGAACCGTACGCGAGGAGACTCCGCCCGAGGAAAAGACTCGACACTCATCGCATTCCTCCGCAAATGCTGGAATACGGTTCGATTTTGGTGATGCCGGATCGTGGTTTCAATGAACCACGACCTGTCATGGGCGGCCATCTTCGGGTTTCTATTTCATTCCCGGGTCCATCCGCCATGGCAAGAATCCAAGCACAGTTCTTCGGTGCTGGTCCGCGTCATGCGTGAAGAAGGCTGGTATTGCTGGGTGCCGCGTACGCCGCCGGGCACGTGACTGCGGAGGCCAGTGTTTCTGTCGGACGCCGGGGTTACCTTGACAAGAGCAGACTGGTTCACGTGGCTCAGCGGAGGTCTGGAGGAGGAGGTCAGGATGGCAGTCTTACGACACATGGACCCACAGCAGCCCGACGACGTGGAAGTCATCGAGCTGACGCACGAGGAGTACGAGGCGGCGAAGGAGCAGGCGCTGCACGGGCTGGGTGTCACCTATGACGAACTGGCTCGACAGGCTAAAGAACGCCGGTTCGACTCGCTCCAGCACCGCAAGCTCTGGCTCCTCATCCGCGAGTACTGATGGGGGCGAAGCTTCACAACGAGGCACGGAAATTCGGAGAATACGTCCAACGCACTCCCAACGCGACCATTTGTGATCACATCAGGATTTCAGCGGTCATCTCCCATCCGAGTGCCGGGATCTTCGCGGGGTCAGAGGGAGCGGAGGTGGTCGACGGCGGCGCGGGCGGCCAGGCCGATGGCGGCGTCGGCTCGGGGTTGGTGCTGGGCCGTGCCGATGGAGCGGGTGAAGACCGCGACGGCGTAGCGGCCGCCGTCGGGGTACTCCACGACGCCGACCTCGTTGCGGAGGGTCGGCAGTGACCCGGTCTTCCCGCTGACCACCACGTCGTCGTAGGGGAACCCGGAGGCCAGGCGGTGCGGCCACACCTGCAGGCCGAGCAGGCGGCGGATCGCGGCGCTCGCCTCGGGGCCCGCCGCCTCGTCCCGCCAGACCATGCCGAGCAGCCGGGTCATCTCGCGCGGCGTGCTGCGGTTGGTGGTGGCGGGGTCGAGCACGCGCAGGCGGGCCAGGTCGCGCGGGTGCGGTGGTCCCTCCAGCGGTCCGAGGTCGGCCTCCAGCGCGGCGAGCATGCCGCGGCAGTCGTGCTCGACGAACGTCTCCAGCAGTCCGAACCGGGCGAGCATGGCGTTCACCGCCTCCAGCCCGACGTGCCGGGCCACGACGTCGGCGGCGGCGTTGTCGCTCACCGCGATCATCAGGTACGCCAGGTCGCGCAGCGAGAGGGTGGCCCCGTCGAGCATGGCGGCCAGCCCCGTGCCGCCCGCCGTGCGCTCGCCGGGCTCGACGCGGCACGGCAGCGCCGGGTCGAGCAATCCCGCCTCGGCCTGCCGGTAGAACTCGACCAGCAGGGGGAGCTTGAACACCGACGCGAGCACCACCGGGTCGTCGGCCCCCACGCCGACCTGCGCCCCGGTGTCCAGGTCGGTCGCGTGGAGGCTGCCGGTGACCGCGGCGGCGCGGAAGACGGACGCGAGGTCGGGAGGCCGCGTACGGGCGGCCCGACCGTCCGGGCGGGAAGGCCTGGCGGCGGTGTCGTGCGCGGCGGGGGCCCGGTCCTCGGGGGTCATGCGAGCAGGCCGGACGCCGGGCGCGGCCTGACCGCGCGGGGCGGCGCGGTTCCCTCGTGGACCATCCCGGCATTGTCCCGCAGGACGCGCAGGGCCACCGCGCCGAACTCCTCCATCGCCTGCGACGTGCGCTGCCAGGCGACCGACACCCGCCAGGCCAGCGGGGCGCCGAGCAGCGGCCGCCAGGCGACGCCGGCCTGCTCGGCGCGGGGGCCGAAGGCCACGGCCGTGCCGGACATGACCAGCCCCAGCGTGAACTGCGGGTGCCGCCCGATGTGCACCTCGCCGGGCACGTACCCGTGGCGGCGGCACTCCGACAGCGTCTCCTCGTGCAGTCCCGGCTCGCTCTCACGGGGGAACAGCACCAGGTGGCGCGGCGCCAGGTCGGCCAGGTGGACCGAGGAGAACGCGGCCAGCGGGTCGTCCTCGGCGAGCAGCACGCCCGGGTGCTGGACCAGCACGGGCCCGAACCGCAGCCCCGGGGCGCTCACCGGGTGGCGGACCACGCCGCCGTCCAGGGCGCCGTCGGTCAGCGCCCCCACCTGGTCGGCCGTGCCCATCTCGATCAGGCCGAGCCGCACCTCGGGGTGGGCCTCGCGGAAGCCGGCGAGCAGGGCCGCGATGGCGGACCCGCCCAGGTCGGGCGGCACGCCGACGCGCAGCGTGGCGGCGCCACCGGTCGCGCGGGCCAGCAGCGCGGGGATGGCGTCCACCCGCTCGACGATGTCGCGGGCCTCGGCGAGCAGCAGCCGGCCCGCCTCGGTGAGCCGGACCTGGCGGCTGGAGCGGTCGAACAGGCGCACGCCCAGTTCGTCCTCCAGGCGTTTGATGCGCTGGCTGAGCGGCGGCTGCGCCATGCCGAGCCGCACCGCCGCGTTGCCGAAGTGCAGCTCGTCGGCGACGACGGTGAAGTAGCGCAGGTGCCGTACCAGGTCCATCACCAGCGACTATATCCAGATCCGTATGAAAATGACGTGCATAGCAATATTGGACATAACGGTCAGTCGTCTGCTGTCCTCCTCCTGAGTCGAAGGGGGAACGATGAGACGAGTGACAGTGGTGACCGCCATGGCGCTGGTGCCGCTGGCCGTGGCGGGCGGGGTGGTGTGGGCACTGCGCGCCGAGGGGTCGGCCCAGGACACCGCCGCCCGCTACCTGGCCGCCTGGTCCAAGGGCGACTACGCCGCGATGCGCGCCATGGTGGCCGCACCGCCGGGCGACTTCGAGCAGTGGTACCGCCGCTTCCACGACGACCTGCGGCTCACCTCCGCCCGCTTCACGCCCGGCGCGGTCAAGGAGGGCGGGACGGCGACGACGGTGGACTTCCGCGCCGACCTGCGCGGCCCGGTCGACTTCGGGTACACCGCCACCCTGCGGCTGGTCGAGCGGGACCGCGCGTGGAAGGTGTCCTTCTCGCCCTCCTCGCTGCACCGCGACCTCACGGCCGGCGCGCGCTTCCGGGTCACCCAGGTGCCGGCGGAGCCCGCGCCGATCCTCGCCGCCGACGGCGCCCGCATCGACACGCCCACCGCCCCGGGCTCGGTGCTCCAGATCGTCGACGGGCTCAAGGCCGAGTACGGCTCCCGGCTGAAGGGCAGGCCGTCGGCCCGCGTGGAGATCGTCAAGGACGGCCGGGCCGTCGAGACGGTGGCGGCCGGGCGGGCCGCGCCCGGCACGCCGCTGCGCACCACCATCGACCTGCGGGTCCACCGGGCGGGGGCGGCGGCGCTGGAGGGGGTGCGCAAACCCGCCTCGCTGGTGGCGCTGCGTCCCTCGACGGGCGAGGTGCTGGCCGCGGTCAACCGGCCGGGCGGCTTCAACCGCGCGCTGCTCGGCGCCTATCCGCCGGGGTCGACGTTCAAGGTGGTGACCGCTTCCGCGCTGGTCGCCGGCGGCATGGCCCCCGGCGACACCGTCGAGTGCCCGCCCGAGCGGACCATCGGCGGGTTCGCCTTCCACAACGCCGAGTTCCACGACTTCGGGCGGCTGTCGCTGGAGGACGCCTTCGCCCACTCGTGCAACACCACCTTCGGCAGCCTGGCGGTGGACCGGCTCGGCGGCGCGCGGCTGGCCGAGGTGGCGCGCGGCTTCGGATTCGGCGCGCCGATCACGCCCGGGGTGCCGGCCGTGCGCGCGGCCTTCCCCGCTCCGCGCGACGACACCGACCTGGCCTCGGCGGCGATCGGCCAGGGCCGCGTGCTGGCCAGCCCGCTGAACATGGCCGCCGTGGCCGCCGCCATCGCCGACGGGACCTGGCGCCAGCCCCGGCTCGTGCCGCCGTCTCTGGTCCCCGCGGGCGGGTCGGCGCCGCGCGTTCTAGAGCCCGCGGTCGTCCGCGCCCTGCGCGACCTGATGCCCGCCGTGGTGAGCGAGGGCACCGCGAGCGGCGTGGACTTCCCCGGCGGGACGGCAGGCAAGACCGGCACGGCCGAGTACGGGTCGGGCCGTATGCCGCCGACCCACTCGTGGTTCATCGGCTACCGGGACGACCTGGCGTTCGCGGTCATCGTCGAGGGCGGGGGCACCGGCGCGGCGGTCGCGGCGCCGGTCGCCGCCCGCTTCCTGTCCCGGCTCGCGACCGGCTGAGGCGACGCCCCGCACGGGACGGTGGTGCGCGGGGCCCCGCCCCGGGGCGTCGGTGCGGGCGGCGTCCCGGGGCCGGGCGCGGGGCGGCTCAGTGCCGCGCGCGGGCGGCGACCATGTCGCGGATGCGGTCGGCGGCGCCCACGAACAACCCTGCGGCCTTGAGCAGCCCCGGGTTCGGCGGCGTGTGCGGGTGCGGCCGGGTCGGGGCGATCCTCTTCGCCTTCTCCATCTTGGTGCCGAGCTCCATGGCTCGGTCGGGGCTGATCACCAGGCGCAGCTCCGGCCAGACCTGCTCCTCCTCGTAGGCGATGTGCTCGCGCGCCTCGGCGATGAACTCCGTCAGCATGTCCTCGTACCTGGACTCGCCGGGCTCGTAGTCGATGAGGTCGTTGAGGGTGTACTTGGCCCGCTGTTCCTGCTTGATCGCGTGCTCGGCCAGCTCGTCGCCGTGCGGGACCAGGTGCCGCACGACGGGCCAGAAGTACTCCTCCTCGACCGCCTCGTGCTTGGACTCCTCGATGATGAGCCGGCGCACCTGCTGCTTGCGCTGCCGCATCCGCTCGTCTCCGTCGCCGGTGACGGGCATGTCCTCCAGCTCGACCAGCATCCGCTTGACGTCCTGGTGATCCCGTTCCAGAAACTCGAACACGTTCGCCATGGCTCTGCCTCCCGTGCGATGGCGCGTTCCCCCTTTTGTGGGCTTTGCCCGCATCACCGCAGGTAAACATGGGTTTTGGGTATTCAGCGTTTTTTGTCGGACGGCTCCCGTACGCTCCCCGCATTCGATCAAGGAAGGGACGGCCGGCATGGCGCCGCAGACTACGTACCTGGAGCTCTCCGAGGACGCCGGAAGCGCCCACAAGTTCTACGAGGTGGCGGTCCTGGGCACCCAGGTGACCATCACCTACGGGCGCATCGGCGAGCAGGGCCAGACCAAGGTCTCGGCGTTCGCGAGCGCCGAGAAGGCCGAGGCCGCCGCGGCGAGGAAGGTCGGCGAGAAGATCCGCAAGGGGTACGCGCCCGCCGTGCGCGGGATGCGGCAGCGGCGCGCGGTCACCCGCAGGACCATGGTGAGCGGCCGCTCCACCGCCAGCCAGGCCCCGGTGCTGTGGCGCTTCGCCAGCGGCGCCGCCGCGTTCGGCATCTTCGTCGACGAGGACCGCTGCTGGGTCGGCAACCAGAGCGGCGACGTCTACACCGTCACCCACGGCGGCACGGTCACCGGCCACTTCCGCCTGCCCGACGGCGTCAAGTGCATCGTCGCCGACGACTTCTGGATCTACGCCGGCGCCGACGACGGCAAGGTGTACGACCTGAGCGGCAAGGTGCCGCGGGTGGCCTACGAGATCGCCGAGGACGTCGACATCTACTGGCTCGACATCGACGACGGCGTGCTCGGCGTCTCCGACCGGGAGGGGCGCATCACCACGATCGACCACGAGGACGAGTTCCAGTGGGCCCGCACCGGCGAGGGCAGCGCGGCGTGGATGGTGCGCTGCGACCAGGAGGCCGTCTACCACGGCCACTCGCGCGGCGTCGCGCGGTACGACGCCGCGGACGGCACGCCGGTCTGGCACACCGGCCTCGACGGACAGGTGCTGTTCGGCTGGCAGGACCACGGCGCGGTCTACGCCGGCACCAGCCACAACAAGGTGTACCGCCTGGGCAAGCGCGGCGGCGCCGTCGAGGCGGTCTACACCTGCGACGGCGCGGTGTTCTCCTGCGCCGCCGCCCCCGACGGGCGGTTCGTCTTCGCCGGCGACAACCACTCCTCGGTCTACTGCTTCGACCGGTCCGGCAACCGGCTGTGGAAGCTCGCCACCGGGTGCGGCTCGGCCTACTCGATGCAGTTCCTGGACGACCGCCTCTACATCGTGACCACCAACGGCACGCTGGCCTGCGTGGACGCGAGCGAGGAGGCGATCAGGGCGGCCCAGGCCGGCACCGTCCCCGAGCCGGTGGACGTCAAGGCAGCCTCCTCCCTGGCCGTGGTGCGACCCTCCGCCGTCCTGGAGAGCGTCTCCGTCTCGCACGCCGACGGCGGCATCATGGTCGAATGCGTCCGCGAGGGCGACCGGCTGCGCGTGCGCGTCCTGAGCCCCGGCTACGACCCGGGGTGGAACGTCCAGTTTCCGAAGGGCGTGCGCGAGGCCGGGGCGCGTTACCTGGTCGAGGGCGTCCGCTCCTCCGAGCGCGGCGGCTACTACCGCGCCTACGGCGACATCCGCCGCCTGCTCTGACCACGCCCGCGCCGCCCAGGGCCGAGCGCCTCCACAAGGCCGCCCGGCCCGGCTCCGCTCACCCCTGCCGGGCTCCAGGTGGGGCGCGCTGGTGAGCCGCGCCGTGGCCGGGTTCGCCCGCGGAGCCTGAGACGAGATGGGCATGCGGAGGCCGGCTCTCTCGTACTGTGAGCCTCTCCTGAAGTCAGATTCTCCGGTAAGAAGCGGGCTTCGCGGCTGTTGGGCTGGGGGAGCGCTGGGTATGTGAGGCTGCGGCGAGGCGTCGCCGTCCCTCACGAGGAGGCCCCCTGTGACCGTGACCGGACAGCCCCCGGTGCCCGTGTCCCGCACCCCCTGGAAGGCCGTGCTCGGCGGCTCCATCGGCAACATGGTCGAGTGGTACGACTGGTTCGCCTATGCCAGCTTCGCCACCTACTTCGCGGCGTCGTTCTTCCCCAAGGGCGACGCCACGGCGCAGTTGCTGAACACCGCCGGCATCTTCGCGGTCGGCTTCTTCATGCGTCCCGTCGGGGGCTGGCTGCTCGGCAGGTACGCCGACCGCAGGGGACGCAAGGCCGCGCTCACCCTCACCGTCACCCTCATGTCGCTGAGCGCGCTGCTGATCGCCGTCGCCCCGACCTACGCGCAGGTCGGCTACTTCGGCGCCGCGGTGCTGCTGCTCGCCCGGCTGCTGCAGGGCCTGTCGGTGGGCGGGGAGTACGCGGCGAGCGCCACCTACCTCACCGAGGCCTCCCACCCCCGCCGGCGCGGGTTCTCCTCCAGCTTCCAGTACGTCTCGATGACCATCGGCCAGCTGATCGGCCTCGGCCTGCTGATGGCGCTCCAGCACACCATGACCGACCAGACGCTGCACTCCTGGGGCTGGCGCGTCCCGTTCGCCGTGGGCGCGGTGGGGGCCGTCGTGGTGCTCTACATCCGGCGCGGCCTGCTGGAGACCGAGGCGTTCGAGGAGGAGGAGACCGCGGCGCCCGCGCGGCGCGGCACGATCAAGGGGCTGCTGTCGCACAAGAGGGAGTTCGCCCTGGTGGTGGCGCTGACCATGGGCGGGACCGTGGCCTACTACACCTACACCACCTACCTCACCAAGTACCTGTCCAACACCGTGGGCCTGTCCAAGTCGGACGCCACGCTGGTCAGCTTCATCGCCCTGTCGATCTTCTGCCTGCTCCAGCCGCTCGCGGGCGCCCTGTCCGACCGCATCGGGCGCCGACCGCTGCTGATCGGCTTCGGCGTCGGCTCGATGCTGGGCACCGTGCCCATCATGACCGCGCTCCAGGGCGCCGAGACCGTCGGCCAAGCGCTGCTGCTCTCCCTGGCCGCGCTGGTCATCGTGACCGGCTACACCTCGATCAACGCCTGCGTGAAGGCCGAGCTGTTCCCGACCCATGTGCGCGCGCTCGGCGTCGCCCTGCCCTACGCCATCGCCAACGCCCTGTTCGGCGGCACGGCGGAGTATGTGGCGCTGTGGTTCAAGGACGCCGGCGTGGAGTCCGGCTTCTACTGGTACGTCGCCGGTTGCGCGGCGGTCTCGCTGGTGGTGTACCTGACGATGCGCGAGACCCGGAACGCGGCGCTCAGCCGCTCCGAGCGGGCCGGCGACGTCCCCCAGCCGGCCTGACGCCACCGGCACGCCGAGCGCCTGAGCGGCAGAGCCAGAACGTCAGGCCCAGAACGTCAGGCGAGAACGTCAGGGCAGGAACGTCAGGGCAGGAACGTCAGGGCAGGAACGCCGACGGGCTCGACCGCTGCCGAGGGTTCAGGCGACGCTGTCCGCGTGTCGCTCGGCGGCCCCGGCGGGAACGGGCGCCGGGTTGACGATGAACAGGTGGGAGCGGGCGTGCCGGCCCAGCTCGCGGCCGGCGCTGGCGTCCATCAGGGCGGCGATGCCGCCGTGGGTGGGCGCGCCGACCACGATGACGCTCGCGCCGATCTGGTTGGCGTGCTCGGCGACCAGCCGCCCGGCGCCGCCGTGGTCGCAGGCACCCAGGAGCACGTGCCCGACGGCGGGGACGTCGCTGCGGGCGAGCAGTTCCAGGTGCCGCCGCACGGTCGCCCTGGACGCCTCCAGGCTCTCGCCCTCCGCCGCGCCCTCGCCGGTGACGGCGCCCTCCTGAGCGTGCAGCAGGTGGACGGACCTGCCGGCGAGCGCGGCCAGCCGCGCGGCGGCCTCGGTCACCTTGACGGCCGCGGGGGAGCCGTCGATCGCCGCCACGATCGGCGCCCCGCCGCCGCTCGCCGTCGCGCCGCCGCGGTCGCCCTCGGTGTCGCCGTTCAGGGTGACCAGGACGGCTCCGGTGCGCGCGGCGACCGCGGGCTCGGAGGTGGCGGGCTCGGAGGCGGCCTGGCCGCCTTCGGCCTGGACGCGCTCGGCCTCGACCAGATGCCCGTGCGCGGTGGACAGGATCACGATGCCGAGCACCAGCGCCCCCGCCCCGATGAAGAACGGCACGTGGATGTTGGTGAGCTCGACCAGTTTGCCCGCCGCGAACGGCGCGAGGCCGCCGCCGATGAAGCGGACGAACCCGTAGGCGGCCGACGCGATCGGGCGCTCGACGGGGGCGACGGTCATCACGGCCTGCGTGGTGACGGTGTTGTTGATCCCGATGAAGACCCCGGCCACGATCACCGCGGTCACCAGCACCGGTGGATGCGTCGTCCAGATCGCGATGACGAGCACGGTCACCGCGAACAGGGCGAGGTTGGCGTACAGTGTCCGGGCGATGCCGAAGCGGCTCTGCAACCAGGGCGCGCCGAACACCGAGAACAGCGCGACGAGCAGGCCCCAGCCGGTGAAGACGAAGCCGAGCTGGATGGCGTCCAGTCCCATCGGGAACGGGGCGTAGCCGAGGACGGTGAAGAACGCCCAGTTGTAGCAGAGCGCGGTCAGCGACATGGTCAGCAGGCCGCGGTGCCGCAGCGCGCGCAGCGGGTCCAGCAGGCTGGTCTTGCGCTGAGGTCGCGGCGTCCGCTCCACCAGCACGACGGTGGCGATCAGCGCGACGGCCATCAGCACCGACACCCCGTAGAACGGGCCGCGCCAGCTCACGTGGCCGAGCAGGCCGCCGAGCAGCGGGCCCACCGCGATGCCGAGGCCGAGCGCGGCCTCGTACAGGATGATCGCGCCCGCGAAGCCGCCGCTGGCCGAGGCCACGATGACCGCGAGCGAGGTGGCGATGAACAACGCGTTGCCGATGCCCCAGCCGGCCCGGAAGCCGACGATCGTCCCGATGCTCGGCGACGCCCCGGCCAGCGCGCTGAACACCACGATGAGCACCAGACCCGCCATCAGCGTGAACTTGGCGCCGATGCGGCTGGACACCCAGCCGGTGATCAGCATCGCGACGGCCGTGACCACCAGGTAGCTCGTGAAGAGCAGCGTGACCTGGCTGGGCGTGGCGTTCAGCTCGTGGGAGATCGCGGGCAGGATCGGGTCGACCAGCCCGATGCCCATGAACGAGACCACGCAGGCGAAGGCGACGGCGAACACCGCTTTCGGCTGCCTGAACGGGCTCGCGCTCGCTCCGGCGGGATGACCACTCATCAAAACTCCTTGACTGTGGAAACTGGTCCTTCAGGGCCGGGAGAAAACGGGGGACGGTGTCGCGCCGGTATCGAATCCAACAACTCTGATAGGGTTCGAACATACGTACGGCATACAAGGTGCGGGTCTACCCCACTCCCGAGCAGGCGGCCATGCTGAGCCGCACGTTCGGCTGCGTGCGCGTGGTGTGGAACCGCACCCTGGCCTGGCGGCACGCCCGCTACCACGGCGAAGGCGCCAAGACCGGCTTCACCCAGGCCAACGCCTACCTGACCGCGATGAAGGCCACCGAGGAGCTGGCGTGGCTGAATGAGGTGTCGTCGGTTCCGTTGCAGCAGGCGATCCGCCACCAGCAGGTCGCGTTCACCAACTTCTTCGCCGGACGCGCCAGGTATCCGCGCTACAAGTCCCGCACCGGGCGCCAGAGCGCCGAATACACCCGCTCGGCCTTCCGCTACCGCGACGGGCGGCTGTTGCTGGCGAAGATGGACGTCCCGCTGGCGTTCGTGTGGTCCTGGCCGGGCATCGATCCGGTGACGATCGACCCGACCACGGTGACCATCTCGCGCGATCCGTGCGGCCGCTGGTACGCCTCCTTCGCCGTCGACCTCGCCGTCGACGTCGAGGATCCCGGGCAGGCTCCGGCGACCGGCCGGGTGGTGGGCGTGGACGTCGGGGTGACGCACTTCGCCGTCACCTCCGACGGCGAGAAGATCGCCAACCCGCGCCACCTGGCGAAACGGGAACGCAACCTGGCCCGCTACCAACGGCGCCAGGCCCGCAAGAAGACCGGCTCGGCCAACCGGGCCAAGGCCAGGGCCAAGGTCGCCCGTGCGCACCGCAAGGTCCGCGCCTCCCGCGCCGACTTCCTGCACCGCACCTCGGCCCGGCTGGTCGGTGACCACGACGTGATCGTGATCGAAGACCTCAACGTCAAGGGCATGGTGCGCAACCCGAGCCTGGCCAAGGCGATCTCCGACTGCGGCTGGGGCGCTTTTCGCCGCATGCTGGAGTACAAGACCGCCAAGTACGGCCGCCACCTGATCGTGATCGACCGGTGGTTCCCCAGCTCGAAAACCTGCTCGGCATGCGGGCATCTGCTCGCTGAGCTGTCGTTGAGTTCCCGGACGTGGCAGTGCCCGTCCTGCGGCACCCGGCACGACCGGGACGTCAACGCCGCCAAGAACATCCTGGCGGCAGGTCTTGCCGTGTCTGCCTGTGGAGGTGACGTCAGACACTCCGGGTCCTCCCGGGTGCAGTCGCCGGTGAAGCAGGAACTCCAGCCCGCGAGGGCCGGAATCCCCGTCCTTCAGGGCGGGGAGTAGTCAACAATGCTCCATCTCGGGGCAATTCGAGGGCTCGGAGGGGGCCGGTCGGTGCCATGAGTTCATCGGGGCCAGGCCGCTCCGGGGAGACCTCCACGATCACATTCAGCGGGAGGCGTCGGGCCGGTCGTCGGGGATCAGGCGCGTCAGGCTATCGATGGCGGGGAGCGCGGCGACCAGCACGTTCCGCTCGTCTTCCGAGAGCTGGGTCAGCAGCCGGGCGAGCGCGTCGGTGCGCACCTTGCGCCGCGCGGCCAGGGCGGCGCGCCCGGCGTCGGTGATGTGCACCCGGACGACGCGTCCGTCCTCCGGATCGCCGGCCCGCTCGGCGAGGCCCGACTCCTGCAGCCGGGAGACGAGCTGGGTCATCGCCGGCTGGGTGACGCCCTCGCGCGCGGCGAGCTCCGTCAGACGGCAGGGGCCCGAACGCTCGAGCGTGGCCAGCGTCGCGGCCGAGGTGAGCGAGAGCTCCCCGCGAGCGGTCAGCCGCAACACCATGCGGGTGAGCCGTTCCAGGGCGGTCGTCACCTCGGTCGCCGGAAAGCGGCGCGTGTCCGCCATGACCGGAAAGTCCATAAGACACTTATATCAACACATTATGTATCCGGCCACCCCAGCCCCTGGCCGCCCTGGCCTGACCCGGGGGCGCGACCGGTCGTCGAGGGCGCCGGGCTCAGCGGCGAGGGTGTTTGAACTTGATGTTGCCCATGCCGACGCGGCCGCTGACGCGGAGCACCGGCAGACCCGGCTCCGCCGCGGAGGTGATCTTGTTGACGACGTTGCCCATGCCGGTCGTCACGTTCTCGACCATGACCGCCCAGCCCCGGGGCACGATGACGATGATGTTGCCCGGCCCGCAGGTGACGTTCAGCAGCACCTCGGGGTGCGGGCAGGTCGCCGCGGTGAAGTCGATCTTGATGTTGCCCCAGGTGCACTCGGCGACGATGTGCCGGGGGACCGTCCACTGGCCCGCCTGGGCGATGGAGCCCGAGCCGGTGCGCAGCACCAGCGGCTCGGTGGCGGCGGCCATCACGGCGGTGGAGGGCGCCATGCGCGGCAGATCCTCGATCAGCGCGTCCAGCTCGGCGTAGGTCCTGGCCGCGTAGGTCCGGTCGAGCCGTTCTTCCAGCTCTTCCAGAGTGATCCGGCCCTCGCCGGCGGCGATGCGCAGACGTTCGGACACGGCCTCCCGGTCGGCGTCCGACGCCCGTACGTTTCCGATCGCATCCGTCATATCACCACCGTAGCGAAGGATGCCGATCTGCCGGAGCCTCCGTACCGTAGAGATCGTGGCCGGGGGCGCGGGACAGGACGGGCGATTGTGCGGTACGACGGGAAGCGTGGTGGAACCTCCTCGCACTACCATCTCGGCTGCCCGGGATCCTATTGGTGTGATCGGCACCGGAACGGTGGAGATGGACGGTCGTGAACGTCGGCGGTTGCCCCCTGGCGTGCGCCCGTTGTTCGGCGACGGCGGAGAGGGGCGGACGCTTTCGGTTGAGTTGCCCGCCGGGTCGGTCGTGTGGCCCGACCCCACCTACCTCCGCTTCCCCTCGGCGGTCCGCGGCCGTCCGGCCTTCTGGCTGAGCGAGGCGCCCGCGACCGGCTCCCTGTACGCGCGGCTGCGGGCCGAGCACCCCCGTTCGGGGCTGTGGCCGGTGCTGCTGGAGGAGTCGGTGCAGCCGTGGTCGGTCGGGCAGATCGCCCCCGACGCCGCCGCGGAGATCGACAACTACAACGTCGGCGCCTTCATGGAAGAGGTGTGGGCCGACTGGGTCCAGCGGGCGTCGGAGGACCAGATCGAGATCCTCGACCCTTTCGGCCCCCTCTGCCCGGGCCCCGCGGAACCCACGGAGCTCGTGGAACCTGGCGGGACGAGGCCCGACCCCGGCGCGGTGGCCGACTGGTACGCCGCCACGCTGGCCGAGCAGGGCATGCCCGTGGGCCTGGCAGCGGTCGATCGCGGCGCCGACGCCCTGGCCGTCATGGGATGGCAGGGCGCGCTGCACCACAACGAGTGGAACGTCCCGCTCGCCGCCGTGGTGCGAAGCTGGGAGGACCGCTTCGGCGTGCGGCTGGTGTGCATGGGGTTCAACACGCTGGAGCTCAGTGTGGCGGCGCCGCCCACCACCGCGCACCACGCCGTCCACGTCGCCGCCGAGCACTGGGCGTTCTGCCCGGACGCCATCATCCAGGGCGCCGGCACCCTCCAGGACTACGCCGAGCAGCTCCGCGGCCGGCACACCTGGTCCTTCTGGTGGGACTGACCTCCGGCGGCGGGGAGCGACCCCGGGCGGCGCGGCATGCCGGGAGAGATCGTCCGGGCCGCCCGTGAGATGATGGGCGCGTGCTTCGCCGGATCAAGTGTGACGTGGACGACGGGCGGGGCGCAGGCGCCGCAGGCCCGGCGGGCCGTCACGCGCGAGTCGCCGCGAGGCCGAGTGATCGCCCGTCAACCACCAGGAGGTCCGCATGACTGCCGACGCGCCCGAGCCGGCGACCGAGACCCGGGCCGCCGGAACGCCCGCGACCGACGCGCGGAGCGCCGACACCCCAGACACCCCAGACACCCCTGGCAACCCGGACATCGCCGGTACCGAGGCCTCCGCGGCGGACGTCCCCGGCCCTGAGACCCCCGACGACGAGCTGAAGCGGAAGTTCCGCGAGGCCCTCGAGCGCAAGCGCCGCACCCAGGCCGACTCGAGCGGCGGCGGTCGCGGCAAGGACGGCTCCAAGATCCACGGCACCCACGGCCCGGCCGCGGGCAAGCGTTCGTTCCGCCGCAAGAGCGGCGGCTGACCGCCCTCATCGCGGGCCGGCCCTTCTGGAACAGCAGGGCCACCTCGCCAGGTCGGGCTTCCTGGGGCGGCGGATCATCCAGTCGGCCGGGATTCCCCGGACGGCAGGGTCACCTCGCCGGGCCGGGACCGCCGGAGCGGCGGGGTCATCCAGTCGGGCCGGGACGTCTAGGGCCGCGGGGTCATCCAGTCGGGGCGGGACGTCAGGGCAGCGGGGTCACCTGGTCGCCCAGGCGCACTTCGCCCGGGCCTTCCGGGATCAGGCGGACGCCGAAGAACACCCTCCCGTCCCACTTGCGATGCCGCGAGAGGGTGCGCACCGGTTCGCTGCCCGGCGTGAGCGTGCGGGTGTCGATGGTGGTGAGCACGCAGCGGTCGCAGTGCTCGGCGAAGCGGTAGCCGACCTCGCCGATGCGCACGCGCGTCCAGGAGTCCTCGGCGAACGGCTCACCGCCGTCGACGACGACGTTCGGCCGGAACCGGTGCATCGGCAGCGGCGCGGGCGGCTCCTCGCCGCGCTCGACGGCGTCCTGGGCGATCCAGTCGTCCAGGGACCGCAGCGACGCCAGGGAGGTCAGCAGCAGCGGTCCGTCGTCCTGCAGGACCATGGTGTCGCCGGGCCGGCCGCCGTGCGACGGGCCGACCGGGCGCCGCCGCGGGTCCTCCAGCCACACCAGCCGGACGGGCGTGCCGAGCGCCCGCGACATCCACCGGTCGGCCGCTTCGCCCGCTCCCACCGCCACGTCCAGGCGTTCGAAGCGCACCGGCCGGCCCGGACCGCCGGAGGGCGGGCTCACCTCGATCGGCGCGAGCCCGGGGGCGGCCAGCGTGATCGCGCCGGCGGCGGCGGGCGTGGCGGTCATCCCGAGCATCGCGTGCAGATCTCGCGCGGTGTGGACCTGGCCGTCCTCGGCAGTGACCGCCCAGCGGCGGTCACTGGCGAGGCCCCAGGGCTCCACGGCGGCCGTGTCCACCGTCACCCCGCCGAGGGATTTGACCGGATAGATGTTGATCTCCGTCACGCGCACGAACCCACGGTAACCTTCGACTATTTGGGAGCGCTCCCACCTGGCTCGATGGACACTCCTCCCAAATGCCAAAAATGGGCCTCTCCATCGTCATTGGGCGGCATTCGCCCCCAGATCACGACAGAACGCCGCCGCGTGTGCCCCCCAGATCGGGGAACAATCTTGTTGCGAGTGATTCACATCACTGACTTATTGCCGTAATGTGTGTGGGAGCGCTCCCACTAAGGAGATTCCCGGTGTCCGTCACCTTCCCCGCGAATCGCACGACCGGAGCGGACGTGCTCAGTGGCCTCCCCCTGCGGACGGCCGAATGGATACTGTCCGCGAGAGCCGAGAGCGTCCGCGCGGCACGTGCGCTGGTGGGCAGGGAACTGCGGAGCTGGGGCACCGGAGGGCTGGTCGACGACTGCACGCTGATCATCAGTGAGCTCGTCACCAACGCCATCCAGCATGGCGGCACGGCGTTCTCGCTCAGGCTCGGCAGTGACGGGAACTGGGTGTACGGCGAGGTCTTCGACGCGGGCGACGGCCTGCCCTGCATGGGCTCGGAAGACCTGGACGCCACCTGCGGGCGGGGTCTGCTGATCGTCGGCACGCTCGCCGACGACTGGGGCGTCGTCGAGGCCCAGGGCGGCGGCAAGATCGTGTGGTTCGTCGCGGGCCTCGGTGGCGAACCCGTGAGCTGACCTCGCGGTTCGGGGGTCTGTGAGGTCTCGCCGGGGCACGGTGATCACCGGGCGGTGCGTGCTTCGGCGATCCGGTACGGCTTGCGCCGATGGCGGAGCCCGCCCTCAGGGGCAGGAGCCCGCCCTCGGGCAGGCCGTACCGGAACCAATCTCCCCGTGAGGACGGCCGTGGCGGCGCGCGGGGTCAGCGGAAGGCGTCCAGGCCCGTGACCGCCCGCCCGAGGGTGAGCGCGTGGACCTCCTCGGTGCCCTCGTAGGTGGCGACGGTCTCCAGGTTCACCATGTGGCGCATCACCGGATACTCCAGGGTGATGCCGTTGGCGCCGTGGATGCCGCGCGCGGTGGCCGCCACCCGCTGGGCCGCCCGCACGTTGGCGAGCTTGCCGAAGCTGACGTGCGCGTGGTGGGCGAGGCCGGCGTCCTTCAGCCGGCCGATGCGCAACGCCGTCATCATGGCGTGGTTGACGTCCACCAGCATGTCGGCGAGCTTGCGCTGGGTAAGCTGGAAGCCGCCGATCGGCCGGTCGAACTGCACCCGGCTCTTGGAGTAGTCGATCGAGGCCAGCAGGCAGGTGCGGGCCGCTCCCGCGACGCCCCAGACGATGCCGAACCGCGCCTCCGACAGGCACGACAGCGGCGCCTTCAGGCCCTCGGCGCCGGGCAGCAGCGCCTCCTTGGGCAGCCGCACCCCGTCGAGCACCAGCTCGGAGGTGATCGAGGCGCGCAGCGAGATCTTCTTGTGGATCACGTTGGCCGAGAACCCCGGGGCGGAGGTCGGCACCAGGAAGCCGCGGATGCCCTCGTCGGTCCTGGCCCACACGATCGCGACGTCGGCCACCGAGCCGTTCGTGATCCACATCTTGGTCCCGTCGAGCACCCAGTCGTCGCCGTCGCGGCGGGCGCGGGTGCGCATCGAGCCGGGGTCGCTGCCGGAGTCGGGCTCGGTCAGCCCGAAACAGCCCAGAGCCTCGCCGGTCACCATGCGCGGCAGCCACTCCTGCTTCTGCTCGCCGCTCCCGTACTTGTGGATCGCGGTCATCGCCAGCGACCCCTGCACCGAGACGAAGCTGCGCAGCCCGCTGTCCACGGCCTCCAGCTCGCGGCAGGCCAGCCCGTAGCTCACCGCGTTGGTGCCCGCGCAGCCGTACCCGGACAGGTGCATGCCGAACACGCCGAGCTTGCCCATGCTCCGGGCCAGGCCGCGCGGGTCGGGGATCGTACCGGCATCGAACCAGTCGGCGACATGGGGGAGGAGCTCGGCGCTGCCGTAGTCGCGCACCGCGTCGCGGATCGCGCGCTCCTCGTCGGACAGCTCACCATCGACGTCGAGAAAGTCATGAGGGTTCATGCGGTCACCGTCATCGGTCGCGGAGGTGCCCGGTGCGGCGCTCCTGTTACCAGCACCCAATCACAGCCGCCCGGCCGCCGCAGGAGAGGGGATGGCCGGGACCCGCTCGGCCCCGGCCGATGACCTCAGTCGAGAT
Organism: Sphaerisporangium sp. NPDC005289; assembly: GCF_040607455.1. NCBI lineage: Bacteria > Bacillati > Actinomycetota > Actinomycetes > Streptosporangiales > Streptosporangiaceae > Sphaerisporangium > Sphaerisporangium sp. NPDC005289. Next base: position 129,458 of record NZ_JBEXGS010000018.1, read on the forward strand.
CCTGCCGCCGCTTGGCCCTGGGCGAGAGCCGCTTGAGCGCACGGTCGAAGACGTCGCCGAAGGGGTTCTCCTGGACGAGGTAGGTCCAGGTGGCCGTGGGACGGCGAAGGCCGCTGTCGGGCGCGTCCAGACCGTCCGCGGTGATGGTCGCCGTGCGGAACGTCTCGACCGAGCGGCTCTCGACCTCCTCCATCAGGTGGCGGTAGGCGGAGACGCCCTCGCGGTGGAACTCCTCCAGGGGCCTGAGCTTGTGGCCGAGCGCCCGCAGGTGGATGCCTTCCCGCACGTCGGACATGTAGCCCAGGTACTCGGTCCAGCAGCGGTCGAGGTGGAACAGGAGGATCTGGCGGGCCGCGTCCTTCAGCACGGGCTCCTCCACGCTCCCGGACAGCTCCTCCCACCGGCCGGGGACGGCCTTGGCGAGCGCGTCGGCCGCGGAGTCGCCGTGCAGCACCTTGTCGCGCTGCGCCAGCACCAGGTCGCGCTGCTGCTCCAGGAGCCGGGTGTAGCGCCAGGTGTTGCGGTGGATCTCCAGGTGGGCGCCCTCGGCGACCCGCTGGGCGTGGCCGACGACGTACCCGGCCCGCTTATGCAGGACGACCCCGTCGTCCCCCGCCTTGGGCAGGGCCTCGTCGGGGGCGTAGTGCGTGATCAGGGGGTCTTCGAGGCTGACGAGGAACACCGAGCCGCCCGGGTCGCCCTGGCGGCCGGCGCGCCCGCGCAGCTGGTCGTCCAGGCGGCTGCTCGCGTGCCTGCCCGAGCCGATGACGTACAGGCCGCCCAGCTCGGCGACGCCCTCGCCGAGGCGGATGTCGGTGCCCCGGCCGGCCATCTGCGTCGACACGGTGATCGCCGCCCGCTCGCCGGCGCGCGCGATGATCGCGGCCTCCTGCGCGTCGTTCTTGGCGTTGAGGACGACGCAGTCGAGGCCGTCGGCGGCCAGGTCGGCGGCCAGGCGCTCGGACTCCGACACGTCCAGGGTGCCGACCAGGATCGGCCGCCCGGTGGCGTGGACGCGGCCGATCTCCGCGGCCAGCGCGCGCTCTTTGTCGGCGACGGTGCCGTAGACGCGGTCGGGTTCGTCGACGCGCACGCACGGCTTGTTGGAGGGGATGACCGCGACCTTCAGCCCGTAGAACTCCCTGAGCTGCTCCTCGACCGCCACCGCCGTACCCGTCATGCCGCATATTTCGGGATATCTGCGGATGAGGCCCTGGATGGTGATCGAGTCGAGGATCTCACCGGTCTCGCTGGCGGGCAGTGCCTCCTTGGCCTCCACGGCGGCCTGCAGGCCGTCGGGCCAGCGCTGGAGCGTCGCCACCCGGCCGCGGGACTGGCTGACCAGGTGGATGCGCCCGTCGCGCACCAGGTAGTCCACGTCGCGGGTGAGCAGGGCATGGGCGTGCAGGGCCAGGTTCACCCGGGTCAGCACGTCGGGGGTCTCGTACAGATTGATGCCGCCCAGGGCCTTCTCGACGGCGTCGGTGCCCTTGGCGGTCAGGAACACGTTGCGTTCCTGGTCGTCCAGCTCGTAGTGGTAGCCGCGGGACAGCCGGCGGACCAGCTCTGCGGTCTCGGGCGCGTCCATCCCGGAGTCGGTCGCGCCGGCCAGCACCAGCGGGACGCGCGCCTCGTCCACCAGCACCGAGTCGGCCTCGTCGATCACCGCGACGGAGGGCTCGGGGACGACCAGATCGTCCGGCGACGTCGCGACGCGGTCGCGCAGCACGTCGAAGCCGATCTCGCTGACCGGGGCGTAGGTGACGTCCTTGGCGTAGGCCTCCCTGCGCTGCTCGCGCGTGGAGGACTGCTCGATGAAGCCCACCGACACCCCGAGGGCCTCGTACAGCGGACCCATCCACTCGGCGTCGCGGCGGGCCAGGTAGTCGTTCACCGAGATCACATGGACGCGCCTGCGCCGCAGGGCGTACCCGGCGGCGGCGATGGCGCCGGCGAGCGTCTTGCCCTCACCGGTCGCCATCTCGGCGACCTGCCCGGACATCAGCGCGAGGGCGCCGACCAACTGGACGTCGAACGGCCGCATGCCGAGCGTGCGTCGCGCGGCCTCGCGGGCGATCGCGCAGTATTCGGCCAGGTCGTCCGGGTCAGGGCGGGGAAGATCGGCCAGAGCCTTGATCCGCTCTTCGTGGCCGCCCGCCTGTGTCGCAAGACGCTGAAAGGGGCCGATGTTTGCGCTTCCCGGACGATCCAGGAGATTTCTGATAAATCGCGGTATCGAGGCCACGTCACCTCCAACGCCTCCAACTGTAACCGCGATTCCGCCCTCCGGCCGCCGCCTCAGCCGCTGTGCGCCGGTACGTCCTGCTTGGCCGACGCCGGGCGCTCCGACAGCGGGACCTCCTTGACGAAGAACGCCAGGACCAGGCCCACCAGGATCAGCGGCACCACGTACAGGAAGATCGGCGGCAGCGCCTGCGCGTACGCCCGGGCGATGACCTGGCGCACCGACGGCGGCAGGTTGTGCACCATCTGCGGGGTCATCGCGTTGACCCCGCTCGCAGGAAGCCGGGCGCCGCTTGCGGCCAGCGCGTCCGACAGGCGGTGGATGAAGATCGAGCCGACCAGCGACGTGCCGAGCGAGGCGCCCGTCTGGCGGAAGTAGTTCACGGCAGAGGTGGCCGCGCCCACGTCGCGGTGGCCGACGGAGTTCTGCACGATCAGCACGAGCGTCTGCATCACCATGCCGAGCCCGAACCCGGTGACGAACATGTAGAGGCCGTTGAGGACCATCGAGGAGTCGGCGGTCATCCGCGACAGCAGCGCCAGGCCCGCCGCCAGGATCGCCATGCCGGCGATCGGGAAGGCGCGGTAGTGCCCGGTCGCCGAGATGACCCGCCCCGAGCCGATCGAGGTGATCGTCATGCCCGCCACCATCGGCAGCATCAGCAGCCCGGACCCCGTCGCGCTGGCCCCGTTCACCATCTGCAGGAACGTGGGCAGATAGGCGATCGCGGCGAACATGCCGACGCCCACGAACACCGAGATCGCGGCGGGCAGGGAGAACAGGTCGTTGCGGAACAGGCGCAGCGGGATGATCGGCTCGGCCGCCACCCGCTCGGCCAGCACGAACCCGATCGCGAGCACCACCACCCCGGCCCCGAGCGCGATGATCACCGGCGAGTCCCACGCGTACTGCGTGCCGCCCCAGCTCGTCACCAGCACGATGCACGTGGAGGCGCCCGCCAGCAGCGCCGTGCCCAGAATGTCCAGCCTTGGGCGCGCCTTCGGCCTGGGCAGCCGGAGCACGACGGCGGTGACCCCCAGCGCGACCAGCCCGAGCGGCAGGTTCACGTAGAAGCACCACCGCCAGCTCGCGTGGTCGGTGAAGAAGCCGCCGATGAGCGGGCCGATGACCGACGACAGGCCCCACACCGCGCCGATGACGCCCACATACCGGCCGCGCTCGCGCGGGGAGACCAGATCGGCCACGATCGCCTGCACGCCGATCATCAGACCGCCGCCGCCGAGCCCCTGGAGGGCGCGGAAGGCGATGAGCTGCGGCATGTTCCGCGCCATGCCGCACAGCACCGACCCGACCAGGAAGATCACGATGGCGGCCTGAAAGACGATCTTCCGGCCGATCAGGTCGCCGAGCTTTCCGTAGATGGGCAGGCCGATGGTCGAGGCCAGGATGTAGGCGGTGACGATCCAGCCGATGTGTTCCAGGCCCTTGAGGTCGCCGACGATCGTCGGCAGGGCGGTCGACACGATCGTCTGGTCCAGAGCCGCCAGGAGCAGGGCGACCATGAGGCCCGCGAAGACCAGGCGCACCTGCCTGGGCCCCAGCGGGGCTGCCTCGGCGCTCATCCACGCCCCTCTCCTGTAAGGCTGCAAGGCCTTTCCAGCCTACGCACGGTCAAACCTTCGCACCCCCCACACCCACCGGATGCCCCCATCCCGTGATCTCCCAGACTCGATCTACCTCCCAATCATGTGATCCGCCGGTCCGATGTTCCCCCACCGCCCGCCGTGCGCGACACGGCCGCTACCGCGCTGCCCACTTCCCCTCGCCGGGCGCGATGCGCTCCTCGCCCTGCATGGGCCCTTTCCGGCGCCGGGTCGGCGAGAAGGAAGACGGCGAGTCCGGCGCCGACGTGCGGCGGGTGACCCGATGCACGTTCGTTCGTGGACGGTGCGACTAGCCGGAGCCGTCCTGGCGGGGGCTTTCGCTCTGCTCGCCGGTGGCGAGGACCGCCACCGAGGCCAGCAGGACGGCAGCGCCCGCCGCGGAGGTGGCCGTCAGCCGCTCCCCGAGCACGAGCACGCCGAGGACGGTGGCGCCCGCCGGCTCCAGCAGCGCGACCACCGAGGCCGTCGTCGCCCGCACCGAGGCGAGCCCGGCGAAGAACAGGCTGTAGGCCAGCGCGGTCGGCATCGCCCCGAGGTAGCCGAGCAGCGCCACCGAGGCCACCGCACCCCCGCTCGGCAACAGGCCCTCGGCCGCCGCCACCGGCAGCAGCAGCACTCCGCCCACCGCGAACCCCCACATGGCCGTCCCGGCCGTACGGGAGTGATCAGAACGCCCGGAATGACGGGAAAGCAGGGTCACCCCGGCATAGGCGACGGCCGACAGCAGCGCCAGCCCGATCCCGGTGACCGAACCGCCCGAGGGACCGCCCATCAGCAGCGCCAAGCCCGCGAGGGCCAGCCCCATGCTGATCGCGCCCCTGCGGCCGAGCCGCTCCGCCAGCAGCAGCCGCGCCCCGAGGGCCACCAGAGCCGGGCTCGCGCCCAGCGTGGTCGCCGTGGCCACGGCCACGCCGCTCGCCGCGACCGCACCGAAATAGGCCGCCTGCGACACCGCCAGCCCAGCCCCCACCAACACCAGCCCGGCCCACCCAGACCACCGCCCCCGGACCGCGGGCCGCTGCCCCCGGACCGCGGGCTGCCGCCCCCCGATGTGTGGACGTCGAGCCCGGATCCCGGCGTCCTGCGAATGCGCCTGGACACTCGCGACCTGAGCCTTGGCCGGCGGGACGTGAGCTTCGGCCGGCCGGTGAGTGATGCCGGCCCGCCGGTCGCCGAGCCTGGCCAGACGGGCGGCGGCGAACAGCAGCAGGGCGCCGAAGACGAAGCGCCAGAAGGACACGGCCACCGGGCCGAGCCCGCTGACCCGGTACAACACGGCCGCCGCGGGGCCGCCCGTGCCCCAGATGGCTGCCGCGACGGTGACGTACAGCATGCCTCGCCGTACGGAGACGTGCGTCATGAACTCTCTCCAGAGGAGTGAAAGCGAAAAAGGCCCCAGAACGCGGGCAGCCGCCACCCACCGAGCCCTCCAGGCCCGGCCAAATGGAGAGAGAACCGCCCGCTAGACCGCGGGCGGCGGAGAAACGATCAGAACGCGACGCATGGCGTCAGAGTAGCGTCCCGGCCGGTGCCGGCGAATGTCCCTGTTCCCCTTCCGCGACCCGGCGAATTGGTGGATGTTGGGTTGAGGCATCTCGTCCAGTGGAGGCGTGCATTGACGAAGGTCGTGCGCACGGCCGATGGCAGGAGACTCGCGGTAGAGGAGAAGAGAAGACCCGGCAGGACCGTACACACGGCTGACGGCAGGCAACTGGCGGTCGACGAGAGGGGGAAACCCGACGGGGAACCGGTGTTCCTGCTGCACGGCACCCCTGGGAGCAGGGTGGGACCATGCCCGCGCGGCTCGGTCCTCTACCGGCTGGGCGTGCGGCTGATCACCTTCGATCGCCCTGGGTACGGCCTCTCCGACCGTCTGGTCGGCCGCTCGGTGGCCAGCGCGGCCCAAGACGTTGTTGCGATCGCCGACGCGCTCGGCCTCGACCGGTTCTCGGTGGTCGGCCGGTCGGGAGGTGGCCCGCACGCCCTGGCGTGCGCCGCGCTGCTGCCCGATCGTGTTCTGCGGGTCGCGGTGCTGGTCGGCATCGCTCCGCGTGCCGCCGACGGCCTCGACTGGTTCGGCGGAATGACCGAGTCCAACATCACCGAGTACCGCTTCGCTCTCGCCGGGCGTAGCCGCTTCGCCGACTGGCTCGCTCCCACCGTGCGGCGAATCCGCACCGATCCGGGAAGCCTCATCGCCAGTCTGTACCAAGAGCTTCCGGAGGCGGACCGGCGCATGGTCGCCAACCCTGGTGTACGTGCGATGCTCGTCGCCAATTTCGCCGAAGCGTTGCGCCATTCACAGGACGGTTGGCTCGACGACTCCATCGCCTTTCTCGCCCCGTGGGGGTTCGATCCCGCGGCCATACGGGTGCCGACTCTCCTCTGGCACGGAGAGAAGGACAAGATCTCCCCGATCGGCCATTCGCGCTGGCTGGCCGCTCGCATCCGCACGGCGACGATACAGGTGGAGCCGGACGCCGCACACTTCGGCTCTCTGGCGGCGCTTCCAGACCTGCTGCCCTGGCTGGTCAACGGCGAGAAGGCCGCCTGAGGGGCGCCGCCACGGCCGTCGCGTCAGCGGTCACCACGGCAGCGGTTCCAGGTCACGCGAGATCCTGCGCCAGGCGGCCAGGTCGGCGATGTGCGGATGATCGTCGCCGAGCGCCTTGCGCATCGCGTGCAATACCCGTTCGCGGCACTGGCGCGCTTCCGCCGTGCGTCCCACGGCGTTGAGCGTCATGGCCAAGTTGGCCTCGCAGACGAGCGTGTCCGGATGTTCGCCACCGAGGATCTCACGCAGGCGGGCGAGCGTGCGGCGGTCCATCGCCTCGGCAGCCGGTTCAGCCAGCTCCGCCAAGCAGCTCGCCAGGTTGATCGCCGCCAGCAGCGTCATGGGGTGGTTCTCGCCGACCTGCTCCGCGAGACCCGCGAGGGACGCTTCCGCGAGCCGTCTCGCGTCCGGAAGGTGGCCCAGTTCCCGCTGGTAGGAGGCGATGTTGTTGACGCAGGCCAACGTGTACGGGTGGTCGGCCCCCAGGGTGGCGGTGAAGTGCCGCATGACATCGGAGGCGCGTTCGTGGGCGGCCGCGGTCTCACCCATCGTGGCGAGGCAGGAGGCGAGTTCCAGACGGCACAGGAGCGTCTCAGGGTGGGCGTCGCCGTAGTGCTGGACGTAGCTGTTGTGGGTCTGTTCGATCAGCTGGTGGGCCTCTGCCTCGGCGCCGTTCCGGCGCAGCGAGGTCGCGAGGCTGGTGGCGGTGCGCAGGGTGTCGGTGTGGCCCTCGCCGAGCACCTGGCTGTAATGCGCCAGGTTCACCCGTGTCGTATCCACAGACTCGGTGAGATGCCCGAGCTCCCGCAGGTCACGTCCCAGGTTGGCGATGGTATTGAGAGTGTTGAGGTGCAGTTCACCGCTCACTTGGTGCCGACGGCGCACGATCTCCTGGTCGAGTTCCCTCGCCCGGGCGAAGTCGCCGGTGAGCCGTAGGCTGATTCCGAGGTTGTTGGCGGCCGACAAGGTGCGGTCGTGATCATCGCCGAACAGGTCCTTGACCCGCTCATAGGTCTGACCGTCCCAGTCGAGGGCTTCCTGGAATTTGCCGAGCGTCCGCAGGTCGGCGGCCAGGCTGCCGGCGGTCATCAGCGTGTAGGGATGCGACTCGCCCAGTTCTCGTGTCTGCTGGGTCAGCACCTCGGTGTCCACCAGGTGCGCCTCGGCGTACCTGCCCATGGAACGGAGGGTATTAGCGAGGTGGAACCGCAGGTGGACGGTCTGGCGGTCGCCTGTGCCGAGCTTGATGTTCCACACCTCCTCAAGCCTGTTGCCCAGGTCCAGGCTCGCCTGGAACTCCCCGCGTCTCCATAGGTAGCGCACCCGGTCGATGAGCAGGCGGCGGGTTTCCTCCTCGTCGCACTCGGCCGCCTTGGAAGGAACGAGGTGCGGCCAGATCTCGTCGTAACGGGGCCAGTTCTTGGGGTTGTCGACCTCGCCCACCCGAGGACGGGCGGCCACCAGGACGCGGTGCACGTCGTGGACGGTCGTCTCCCGCTCTTCGGCGTTCATCCTGTCGCGCACGACGGCCTGGATGAGCCGGTGCACCTGGATGGAGTTGTCGGCAAGGTCCACACGGGCGAGGGCGTATCGGCCCAGCTGGCGGATCGCCGGGCCCAACATGACCTTCTCCCGCATCGCGTCGTCGTAGGGGACGAGGCACTCCACCATCGCGTCGCTGTGGAGCATGTACAGCGAGACCGGTTCGGGACCGAAGAAGGCGAGCAGTTCCAACAGGCGCACCGACGCTGGCGACTGCTGGCGGAGCCGTTCGAAGGACACGTTCCAGGTCGCGGCGACGGGAGTGGGGTAGTCGGCAGGCTGCTCACCGATTTTCAACATCTCGGTGAGCTGGCTGAGGTACTGCTCGGGCGGCATGCCGGTCTGCTCCAGCCACGCACCGGCCTGCTCGATGGCCAGGGGCAGGTCACCGAGCGCGTTTGCCACCTTCGCGGCGTCCTCCACGTCGAGCCCCGGCGCGCGCCGGCGCAGGTGCTCGATGCTCTCCTCGCGGGTGAAGACGTCCACCTCCAGGGGATCGGCCACCCGTGACCAGGCGGGATTGCGCGAGGTGATCAATATGTGCCCAGGACCGGTGGGCAGGTAGGGCTCCAGTTCCTTGGGGTCGTCCGCGTTATCAAAGATCAACAGCCACCGCGAGTACGGCCGGCCCATGCGCAGAGCCTCCCGGGCGGCCTTGGCCGCCTCGGCGACACTGTCACCCACCCGGACGCCGAGTTTCTCCGCCAGGTCCGCCATCTCGGGGTTGATGAGTTCCAGATGTTCTGCGGCGATCCACCACACCACGTCGTAGTCGGCCATGAACCGGTGGGCGTACTCCAGGGCGACCTGCGTCTTGCCGACGCCGCCGAGTCCGAAGAGCGCCTGGGGGAGGACCACGGTCGTGCTGTTGCCGACGATCTGGTCGCGGAGCTGCTCCAGGACGGCGTTGCGGCCGGTGAAGGCGGCGTTGCGATTCGCGACGTTCCACACGGGCGGTCGGATGCCCGGGAAGCGGGGACCTGCCGGCGCGGGGTCCTCCATGCTCTTGGCGCTCTGCGGTGGCCGGCCCAGCACACGCAGCAGCGCCTCGACGGCCTGCGACTCGTTGAAGCGGGTGAGATCGACGGTCGGGCGGTCGCCGAGCGGCGGGCCCATGCGCACGTCGGCGACCCGCACCGTCACGACCTTGGAGCGCGGCCCCTTGGGTTCGGCGGCCGTCGCCGGCTTCCACAACGTGAGCGGCTGCATGGAGCGTATGTACGCGGCGGAGACCACGGCGACGACGTGACGAGAGGTCGGGGTCTTCTGCTGGGCCGACTCTGAAGTGTTCGCCGCGTTGTCATGGTCGTGCCGCACCACCTCAAGGCCGGACAGCTCCAGCACGGAGGCGATCCAGTCGGCCCACATGCGGTCCTCGGGCACGTAGCTCAGCAGGACCTCAGCCGGGGAGGTGGCCGGCCTGCGGACGAAGGTCTCACGGACGGTCAGCCGAAGATCCTCGCGCAGCGTGGGAAGGGAGGCGATCTCCCCTCGCGTGATCATGCTCACCAGGCGCTCGAAAGCCGCCAGCAGGGAGGTCGGGGATCCCGGCGCGTCACCGAAAGCGGCCAGCGTCTCCTCGTAGGCGTAGAAGGGCTTGTAAGGAATCTCGACCGAGCCCCAGTAGTGGCGCAGGTCGTCGGGGGTCATGCCTTGGGGGAAACCCTCGAACCGGCGCTTGGCGAGATCGCGGCCCGCGTCCAGTTTCTCCTTCTCACCGTCGTCGATGCGCATGGGGACGGGCAGGATGCGGATGTCGCGGTTGCGGTAGCGGGTCTTGATGGTCTCCGCGACCGCCGACGCGCCCTCGATGCTCTGGTCGCTCAGGGTGAAGCAGACCACGACCGTGTCGGGCAGGTGGACGGTGCAGATGTCGGCGATGTCGCTGAGGCCGGTGCGGCTGTCGATGAGGATGTAGTCGTAATGGGCCTTCATGTCGGCGCGCAGCGCGTCGAAGAACTGGCCGCCGCCCAGCCGGGTGTAGAAGTTGTCCCAGTCGAAGCTCGCGATCAGGGAGGCGTAGTCGCGGTTCTGGCGGCCCGCCGAGACGAAGTCGATCGTCCCCTCACCAGGGAAGTCGTCCCACTCGAGGGACACCGCGTGGCGTTGCACTCGCGCGTAGTCCAGATGCCAGTCGGTCGGGCGCGTGCCAGCATTGAGCGTCGCCAGCGAGTACTCGTTGATCATGTCGATGATGCCGGGGGTGCCGCCGACGCTGTCCGCGTCGAGGAAGGGGTGGAAGAACTTGTGGAGGCCGGGCGATTCGAGGTCCCAGTCGAGGATGAGCACTCTCTTGCCGTTGCTCGCCAGGATCCACGCCGTGTTCGCGACGGCCATCGTGCGGCCGGTTCCCCCCTTGTAGGAGTAGAACGTGATGATGTGGCCCTCGGGGGCGTCACTCATGGCTGAGCCTCCGCGTCGGTTCCGTTGTACGGGGACTGGGGACCTTGCAGCCTCGGGCGCTCCATGGACGCGCGCCCTCCAGGCGGGTACGTCGGTGCGCGCCGGAGAAAGTGGTGTATCGCCGTCCGCACCATCTCTGGGACCGCTTTACAGAACTGGTCGAACGTAGAGATGTCGTTCGCGACCGACCGCTGGACCGGGTGTCCCTCGCTGAGCTTGTGCTCCAGAATCGCTCCGAGGTGCCGCTGCAACCGGTGTTCGGCCTCCGTGGTCTGCGCATCGCTGTGGTTGATCGGCACCATCACGGTGATCCAAGGCTTGTCACCCTGGTCGAGGCGGCGCAGTGGCTCCTGGTACTTCTCCGAGACGGTGGCCCAGCTGTCCACCAGGATCAGCCCCGGGCTCGTCGGTGAATCGTCACCGAAGAGATGGTCATAGTGGTCGTCGATGGATCCCACATCGGCGCGGAAGCCGAGATTGCGGATCAGTTCGACGGCGTGTTCGGCGAGCGGCCTGCCGATCTCCGGGCGGTAGGGGTTCCACTCTTGCGGGGTGTGTCCGTAGTGGTATGGCTCGCGACCTTCTGGCAGGTTGTGGATGTCGGGCGCGACCACGGTGACCTTTATGCGATGGCCGCCGGCCCGGGAGGACTCGAAGGCGTCGAACGCGCTGCGGAGCGAGTCGTAGTCGGGCGGCGCGGTCGGCGCGAGCCGGGTCGACTCCCCGACTTCGACGATGCGGCGCGCGAGGTTGTAGACGGCCATGTCGTAGGCGCTGCGGTACTGCCTGAGTTTCATGATGCCGTAGAAGCCGTGCTCGATATACCTCGGTCCTAGGCCGGCATGGTTGAACTGAATGGACCGCGCGACCTCGGGGAGCTCTTCGGGTGGTACGGGAACCCAAATGGCGGGGATGATTGTCTCTGCCTTCTCCCAGCCGCGTGCACGATGGTACAGAATCCGCTCGGAAAAGGCAGTCCACTCCTTGCCGCACTGCTCGCTTTCGAAGTAGCGCTTGGAGTAGAGGGGGACGAAGACCCTGCAAGTCGCCAGGCCCTTGGCGAGCCGGTCAGGCCAGTAGCTACCTGAGTGAAGCTCGCGATCCATGAATCCGGGCTTGGAACCGTGATCGAGGCCGCTCAGGACCATAACATGGCGGCACAGGTCGGTGAAGAGCTTCTCCACCCATTGATCGGGATCATAGCGATCATTAGCGTCGTGCCGCGGAGTATGCGCGTAGCTCAGAAAGAAGTAGGGGCCAGCTTGTATAGCATCTGACACTTGCAGACGCACCTCCAGCCCATGCCCCGCGGGAACCACGACTATAGAATGGCAGGCTAGGTGGGAACAATGACGACGGGCAATCTCGCCGGAGAAAATCACCACGCCATGTTTATGTGTCACACCGGAAACGGGGTATCGGCCTGCCGTCAACGGCTCTTTGAGGGCTGCGGGATCGTCTTACGGTATGCCGATCAGACGGGCAACCGGCATGCGGGAAGCCGGCCGGCGTCCAGAGGTGTCTAGTGTCCCGCGCCTAAAATTCGTCGGCAAAGTCTAGAGTGGTGGCATGGCGCGGACGGGACGACCGAAAACTCCGGTGACCCTCTCCGATGAGGAGCGGATGACGCTGGAGCGCTGGGCGAGGCGAAGTAAGTCCTCGCAGGTGCTGGCGATGCGATCCAGGATCGTGCTGGCGTGTGCGGCCGGTATGGACAACATCGAGATCGCTGCGGAGTTGCGGGTGCATCGGGACACGGTGTCCAAGTGGCGTACTCGGTTCGTCCGGCTGAGGTTGGAGGGGCTGATGGACGAGCAGCGGCCGGGCCGGCCGCCGTCCATCAGCCTGGATCAGGTCGAACAGGTCGTGGTGGCGACGCTGGAGCAGACACCGGAGAACGCCACTCACTGGTCGCGCACCTCGATGGCCGAGCGCAGCGGGCTGTCGAAGTCGACGATCGGGCGGATCTGGCGGGACTTCGGGCTCAAGCCGCATCATGCAGGCGCCTTCAAGCTGTCGACCGACCCGTTGTTCGTGGAGAAGGTCGTCGATGTGGTCGGGCTGTATCACAACCCGCCCGAGCGGGCGGTGGTGCTGTGTGTGGATGAGAAGTCCCAGATCCAGGCGCTGGACCGCTCGCAGCCGGTGCTGCCGATGATGCCGGGCATGCCCGAGCGGCGGACCCACGACTATGTGCGCAACGGGATCACCAGCCTGTTCGCCGCGTTCAATGTCGCCGACGGTTCGGTCATCGGCGAGCTGCACCGCCAGCACCGCGCTGCCGAGTTCAAGAAGTTCCTGGTCACGATCGACAAGACGGTGCCCGCCGAACTGGATGTCCACCTGATCTGCGACAACTACGGCACGCACAAGACCCCGGCGATCAAGGCGTGGCTGGCGCGTCATCCCCGGTTCCACATGCATTTCACCCCGACCGGCTCCTCGTGGATCAATCAGGTCGAACGGTGGTTCGGCTTCCTGACCGACCAGCTGATCAGGTGGAGTGTCCACAAAAGCGTCCAGTCTCTGGAGAAGGACATCCGCGCCTGGATCGCTCAGTGGAACGACGATCCGCGTCCGTTCGTGTGGAAGAAGACCGCAGAGGAGATCCTTGAATCCCTCGCCCGATATTGCCGACGGATTTCCGGCGCAGGACACTAGGAGTATCCGGCGTTGACGCTGCGCGACCATTCGACCTTATGCGCTGCGGCGGCCTCCCGCGCTTCTCGCGCGGCGGCGGCGGATACGGGTTCCGCCAGCCAGGGCCGGACCGTCTCGCGCATGATGCCGATGAACTGCTCACCGAGCTCGGTGAGCGCCCCCGAACCGGCGAGAGTCCCGATGGCCTCGACGGTCAGTGCTCGCCAGCGCGCGAACGCGACGGCCGCGCGGTGAGCGGCCCCATCGCGATCGAGAAGGCGCCGCACCCGCCAGAAGTCGGTCACGGCGAGATGGGCGTAAGTGCCCTGGAGTAGCCCTTCGAGTGGGCGAGGGTCCCTGCGCCAGGGGGCGTAATAGAGGCCGGTGTCCTTGGGGTCGTACAAGCTGTGGATGTCGAGGATCGCACCCATCTTGACGTGCTGGAATTCGTGGATCAGCAGCAGCGCCAGCGAAGTCGCGTTCCCGGGGAGCGCGACGGCCACGGCGCCGAAGGCGTCGCGGGCCGTAGAGCTGATCTCGGAGCCGCCGGGGTGCGGCGCGAGGGGGATCAGGGTGCCGAGCCCGGCCGCCAGAGCCGGTGCGTACACAGCATGATCGCGCTGGATGAGCTCCCACGCCTCACCGAACATGGTCGCCCAGCGGTCGAACTGCCGGTCGTCGAGCCGCTCGGCCGGCGGATACTGGTGGCAGTCGCGGTACAGGTCGACGTCGTCCAGCGCCACGGTCAAACCCTCTGTCACCAGGTGACGCACCGGCGACCACGCTGGGCTGTCGCCGGGGGCGTCGAGGTCGACGAACCAGCCGCGACCGCCGGTGCGGACGCTGAAGCGTCGCTCGCCGGTCTCGATTGTGGCCTCGGTGGCCCCGCCGACGTCGAGGCGGCCGAGTGAAGGCAGATGGAGCAGGCCGCTCCGAACGGGCACCCGCAGGACGGCCCGGACCCCGGCGCGGATGGCGGCGACGGTGGCGAACGCTGACAGGTGACCGTCGTCGATGTCGCCCTTGAGGCATCGCATAGCCCACACGCGCATGTAAGGGTGAGCCAGCGTGGCATCGAGCACCGACCGGGCTTCGCTGTCGATCAGCGTGAGCAGACGCCAGGCGTCCAATGAATCAGACGCGCCGCCCACACTGGCGAGGAGGGTTCGGCGCAGACTCTGCTGTCCCTCTTCGAGTCTGGCGATCGACTCGGCGCTCCCGTGACCGAAGGCCAGTTCGATGAAGACGGACGAGGGGAGGCTGTGCGTGGCGCGGTCGATCGCGCGCACCGTGTTCTGGATATGAGTGATCAGCCGCAGCAAACCGGCACAGTAGACGCTTGGGTTGAGGAACCCGGAGCCGGTGCGGTAGCGGTGCGCATAGAGACCGCCGCCGCACGAGGAGACGACCGGGCAGTTCTGGCACTGCTCGCCGAGGCCGTCCAAGCCGGTCTGGCGGGCAGTGATGCCGGGGTGGGCGGCCACGACGTCGAGTGCGTGCCGTTTGATGTCCAAACCGGTCGCCGGGGCGCCGTCGAAAGCGGTCTTGAGGGAGTCGGCTTGCTCGTAGGAACCATCGGTCTCGATCACCACGAGATCGCTCGGTTCGAGCCCGAGGGACTCCGTCAGGCTGCTTTTGTTCGCCAGAGTGCGCAGTGCCGACTCGAACATGCGGACGCTCATCGGCCTGCCGTCGGCCAGCCACTGGTCGAAGATCTGTATGAGCCAGTCGCCGTACGCTGCGGGGTCACCGGGAGGCGGCTGGTCCCAGGTGGCGTGCGGGAGCAGGAAGTCCACCCGGGGGGGCTCGAGTTGTGCCAGCGCCTCGTAGACAGCGACGGGGTCGTTGGCGATGTCGATCGTGCAGAGCAGCCCAGAGTACAGGCTCGGATATCGCTCTCTCAGCAGGGTGACGGCACGGATGACCTTGTCGTAGCTGCTGCGGCCGTCGGCGTACTTGCGGTGACGGTCGTTGGCTATCCGATCTCCGTCAAGGGATATGCCGACCTTGACGCCCCGTGAGGCGAAGAGATCGCAGAACTCGGCATTGAGGAGGACGCCGTTGGTGTGGATCTTCAGTTCCAGCTCGCAGACGCCGTCGAGTGAGCGCGCCAGCTTGTCGGCGAGGCGGCCAAGTCGTCCGACTCCGGCCAGCAACGGCTCGCCCCCGTGCAGAACAACGCTGACGCGGCTCAGCCGGTGCCGCCGTGCGTGCTCGGCGATCCTGTCGGCGGTCGACCCCATCGTCTCGTCGGACATGACGATGGGTCGCCTCCGCCAGCTTTGGTCGGCGTGCTCGTACATATAGCAGTGGTCGCAGGCAAGATCACAACGACTGGCGATCTTGATGACGAATTGCCGAAAAGGGAGGGCAAGCTGACTCACGAGAATGGCTAGATCGAGGACTGGAATGCGGCGGCGCTCACTCCATTGACCGACGGGTCCGGAAGAATGTGGCCGAGCAGGCCGGCCTTCGCCAGCGTCCCCACTCTGGAGAGGGGCATATGCAGTATGTCGATCTGATCTGTGGTGCTTCCCGACTTGGTGTCCCTGGACACATTGTTCATAAGACTATCCGTCCATATCAAGCTGGATTGAATAAATCCAGGGGTCAAAGCTAGAGAGTAATCACCCCGTCGCTCTGAGTACGACCTTACATCGGGATCTCTTCCCTTGGTGTCGCCCTAGGTGGCATGACATTAGGGGATGCAGTCGCTCCGTGCCCAGGTCTTTACCTCGGGTCGGGGGATTTTTGTCGACGATAGGGGATGCACTGGGGGGCCTTTAGTTAGAAAGATCACGTTTGGGAGAGTTATCCCGTCGTGCGTAGCCCGTCCCGGTTGTCGGTTGAAGTAAGGCCGTACGCACTTTGCGTTGATCGTCTCCTTGTGGTGTGGAGGATTGATCGGACTGTGCCGTACCGGCGGGACTCCCGGCGTCACCCTCCGACTCTAGGTTGTGAGCGGCGATCGCGCCGCCCCTTTTGGTTGAATTATCGGCTCATCGAACAAAGGGGTGAAAGGGCAGGCTGAGACGTGATGTGAGAACGCGGCGGTTAAGGATCGGAGATCATCGCATTGGTGTCGCGCCGTTATTCCAAGATCTTATGCATGGCTCCATTCCCCCTTGACAGAGGGGAGGGTACAGGCTGCAGTGGTTAGGTGGTGGCCAGTAACCCGGAGACGGGGTTTCCGGCGCTTTATCGCGCCGCCGACCGAGGTGCCATCGTGGGACAGCGCAGGCTGCTGACCGCGACGGGAGTACGTCTCACATCGCTGGTGGTCGCGGCGGTGTTCGGATCGTTCTCGCTGACGGCCGGGCGGGTCGACGCCGCGGCGCTCGTCGCTGCCGGGGCTCTCGCCACGGCGCTGGTCACCGAGGTGTACCTGCTGACCGCCCGACCCGACCGGCAGTGGTACGAGGCTAGGGCGGCCGCCGAGTCGGCCAAGACGCTCGCCTGGCGTTACCTCGTCGGTGGAGCGCCGTTCGGGCGGGACGGCGATGAGAGGAGCGGCGGCGATAGCGGTGGCTCCGGCGGTAGTCGCCCAGGCGATGGCGAGGTCCATGTGGACCTGCTTCTGCACCAGCGCTTCTCCGAGCTCACGAGAGGTATCCACGGGTTCGCCCCCGTGCCGCCGATGGAGGAGGAGTCCCAGGTCACAGCGATGATGCGCGAGATCAGGGCCCTGTCGCTGGAGGAGCGCAAACAGCACTACATGACGGGCCGGATCAACGAGCAGCGCACGTGGTACGGCGCCAAGGCCCGCTACCACGACCGCCGCGCGTCGCAGTGGTCGGTCGCGCTGGCGGCGCTGGAGGCCGTCGGGCTGATCGCCGCCATTCTCAACGCCGACCAGGTGATCGACATGGATCTGCCGGGCATCGTCGGTGCCATCGCCGCCGCCGGCATCGCCTGGCTCCAGACTCGCCAGCACCAGCAGCTCGCCACGTCGTATTCCATAGCCGCCCTGGAACTGAGCGATATCGTGTCGCGGGTGGAGTGGCCTCGGACGGAGACTGAATGGGCCCATTTCGTGGACGAGTCCGAGGAGGCCATCGCCCGTGAACACATGCTGTGGTGGGGCTCGCGGAGCTGAGGAGGATCGTTCGCGGGCGGCCCAACCCGCGGCCGCGCCCGTGCTGGACCATGGCGGCCTCCACCGTCCCGCCCCCCGTCCGCCGGTCAACGGCCGCAGCAGCCCCGCCATGAACCCGTCCGGCGGTGGGGGAGACACGCGGCGGCGCATCGCGATCTCCGGGCATCGGGGGTTGCCGGCGTCCACCGTCACGCTCGTCGAGAAGGCCATTCGCGGCATCCTCGCCCGGCACGCGCCCGAGATCAGAGGGGTGTCCTGCCTGGCCGACGGGGCCGACCAGATCTTCGCGAGGGCGGTCGTGGACCTCGGCGGGACGCTGGAGGCGGTCGTCTGCTCGCAGCGCTATCGCGAGGACCTCCCCCCGGACTCTCTGGACGAGTACGACACGCTCATGGGAGCCGCCGAGAAGGTGCACCGACTGGGGTACGTCGAGTCCACCGGCGAGTCGCATATGGAGGGCAGCAAGCTCATGCTCGACCTGGCCGAGGAGCTGTACGCCGTCTGGGACGGCAAGCCGGCCCGCGGCTACGGCGGCACGGCCGATGTGGTCGCCGAGGCGCGCCGGCGCGGCATCGAGGTCCATGTCATCTGGCCCGACGGCGCCCGCCGGGAGTAGCCCATCGTGTGCCGGTGCCGGTGCCGGTGCCGGTGCCGGTGCCTGTGCGGGTGCGGGTGCCTGTGCGGGTGCGGGTGCGCGTGCTGGTGCCGGGGCGCAAGACCGAAGCCGGGGGAGTGGGCCGGTGGCCCGAGGCCGTGGGCCGGTGGCCCGAGGCCGTGGGCCGGTGGTCCGAGGCCGTGGGCCGGGAGCGTCGCGGTGCCGGAACTCGCAATCTGTACCTGACGCTGGATGACAGGTATGCCGTCCACGATGGACCCATGACCACGAAAGCGACTCTCATCGCCACGACCATCGACTGCGCCGAGCCGAAGAAGCTCGCCGAGTTCTATGCCGCGATCACCGGCTTCGAGGTGCAGTACGCCGAGGACGAGTACGCCGGCATCGGGGACGGGACGACGAGCCTCTACTTCGGCCGGGTCCCCGAGCGGGAGCCGGCCGCCTGGCCCGGGCCGGGCAAGCAGTTCCACCTGGACTTCCGCGTCCCGGACGTCGGCAAGGCCGTCCAGGAGTACCTCGAACTCGGCGCCACCAAGCCGGACTTCCAGCCCGGTGACGGCTGGGTCGTCCTGGCAGACCCGGAGGGGCACCTGTTCTGCGTCTGCCCCGAGCGCTCCTGAGGCCGCGGCTCGCCGGCCCGTCGCGGGTTCACGGGCGGCGGCCGGTCGCGGGTTCACGGGCGGTGGGCCGGTCGCCCGCTCGTCGGTGGTGATCCGATTACCGGGGCCTTCTTTGGGCAGCGGTAGTCGCCATGTCCGAGAAGCACCATCGGAGCGCCGGGGACGGTGCGGGCGGCGGCCGGGCCACCCCTGTTCATGGGGCAATGGGGCGATCGACAACCGCGTTCCAGGTATTTGTCCTTAAGCTGGCGGGGTGCTCCCTCTGATGACCCCACATGTGCTTCCCGCTGCCCGAGTCCTGCCCGGGGCCGCGTCATGATCTGGCTCGGCGTGTCGATCGCGCTGGTCGGCGCGCTGGGGTACGCGGGAGGCGCGGCCCTGCAGCAGTACGAGGCCGTCCACGGGGGGGCCAACCTCAAGCTCGTCCGCAGGCCCCGCTGGCTGATCGGCGGGGTCATCGGCCTGCTCGGCGCCGGCCTGCACGCCGTGGCGCTGAGCTTCGCCCCGCTCGTGCTGATCCAGCCGGTCAGCGTGGCGACGCTGGTGTTCGCCGTTCCCCTTGCGGCGGTGCTGCACGGCAGACGTCCGCACAAGGCGGAGATCCTCGGCTCGATTGCGGTGGCCGCCGGGCTGCTGGGGCTCATGCTGCTGATCCCGCAGAGCAACACCCGCCCGGTGCTTTCCACCCCGGCGGCGCTGGCCTTCCTGGCGGTGGTGGGCGTGGTGGTGGCGGTGTGCAACTTCGCGGCACGGCGCGCCAAGGGCGCGTCGAAGGCGCTGCTGCTGTCGGTCGGCGCGGGGTCGGTGACCGCCTCGGTCTCCACGTTCGTCCGCGTCGTGGGCGGGGGGCTGGGCGGCGACCTGTCGCGCCTGGTCCACTGGTTCACGGTCGCGATCCCCGTGCTCCTCGTCTGCGCCATCGTGCTGCTGCAGAGGTCGTACGCGGTGGGGTACTTCGGCATCGCCTACGCCGGGGTGCAGGTGGTGGACCCGATCACCTCGGTGATCGCGGGGGCGGTGCTGCTCGGCGAGCCGCTGCCGACCGGCGTCGGAGACGTCATCCCGGCCATTCTCTCGGCCGCGGTGCTGATCACGGGAACGATCACGCTCAGCCGTCTCACGCCCGAGACCACCCAGGCCGTCACCCCTCCGCACGCCGAACTACCCGTCCCCATCTCCACCCGCGCCGGCGTCCGCTAGAAACTCCACCCCGCCGATGTGCGCCGGCGCTCGGGCTGAGCGGGTCAGGCGGGTGGGCGCCAGGTGAAGACGTCCTGGAACTGGCGCAGGGTGAGGTCGTCGCCGAGGCGTCCGGTCAGGGCCATGGCGGCATTCCTGGCGCGGACGGCCAGGGGGTTGGACCACCGGGTCACGCGGCAGATGGTGCGCGACCTGCGCATGATGGTGCTGGTGCGGCGCAGCCGGGCGGCGGTGTAGGCGGGGAGGTCGCTCGCGAGGTGGGCCAGGATCACCGCGTCCTCGATCGCCTGGCAGGCGCCCTGGCCGAGGTTCGGGGTCATCGCGTGGGCCGCGTCCCCGAGCAGTGCCACCCTGCCGGAGTGGAAGGCGGGCAGGGGAGCGGCCAGGCAGCGGATGTCGTGCCGCAAAATCGTCTCCTCGCGGGCCGCCTCGATCAGCCGGGGAATCGGGTCGTGCCAGTCGCCGAACAGCCTCAGCAGCTCGGCCTTGCGCGTCCCGGCGTCCCCGCCGCCCTTGTCGTGGTGGTTCGCGCTCGTGCCGCTCGGCGGGACGGGGGCGGTGGCGTAGGAGTACACCCGGCCGCCGGCGAGCGGCGTGATGCCGAACACCTGGCCGCGCCCCCACGACTCGCTGCCGCGGAACTCGCCCTCCGGCCGGTCGGCCAGGAGCCGCCAGCTCGTCACGCCGGCGTGCACAGCACCCGGGTGCCGGGGGAACAGCGAGCGGCGGACGGCGGAGTCGATGCCGTCGGCCGCCACCACCAGGTCGGCCCGCAGGTCGCCGGCGCTGGTGGAGACCCTTCCGTCCTCAGGGCCGACGCCGTGGACGTCCGTGCCCAGGCGCAGCGCGCCGGACGGCAGCCGGCGCGCGAGCAGGTCGACCAGCGTGGCGCGGAGCAGGATCACCGTCGGCTCGCCGAACCGCGCCAGCGCGGCCTCGGCGCTGGTGCGCAGCAGCCACCGGCCGTCGGGGGTGCGGATGCCCGCCTCGCCCTGGAGCGCCGCCAGCGCGCGCACTTCGTCGCCCACGCCGATCGTGTCCAGGGCCCTGAGCGCGTTGGGCGCGATGGCGAGGCCTGAGCCGACCGGTTCGATCGACGGCGCTCGTTCGCACACCGTGACCGACCAGCCCTTGCGGGCGAGCGCCACGGCGGCGCTCAGGCCGCCGATCCCGCCGCCGATCACTACGGCATGGGACATGTACCCTCCTTCAACTACACCTGTAGTTACGTTACTACACGTGTAGTCTGGGCCCATGCGCAGGGAGGAACTGATCGCGGAGGCGGCCATAACGCTGCTGGTGGAGCGGGGGATGCGCGGCCTGACGCACCGCGCCGTGGACGAGGCCGCTGGTCTGCCGCTCGGCTCGACGTCCAACCTCGCGCGCACCCGCGCCGCGCTCCTCGCGCTCACCCTCGCCCGACTGACCGAACTGGAGGAGGGGTACTTCACCGCCGTCCCTCCGACGGTCGGCGCGCCTTCGGGTTCCGGTGTGATGGGGACGCCGGAGGAGCTCGCCGAGCTGATGGCGGGCCTGCTCCACCGTCAGCTCACCGAGGGGCGGCGTACGTCGCTCGCCCGCTATGAACTCGCCCTGGAGGCCACCCGCCGTCCTGAACTGCGCCAGGTGTACGACGCGGCGGGGCGCCGTTTCCGCGAGGTGGCCACGGCCGTGCTCGCCGCGGCCGGCTCCCGCGACCCCGTACGGCACGGCGGGCAGCTTGTCGCCTTCGCGGAAGGAGTGCTGTTCGACGCGATCGCGGGCGCCGGAGCCGTCCCCACGCCCGAGGACCTGCGCGCGGGGATGCGGGAGCTGCTCCGCGGCATGCTCGCCTGAGCCCCGGCACGACGTCGGCCCACGGACCCGTACGCCTGAGCCCCGGCACGACGTCGGCCCCGCGGGCGCTCGCGCTTCTGTCGATCTTCGCGTGCCGTCGTTCCCTGTGTGGGGCGGCGAGCTGCGGCCCGGGCGGGTCGTCAGGGGCGGTCGAGGGCTTGTTCGAGGCGTTCCCGGTGGGCGGGCCATTCGTCGTCGAGGATGCTGAAATGGACCGTGTCGCGCCAAGTGCCGTCGGGGCGCCGCCGGTGCCGGCGCAGCGTGCCCTCGTACACGCCGCCGATGCGCTCGATGGCCCGCTGTGAACGGGTGTTGAGGACGTCGGTCTTGAGCAGGACGCGGTTGTGACCGAGCTTGTCGAAGGCGTGGCCGAGCAGCAGCAGCTTGCACTCGGTGTTGACGGCCGTGCGCCAATAGGCTCTGCCGTACCAGGTCCAGCCGATCTCCAGGCTGTCGTCGAATCCCGGCACGTCGCCCAGGGTGGTCGAGCCGATCGGCTCGCCGGTCCGGCGCAGGATGACGGCGAACGGCACGATGCCCGGGTTCTCGATCAAGGACTGCGCGACCCGCAGCATGTCCTGCTCGGTGCGGGGCGTCGCCACCGGCAGCCAGCGCCAGACGTCGTCGTCGCCTCCGCCAGCGGCGTGCAGGCCGGCGATGTGCTCGGGGCCGAGCGGCTCCAGGCAGACGAAACGGCCGGTCAAGGTGGTGGGATCGGGCATTCTCGCGGTCATGCTGTGAAGTGTGGCCGCCGGAGTGGCCTGGCCGACAGGGCCACCGGGGGCGGATTCCCGGAGACCACTTGGCGGCGGGGCGTCCGACTCTAGGCTGAAGGCCTGGACCGGCGGGGCACGGGCCGTCCGCACGCAGGACGAGGGTCGCGCGCGGCGAGGTCCGGCGAGCGGTCGACAGGCATACCGTCCGGTCGGTACGCTCCAGGCACTGGGACGACTGGGGAGCGCGATGTCCGCACAGATCGACACCGGCCCGCCGGGTCTGGATCTCGGCCGCCTGCGAGACCATCTCGGCCGGCACGGGCTCGCCGAGGGCGGCCTGGCCGCCGAGGTCATCCACGGAGGCCGGTCGAACCTCACCTATCTCGTGCGCGACGGCGGGCGCCGGTTCGTCGTCCGCCGCCCGCCGCTCGGGCACGTCCTGGCCACGGCGCACGACATGGGCCGGGAGTACCGCGTGATGACCGCGCTCCGCGACACCGGAGTCCCCGTGCCGCGCACGTACCACCTGTGCGAGGACCCCGAGGTGATCGGGGCGCCCTTCTACGTCATGGAGTACGTCGAGGGGGGCCAGCCCCCGGCGACGCCGGCCATCGAGGCCGAGCTGACCGACATCCTCGCCCGGCTGCACGCCCTCGACCCGGCCGCCGTCGGGCTCGCCGACTTCGGCCGCCCTGAGGGCTTCCTGGAGCGCCAGGTCAAGCGGTGGAAGCGGCAGCTCGACGCCTCCCGCAGCCGCGAGATCCCCGGCATCGACGACCTGTACGACCGCCTGGCGGGCGCTGTGCCGCTCACCCAGCGCCACGCGATCGTCCACGGCGACTTCAAACTGGGCAACACGCTGATCGCCGGCGGCCGGGTGCGGGCCGTGCTCGACTGGGAGATGTCCACCCTCGGCGACCCGCTCACCGACCTGGCCCTGTTCCTGCTGTACGGCGACTTCGCCGCGCTCGACACCGGCGGCCGGCCGGAGGCGGGCACGGCCCTGGTCTCCGCCGCGCCCGCGCTGGCGGAGCGGTACGCGGCCGGCGCGGGCCTGGACGTCACCGGGCTCGGCTGGTACCTGGCCTTGGCCTGCTTCAAGCTCGCGGTGATCGCCGAGGGCATCCACTTCCGCTACACCCAAGGGCTGACCGTCGGAGAGGGCTTCGGCGAGATCGGCGGGCACGTCGCGCCGCTCGTGGACCACGGGCTGCGCGCGCTCGCGTCCCTGGAAGGCTGAGGTCACGTGCCGCAGATGGACTTCCCGTACGCGCTCACGCCACTGGAGGGCTGATGGACTTCGCCTACGACGACACCACCGAGGACCTGCGCGAACGGCTGCTGGCGTTCATGGACGAATGCGTGTACCCGGCGGAGGAGGCCTTCGAGTGGCAGGCGGCGGAGAGCGGCTGGACCGCTCCGCCCATGCTTGAGGACCTCAAGGACGAGGCGCGCAAGCGGGGCCTTTGGAACCTCTTCCTGCCGGGGGCGCACGGCGCCGGGCTGACCAACCTGCAGTACGCCCCGCTCGCCGAGATCATGGGACGCAGCCCGCGCATCGCCCCGGCGGCCACGAACTGCGCCGCGCCCGACACCGGCAACATGGAGGTCCTCTCCATGTTCGGCAGCGAATGGCAGCGCAAGACCTGGCTGGAGCCGCTGCTCAACGGCGAGATCAGGTCGGCGTTCGCGATGACCGAGCCCGAGGTCGCCTCCTCCGACGCCACCAACATCGCCACCTCCATCGCGCGCGACGGTGACGAGTACGTCATCAACGGCCGCAAGTGGTTCGCGTCCGGGGCGATGAACCCGGGCTGCGCCATCTTCATCGTGATGGGCAAGACCTCCGAGGAGGGGCCCGAGCACCGGCGGCAGAGCATGGTGCTCGTGCCCCGCGACACCCCGGGCATCACCGTCAAGCGCGGCATGCACGTCTTCGGCTACACCGACGGCGACCACGGCGGCCACGCCGAGGTGCTGTTCGAGGACGTCCGCGTGCCGGTGGACCACCTGATCGGCGAGGAGGGCGGCGGGTTCGCCATCGCCCAGGCGCGGCTCGGGCCGGGCCGCATCCACCACTGCATGCGCCTGATCGGCATGGCCGAGCGGGCGATCGAGCTGATGTGCCGCCGAGCTCTGTCGCGGGTCGCCTTCGGCAAGCAGGTCGCCCAGCAGGGCGTCGTCCAGGACTGGATCGCCGAGTCGCGGGTCAAGGTGGAGCAACTGCGGCTGCTGGTCCTGAAGACCGCCTGGCTGATGGACACGGTGGGCAACCGGGGCGCGCACACCGAGATCCAGGCCATCAAGATCGCCACGCCCCGCGAGGTGGAGTGGATCCTGGACAAGGCCATCCAGGTGCACGGCGCGGGCGGCGTCAGCCAGGACTTCCCGCTGGCCGGCCTGTGGGCGGCGGCCCGCACGCTGCGGCTCGCCGACGGCCCCGACGAGGTGCACAAGCGCTCTCTGGCCCGCCGCGAGCTCAAGAAGCACACCCCGCCCGCCTCTCAGTGACCCCCTGAGTGGCCAGCTCAGTGACCTGCTGGGCGCCCGACCGGCTCAGTGACCTGCTGGGCGACCGACCCATCGACCCGCCCACCGACCGACCGACCGGCCGAGCCGACGACGGCTCGGCGACCGACGAAGGGACCTGTCTCAGTGACCGTGGACGAGGCGGCGATCAAGGAACGGGTGCGCGCGTTCCTGTCGCAGAACGACCCGGCCGCGACCGCACCGCCGGACTTCCTGCGGGCGCGGTTCGACGCCGGGCTGGCCTGGGTGCACTTCCCCGAGGGCCTCGGCGGCCTCGGGGCGCGCCGCGAGCTGCAGGCCGTGGTGGAGGCCGAGCTGGCGGGCACCCCGCAGATCGACGTCGGCAAGATGGCCATCGGGCTCGGCATGGCGGCGCCCACGATCCTCGCCTTCGGCACCGAGGAGCAGAAGAAGCGCTTCCTGCGGCCCCTGTGGACCGGCGAGGAGATCTGGTGCCAGCTCTTCAGCGAGCCCGGCGCCGGCTCCGACCTGGCGACCCTGGCCACCCGGGCCGTCCGTGAGGGCGACGAGTGGGTGGTGGACGGGCAGAAGGTCTGGACCTCCGGCGCCCACCACGCCCGCTGGGCCATCATGGTCGCGCGCACCGACCCGGACGTGCCCAAGCACCGGGGCATGACCTACTTTGTTTGCGACATGCACGCCCCCGGCGTCGACGTGCGGCCGCTGCGGCAGATCACCGGCGAGGCCGAGTTCAACGAGGTCTTCCTCACCGGCGTCCGGCTGCCGGACGACCTGCGCCTCGGCGAGGTCGGGGACGGCTGGCGGGTGGCCCAGACGACCCTCATGAACGAGCGCGTCGCCATCGGCGGCTCGCCCGCGCGGCGCGGCGGAGGCGTGGTCGGAGTCGTCGCCGACACCTGGCGGGAGCGTCCTGAGCTGCGCACCCACGACCTGCACCAGCGCTTGCTGCACCTGTGGGTCGAGGCCGAGGTCACCCGGCTGGCCGGGGTGCGGCTGCGTGAACAGCTCGCCGTGGGGACGCCCGGGCCGGAGGGGTCGGGCATGAAGCTCGCCTTCGCCCGCCTCAACCAGGCGCTGTCGGGCCTTGAGGTGGAGATGCTGCGCGAGGAGGGCCTGCTGTACGACGACTGGAGTTTCCGGCGCTCGGAGACGGTGGACTTCTTCGGCCGCGGGCCCGGCTACCGCTACCTGCGCGCCAAGGGCAACTCCATCGAGGGCGGCACCTCCGAGATCCTGCGCAACATCATCGCCGAGCGCGTCCTCGGCCTGCCCTCCGAGCCCCGCGCCGACAAGAACGTGCCATGGAAGGACCTGCCGCGATGACCGCACGCCCGGCGAACCAGAGGTGGAGAGCGACCCGATGACACTGCTGTACTCCGAGGTCGAGGAGGAGCTGCGGGCGGCCGTCCGCGCCCTGCTGGCCGACCGGCGCCCGCCGTCCGCGGTGCTCGCCCGCGCCGAGAGCGCCCCGGGGCACGACGCCGACCTGTGGAAGGCGCTGGCCCGCGACATCGGCGCCGCCGGGCTGCTCATCCCCGAGGACCTCGGCGGCGCGGGCGCCTCCGCCCGCGAGGCGGCGGTCGTGCTGGAGGAGCTCGGCCGCGCGGTGGCCCCGGTGCCGTTCCTGACCAGCGCCGTCATGGCGACCGGCGCCCTGGTGGCCTCCGGCGCCGGCGAGGCTCGCGACCTGCTCGCCTCCCTCGCGACGGGGGAGAGCACGGCCGCGCTCGCCGTCTCGTTCGCCGCCTCGCCGTACCCGCCGGGCCCGGCCTGGGTGCGGGCCGAGCGGGGGAGGCTGACCGGACGGGTCACCGCCGTCGCGGGGGCCGAGGGCGCCGACGTGCTGGTCGTCCCCGCCTCCGGAGCGCTGTACGCGGTCGACGCGGCGGACGCCGTCGTCGAGCCGGTCACCTCGCTCGACCTCACCCGGCCGGTCGCCACCGTGACCTTCGACGGCGCGCCGGGCCGGCCGGTCGCCGTCGGCCTCGCGCCGCTGCGCGCGGGCCTTGCGCTGGGCGCGGGGCTGCTGGCCTCCGAGCAGCTCGGGGTGGCCGAGTGGTGCCTGGCCACGACCCTCGCCTACGTCAAGGAGCGGCACCAGTTCGCCCGGCCGGTCGGCTCCTTCCAGGCGCTGAAGCACCGGCTGGCCGACCTGTGGATGGAGATCGTGCAGGCACGCGCCGCGGCCCGCAACGCCGCCGACGCGCTCGCGACGCGGGCCGGCGCCGCGGAGGCCGCGGGGCAGGACGGGCGGGCCCACGACCAGGCCGTCGAGGCCATGGAAGCCGTGGACACCGGGGAGTCCGTGGACGTCGAGGTGGCCATGGCGGTCGCGGTGGCGCAGGCGTGGTGCGCGCCGGTGGCCGTGCACGCGGCCGAGGAGTGCCTGCAACTGCACGGAGGCATCGGGATGACCTGGGAGCATCCCCTGCACCTGTACCTCAAGCGCGCCAAGGCGGACCAGATCGCGCTCGGCACTCCCGGCGACCACCGCGACGCCCTCGCCCGCCTCGCCGACCTCCCCGCCCCGCTCGCCGTCTGAGCGTTCAGGAGGAGGGCGCCTGAAGCCGCGAAGGCTGGTGGGCTGTCCGTTGACGGTCGCCGGGCGGGGCGCCGTACGGGCGGCGCCGGCCTCGCCGTACCACGCCCCGCCGACCCGGCGCCGATCACATCCAGCACACGCCGGATGGAGATCCGCGCCGTGGCCGCAGCATCGGGGATGGGGCGGGAGTTTTTGGGGGTCAGGGGCGCAGGGAGGGCAGGAGGAGGTCGGCGAAGTGGCCGTCGATCTCGGTCACATGTCGGGTGGGGATCCGCGCCGTGGCCGCCGCATCGGGGGTGGCGTGGGAGTTTCTGGGGTCAGGGGCGCAGGGAGGTGAGGAGGAGGTCGGCGAAGTGGCCGCCGACCTCGGCGGCCGACAGTGGGCCGTCGGCGTGGTACCAGGTGCCGAGGTGGTGGACCGAGCCGAAGAAGAAGTCGACCACGAGGTCGGCCGGAACGTCGGCGCGGAACACGCCGGCGCGCCTGCCCTGGTCCACCAGGTCGCGGAAGCGTTCGTGGTAGCGGCGCCGCTCCGCTCGCACGGCCTTCTGGGTCTCGGGCGCGAGCTGGTGCATCGACCGGAAGAAGATCTTGGAGTCGTCGAGGTTCTCGATGCTGGTGGCGACCACGTCGGCCGCGGCGGCGTGCACGCGGTCGGCGATCGGCCCGGGCGCGTCCGCGAACCTGTCGAGCCGTTCCATCTGCAGCCGCAGCACGCGGGCGTAGATCTCCTGGAGCAGGTCATCCTTGGAGGTGAAGTAGTGGTACATCGCCCCCTTGGTGACCCCGGCGGCGGCGACGACCTCCTGCACCGACGTGCTCTCGAACCCCTTCTCGGCGAACAGCCGCGTCGCCTCGGCGATCAGCCGCTGCCGTACGGGCTCGTCCGGCCGGACGCCCTCGCCCGGCCTGTCCTGTGTCGTGGTGGCCGGTCGCCGGGCCCCGTTGCGCGCCATCTCGCACGCCTCCCCTGAATCGCGATGACACCCAGCGTACCGACTGGTCGGTCAACTGATGGGGGACATGGCGTCTTCTGGCGTGCTGATTTACCCGGGTCCGGATAACTTCCGCGTCCATGCTGTGTCGCGGGTGTGCTAATTCCGTTACCTTGGGAAAGTTGGAGCCCCGGGTTGGGTACTCCATAACGTAGTCGACTGAGCCCGAAATCGTGGGGGTTTCCGGTGCCCAATGGGTCCATCTACGTGCCGCAGGACGACAAGTTCAAGTGGGGCACACCTTCGGTGATGTACGAGCTCCGGTGGCGCGAGACCAGGTCGGAGCGCCGCCGCCGACGCCACTTCATGGCGGGAGCGGGCCTCATCCTGTTCACCGCTCTCGCCTTCTACCGCTCCTTCCCGCTGCCCTTCCTCATCGGGCTGCTCGGCGGCGGCGCGGTATGGGTGGTCGACGCCTTCGTCTCCTGGCGGATGTTCGAGGCCACCGCCGTCTGGCGCGGCAAGCGCAGCGGCGCCGTCCGCACCGGCCGCCTGCTGAGGCGCGGGCTCGGCAAGCACGGGTACCGCGTGCTCGACGGGCGCGCCGTGCCGGGCAAGGCGTCCATCGACCACCTGGTGATCGGCCCGGGCGGGGTGTGGATCGTCGACAACGAGGCGTGGCCCCCCGACACCCACATCGCCGCCTACGGCGGCAAGCTCTTCTTCGGTGAGCGGTCGGGCACCTCGGTCGCCAAGGGACTCGTGGACGCCGCCACGACCATGGCCGAGATGCTGTCGCGCGAGTCGGGCATTCCCATCGCGGTGACGCCCCTGCTGGCCGTCCACGGCGGGCGGGTGAAGCCCCCGTTCGTGAGCGCCGAGGGCCTGACGCTGTTCCTGCCCCGTAAGGCGGCGCGGTGGATCCTCGGCGACGCGCACGTCGACCTGTCGCAGGAGCAGGTCGAGGTCCTCGCCCGCACGGCCGCGCGCATCCTGCGGCGCATGTCCTGACGCGGCGCGGCCGCGGCCGGCTTCCCGACCGAGGCGCGGTGTCCGAAGGCGGCTTCCCGACCGAGGCGCGGTGTCCGAAGGCGGCTCCCCGACCGAGGCGCGGTTCAGGCGGCTTCCGGGCTGAGGCGCGGTTCAGGCGGCTTCCGACCGAGGCGCCGGTCCAGGGGACTTCCACCAGGAGCGGCGTCCGGTGCGGAGGTCCGGGCCGTCTGCGCGGAGGTTCGGGCCGTCTGCTCGGCGAGGCCGGCGGTCAGGCCAGTTCCTCGATGAATGCGGCGAGCTGGGCGACGTTGCGGCACTCGTGCATGGGCACCACGCCGCCGTAGGCGCCCGCCACCGAGTCGCCGGTGTCCCACTGCGCGCGCGGCTCGGGGTTGAGCCAGTACGCGTGCCGGGCGGCGCCCGCGAGCTCCTTCAGAACCGGCAGCGCCGGAGACTGGTAGTTCGACCGCGCGTCGCCCAGGATCAGCAGGGACGTCTTGGGGGTGATGGCGTCGGCGTACCGTTCGGCGAACCTCTCCAGCGCCCGCCCGTAGTCGCTGCGCCCGAAGCGGGTGATGTCCGCCTCCCGGGTCATCCGCGTGATCGCCTCCACGACGTCTGCGCCGGGCGCGAAGAAGCGGGTGATCTCGTCGGCCGTGTCCACGAACGCGAACGCGCGCACCTTGGCGAACTGCTCGCGCAGCGCGTAGGTCAGCAGCAGCGTGAAGTGCGAGAAGGCCGACACCGAGTCGCTGGCGTCGCACAGCACCACCAGCTCCGGCTTGTGCGGGCGCCGGGGCCGCATGTGGGTCACGACGGGCACGCCGCCGGTGCTCAGCGACGCCCGCACCGTGCGCCGGAAGTCCAGCCGGCCGCGGTCGCCGTGCCTGTGCTTGATCGTCAGGCGGGTGGCCAGGCGCCGCGCCAGCGGGTGCACCTCGCGCCGCAGCCGGGCGAGGTCGGCCTTGGTGATCCGCAGGAAGTCGATCTGGTCCACCGGCGGCCGCACCGCGGACCCGGCGATCCTGTCGATGCCGGACTCCTCGGCGATTCTGCGGCGCACGTCCGCGGCGACGGCCTCCTCGAAGCCGGCGATGCCGTCCGACAGCCGCCGGCGGGCGAGCTTCTCGGCCAGGCCGCCCCGTTCCTGCCCGCGCAGCAGCCCGGCGAGCATCCCGGCCATCAGCGTGCCGGGGGACAGGGCGCGCAGCACCGAGTAGGAGAACCAGTTCTGCCGGCCCGGCGCGGCCTGCTGGCGGCCGAACCGTTCCACCATGGCCCGGATGAACTCCCCGAAGGCGGGGTCGCCGGTGGCGCCCGCGTCGGCGGCCAGCAGCTCGGCCAGCCGCTCGCGTAGCTCGGGCACCTCGGCCCGTTCCAGGTCAGGACCGTCGCCGCCCGTCCGGGCGGCGGGGCGCGGGCCGCCGGTGACCGGAGGGAACCACAGGTCGAACAGCGTGTCGAAGGCCGGACGGTACGCCGGGCGCTTGACCAGCGTCGCCGCGTACGCCTCGCGCAGCGCCTCGCGATCGGTCATCTCGATCACCTGGAGGGCGCGGGCCGCGTCCAGTCCTTCGGCGGGGGACACCGGCACCCCGGCCCCCCGCAGCGCCGCGAGGAACCGCACATGCCTGTCCAGCAGCGGCGTCACTCGGTGAGCCCCAGTTCCTTCACCGCGCGGGTCTGGTCGGTGGCATGCTTGAGCACCACGCCCAGCGTCGCGGCCGTCGTGGCCTCGTCCAGGTCCGCGCGTCCGAGCGCGAGCAGCGTCCGCGCCCAGTCGATGGTCTCGGCGATCGACGGCGACTTCTTCAGCTCCAGGGCGCGCAGCGTGGCGACCGTGCGGGCGAGCTGCTCGGCCAGCGAGGCCGCGATGCCGGGCACCTGCGCGAGCACGATGTCCCGCTCACGATCGGGCGAGGGGTAGTCCAGGTGCAGGTACAGGCAGCGCCGCTTCAGCGCCTCCGACAGCTCGCGCGTCGCGTTGGAGGTCAGCACGACGAACGGCCTGCGGGTCGCGGCGATCGTCCCGAGCTCGGGGATCGTCACCTGGTAGTCGGACAGGATCTCCAGCAGCAGGCCCTCGACCTCGACGTCGGCCTTGTCGATCTCGTCGATGAGCAGAACGGCCGGTCCCGTGCGCCTGATCGCCTTCAGCAGCGGCCGCTCCAGCAGGAACTCCTCGCTGAAGATGTCGTCGTGGGTGTCCTCCCACGCCTGCCCGCCGGCGGCCTGGATGCGCAGGAGCTGTTTCTTGTAGTTCCACTCGTACAGCGCCCGGGCCTCGTCCAGGCCCTCGTAGCACTGCAGCCGGATCAGCTCGGCCCCGGCCGCCTGGGCGACGGCCTTGGCGAGCTGCGTCTTGCCGACCCCGGCCGGGCCCTCGGCCAGCAGCGGCTTGCCCAGCGCGGCGGCGAGGAAAACCGGCGTCGTGATTGCGTCGCCGACCAGGTAGTCCGCCGCGGCGAGCCGTTCACCGGCGTCGGCGGGTGAGGCGAACCACGACGTCATCGGCACTCCCGTCATCGACCCGAATGTTGTTCTACTCTAACCGGTCCCACAGGTACGAAGCGGTCCACAAGGTGCGCTAATCTTGAGCTGCGTTCTGCGCCGCTAGCTCAGTTGGTTAGAGCAGCTGACTCTTAATCAGCGGGTCCGGGGTTCGAGTCCCTGGCGGCGCACCACGGCAATGGCCGGTGGCCTGGGCACTCTCACTTGACGGGGGTGCCCATCGTCATTTCCGGCGCCGTGCTGTTCTGGACGCCGTGCTGTTCTGGACGTGAACCTTTCACCGCGAAAGCCTCGCCCTGCTGGGCCGGGGCCACGCGGGCGGCATGGGGGTGAACCGGCGTGGCCGCGGGCGCGTCGGAGCGATCATGCAGATGTCCGATGAGTCGCTCATCGAGGGCATGGCGTCGGGGGATCAGGACGCGACGGCCGTGTTCGTGCGGAGGTTCCACTCGCGGGTGTACGGACTGGCGCTCGGGGTGGTGGGCGACCCCGGGCTCGCCGAGGAGGTGGCGCAGGACGCCTTCGTGCGGGCCTGGCGGCACGCGGCCACCTACGACGCGCGGCGCGGGCACGGGGCGACCTGGCTGCTGGCGATCACCAGGAACGCGGCGGTGGACGCCGTCCGGCACCGCCGCGACCTGCCGGTCGAGCCGGGGGGCATCGCCGCCCGGCCCCCCGCGACCGCCGAGGCGGCCGACCGCGAAGGGGCCGAGCGGCTGTCGCTGGAGCTGGAAGGGCTTCCGCCCGAGCAGAGCAGGCTGGTCGTGCTGGCGGTGGGCTACGGGTTCACGGCCGCGGAGATCGCCGAGCGCGAGGGGATACCGCTGGGGACGGCGAAGACCCGCATCCGGCGCGGCCTGGCCCGGCTGCGCCGGAGCCTCGCGGTTCCCGGCGAGGACCGGCCGCCGGAGGCGGGATGAGGTCGGTCACTTCAGTTCCACGCGGTCGAGCAGGTCGCCGGTCGCTTCCGCTGCACGCCGTCGAGAAGATCGCCGGTCGCTTCACCTCAATGCCGTCGAGCAGGTCTCCCGTCATTTCAGGTCGATGCCGTCGAGCAGGTCGCCGGTCACGTCGCCGGGGGAGGCCGCGCCGCACAGGGTCAGGGCGTTCGCCAGCTCGTTCCGCAGCAGGGTGAGGACCCGTTCGACGCCGGCCCGGCCCGCGACCGCGAGCCCCCACAGCGCGGGCCGCCCGATCGCCACGGCGTCCGCGCCGAGCGCGAGCGCCTTGACGACGTCGGTGCCGCGCCGCACGCCGCCGTCCAGCAGCAGCGGCACCTGTCCGCGTACGGCGTCGGCGACCAGGGGGAGCCGGTCGAGCGAGGCGGGGACGGTGTCGAGCTGGCGGCCGCCGTGGTTGGACACGACGATCGCGTCCACGCCGTGCTCGACGGCGAGACGCGCGTCCGCCGGGTGGAGCACGCCCTTGAGCACGATCGGCAGCGAGGTCGTCTCGCGCAGCCAGTCGAGGTGCCGGAAGGACAGGTCCGGGGACAGCGCGACCTGCCGCACCTTGTCATCCCGGCCCTGCTGACCCTTCTGGACCATGTTCGCGCAGTACATGCCGGGCGGCAGGTCGTGGAAGCCGTTGCGGTCGCCGCGCTCGTTGCGCCCCAGGGCGGGGGAGTCGGCGGTGACGACGAGCGCGCGGCAGCCCGCGTCCTCCGCCCGCCGGACCAGCGACGTGGTGAAGCCCAGGTCCGGCTGGATGTACAGCTGGAACCACAGCTTCGGCCCGCAGGCGGCGATCTCCTCGATCGTGACCGTGGAGAGCATCGCGGCGATCATGATGACGCCGGCCTCGGCGGCGGCGCGGGCGGTGGCGAGCTCGCCGTCGGGGTGGGCCAGCCGGTGGAAGGCCGTCGGCGCGAGCAGGACGGGCATGGACGCGGTCTCGCCCAGCACGGTGACCTCCAGCCGGGGCGGTCCCTGGCCGCGCAAGACGCGCGGCACCAGAGCGCGGCGGCGGAAGGCGGCCTCGTTGGCGGCCACCGTGATCTCGTCCTGGGCGCCGCCCGCGAAGTAGTCGTAGTGCGCCGGGTCGAGCCGGGCGCGGGCGGCCGGTTCGAACTCGCGGAGGTTCACCGGCGGCGTCTCGCGCGTCACGGCGCCGGTCCCGACATGGTCCATGCCGGTTATACGGGTCCCGGCGCTCGCCAAGATTCACAATTAATGTGAAGATTCAACGAATCTCGCGAATCGGTTGATTTCGTATAACTGGTCCCGGAGATGAGGAGACCCATGATCGTCGCCATCTCGGTCCTGGTCGTGTTCCTGAGCCTGCCGTACTGGCTGCCCCGCACGGTGGTCGCCCTGCGGGTCTGGATCTTCGCCCGCGTCAACGGGGCCGAGGGGATCACCGTGCCCGGCGGCCGGTTAGGCCCGTCCCGGTTCATGCAGCTCTACTCCCACCCCGCCGCGAACGGCCGCAGCAAGGGCGCGGCGCTGTCGGACCTGTTCTGGTACTGGCTGTCCCCGGGCCCCGAGCTGCACCAGGAGCACCTGGAACCTGGGCCGCGCTACGAGGAGGTCGCCCGCTGCACGCGCCGCATCCTGCGGATGCCGAGCCGGAC
Organism: Sphaerisporangium sp. NPDC005289; assembly: GCF_040607455.1. Taxonomy (NCBI): domain Bacteria; kingdom Bacillati; phylum Actinomycetota; class Actinomycetes; order Streptosporangiales; family Streptosporangiaceae; genus Sphaerisporangium; species Sphaerisporangium sp. NPDC005289. Next base: position 163,615 of record NZ_JBEXGS010000018.1, read on the forward strand.
GGCCGACGACCTGGCCGTCCGGAGCGTGGAGGCGGCGCTGCCCGGCCGGATCGGCCTGGTGCGGCTGCGCGACCTGGTCATGCCCGTCTGGGCGGATCTGTACTACCGGGTGGTCTTCGGGCGAGAGTGCCCGGAGCAGGTCCGCCGCATGATCGTGGCCAACGCCGACGACGTCGTGACCGCGCTCAAGTGCTCCGGCCTGCGGCACATGCGGCGCAGGCTCCGCCTGACCGACCACCTCGAAAGCGTGCTGGACGAGGTGCCGCACGAGCTGCCCGGCCCGTTCTCCCGCCGGGAGCGGGCGCTGTACCTGCACGGGACGTTCTTCACCACCGCCGTCGTGCAGAGCTCGGAGGCGACGGCGCACGTGCTGATGATGCTCGCGCGCCACCAGGACACCCAGGAACAGGCGGTGACCGACGAGAAGCTGCTGGCCCACGTCATCGAGGAGACCTTCCGGATCTTTCCCCTCTTCGGGATCGCCCACCGCGTCACCTCGGCCGACATCATGCTGGACGACCCCACGATCCCGGTGATCCCGGCGGGGTCGGTGCTGTGCTTCGACTACCTGCGCTACCAGCGCTCGGGATACCACGACCCGGACACCTTCGACCCGTGGCGGGAGGAACGCCCGACCTGCATCCCGTTCGGGGTGGCGGCGAACCGCCCCTGCCCCGCGTGGCACCTGGCGCCGCTGACCGTGCAGGGCGTGGTCAGGGAGTTGCTCGGCCGCTACGCGTTCGCGACCTCGGCCGGGCACACCCGGTCGCTGCCGAACCGCGGTCCCTGCCTGGTCACCCCGCGGGCGGCGTCACCGTCGCGGCCGCGCCCGGCCCTCATGGCCGCCATGCGGGTGCGCGACCGCTGGGAGGACGTGGGGCGCAGCGTCGTCCAGCTCTTCCTCGGCACCTTCATGGTCTGGCACGCCCGCCGCCTGCGGCTGTGCGCCCGGTACTTCGCCGCCGAGGAGAGCCGGGCGCAGCCCGCCGGACGACCCGCCGGATGACCTATGTGCCCGCGGCCGCCGCCCATCGCGGCGTTCGGGTTGTGCGCCGAAGTGGATCAGGTGCAGGGTGTCGGGATGGGCGACACCTATCGGCGATTACGGCGGATGGTCACGCTGACCCTCGTGCTCACCGCCGCGGTCTGGCTGGCGGCGACGACACTGCTGCTCGGCAGCCGGGCGACGATCGCCTCGGCCGCCGAGGAGGCCAACCCCGCGCTGATGGCCTCCCTGGCCGCCCACGCCGCGCTGTCCGACACCGACCGCGCCGCCTGGCAGAGCTTCCGCGGCGGGGAGGTCAAGCTCACCGGTCCCGGCCGGCGGTACCGGGACGACATCACGACCGCTGGTGAGAACCTCGTCCGCCTCGCCGAGCTGGACACGACCGGGACGGCGGGCCGCCAGGCGCTTCTCGCGGTCAACGGCCAACTGGTGACCTACCAGGGCCTGGTGGAGCAGGCCGACGCCAGTTACCGGCAGGGCGCCGACGACCTCGGGTACGCCTATCTCACCTACTCCTCCAACCTGCTGCACGGCCCCGGCGGGCTGCTGTCGCGCATCGAGGACATGGCGGAGCTCAACCGCCGCGCCATCGAGCGCAGCCACACCTCGCCGTGGGTGGACCCCGGCACGCCGCTGGTGGCCCTGCTGGCGGCCGGCGTGCTCCTGGGGCACCTGTTCCGCGTCCAGGTCTTCCTGTCCCGCGCGTTCCGGCGGACGATCAACCCGCCGCTGCTGGCCGCCACCCTGGTCCTGTGCGTTCTGGCGATCTGGACGACCCTCGCCCTGAACGGCGGCCACCAGGCGTTCAGGTCCGCCGAACGGCAGGCACTGCCGGCGCTGAGCCAGGTCTGGCAGACCCAGATCCGGCGGGCGGACCTCGGAACGGCCGCCCTGCGGGCGAACGCCTCCCGCGTCGCCTCCGCCGAACCGGACCTGACGGCCGCCGAGCCCGCCCGGGCGCGGCTCGACACACTGATGGCGCGGGCGCTGGACTCGGGCGGGCTGACGGCGGGCCTGCCGATCGGCGCCGTCGCCGTCGCCGTGCTCGCCACCGCCGGGCTGCGGCTGCGGCTCAACGAGTTCCGAGGCTGAGGAGGCCGGGATGATCAGGCGATTAGGACCGGCGCTGGTGCTCCTCTGCTGCCTGTCGGCCCTCTCCTGCGGCCGGTCGGGCGGCGGCGAGTCGATCTCGGTGCTCGGCCCGTGGACCGGCCAGGAGGAGCAGGCGTTCCGCGCCATGTTCGCCGGCTTCGAGCAGGCCACCGGGATCCACGTCGACTACACCGGCACGCGCGACGCGAGGTCCGTCCTCGGCAGCGAGATCCACAACGGCAATCCCCCCGACCTCGCCGTGCTGGCGACGCCCGGCGAGCTGCGCGACTACGCCGCGGCGGGGGTGCTGCGTCCTGTCGACGACGCGCTGAAGGCGTCCGATCTGCGCGCCCAGTACGGCGCCGGAGTCGGCGACCTCACCGTCGTCCCCGGCCCGACGGGCGAACGGCACTCCTACGCGGTCATCGTCAAGGCGGCTCTGAAGAGCATCATCTGGTACGCCCCCGGGAAGCTGCCCGCGGACGCCCGTATCCGGCTGACCGCGCCCGGCCTGACCTGGAAGGAGCTGACCCGGGTCGCGTCCGGCCTGGGGTCCTCCGGCGGGCGGCCCTGGTGTATGGGGGTGGAGGACACCGCCAACTCCGGCTGGCCGGGCACCGACTGGATCGAGGACCTCCTGCTCCACCGGTCGGGGCCGGGGGTGTACGACCAGTGGGTCGCGGGGACGCTGCCGTGGACCTCCGCGCCCGTGAAACAGGCCTGGCAGGCGTTCGGGTCGGTCGTGGCCCAGGCCGGCGATCGCGGACGCATCCTGCTCACCAACTTCGGGCGGGCCGGGACGCGGATGTTCGTCACGCCCCCGGAATGCTTCCTCGACCACCAGGGATCGTTCATCACGGCGTTCTACGGCCAGGCCCTCGGCAGGGGGAACGCCTCGCCGGGTCGGGAGCCCGACTTCGACTTCATCCCCTTCCCCTCGGGTGACGAGCGGAACGGATCCCCCGCCGACGGCGAGGACGGCGACGGGCAGGGGGATGGGCAGGGGGATGGGCAGGGCGACGGCGGGCGAAGCGGTGCGGGGCAGGGACGGGCGGAGGAGGTGGCGGCGGACCTGCTCGGCATGTTCCGCGACACCCCCGCCGCCCGCAGGTTCCTCGCCCATCTGACGACGCGAGCCGCCCAGGAGGCGTGGATCCGGCGCCCGGCGAGCGGCGCGATCTCGCTCAACCGGTCGGTCCCGGTCGACGCCTATCCCGACGCCCTCTCCCGCCGGATCGCCGGGACGCTCACCGCCGCCGGCGCCGTGCGCTTCGACGCCTCCGACTCCATGCCGCAGACCATGGCCGCCGCCTTCGACCACGCGGTCCTGGCCTACATCGCCGACCCCGGGCGGCTGGACGCCCTCCTCGCCGACCTCGACCAAGTGCGCCGAGCGCCCCACTGACCACGCCCCCTCGGCGGGGGCCGGCTCAGCGCGGGGACGCGGCGGACGGGCAGGTGGGGCGGTAAGGGAGGCCAGGGAGCTGGGCGGCCCATTCTCCGGGCGTCAGGTCGCGGCCCGCGCGGGCGCAGGCGGCCGCCGCCAGCGCATCGGGCGCGATGGGCTGGACCGCGAAGCCGCCCTGGTCGTCCAAAACCATCAGCCGGCGCCCGTCGGCGGAGAAGGCGACCTCCCTGACGGCGTTGATCCGCTCGACGACGGGGCGGCCGAGCAGCACCCCGGTCGCGCGGTCCCACAGGGCCACCGAACCCGTTCGGCCTCCCTGCACCGTGGCGATCAGGCGACCGTCCGGGCTGGCCGCGACGGCGGTCACATCGCGCGTGGGCCCCTGCAGGATCAGCTTCGCCGGGCCGCCGGAACCGGGCGTCCACAGCGTCAGCCGCCCCTCGGCGTCGCCGAGCGCGTACAGGGCGCCGCCCCCGGTGAGCCGGGTCTGGCGGGCGTCGTCCCCCAGGGTGACGGGCCCCGCCGGGCGGCCGGTCGCGACGTCGACGGCGCGGGCGTCCTCGGCGCGCAGCACGACGGCCCTGCCGTCCGGCGTGAAGCCGATCTCGGCCGCCGATTGGCGGTCCAGCCGCCACAGCCGTCGGCCGTCGCGCAGGTCCCACAGCATGATCTGGTCACCGGTCCGCGGCTCACCGGTACGCACCAGGGCGGCCAGGTGGCGGCCGTCGGGGGCGAACGCCATCGCGTCCGGGTAGGACGCCAGCCCGGTCAGCCGGGCGCGGCGGGCCCGGGTGGCGGTGTCCCAGACGGTGATCCCGGAATCGTCGGGGTCGTCGCCGCCCACCGCGAGAAGCCGCCCGTCCCGGCTGAAGGCGGTGCCGAGGGTGTAGAGCCCTCCGGGGCGCGTCGAGAACAGCCGCCGGCCGGCGGGTCCGCCGGTGTCGGCCCGGGCGAGGCCGAACTCTCCCGTGGCCGAGTCGCGGTAGGCCAGCATCCGCGCGTCGGAGCTCATCGCGGCCCAGTGACCGGCGGTGGCGCCGGACAGACCTGTCAGGTCCAGGCTGACGACGGTGTCGCCGTCCAGGTAGCGCAGCGTGCGCCCGTCGGGATCGAACGCGAGCCGGGCCCCGTCCGTCGCGACCACGTGCTCCATGACGAGGGCGCGGTCCGCGACCCGGTAGACCTGGACGCCGGCCGGGGCGACCGAGGCGAGCAGCGTCCCGTCATGGGAGAAGCGCAGATCGCCTCCGTTCCAGCCCTCCATGATCAGGTCGTGCTGCGCGCCCGTCACCGGGTCGTGAAGGCCGATGGCGCCGTTGTTCCCTATCGCGAGCGTCCGGCCGTCCTCGCTGAGCGCCGGGCGGTACCAGCACTGCGGGCACGAGGCCATCAGGGTGGTGTCCCGCCCGCCCGGCACCGTGGTGCGAACGACGGGAGTGCTCTGCGGGCCCGCGCTGATCACGGCCGTGCCGTCGGGGGTGGCGATCGCGCCGCAGCACATCCCGCCCGCCGACGTGCGGCCGGTGGAGGTGTTCCACACCGTCTCGCCCTCGCCGAGCGAGACGGCCAGCAGGTGCTCGGACCGGCCGTAGGTCAGGGTGACGCCCAGGTGGGTGCTCGCGGCGCCGAGCGGGTAGGTACGGGGGAGCGCGCGCCCGGTCCGCAGGTCCCACAGCCGTACGTCGCGTCCCTCGATGGCGACCGCGAGCACCCTGCCGCGCGGGCTGACCGCGGCGTCCATGATCCGCCCGTCGGCCTCGCCGATCTCGACGACCGCGCCGGCCGGGGCGCCGGTGCGGACGTCCGAGGCCCGGGCCACGCCGCGCGAGATGCTGACCAGCACCCGGCCGTCGTCGCTGAGGCGGCGGACCGCGTCCGCGGCCGGGTCCTGGAAGACCCGCACCTCGCGCTGGGCGAGCGAGCCGGTCAGCGCGGCCCTCGCCTCGGGAACCGGGCTGAGCTTCCAGGCCGCCACGCTGAGCAGCATCGCCTGCACGGGATCGGTGCCGCGCAGCCCTTCGGAGACCACGGCGATCCGGCGTGCCTCGGCCTCGTCGCGCTGGGCCGCGGCCACTCTGATCTGCCACACCGCGACCGTGGTCGCCGCCAGGGCGATGACGAGCAGCACGGCCATCACGGCCGTCACGACTCTGCCGCGCCGGGCCCTGCGCCGGGTCAGCGCCGCCCCCGCGTCCAGGAAGTCGCGTTCGACGGGAGTGAGGGTGATGTGGCGGCGACCGGTGGCCGCCCAGCCCAGCGCGCGCTCCAGGGACCCGCCCTGCATCAGCTCGCCTTCCTTGCGCCCCTGCAGGTGCCACCGCCGCGCGGCCGTGGCGATCTCACGGTGCGCGGGCAGGCCGTCGCGGTCGGCCCTGACCCAGCCGCGCATGCGCGGCCAGGCGTGCGGCAGGGCGGGACGGGTGAAGGCCACCTCCTCGGCGCCCGCGCGCACCAGATAGGAGAACGCGCCCAGCACGCGCTCGACCGCCTCGGCCTCCGGAGCCGGACGCCCGCCGATGATCTCCTCGCGCGGGACCCGCCGCGCGAGGAGCTCGCCGTCGTCGCCGACGGTGACCAGGCGCAGGAAGATCTCCGGGACGAGCTCGCGGTCGGCCGGGCTGAGCGTCTCGTAGGTCTCCTCGGCGATGGTGCCGAGCGAGGGGTCCCCGGCAGGCCGCCGGGACATGCCGCCGGCGGTGCGCGTGCCCTCCACCAGCAGCCGCGCCATGTCCAGCCGCCCGTCCCCGCTGACCAGCGCGAGCAACAGCTCGGGCGCGGTCGGCCGGGCGGTGGGGTCCTTGGCCAGAGCGGCGCCCACCAGCCCGCGCAGCGACGGGGGGAGCACGTCCAGGTCGGGATGGATCGACAGGACCCGGTGCATGACCGCGCCGATGTTGTCGGCCATGAACGGATCGGCGCCGGTCGCGGCGAACAGCACGATCGCCCCCCAGGCGAACACGTCGGCCGGCATCCCGGCGCGCGTCCCGCCGAACACCTCCGGCGCCATGTACGTCGGGGTGCCGGCGGTCTGGCCGGTGGCGGTCAGCGACATGTCCAGGGTGCGGGCGATGCCGAAGTCGATGACCCGGGGCCCGTCCGGGCCGAGCAGCACGTTGTCCGGCTTGAGGTCGCGGTGCACGACGCCCGCCTCGTGGATCGCCGCCAGCGCCGTGGCGATCGCGGTGGCCAGCCGGTGCAGGTCGCCCCCGGCGAACCGGCGGCCCCGGGCGAGGGCCCTGCGCAGGTCGGGGCCCTCGACGTACTCACTGACGATGTAGGGCCGCTCGCCCGCGATGTCGGCCGCCAGCACGCGGGCGGTGCAGAACGAGGCGACCCGCTGCGCCGCGGCCGTCTCCCTGCGCATCCGCTCGCGCGAGTCCGCGTCGTCGGCGGAGTGGCCGTGCAGCACCTTGATCGCCACCCGGGAGCCCTCGGCGTCATAGGCCTCGTACACCACGCCCTGCCCGCCCGCCCCGAGCCGGCCGGCCAGCCAGTATCCGCCCACCCTCTGCGGATCGCCGTTCACGAGCCCCTGCGCCATGGTGTCCTCTCGCCGTCCGTACAGGGCGTTGGACGCGTCGCATCGCGACGTGGTTCGCCGCCTTCGCAGCAGGTGCGCTGTGGGGTGTCTGACCTGCGCCGATAGAGTGTGGTTTGTACGCCCGGCGGGAACGCGGAACCGGGGCACGACCGCCCGCGGGACCGGATCGCGCCAGAGCACCGACCAGGCGCGGGCGTCCTCGCGCAGCAGAGCAAGGGAGCGGGCCACGCTCGAAGACCGCAGGCACGTCCCTCATGTCCCGCCGACGGCCGGCACCGGGCGGGACGTGCTGATCGGCGCGGCCCTGAGCCGGGCGGTGCGTGACATGGACGCCTACTCGGGGGCGGTCTACCTGCCCGACGACGAGGGGCGGCACCTGGCGGCGACCGTGATCTGCGGCGCCCCGCCCGCGATCTTCACCATGCCCGACCGGATGTCGGTGGACGGGCCGTACGCGACGGCGATGGCCTACCGCACCGGGCGGCCGGTGAGCGTGGGCGCCACGGACGCGAGCTTCCCCGCCGCGCGGCTGCTGCCGTTGGTCCCCTTCGCCTACTCGGTGGTCGCGGTCCCGCTCATCGCCGAGGAGAGCCCGATCGGGACGCTCACCGTGGCGTGGGTGCCTCCTCGCCGGCATCGGCTCCCCGACGCCGAGATGCTCCGCCTGAGGGGCATGGGCGCCTCGCTGAGCCGCGACCTGGCCCGCCTGGGCGAGCGGGGCGCGTCCATCAGGGCCAACCGCCCCCCGGTGGTCATGCCGCTGTACGACGGCGTCGCACAGGAGCGGGAGTGGGGCCTGCCCGGCATCCCCGGCTCGTTCGGCATGTCGCTGATGTACCAGGTGTACAAGCTCTCGGCGATGCTGAACGAGGCCAGCGGCCTGCCGGAGATCATCCACGCGGCCGAGCAGCGGGTGATGGCGCCCTTCGGCGCCTGCTGCTTCGCGCTGGCCACGATCGCGGAGGGCCGGCTGCGGCTGGCCGGGCAGACGGGCTGCCAGGTGGGTCTGGCGGAGGAGATCCACGACGTCCCCCTCACCCGGTCCACTCCTTACACCGACGTGATCCGCAACCGTGACCCGCTGTTCTTCACCGGTGACGACGTCCTGAGCTCCGACTATCCGTCCACGACCGCCGGCGGCCTGCAGTCCATGGCCGTGCTGCCGATCGGCCCGAGCGCCGCGCCGGTCGGCACCCTCATCCTCGGTTTCGACCGGCCCCGGCGGTTCGGGGCCGGCGAGCGCGCCGTCCTGCTGATGATGACCAGTCAGCTCGGCCTGGCGACGGAGCGGGCGCGGCTCGGCGAGAACGAGCGGGCCCTCGCCCAGGGGCTGCAGAAGAGGCTGCTGCCGCGCACGCTGGCCGAGCTGCCGCAGGTGGTCACGACCGCCCGCTACCTGTCGGCCCCCACCTCCGCCGGGGTCGGCGGTGACTGGTACGACGCCTTCTGCCTGCCCGGCGGCCGCATCGCCCTGATCGTGGGCGACGTCGAGGGGCACAACATCGACAGCGCCGTGATCATGGGCCAGCTGCGCAGCGCGTTGCGCGCCTACGCGGCCGAGGGGCACAGCCCGGCCGGGGTGCTCGCCAGATCCAGCGCCCTGCTCGCCGACCTCGACACCGACCTGCTGGCCACCTGCTGCGTCGTGCGCATCGACCCGGAGGCCGGCGTCGCGGAGGTGGCGCTCGCCGGCCACCCCGTGCCGCTGGTCTGCGGGCCGGACGGCGTGGTCACGGTGCCCGACGTCCCCCCCAACGTGCCGCTGGGGGTCCCGCTCGACGGGGCGCACCGCACGGCCGAGATCCCCCTGAGCCAGGGCTCGCTGCTGATGCTCTACACCGACGGCCTCGCGCAGTCGGCCACCGGCGATCCGGTGCTCGGGGCCCGCGACCTGCTCGCATCGGTCGAGGAGCCCGGTGACGCCTCCCTGGAGCGGCTCGCCGACCGTCTCATCGCCGTCGCGCCGGACCACGAGGTGCGCCGCGACGACATCGCCGTCCTGCTCGCCCGCTACGAGGGCGACCCGTGCGGCGAGCGCCGCCGCATCGACCGCATGGCCATCCAGCGGCACGACCTGCAGGGCGTCGGGGCCGCCCGCAGGTTCGTCCGGCGCCACCTGCGCGAATGGGGCCTGGACGAGCTGTCCGACGACCTTGAGGTGATGGCCTCGGAGATGGTCACCAACGCGCTCATCCACGCCGACAGCGACGTGGAGGTGCGGCTGCGTGAGTATCCCGACCGGGTCCACCTGGAGGTCCGCGACACCGACCCCCATCCCGCCGTGCCCTCGCCGATCACCGCCTCCGAGGAGACCAACGCGGTCGCCGAGCACGGCCGCGGCCTGATCATCGTCGGCCGGCTCGCCACGACGTGGGGCAACTCGCCGAGCGGCCGCGGCAAGACGGTCTGGCTGGACCTGGACACCGGCCACGGGGCCGGGTCGCCATGTTTCGGGCCGCGGAGGCGGGTAGGGCCGGATGCGGCAGATGATGATCGCCGGCAGGTGACCCGGCCAGGGGGAGAGGGGGCGCGGTCGTGAACGCACGTGACCCGCATTCACGGTTCGAGGACGAGGGGATCCCCGACCTGCAGGACGGCACCCCGCAGCAGCAGTGGGCGGTCGATCCCCAGGAGGCGCCGCTGCCGGGGGACCGGCCGATCGGGGTGGACGACTTCGGCACCACGATGGAGGAGCAGAGCCAGGGCGAGTCCCTGGAGGGCCGGCTGCGGCGCGAGGTCCCCGAAGAGGAGCCGGTGTTCGGCGTCGGCGAGCAGGAGGCCGCGACGGGCACGCGAGGCGTGGACGAGCGCGGCCTGGACGAGCGCGGCCTGGATCCGGAGATCCCCGACGGCCCGCCGTCCGATGAGGACGCCGAGAACGGCCTCGGGGTCGGCTCCGACCTCGACACCCGCTTCGAGCCCGACGACGACCTCGACGACGACTGGTCCGCCCAGCCCGAGGAGCCGTCCGGGACGGTGTGGGACGAGCCGCGCCGCGCGGGCCGCCTGGTCGAGCCGGACGAGGGCGTCCGGGGCGACACCGAGGCCGAGCTGATCGCGGAGGAGGTGGGCCCGGACGGCGGCGGCTACACCGCCGAGGAGGCCGCGATGCGGGTGGAGCCCGAGTGACCCCCCACCGGCCCGCGTCCGAACCAGGACGAGCACCGGACGTGGTGCACTAGGGGAGAAGGCGGTGCCTTCTCGCCCTGGGCTCGGTCATTCGAAGTCGTCCGGGTTGAGTTCCTTGAGGCGTTCCCGTTCGGCGTCGCTGATCTCCGTCTCGCCCTCGCTCGCGCGAGAGCCGAAGGGCATCCCGTGCGGGACGCCGCCGGCCGCCGCGGAGCCTTCCTCGGCGGGTGTGGACGGCGCGCCGGACGCCCCGCCGGTGTCGCGCTCGACGTGCCCGGACTCCTCCTGCTCGAGGTGCCCGGACCGCTCCTTGCCGGATGATGTGCTCATGTCGTCCCCCGTACATCCACGGCGGGCTCCGGCCCTTTTCCGGCCGGGACGACTGCCGGCGTCGCCGCCGTGGACCCTGTGTGCCGGGCGGGCGCGGTGCGGGCCGTGGAATCGTCGCGTGAACCCCCTCTTTGCCTACCCCCGCGACGCGCGGCTACACTGCGCATCCCCTTCCACCTGCGGTTTCATCGCCAGAGGCCAGCGGTTGGCGCCTCCAGGGCAGGGTAGAGGCCGACCCTGGGACACTCCGGTCCTGCTGGAGGAGGAGCCATGGTGGCAGCCCGTGCCGAGGCGAGGACGTCCGCGCGCCGGCCATGGGTGCGCATTCTGCTGACCGGGCTGGTGCTGTGGCTGCTGACGGTGGCGATCACCTTCCTCACCGGGAACCCGAACCTGATCCCCACCCTCGTGCTGCTCGGCAGCTTCCTGGTGCCGGTGACCTTCGTCGTGTGGGCCTTCGAGCGCCGTGACACCGGGGAGCTGACCCCGACGCTGGTGTTCAGCACCTTCCTCACCGGGGGTGTGCTCGGCGTGCTCGGGGCCTCGGTGCTGGAGTCCTACCTGCTGCGCCCCTCGGCATGGCTGTTCGCGGGGGTCGGGTTGATCGAGGAGGCCGTGAAGCTGTTCGCCCTCGCCTTCCTCACCCGCCGCCTGGCCGTCAAGTCCGTGCGGGACGGCATGATCCTCGGCGCGGCGGTCGGCTTCGGGTTCGCCGCCTTCGAGTCGGCTGGGTACGCCTTCACCGCGCTGTTCACGGTCAAAGGATTGTCGCTGATGCAGCTCGTGCAGACCGAGGTGCTGCGCGGGCTGCTCGCCCCCGTCGGGCACGGGCTGTGGACGGCGATCCTCGGCGGCGTGCTGTTCAGCGCGAGCACCAGGGACCACTTCCTGATCACCGGCCGGCTGGTGCTCACCTACCTGGGCGTCTCGGCGCTGCACGCGCTGTGGGACTCGATGCACTCCATCGCCCTGATCGTCACGCTGGTGCTCACCAGCACGCCCGGCGAGCTGGTGCTGCTCACCCGGGGCTTCATCCCCGATCCGAGCGAGGCGCAGTTGCGGTCGTTCACCATCGTGTACTGGGCCGGTCTGGCCGTGGTAGCGCTGGCCGGCGTCGGCTGGCTGCTCGGCCTGTGGCGCTCGACCCGCCGCCCGGGCCGCGTCCCGCCGGCCTTCCGCGTCCCCACGGGGTCTCCGCCGAGATGACCCGCTCACCGGAGCGGCGCGCCGGCGCCTGATACGGTCGGTCGCGTGATGGAACGGCGCGACGGCACGGCGGAGATGCTGGTCCGCCTGCTCGACGACGCCCATTTCGCCGCCCTGGAACAGATTCCGGCCCTGGTGGCCGAGCACGCCGCGCGCGCGGGCCTGTACGACGTGCGCATCTATCTGGCCGACCTGCAGCAGAACGTGCTGCGCCCGCTCACCGCCCTCGGCGAGATCGCCGCCAAGGACAAGGCCGATACCGGCGACACGGCCGGCACCGACGAGATGGCCGGCGGGCAGATGTTCGCCGGCGAGCCGGGCACCGAGGAGGTCACCGAGCTGAGCGTCGAGGGGACGCTGGCGGGCCGGGTCTTCCAGGAGACGCGGATACTGTCGTCCGAGGCGCCCGGCGGCGGCACGATCCTCTGGGTGCCCATGCTGGACGGCGTCGAGCGTCTCGGTGTGATCCGGGCCGCCACGCGCGATCCCCGGGACGCCCCGTCTTACGGCGACGAGGCCACGGACGCCGCCGCCGAGGAGCTCCCGCGCGAGACCGGGTTCGCCTACCGCGAGGCCGCCGAGTCCCTGGCGTCGCTGGTCGCGCTCCTGGTGATCAGCAAGCGGCCCTACAGCGACTCCTACGCCCGGCTGGTGCGGAGGAGGCCGATGAACGTGGCCGCCGAGATGCAGTGGAACCTCACGCCGCCGCTCACGTTCGCCAACGAGACCATGGTGATCGGCGCCGTCCTGGAGCCCGCGTACGAGATCGGCGGCGACGCGTTCGACTACGCCATCGCGGGCGACGTCGTGCACCTGGCCATCTTCGACGCGATGGGCCATGACACCTCCGCCGGGCTCACCGCCAACCTTGCCGTGGCCGCCTGCCGCAACCACCGCCGCCAGGGCGCGGGGCTCGTCGAGACCAGCGAGAACGTCGAGCGCGTCCTGATCGAGGAGTTCGGCAGGGGCGTCCGCTTCGTCACCGCGATCATGGCGCATCTCGACCTGACGACCGGCCTGCTGACGTGGGTCAACCGGGGGCACCACCCTCCTGTGGTGATCAGGGACGGACGCTGGACCTCCACCCTGGAGTGCCCGCCGTCCCACCCTCTCGGCCTGGACCTCGGCATTCCCGTCACCCTGTGCCGGGAGCAGCTGGAGCCGGGCGACCGGCTGCTGCTCTACACCGACGGCATCACCGAGGCCCGCAACCGGCACGGGCAGGAGTTCGGGCTGCACCACTTCGTCGACTTCATCATCCGGCACAACGCCGCCGGCCTCGCCGTCCCCGAGACCCTGCGCCGCCTGATCCGCAACGTGCTCGACTACCACAGCGGCGAGTTGCAGGACGACGCCACGGTGCTGCTGGCCGAATGGCGCGGCGGCGGCGCCCGCCGGCTCGCACTGCGGGCCTGACAGGCGCCCACCGGCCGCACCGCGCGTTCGAGCGCCGCGGCCGGGGCGCGCGGGCGTGGCAGGTCAGCGGGTGCCGATGAGGCGCTCGGCGAACCAGTCGATGGTGCGGCGCAGCCCGGTGGTCACCTCCACCTCGGGCCGCCAGCCGAGGCGCTCGGCCGCCAGCGAGGTGTCCGGGCGCCGGACGCCGGGGTCGTCCACCGGCCGGTCGACGAAGTCGATCGGCGAGGAGGAACCCGCCAGATCGCGGATGGTCCGGGCCAGTTCCAGCACGGACATCTCCGTGGGGTTGCCGATGTTGACCGGTCCGGCGAAGTCGCTGTCGGCCAGGGTGAGGATGCCCTCCACGGTGTCGTCCACGTAGCAGACCGAACGGGTCTGCCGTCCGTCCCCGGCCACGGTGATCGGCTCGCCGTGGAGGGCCTGGCGGATGAACGTGGGGATGGCGCGGCCGTCGTGGGGCCGCATGCGGGGGCCGTAGGTGTTGAAGATGCGCACGATGGCGGTGTCGGTGCCGTAGGAGTTGCGGTAGGCCGTGGTGAGCGACTCGGAGAAGCGTTTGGCCTCGTCGTACACGCTGCGCGGGCCGACCGGGTTGACGTTGCCCCAGTACGTCTCGCGTTGCGGGTGTTCCAGGGGGTCGCCGTACACCTCGCTGGTCGAGGCCAGCACGAACCGGGCGCCCTTCTCCCGGGCCAGCCCGAGCGCGTGCAGGGTGCCGAGGCTGCCCACCTTGAGCGTCTCGATCGGATGGCGCAGGTAGTCGATGGGCGAGGCCGCAGAGGCGAAGTGCAGCACCTGGTCCACCTGGCCGCTCACGTGGACGAACCCGGTCAGATCGCACTCCACCAGCCGGAACGCGGGGCGTTCCAGCAGGTGCGCGACGTTCTCCGGGGAGCCGGTCAGGAAGTTGTCCATGCACACGACGGCGTCACCCCGCTCCAGGAGCCGCTCACAGAGATAGGAGCCGAGGAATCCGGCGCCTCCGGTCACGACGGTTCTCACCATGGATGTCCCTTCAGCAAGGTCGCGATGGCGTCGAGGACGTCCCGGACGTTGATGCGCAGCAGGCCCGGGTCGGGCGTGCCGCCGTGCGGATCCCCGGACCGGCCGGCCCACAGCGGGATGTGCGGCCCGCCCTCGGGCGGCCCCCACAGCCGGGGCGGCGTCGGCCCGAAGAGCACGACCGACGGGGTGGCGTACGCGGTGGCCAGGTGCGCCACGCCGGTGTCGCCGCAGACCACCAGGCGCGCCGAGGCGACCAGGGCCGCCAGGTCGCCGATGCCCGTACGGCCGGCCAGGACCCGCCGCTCCGGGATCCCGGCGAGGGCCGCGACCCGCAGGGCCAGGTCCCGTTCCGCGTCACCCCCGGTGATCAGCACCCGGTGCCCGGCCCGGTGCAGCCATGCCGCGACCTCGGCGAACCGGTCCGGGGGCCACCGCCTGGCCGGGAAGGCCGCCCCGGGATGGACCACCGCGTACCCGCCCGCCTCGTCCGGGCGCACCGTCGGAGGGCGGGACGGCGGGGGGAGCGCCAGGTCGCCCGGGTCGGCGGGCAGGCCGTACCAGCCGAGCAGGGCGCACCACCGGACCACCTCGTGGACCTCGTACCGCCACGGCGGGCCCTGCACCTGCGGCAGGTCGGGGTGGGCGTGGCAGAGCAGGCGTCCAGGGGAGGTCGCGAGCAGCGCGGCGGTGCTCTGCGGGCCGCTGCCGTGCAGGTTGACGGCGATGTCGGGCGCGCGGACGGGGACCGGGCCGGTGCCGGAGACGTCCACTGAATCGTCCACGGCGTCGATCGTGCGCACCAGCTCCGCCAGCGGCGCGGGCGTCGCCAGGACGATGCGGTGCCCGGGGTAGGCGCGCCGCAGCCCGCGCAGGGCGGGCACCGCCGTGAGCAGATCACCCAGTCCCAGCCCGCGCAGGGCCACCAGCACCGGTGCCATCCCGCCCGCCGCTCAGGGCCAGGAGGTCTCGGTGGAGGAGCAGACGACCAGCTCGCGCAGCTCGCAGCCCGGTGGCCGGGTCAGGGCGAACACCACGGTGGCGGCCACCTCCTCGGGGTCGTTCAGCCGGGCGTCCGGCCCCGGCTTGTACTGCTCGTCGCGGTCGTCGAAGAAGTGGGTGTGCATGCCGCCGGGCACCAGCAGCGTGACGCCGACCTCCCCGGCCAGCTCGGCGGCGAGCGCCCGGGTGAAGCCGACGACGCCGAACTTGGCGGCGCAGTAGGCCGTCGCGTCGCTCACGGCGCGCAGGCCGAGGGTGGAGGCGACGGTCACCACGCGGCCCTTCGGGCGCCGCAGGTGCGGCAGTGCGGCCCGCACGACCGAGGCGGTGCCGAGCAGGTTGACCGCGATGACCCGCTCCCAGCGGTCGGCGGCCACGTCCGAGAGCCGCCCGCAGGCGTCGATGCCGGCCGCCGTGAAGACCCCGTCGATGCCGCCGGCCCGCTCGGCCAGCTCGGCGACCGCGCGCTCCGCCTGCGCGCGGTCGGCGAGGTCGGCGATCGCGTGGTCGACGCCGCTGTCGGGGGCGTTGACGTCCACGACCAGCGGCCGCCCGCCCGCCTTGGCGACGGCCTCGGCGGTCGCGCGTCCGAGCCCGGACGCCCCTCCGGTGATCAAGATGTTTCCCAGCACCAGGTCCTCCTCGGTGATCGGGTCGTTCGGGCTCTAGGAGGCCGCGCGCACGGCGGCGATGAGGCCGGTGGTGGAGCGGCCGGGGACCAGGGGAAGGATCACGATCTCGCCGCCGGCGCGGTGCACGGCGGCGGCTTCGGGCAGGTCGTGCCCCCGGTAGTCACCGCCCTTGACCCATACGGCGGGCCGCAGGCGCTCGATGGCGGCGACCGGAGTCTCCTCGTCGAAGACCAGGACGGCGTCCACGCACCCCAGGGCCCGCAGCACCTCCACGCGGTCGGCCTCGGCGACCACCGGCCGGTCCGGGCCCTTCACCCGCCTGATCGACGCGTCGGAGTTCAGGCACACGATCAGCGCGTCGCCGAGGGCGCGGGCGCGGCGCAGCAGGCTGACGTGCCCGGCGTGCAGCAGGTCGAAGCAGCCGCCGGTGGCGACGACCGTCCCGCCCGCCGCCCGCACCCGCGCCGCCACCGCCTCGGCCTCCGTCCCGGCCTCGCCGGCGGCCACGGTCATGCGGACCCGAGGGGCCGGGAGGCGGATCGCCGACGCGCCGCCCTGTCCGACGAAAGCGGTGGCGGCGGCGACCGCGGCCGTGACCGCCTCCCGGACCGTCGCGCCGTCCGCCATGGCGGCCGCCGCGGCCGCCGCGAACCTGTCGCCGGCCCCGCAGGAGTCCTGGCCGGTGACCGTCCTGGGCGGGGGCACCTGGACGGCCGGTCCGCCGCGCGCGGCCAGCACCGCGCCCCTGCCGCTCAGCGTCACGGCCACCGCCGCCGCCCCGAACCGCTCGGCCAGGTCGCGCGCGGCCTGCCCGGGCGAGGAGTACGGCAGCTCGCACAGGACGCGGGACTCGGCCTCGCTGGGCGTGACCAGCGCGCATCCCCGCGCCGGAGGGCCGCCGCGCGGGTGGGGGTCCCAGACGACGGGCCCGGCCAGGGTGGACAGGACGTCCCTGTACAGATCGGTGACCCCGCGCCCGTAGTCGGACGCCAGCACGGCACGCGCCCCCCGCAGCACGGCGGCGACGCGGTCATCCGGCAGGTCACCCGGCAGGTCACCCGGCAGGTCACCCGGCAGGTCACCCAGCAGGTCATGTGGCAGGTCGTGCGGCGTGGCGGCGACGCGGCCGCGCAGCGGGTCATGAAGCACGGCGGCGACGCGGCCGTCCGGCGCGCCGGCCTCGGCGGGACGGCAGGGCGCGCGGCCGTCGCCCGTGTCCAGC
The DNA here is from genome assembly GCF_040607455.1 of Sphaerisporangium sp. NPDC005289. NCBI lineage: Bacteria > Bacillati > Actinomycetota > Actinomycetes > Streptosporangiales > Streptosporangiaceae > Sphaerisporangium > Sphaerisporangium sp. NPDC005289. The sequence goes on from NZ_JBEXGS010000018.1 coordinate 180,604, forward strand.
CTGACCATGGTCTGGCCGCGGCCCCGCACCCGCGTCTTGCACGGGGTGGCGCCGCGCAGCGGCAGCGGCAGCACCTCGACGTGGCCGGCGAGCAGACCTCTCAGACGGCGGCCCGCCGGGTCGTCGCCGATCGCGGTGACCAGGACGACCTCGGCGCCGTCGCGGGCGGCGAGCAGGGCGGCGAGCCCGGCGCCGCCGGGCCTGGCGTGCTCGGCGGTCACCTCGACGACCGGCGCCGGCGCGTCAGGGCGGGATGCAGGACCACGTAGCCGGGCGGGCCGGTGAGCCGGTCGACCGGCGGCAGCGGCCGGCGCACCGCGAGCGCTCCGTCGTCGCCAGGGGGTGGCTCGAACCCGGCGGCCCGGACGAGGCCGAGCATGCGTTCGGCCTCGGGCACGTCCACCGTCTCGTCCACGACGTGGCGGACGTCGAGCAGCGACCCGGGGTAGTCGCCGCTGATCGCGGCGACGCGCGGCACGCCCGCCATCCGCAGCAGCAGCGCCATGGGGAGCGGCGACTGGTGGAAGGAGGTGAGGATCAGCGCCTGAGCCGGGGCCGCCGCGCGGACCGCGCCGACCAGCCGCGCCGTGTGCTCCTCGGCCGCGGGCGGGGGATCGGCGGAGATCCACGGGACGTCCCACTCCAGCACCTCGTCCACGCCGGGCAGCAGCTCCCCGGCGGCGCGGCCCTGGGGGCCGGTGAGCAGGACGACGCGGCGCGCCCTGGCGGCGACGGCCCGGATGGCCGGGCCGGCGAGCAGGACGTCGCCCGCGTTGTCGGACCGCACGACCAGGGCCGTGCCGGTCACCGCCGCACGCTCAGTTCGCCCCGCAGGCGGTGGGCGCAGGCCAGCGGAGGGATGGCGACGCTGGTGACGACCATGCGGGCGATCTCCCTGGGAGTGCGCGGGCCGGGGGAGACGCGCGCCCAGGCGAACTCGGCGGTCATGGCGGCCCACCCCGCCCCCGCCACCACGGCCGCCGTCCTTAGCCGGCGACCCCGCCCGATCAGACCGCCCGGCCCCGTGGCGCGGCGCGGGACGGCCGCCGTGGCCAGGACCAGGGACAGTACGCCGAGGAAGGTCGTGACGGCATGGCGGCGCAGCCGGCCGGGGGCGCCGCCGATGGCCGAGCGCCAGCCCGGGCCGTGCAGCCGGCGCATGAGGGCGTCGTCGGCGTTGCCCCTCTGGAAGCGCGCGCTGGCCCAGAAACCGTCGTCGCGAACCGGGTGACGGGTGACCCGTTCCCCCTTGACCAGCCGCGATCCCGCCGCACGCACGCGCAACGCGAGGTCGGCGTCCTCGCGGTAGGCGCGGGGGAACCGCTCGTCGAAGCCACCGGTGGCCTCCAGCGCCGCACGCCGGTAGGCGATGTCCGCGGTGATCCACTCGGCGCCGGCCAGGCCCGCGGTGTTGCGCTCGGCGTCGGTGGGACGCCTGTGGGCCGGCAGCGGCACCTCAAGGCGCGCCTGGCTCGCTCCGACGTCGGCGGGAAGGCCGGCGAGGTCCGCGCGCAGGGCCTCGCCCCAGCCGTCCGAGGGCACCACGTCGTCGTCCAGGAAGACGACCCACGGGGTGGTGGCCGCGCGCCAGCCGGTGTTGCGGGCCGCGGCGGGACCCCGGCCGCCTCCGCACGCCCGGCCGCGTCCGGAGCGGCTCGGCCCCGGACGTCAGCGGGCGATCGTCCACCACGATGACCGGAAGGTCCGGATCGACCGCCGCCAGCGTGGCCGCGAGCGAGGCGCGGCCCACAGTGGGCACGACGACCGTGATCACGAGGCGAACACCCCGCTCCTGCGGATGAGGTAGGGGCCGAGGACCAGCACGTCCACCGGGGCGGAGCCGAAGCACTCCAGCGCGTCGCGCGGATCGTCCACCATGGGACGGCCCGCGGTGTTCAGGCTGGTGTTGACCACCACCGGCACGCCGGTGCGGGCGTCGAACTCCGTCAGCAGCCGCGCGAGCAGCGGATCGCGGGTGCGGTCGACGGTCTGGATGCGCGCGGTGCCGTCCACGTGGACGACGGCGGGGATGCGGTCGCGCCATTCGGGGCGCACGTCATGGACGAACAGCATGTACGGGCTCGCCATCGGGCCACGGGTGAAGATCTCGTGGGCGCGGTCGGCGAGGACCATGGGGGCGATGGGGCGGAACTGTTCGCGGCCTTTGACGGCGTTGAGGCGTTCGGTGTTGCCGGGTCGTCCTGGGTGGGCGAGCAGGGAGCGGCGGCCGAGGGCGCGCGGGCCGTACTCCGAGCGGCCCTGGAACCAGGCCACGATGCGGTCGGCGGCCAGCTCGGCGGCGACGGCGGCGGCCAGGTCGGCGGGCCGGGTGTGCGGGACGCGGGCCACCTCGAGCCAGGCCGCGAGCTCCTCGTCGGTCCATCCCCGGCCGAGGTCGGCGCCGGTCATCGGCGCGGCGGGCTCGCCCCACGCCCGCGCCAGGTGCAGCGCGCCGCCGAGCGCGGTGCCGGAGTCCCCGGCGGCCGGTTGGACCCAGATGTCCTGGAACGGGCCCTCGGTCAGCAGCCGGGT
>NZ_JBEXGS010000019.1:0-177728 GCF_040607455.1 Sphaerisporangium sp. NPDC005289
AGAACCCCAAACCCTTCGTATGGACCAAGACCGCCGAAGAGATCCTCGAATCACTCGCTAAATATTTGGGACGGATTTCTGGCGCATGACACTAGTCGTTCCCCGGCTTCCACTTGATGCCGCAGCCGAGGCTGGGGTTCTGCGGGCCGGGAACCGGCAGTCCGGCGAGCACCGCGTCGATGGCGCGGCGCAGCGAGGAGCCGGTCACCGGAACCTGGTTGGACGGCCGCGCGTCGTCGAACTCGCCGCGGTAGGCCAGGCGGCGGCCGGCGTCGTAGAGGAAGAAGTCCGGCGTGCAGGCGGCGTGGTAGGCCCTGGCCACCTCCTGCGACTCGTCGACCAGGTAGGGAAAGCCGAAACCGGCGCGCTCGGCCTGCTCGGCCAGGTGCTCGGCGTCGTCGTCGGGGTAGTTCACCACGTCGTTGCTGCAGACGGCCACCGTGGTGACCCGGCCGCTGTAGTCGGCGGCCAGCGCGCCGATGCCCTTCTCGATGCGGCGCACGTAGGGGCAGTGGTTGGACAGGAAGACCACCAGCGTCGCCGGGGTCTGCCGGAGCCCGGCGAGCGACACGCGGCCACCGTCGACGGACGGCAGGTCGAACTCGGGTGCGGGGGTGCCCAGCGGCACCATGAACGAGGTGACGGCCATGCCGCCATTCTCCCGCACCGGCCCGGCCGAGATCCCCGTCCGCACCGGCCCGGCCGGGATCCCTGTCGGCGCCGGCCCGGCCGACATCCTCGTCCCCACCGGATCGGCGGGATCCCGTCCCTCTCTCGCTCGCCGCCGCCGGGTCCCGCTCCCGGGACGCCGTTTGACCTTCTCCCGTCGGGTAGGCGGGTCACGGCCGCGCTCGGTCGAGCCGGCCGGACAGGTGAAAACGAAATGCCGGTTCCGGCGACACCACTGTAGGGCGCTCGCTGGTGCCGCACGGGTACGGCGGAGAAACGGGAGTGACAATGGCGGAGATCGCGCGCTTGCGGAATATCGTGCTCGACTGTCCCGACCCCAGGGCGCTGGCCGAGTTCTACGCGTCCGTGATCGGCTGGAAGGTCGCCCACGAGGACGACGAGTGGGTCAGCCTCAGCGACGGCGGCCAGGTCAAGCTGTCGTTCCAGCGGGCCGAGAGCTACCAGTCGCCCAACTGGCCGAGCGCCGAGCATCCCCAGCAGGCGCACCTGGACCTCACCGTGGACGACCGCAAGCAGGCCGAGATCGAGGTGCTCGCCCTCGGCGCCGTCAAGCACCCGCACCAGCCCGGCGAGTTCGACGGCGACTTCACCGTCTTCCTCGACCCCGCGGGCCACCCCTTCTGCCTCTGCGACGCCGGCTGACCCTTCCGCGCGCCGGCCGGCCGGCGCGCGGCTCACCGCCGCCCCGGCCCCGGCCGCCCCGGTTTCACGCCGAGGAGCGGCCGAGCCCGGCTCAGGTTGACGCCGAGAAGCGGCCGAGCCGGCTCAGGTTGACGCCGAGAAGCGGCCGAGCCTGGAACCCCTCACGCTCATCTCACCGGGCCGCCGGCGGGCGTCCGGCGGCCGGCGCTCAGGGCGTCTCGGCCGCGTCCAGGGACCGCCCATCGGCGGGGGAGGCGTCCAGGTCGTCGTCCGCGGCGCTGCCGAGCGCTCCGCCGATGGCGGCGACCGGAGCGCTCAGGCGCACGCCCGAGCCGTCGCGGCGTCCCAGCTCGACCGGCAGCTCGACCGGCTTGCCCGTGGACGACACGGCCTTGATCGGGGCCGGGCCCGCCCAGGCGAGGATGAGCACGTCCTCGCCCTTGAGGAAGCGCTGGGCCCGCACGCCGCCCGTGGCGCGGCCCTTGGGCGGGTACTCGGCGTAGTCGGAGACCTTGGCGCCTCCGATCTCTGTGCCGGGCAGCGCCGTGGCCGCACCGGCGACGGTCACCACGCGGGCCTCGCGCGCCGGGTCGACGACGCCGAACCAGACGACCTTCGCGCCGCCGTCCAGCCGGATGCCGGTCATGCCGCCGGCCGGGCGCCCCTGCGGGCGCACCGACGAGGCGGAGTAGCGCAGCAACTGGGCGTCGGAGGTGATGAACACCAGGTCGTGCTCCTCCGAGGTCAGCTCGACGGCGCCGACCACGCTGTCGCCGGGCTTGAGGCCGATGACCTCGAAGTCGTTGCGGTTGGCCGGGTACTCGGGCACGACCCGCTTCACCATGCCCTGCGCGGTGCCCAGGGCCAGCCCCGCGCCTTCCGGGTCGAGCGAGCCGAGGCCGACGACCAGTTCGCCGGCGTTCAGCGTCACGTACTCGCTGACCGGGTGGCCGCCCGACAGCGACGGCGGGCTCGCCGACGGCGGCAGCGTCGGCAGGTCGACCACCGACACCCTGATCAGGCGGCCGGCGGAGGTCACCACCCCCACCTCGCCGCGCACGGTGGAGCGGACGACCGAGACCAGGACGTCGTGCGCCGAGCGTTCGTCGCCCGACCCCAGCGGCGAGGCGTCCGCGGTGCGGGCCAGCAGGCCCGTCGAGGACAGCAGCACCTGGCACGGGTCGTCGGCGACCTCCAGCGGGATGGCGCCCGGCGCCGTCACCGGGCCGCCTTCCAGCAGGACGGTGCGGCGAGGGGTGCCGTAGGTCTTGGAGACCTCGGCCAGCTCGTCGGAGACGACCTTGCGGAGGCGGTCCTCCGAGGACAGGATCGCGGTCAGCTCGGCGATCTCGTCCTGCAGGGTCTGCCGTTCGCGCTCGAGTTCCAGCTTGTCGTAGCGGGTGAGGCGGCGCAGCGGCGTGTCGAGGATGTAGTTCGCCTGGATCTCCGACAGCTCGAAGATCTGCATGAGCCGCGAGCGCGCCTCGGCGGAATCCTCCGAGGAGCGGATGACCTGGATGACCTCGTCGATGTTGAGCAGGGCGATGATGAGGCCGTCGACCAGGTGCAGGCGGTCCTCGCGCTTGCGCCGGCGGTAGGTGGAGCGGCGGCGCACCACCTCGATGCGGTGGTCGACGTAGACCTGCAGCAGCTCCTTCAGGCCCAGCGTGCGGGGCTGGCCGTCGACCAGCGCCACGTTGTTGATGCCGAAGGTCTCTTCCATCGGGGTGAGGCGGTAGAGCTCGGCGAGCACGGCCTCGGGGTGGAAGCCGTTCTTGACCTCGATGACCAGGCGCAGGCCCTTGTGCCGGTCGGTGAGGTCCTTCAGGTCGGAGATGCCCGAGAGCCTCTTGGAGGTCACCAGTTCCTTGATCTTGGTGATGACCCGCTCGGGGCCGACGTTGAAGGGCAGTTCGGTGACGACGATGCCCTTGCGGCGCGGGGTGACCTGCTCGATGGTCGCCTTGGCCCGCATGCGGAAGGTGCCGCGGCCGGTCTCGTAGGCGTCGCGGATGCCCGCCAGGCCGATGATCGACCCGCCGGTCGGCAGGTCGGGGCCCGGCACGAACCGCATCAGCTCGTCCAGGGAGGCGTCCGGCCTCTTGATCAGGTGGCGGGCGGCGGCGACGACCTCGACGAGGTTGTGCGGGGCCATGTTGGTCGCCATGCCGACCGCGATGCCCGCCGCGCCGTTCACCAGGAGGTTGGGGAAGGCGCTGGACAGGACCGTCGGCTCGGTCTCCTGGCCGTCGTAGTTGGGCTTGAAGTCGACGACGTCCTCGTCGATCGACTGGACCATGAGCATGGCCGCGGCGGCCAGGCGCGCCTCGGTGTACCGCATGGCGGCCGGCTGGTCGTCGGGCGAGCCGAAGTTGCCGTGGCCGTCGACCAGCGGCAGCCGCATCGAGAACGGCTGCGCCATGCGCACGAGCGCGTCGTAGATCGCGGTGTCGCCGTGCGGGTGGAGCTTGCCCATCACGTCGCCCACGACGCGGGAGGACTTGACGTGCCCCCGGTCGGGGCGCAGGCCCATCTCGCTCATCGAGTAGAGGATGCGGCGCTGAACCGGCTTCAGACCGTCGCGCGCGTCGGGAAGGGCGCGCTGGTAGATCACGGAGTAGGCGTACTCCAGGTAGCTGGTGCGCATCTCGGTCGAAACGTCGATGTCGACGATTCGCTCCTCGAAGTCCTCGTCTTGCGGGGGCGTGGTAGTCCGTCGGGCCATATCGAACATTGTGCCGAAGCCCAGAGGCACTCCGCGACACGAAGCCCTTTTACCTCCCGGCGCACCGCGGATCCCTGGCGCCTTTCCCTCCGCCCTTCCAACCTGCGCCACCGCCGTTCCACCGCCGCTTCACCGCCGTTCCACCGTCCGGGGACGGCGCCTGAGGGGCGTGGGTCGTCCACAGGCGTGGCGCGGGCGGCCGGAAAGGTCGCCCGGACCTGATAGCAAGGAGTCATGGTTGACGACAGTGGCCTGCGGGCCGAGGCCGAGCTGAAGCTGCGGGAGCTCGCGGGCGATCACGCGGCTCTGCGCGATGACCAGTGGTCCGCCATCCGGGCGCTGGTCGTCGATCGGCGGCGCGCGCTCGTGGTGCAGCGCACCGGGTGGGGCAAGTCGGCGGTGTACTTCATCGCGACCGCCCTGCTGCGGACGCGGGGCGCGGGGCCGACGGTGATCGTCTCGCCGCTGCTCGCCCTGATGCGCAACCAGATCGCCGCCGCCGAGCGGGCGGGCGTCCATGCCGCCACGATCAACTCGGCGAACATCGACGAGTGGGACACCGTCCACGCCGAGGTCGAGGCCGGCGAGGTCGACGTGCTGCTCGTCAGCCCCGAACGGCTCAACAACCCCGACTTCCGCGACTTCATCCTGCCGAAGCTCGCGGCCGGGGCCGGCCTGGTGGTCGTCGACGAGGCCCACTGCATCTCCGACTGGGGCCATGACTTCCGTCCTGACTACCGCCGGCTGCGCACCCTGCTGGCCGACCTCCCGCCGGGCGTGCCGGTGCTCGCCACCACCGCCACCGCCAACGCCCGGGTCACCCGCGACGTCGCCGAGCAACTGGGCACCGGCTCCTCCGCCGGCGCTCCTTCCGGCGCCTCCGGTGCCCTGTCCGGCGCCCCATCCGATGTCATGTCCGGTGCCTCGTCCGGCGCCTCATCCGATGTCGTGTCCGGTGCCTCGTCCGATGCCCTCTCCGACGCCTCGTCCGACTCTTCGCCGCAGGCGCCTTCCGGCGCGTCCGACGGCGGCACGCTCGTGCTGCGGGGCCCGCTCGAGCGCGACAGCCTCCACCTCGGGGTCGTCCGGCTGGGCTCGGCCGAGCAGCGGCTGGCCTGGCTCGCCGAGACGCTGCGCGACCTGCCGGGCTCGGGCATCATCTACACCCTCACCGTCGCCGCCACCCAGGAGATCGCAGCCTACCTGCGCGACCAGGGGCACGAGGTGGCGGCCTACTCCGGCCAGACCGACCCGGCCGAACGCCTCGCCGCCGAGCAGGCCCTGCTCGGCAACCGGCTGAAGGCCCTGGTCGCCACCTCGGCCCTCGGCATGGGGTTCGACAAGCCCGATCTCGGCTTCGTCATCCACGTCGGCGCGCCGGCGTCGCCGGTGGCGTACTACCAGCAGGTCGGCCGGGCCGGGCGCGGGGTCGAGCGGGCCGAGGTGATCCTGCTCCCCGGGCCGGAAGACCGCGACATCTGGGCCTATTTCGCCTCGCTGGCGTTTCCCCCCGAGCCGGTCGTGCGGGCCACGCTCGACACCCTGGCCGCAGGGGGCATGATGTCCACGGCCGCGCTGGAGACCCGGGTCGATCTCAGTCGCAACCGGCTCGAGATGATGCTGAAGGTCCTGGACGTGGACGGCGCCGTCAAACGGGTCAAGGGCGGCTGGCAGGCCACCGGCCGGCCGTGGGCGTACGACGCCGACAGGTACGCCCGGGTCGCCGCAGAGCGGGCGGCCGAGCAACGCGCCATGCTCGGCTACATCTCCACCACCGAGTGCCGCGAGGAGTATCTCCGCCGTCACCTGGACGACGCCACCGCCAAGCTCTGCGGCCGCTGCGACAACTGCACGGGCGCGCACCGTCCGGTCGAGATCGCCTCCGCCGCCGTCCACCGGGCCCGCGAGCGGCTGCACCGCCCGGGCGTGGAGGTCGAGCCGCGCCGCCAGTGGCCCACGGGCCTCAAAGAGCTCGGCCTGTCCGGCCGCATCCGCCCCGAGATCGCGGCCGAGCCGGGGCGCGCCCTCGGCCGGCTCACCGACATCGGCTGGGGCAACGTCCTGCGGCGGCTGCTGGCCGAGGGGGCGCCCGACGGGCCGGTGCCCGACGAGGTGTTCGACGCGGTGGTCGCGGTGCTGAGCGCGTGGCGCTGGGCCGAGCGCCCGGTGGCGGTGGTGACCATGCCGTCCGCGGCCAGGCCGGTGCTGGTCTCCACCCTGGGTGAGCGGCTGGCCGCCATCGGCCGGCTCCGCCACCTCGGCTCCCTGGCCTACCGGCAGGGCCCGCCCGGCCGCCAGCACAACAGCGCCCAGCGGGTGCGCGCGCTGCGGGGCACACTGGCACCGCCGGAGGCCGATCTCGCCGGCGGCCCGGTGCTGCTCGTGGACGACCGCGTCGACACGGGGTGGACCATGACCATCGCGGCCGCCCTGCTCCGCCAGTCCGGCGCCCCGGCCGTCCTGCCCCTGGCCCTCGCCACCACCAACTGACGGAGATGCCAGAGACGCGGTCAGGAGACGCCGAGGCGTGGGTGGGAATGGTCGGTGCCGGAGGTGTGCGTGGCGGGGGTCAGAGGCGGGGGCGGGCGCCGAGGTTGCTGATGGCCTTGGCTGCCAGGGCGTTGCCCGCGGCCAGCGCGTCGGCCGGCTGCTTGCCCTCCAGCCACGGCTGCAGGAAGCCCGCGGTGAAGGCGTCGCCCGCGCCGGTGCCATCGACGATCCGCTCGATGTGATCGGCGGGCGCGCGGACCGGCTCGGGCCGGTTGTTGGTGTACCACAGGGAGCCCTCGGCGCCCATCTTGATCACGACCTGCGGGAACCAGGCGGTGAGCACCTTGGCGGCGGAGGCGGGGTCGTCGCGGCCGGTCAGCACCTTGGCCTGGGCGTCGTTGGCGAACAGCAGCTTGGCGCTGTGGGTCCACTCGAGGAACGGTTCGGCGCCGGTGCGCTCGAGCGGGGCCGCCGAGGCGCAGTCGATGGAGATCGACATGCCGGCGCGGCGGGCGTGGTCGAGCGAGGCCAGCCCGGCGTCACGCGAGCCGTCGTTCAGCAGGGTGTACCCCGAGACGTGCAGGTGACCGCCCTGGGCGAACAGGTCGCGCGGCAGGTCTTCGGGGGAGAGCGCGGCGTTGGCGCCCGGGTCGGACAGCAGGGTGCGCTCGCCCTTGTGGGTGACGAGCACGACGCAGGTGCCGGTCGGCCGTTCGGGATCCATCACGAGGCGGGCGTCCACGCCGTACCCCATGAGCTCCATGTCACGGTTACGGCCGGTGATGTCGGCGCCGCGGCGGCCGACGAACGCGACCTCGGCGCCCTCGACGGCGAGCCAGGACGCGATGTTCGCCCCGGAGCCGCCACCGTGCATGGTGACGACGGCCGGAGTGTCGCTTGCCCTGGCGAGAGGGTAGCGGGCGCGTGCGACCGCATCGGTCATCAGATCGCCCACCACGACAACCCGGGTCATGATGTCACCACCTTGCTGGCACTACAGGAGGCTGCTGACAGAAAACCTAACAGCTTCAAGCCGGGGCGTGGGGCATAGAGCGGACACCCGTGCACAGTCGATGCACAAGCGTTGCCCAACGAATCGGACAGACAGCCGCTTACCCTCATCAATGTGGAACCTCACTACCCGGCCCACTGGGAGGCCGACGTCGTGCTCGCCGACGGGGGCACCGTACACGTGCGTCCCATCCGGCCCGAGGACGGCGACATCCTCCGCGCCTTCTACTCCCGGCTGTCTGAACAGTCGATCTACTTCCGGTTCTTCGGCCCGCGTCCGCGGCTGTCGGACCGCGAGGTGGCCTGGTTCACCACCGTCGACTACGTGGACCGGGTGGCGATGATCGCGACCCTCGGCACCGAGATGGTGGCGGTCGTCCGCTTCGACCGCCTGGACCGGCAGGACGCGGCCGAGGTGGCGTTCCTCGTCGAGGACGCCCACCAGGGCAGGGGCGTCGCCTCGGTGCTCATGGAACACCTGCGGGCCGCGGCGCGGGAACGCGGCATCAGGTCCTTCATCGCCGACGTGCTTCCGGCCAACAGCCGCATGATGGCGTTCTTCCGTCACGCGGGCTACACGGCGCAGAGCCAGTTCGAGGACGGCGTCGTGCGGATGACCCTGGACCTGGCGACCACGGAGACCTCCCGCGAGGTCACCATGGCACGCGAGCACCGGGCCGAGGCTCGCTCGATCGAGCGGCTGCTCACCCCCACCTCCGTCGTCGTCGTGGGCGCGGGCCGCGAGGCCGGCGGCATCGGCCAGACCGTGCTGCGCAACCTCCTCGGCGCCGACTTCAACGGTCCGGTGTACCCGGTGCACCGCGAGGTGCGCGCGGTCGCCGGCGTCCGGGCCTACAAGAGCGTCTCGGCGATCGACGGTGACGTGGACCTGGCCGTGGTCGCCGTCCCCGCCGACGCCGTGCTGGACGTGGTCGAGGAGTGCGCGGAGAAGGGCGTCAGGGGCCTGGTGGTCGTCTCCTCCGGCTTCGGCGAGACCGGACCCGAGGGCCGTGCCCGACAGGACGAACTGGTGCGCATCGCCCGCGCTTACGGCCTTCGCGTGGTCGGGCCGAACTGCCTGGGCATCGCCAACACCGACCCCAAGGTCCGCCTGAACGCCACCCTCGCCGCCCGGCTGCCCGGCAGAGGGCGGGTCGGCTTCTTCAGCCAGTCCGGCGCGCTCGGCACCGCGCTGTTGCAGCGGGTGGCGCAGCGGGGCATGGGCATCTCGACGTTCGTGTCCGCCGGCAACCGGGCCGACGTGTCCGGCAACGACCTGCTGCAGTACTGGGAGCAGGACCCGGCCACCGACGTGATCCTGCTCTACCTGGAGTCGCTGGGAAACCCGCGCAAGTTCGCCCGGCTGGCCCGGCGGACGGCCCGCGAGAAGCCGATCGTCGTCGTCAAGAGCGGCGGCGTCACCCAGGGCGTGCCGGTCGGGCACGCGGCCCCGGTGCTCGGGCTGCCGGACACCGCGCTGACCGCGCTCTTCGAGCAGGCCGGGGTGATCAGGGTGGACGACCTCGCGCAGCTCTTCGACGTCGCGCAACTGCTCGCCTACCAGCCGCTGCCCGAGGGGCCGAGGGTCGGGGTGGTCAGCAACTCCGACGCGATGGCGCTGCTGGCCGTGGACGCGTGCGTGGCGGCCGGGCTGGAGCCGTGCCCGCCGGCCAACCTCGGCGCCCGCGCCGGGGCCCTGGACTACCGCCGGGCGCTGGCGGACATGGACTGCCAGGTGGACGCCATCGTCGCGATCTACATGCCGCCGGTGCCGGGAAACGCCGCCGAGGTCGCGGCCGAGCTGGTCCGGGTGGCCGAGGAGACCGGCAAGCCGCTGCTGGCCACCTTCGAGGGCCGCATGGGGATGCCGGAGGAGCTGCGCGTCCCGGGGGAGGGCGGCGACCCGGGCAAGGGGTCCATCCCGTCCTATCCGGCCGCCGAGGAGGCCGTGCGCGCCCTGGCCCACGTGGTCCGCCACGCCCTGTGGCGCCGTACGCCGCCCGGCACGCCCCCCGGCCTGCCGGACGTCGACACCGCTGCGGCCAGGGCGGTGGTCGACCGCGTGCTCGCCTCTCCCGAGGCGCATGACGGCGCCCGCGGACAAGACCGGCAGGAGCCTTCACGGCGGCCGCCCGAGGAGGGGGCCGCCGATGGGGAGACCACCCCGCCACAGGGGCCGGCGTCCCTGGTCGCCCGCGAAGGGCCGGCGGCGTCGCCGGTCGCCGGGGCGGTGGAGGCCGACGCCACCGAGTTGCTCGCCTGCTACGGGGTGCACGTCTGGCCCTCACGGATCGTCTCCTGCTCGGAGGAGGCCGTCGAGGCGGCGCGGGAGCTGGGCTGGCCGGTGGTGGTGCGCGCCGACGACCCGGAGATCTCCCACCGGGCGGGCACGGTGCGGCTCGGCCTGTCCGACGCCGGCGGCGTCCGGCTGGCCTACGACGACCTGGCGGCGCGGCTCGGACCCGGGGTGAGGCTGTCAATCCAGCGGATGGCGCCCCAGCCCGCCGTGGCGACCGTGGTCAGGGCCGTGGACGACGCCGACTTCGGCGCCGTCGTGTCCTTCGGGCTCGGCGACATCACGGCCCGGCTGCTCGGCGACGAGGCGTTCCGGCTGGCGCCGCTCACCGCGGAGGACGCCGCGGCGCTGGTGCGGTCGGTCCGCGCCGCGCCGCTGCTGTTCGGGCGCCACGGGTACCCGCCCGTGGCGGTCGGCGCGCTGGAGGACCTGCTGATCCGGGTGGGACGGCTGGCCGACGAGCTGCCGGGAGTGGTGCGGCTGGTGCTGGACCCGGTGCTGGTGGGGGAGTCGGGGGTCAGCGTGGTCGGCGCCCGCGCCCTGCTGCGGGGCGGCGTCGGCCCGCGCCCGGACCGGGGCCCGCGCCGTCTCCGATGAGCCGGACACCTCCGGCGAAGAGGTCCGGCTGGACGGCTCGCCGGCCCCGGCCGCCCCCCCGCATCGCCTGAGGAGTGATGCCCACCGCCCGTCGTCGCCCGAGGAAGCCCCCATCGCCGAGGAAGCCCCCCTTCGCCTGGGGAAGCCGACGCCCGCCCGCTGTCGCTTGAGGGAGCCGACGCCGCCTGCCGTCTCTTGGGCAAGCCGTCGTCGCTCGCCGTCGCCGGGGCTCGCCCGCCCGACCGCCCGCCGTCGTCTGGAGGCGCGGCGCCGTCGGCCTCGTCCGGGGGCGCGGTTCCGCCGGCCGTCGCGCTGTTCGTTTCACGACCGGACGCCGCGCGAGCCACGCTCGCCCTGAGCGTAGAAGGCCGCCCGTGGAAGTGACGGCGGACGTCTGCTGTGGTGGAAGCGGCGGATGGTCGCCGATCGAGGCGCGGCGCGGGCTCTCCCAGGCCGAAGGGCGCCCAAGGTGAGCGCCCATGAGGTGAAACACCGTGCCGAGACAGGGCAGGATGGACCCATGAGGGAAACCCGAGTCTCGGCCGCTGGTTTGCGCGAGGCTATCGAACGCAGCGGTTACTACCCCGATCTCGTGGCCGACGCGGCGGAATCCGCGCTGGGTAAGGAGCAGGTGACGGCGTTCGTCGTCCACCATGAGGCCACATTCGACCCTGCGATGGAGGTCCGCAGGCATGTCACCGTCGTGATCCTCTCACCCACGCGGCTCCTGGTGTGCCACACCGACGAGCACCCGCCCGCCGATGGCATGCCCACCTCTCACGCCTCCACCACCACCGAGGCGGTGCGCCTGAGCCGCGTCCAGTCGGTGGCGGTCACTCGGGTGGTCCCCGACCCCGCGGCGTACGTGCCGGGGGTGCCGCCGACCGAGGTGACGCTCACCATCGGCTGGGGCGCCATCTCCCACGTCGATCTCGAGCCGGCCACCTGCGGAGATGAGAACTGCGAGGCCGACCACGGGTACACCGGCGCCATCACCGCCGACGACCTCTCGCTTCGCGTGAGCGAGGCCGCCGACGGACCGGAGGCCGTCGGCAACGTGCTGGCCTTCGCCAAGGCCCTGTCCGAGGCGACCGCCCGCTCGGCGAGCTGACACCCTTCGGCGCCCGCGCGGCGCCGGCCGCGCGCGGCGCCGCCCGCCCGGACCGCCGGGACCGCCGAGGTCCCGGCCCGTCCCGGCGGGCGGGCCACCGTGACGCCTCCGTAGGGGTGCCACAGACGACACGCCGATCACCTGGTGCGGCGGACGCCCGGCGTGGTTGACTCCGGGAACGCGGGCCGGTGACCTTCTCACCACCGGTGACGGCCGCGACCAGCAGGGGGCGAGCCGGAGACCGGCCACCACACGCACACGAGAAGGAGGCAAGGGGCTACCTCCCATGGCCGACACGGCAGGGCGTCCGCCCCGGAATTCCCATGAGCCCGTTGATCAGTCCTGGTGACCTTGGCGACGCGACGATCCTCGATGTGCGGTGGCGGCTGGTAGGCGCGCCCGGCATCGACTCCTACCGCGAGGGGCACCTCCCCGGCGCGGTCTTCTGCGACCTGGACCGCGACCTCGCCGCCCCGCCCGGCGCGGGCGGCCGCCACCCGCTGCCGGACGCCGGCGCCTTCCAGGAGGCCATGCGCCGCCTCGGGGTGTCGGCCTCGCGAAGGGTCGTGGTCTACGACGAGGCCGACTCCACGGCGGCGGCCCGCGCGTGGTGGACGCTCCGCTACTTCGGGCACCCCGATGTGCGCGTGCTCGACGGCGGCTACCACAGGTGGGCCGAGGAAGGCCACCCGGTGACCAAGGAGGAGCCGGCCGTCGAGCCCGGCGACTTCACCGCCCGTCCGGGCGGGATGCCGATGCTGGACGCCGCGCAGGCGGGCGCGCTGGCCGGGGAGGGGGTGCTGCTCGACGCCCGGGGCGCCGAGCGGTACCGCGGCGAGGTCGAGCCGATCGACCCGGTCGCCGGGCACATCCCCGGCGCCGTCAGCGCGCCCACGATGGAGAACGTGGACCCGTCGGGGCGGTTCCACCCCGCCGAGTTCCTCCGCGAGCGCTTCATCTCCTTCGGGGCCCTGCCCGAGGTGCCGGTGGGCGCGTACTGCGGCTCCGGCGTCACCGCCGCCCACGAGGTGCTGGCGATGGAGATCGCGGGCGTCCACGCCGCCCTGTACGTCGGCTCCTGGTCCAACTGGGTCGCCGACTCCTCCCGCCCGGTCGAGAAAGGCTGACCGCCCGGGCCCGGCGCGTCCGTACGGCGGCCCGTCCGCCGTACAGGGCCGGCGCACCGGCGGCTAGCCGAGGCGCACGGTGATCGTGTGGGAGGCGCCTTCCCGGTCCGCGAGCCGGCCGAGGCCGAGGGTGAGCGCCGCGCCGGTCCGCGCGCCGGTCACCAACGGGTGCCCGTGGAGGACCTCCGCCACCGGGCGGCGCCAGGTGACGGTGAGTTCCGTGAGGTCCCGGCGGGGGTCGGCCACGGTGACCGTGGCCGTGCCGTCGCCGGGCTCCCTGACCAGGACGGCGCACGGCGCGGAGGCGGACAGCCCGCCCGCGGCCCCGGCGTCCCAGAAGTTGACGGCGGTGATGCCGAGCGAGGGGACGTGGACGCCCTGCAGGCGCGGGGTGTTGGCGAGCACCTGTGCCCAGCCGGGGTCGGCGGCGCGGGCCCGCGTGGTCGCGAGGCTCGCGCCCGGCAGGAGCAGGTACACGTAGCCCGCCGAGACGGGGTCAACCCCGTGGTCGAGCCACAGCGTCACGTAATCCCGTTCGGCCGGTTCGGCGCCCTCGCTTCGTCGTCGCTCTCGCGCCGTGCGCAGGGGCGCGCCGCCGGGCAGCACGTAACCACCATGCTCGGTCAGATGCGCCCAGGTGGCCTCCACCATGAGCGCCGCGCCGGTGCGGCGGTTGTCGACGATCGTCTCGACCGGGACGCCGTCGCGGGAGGTGATCCCCGCGCCCAGGCACACCACGGCGTCGTCCAGGAACACCCAGGACTTGAACGCCTCCATCGTGCTCTCCAGGCCGTTCAGATGCTGGCCGACCGTGGCGTACACGCCGTCGGTCGCGCCGCCCACCCAGCGCCCCGGCGGGCAGGTGTCGCCCCATCCCTCGCCGGCGCCGTCGGCCAGCCGCCGGGTCGAGACGGTCGTGCCGGGCAGCCGATAGGGGTCCACGGTCGGCCAGAAGGAGTCGGAGTACTGGTCGCCATGACCCTCGGCCCACCAGTAGAGCATCCCCGAGCCGGTGTGCCAGCCCCGCAGGTTCTCGCCGTTGCCGTGCTCGTAGTGGCCGATGCGCGAGGAGGCCATGCTCAGCCCCGCGCACCAGCCGGGCCTGCGGTGCACCGCGCGGGCGCTCATCGCCATCAGCCGGTGCCCGACCGGCTCCGCGGCCGCCGGGACGGCGTCGTCGGCGAGGACCGCGGACAGGCGGGCGTGGAAGCCGAGGTCGACCGCCTCGGCCGTGCCGAGCATGGGCACGCAGGTGTCCCGCAGCGCCCACCCCTTCACCATGGCCCGCCAGCGCGCCCGTTCGGCGGCGGAGGCGGACTCACCGAGCAGCAGGGTCGCGGCGGCGATCTCGTGCCCCCTGCCGTGGTCGCCGTACGGCCTCCTGGCGACGCCGCGTCCGCGCACCATGTCCATGCAGAAGCCGTCGTGCACCACCGGTGCGAACGAGTTCTCGACGCTGTCGAAGATCACCTGCGCGTTCGGGTCGTCGATCTCCCAGGGAGATCCGCGCAGCACGGCGAACAGCGTCGCCAGGCCGGACAGCAGCGATGCCCCGTACGCGCCCTGGTAGGGGACGTAGGTGTGCTGGATGAAGGAGCCGTCCCGGTAGAACCCGTCACCGTCGCGGACGTAGGGGAAGACGGGGGACAGGGCCGAGACCGCCAGGGCCGCCTTGCGCGGGTCGGACCTCAGCATGGCGCGCAGCAGCATGACCACGCACAGGTCCACGCGGTTGGCCCCGGTGCTGGTGCCGCTGTAGGAGGCCAGACGGCGCTCGGGGACGAAGTGATCGACCGCGTCCCTGAGTGCCCTGCTCTGCGCGTCGGTGAGGTGGGGGCCGATCAGGACGGCCGCGTCCAGCAGTCGCTTCGGGACGCCGATCTGCCAGTGCCACCAGTTGCCCACCTCCTCGGCGTCCGCCGCGTACACGCGCCGCCGGTAGTGGTCGATGCCCGCCGCCACCGCGGCGGCCAGGCCGGGGTCGCCGGTCAGCCCGGTCCCTGGCAGGGCGTAGGCGCGGGCCATGGCGCGCAGCCGCTCAAGGGTGGAGACGAACGACGGGAACGGCCGGTCCGGCCACACCCACGCGTCGGCGGGCGCCATGGCATCCCGGTGCCGTGCGGCCCGCGCCCCGAGGGCGGCCAGCCGGGCGCGGTACGGCTCGGCCGCGGGATCGAACCCCGTCCCGGCCGTCACCTCGCGCCACCGTCGCCGCAACCGGGCGAAATGACCGGCGAACAGAGCGGTGAGGGCGCCTTCCCCCACCGGCCCCGCCGACCCCGGGACCACGAGCCCGGCCGCGACCATCCCGCCGAGCCGAAGAAACGACCGCCTGCTCCGCCCTCCCACGCATGGATTATGACCTGATCTTTCGACCTTTACGGCCCTTCCCGGCTCGATGCCCGGCACGTGGCCCCTGTCCGGCGAGATCCGGCGACCGTCGTCTCGACGGGCCGTGCAGGGGAGGGACGCGGCGTCCTGGAGGAAGAACGGCTTCTCGGCGGCCGTGTGGCCACAAAGGGCGGCGCCCCGGTGTCGTGCGTGTAGGGAGTGCCCCTCATCGGTCGTGCGACCGGAGGGGGTGGCCGAGGGAGCCGAAGCAGGCGAACCCGTGCACGCCGGTGCGCTCCGACGCGATGGCCAGCGCCTCGGCGGGAGCGTGCCCGCGCACCAGCAGCTCGTGCAGCAGCGTCATCAGGGTCAGCGCCTCCTCGTCGCGCACGGGGACCAGTCCGGCGATCACGCAGGCCGAGCCCTGGTCGAGGAAGGCGCCGGCCAGCCCCAGGGCGGTCCCGTCGACCGGCGCGTGGGCCATGCCCGCGTCACAGGCCGACAGCACCACCAGCCACGGTGTCCGGCGCAGTCCCAGCAGGTCGTACGCCATCAGCGCTCCGTCGTCCAGGGCGATGCGCGACAGCAGCGGGCTGCGCGCCGAGAAGAACCCGTGGGCGGCGATGTGCACGACCTCGGCCCGGCCCAGCGCGGCGAGCACGCCGGCCGTGGTGGCGGCGACGCGCACCGCCGTGGCGGCCGGGTCACCGGGCGGCCGGCGGGTCGTCGCGGTGCGGGCGGCCTCCTGGTAGGCGCGGACGACCCTCGCCGCCTCGGTGCCCGCGTGCTCCAGCCCCGGCCCGGCCACGGCCGCCACCAGCGGCGCACCCACCACAACAGGGCCGGCGACACCGTCGGACGGTGGTACCGGCGCGGGGGACGGCCGGACGCCGGAGGGCGGGGCAGGGTGGCGGGAGGTGGCGGTGAGCCAGGCGCCGGCGCTGGCGGCGACGCACAGGGCCCGGCCGTGCAACGGCGGCAGCGTCGCCCATGGGAGCGTGTGAAGCGCTCCGGCCGGCACGATCACCAGTGGGCGATCGGCGATGTCGGCGGCCAGCGGGTCCACGAGCCGTGCCGCGAGGGCCCCGGCCTCCACCGCCACCCCGGGCGTGCCGGAGCCGGTGTCGCGCAGGCCGGCTCGCCGCAGGCCGTACCGCAGCCGGATCGTCGCCTCGGCCGCCTCGGTGTAGGAGCCGAGCGACCGCAGCACGCGATGTTCGGCGGTGACGACCACGGCGGCGAGCAGGTCGTCGTGGCGCACCAGTTGCACCAGCGCGGCGCCGCCCAGCGCGGCGCGCAGGTGATCGATCGGCATGGCCTCCCCGGCGTGCCCCCGGGCGACCGCGCGGCAGTGCTCGGCCCAGCCGAGGACGGTGTCCGGCCGCCCGTCACGCAGGGCCAGCGACAGGCCGAACGCGGCGAGCCGCTCACCCGCCCGTACCGCGTGCGCCCGCACTCCGGGGTCGTTCAGCCGCTCGCTGCCCGCGGCGGCCTCCCGAAGGCCCTCGCGGAGCGCGGAGAACGCGGCCGGCGGATCGCCCCGGAGACTGTGCCGGAGCGCCACCGCATGATGGCGCACGACCCGATGCGCCCTCCCCGCCGCCGGCGCCCCGTTGATGACGAACTCCAGATCGCCCTCCACCACATCCGACACCGGACCTCCGGCGTCGGTGGGCCCGGCCGTGGTGAGCTCCGCGGCGGTGAGGCGGAGGGCGGCGGCGGGGGCGGGCCATCCGTGGGCGGCGAGCCGGGCGGCCAGGGAGCGGGCCTCCTCCGCCAGCCGTGGCGACGGCCGCTCGACGGCGATGCGCGAGCGCAGGATCACTTCCTCGGCCAGCGGGACCCAGGCGTCGCGGCCTTGGCCGTCCAGCTCGCGGGCCGCCGCCTCGGCGGCCGCCCGCGCCTGGTAGGGGTCGCC
The DNA here is from genome assembly GCF_040607455.1 of Sphaerisporangium sp. NPDC005289. NCBI lineage: Bacteria > Bacillati > Actinomycetota > Actinomycetes > Streptosporangiales > Streptosporangiaceae > Sphaerisporangium > Sphaerisporangium sp. NPDC005289. Next base: position 16,939 of record NZ_JBEXGS010000019.1, read on the forward strand.
GACGAGCAGTTCGACCTGCGCCAGCAGCAACCGTGACTCGGCCAGCGCGACCAGGGCCCCGGTGGCGGCGAGGTCGGGGACGGCCTGCCTGAGCAGCGCGCGGGCCTCCCCGGGGAGATAGGCGGCCAGCAGCGCGCCCGCGAAGTCGGCGCGCATGGCGGCGAGCCGTTCGGGATATCCCGTCAGCGCGCGCTCGGCGGCCTCGTAGCCGGTGAAGGCGGCCTGGACGTCCCCGCGCCGGGCGGCGACGAACGGCACGTTGGCCTCGGCGAGGGTGGCGATGTGATCGAGCCCGGCGTCCCGGGCGAGGGCCGCACAGGCGGACAGGTCGCGTGACGCCGCGTCGTAGTCTTCGAGGAAGGTGTGCGCGAGGCCCCGGTTGAGCAGCGCGCCCGCCAGGAAGCGGGGGTCGCCGGCTCCGGTGAGCCGTTCGACGGCCCGGTCGCAGTGCGCCACCGCCTCCCCGGGCCGGCCGAGGCGCACCAGGGCCACCGACCGCTGGACGCCGAGCCGCGCGGCGTCCAGGCCGCCGAGGCCGTCCTCGGCGAGGTCGGCGACGCGCAACGCGCCGACGGGGTCGCCGAGTTCCGTGCGGACCGCGACCAGCGACATCCGCGCCTGGGCCGCGCGTCCGGGCAGGTCGCGGGCCACGCGGACCGCCTGGTCCAGATGGTCGGCGGCGGGCCGGAGGTCTCCCAGCTCGCGCGCGGCCAGGCCGAGCGCCCGGTGGGCGATCGACTCGGCCTCCCGGCAGCCCCACGCCCTCGCCATGTCGAGAACGGCTAGCGCGTCCCGGCGCGCCCGTTCGGGGTCGGCCCCCGAACCCTCGACCGCCCGCTCGGCCGCCGCGACCAGGTGGCGGTACTCGGGCGGCTCGGTCGAAGGGCGGCTGAGGGGGGCGGTCGTCGTCAGAGGGTCGGGGGTCATGGGCGGACGCACTGCCAGCGGGTGGCCACGGGTGGGGCGCCGGTGCGGTGGTACACGACGCTCACCCATCCGTGGGGCAGTCCTGTGGTGGCGAACTCCCCCGTCTCGGTGGGGAGGCGCATCTTGCTGACGTGGGGTGTCCTGATCTCGACGCGGGCCCCCGTGCCCGGGGCGGGGAGCACCTGGCCGGCCAGGTCGAGATGGGAGTCGCAGACCGTGATCTCGACGTCGATGGTGAGCTCCTCGGCGGCGAAGCGCAGCAGGCGCGGCTCTCCCTCGGACGCGTGCCCGTCGGAACGCACCCCGGCCGGCGGCCTGGCCCGCGCGAACGGCGGCCGGACGCCGGAGACGGGCGGCCGGGTGCCGGACGGCGGCGGCCGGGTGCCGGAGAAGGGCGCCGCGCCGAGCGGGCGGCCGAACCGGGGCGCGGACCTCCCCTCGCCGGGTGATCCTGGTGGACGGCCGTCGAGCAGGCGATGGACCTCAACCGGGGAGACGTCCCGGTGCGGCGGCGAGACCTCGGCCTCGGGCCCGGGTGGCGAGTCGTGGAGTGGGACCAGGTCGGCGATGACGGCGTCGGGCAGGCGCAGGGCGTGGACGGCCTGAGCGTCGGTGATGACATGGGCCGGGACGGGATCGGCGCCGGCCGCGAGACGAAGGGCGGCCAGCAGGTGGTCGTCGTCGGTCATCGCTGGTCCTCCACGAGTGATCTCAGGCGCTTGAGGCAGCGGATGCGGGTGGGGCCGATGCTGCCGATGGGCATGCCCAGCCGCCGGGACAGCTGGGCGTAGCTGGCGTCGGGCGCCAGGACGATCAACCGCACCAGGGCCCCGCACGGCCGGGGCAGGGTGTCGACGGCCGCCCAGAGCCGCCGTCCCTGGTCGTCGCTGAGCAACGCCGCGACCGGATCGCCGCCGCCGGAGGCCGGCGGATCGGCGCCGCTGGGGGGTGGCAGGTCGGTGGGCAGGCCGGAGGGCCGGGCGCCCGCCCTCGCGCGCCCGATGCGCATGGCCTCGTGCCGGGTGGTGGTGATCAGCCAGCCGCCGACGCGCTCGGGGTCGCGGATGGTGTGCCCGCTTTCGAGCAGGCGCAGCCAGGCGGCCTGGACGGCGTCGCCCGCGTCGGCGGGGTCGAGCCCGGTGGCCCGGGCCACGGCCCACATGCGGTGCCCGAAGCGGGAGACCAGGTCGCGCCAGGCCGTCTCGTCGAGGAGGTCGAGGTCGTATGACATGGGAACACTTCGCGTGATGGGGGAATTACACTCGGTGATCAGACTAGCGAGGACCGGCGACATGGACCCCGAGATCGGGAAATCGGGTGCCGGTGGCGTGCAGGATCTGGTGTGCCGCCTCGCCGGGCGGCATGCGGCGTGCGGCGGCGGCGATGGCCCCGCCCACGACGGCGGCCGCGAACGACGTACCACTCCACATGGCATAGCCGTCGAATGGGTGAAAGTCCACGAAACTGCTGGTCAAGGCCTCGCCACGCGCGCACGCGTCCACCCAGGGGCCGTAGGCGGAGAAGCGGGCCCGGGTGACCTCGGCCGAGTCGAGGGCGCCCACGGCGATCACTCCGGGCAGTGCGGCGGGCCAGAAGGGCCGCGAGGAGGCGGTGTTGCCCGCGCAGGCGACGACCACGGTGCCGGTGAGCGTGGCCAGAGCGCGTTCCACCAGAGGCGACGCCCGGTCGTCGTAGGTGTGGCAGCCGAAGGACAGCACCAGCACGTCGACGGGCGCCTCACGCAGGGCGCCGAGGGCGCGCAGCACGCCGGCCTCGTCGCCCACGCCGTGGCTGTCCAGAGCCCGCACGACGCGCAGCCGGATGCCCGGCGCCTGGCGCAGCAGCAGCCCCGCGATGAACGTGCCGTGCCCCGCCTGGCCGTCGAGAAGGCCGTCGCCGTCGGCGTCGAGGACCTCGCCCGGCTGGCCGGGGAACCAGTCGGCGCCGGCGAACCAGGGGTGCGGGGCGAGGCCGGTGTCCAGCACCGCGGCCGTCACCCCGGACGGCTCGCCGCCGCCCAGGGCGAGGGCGGGCGCGGGACGCGGGGCGCCGGAGGGGCCGCCGAAGAACAGCGGCTGCCCCACGACGACATGGTTGGGCGAGGCGTCCTGCCCCCTTTCACGCAACGAGGTGGCGATCTCGCACGGGTCCGCCCCGTGCGACAGGCGCAACAGGAACAGTCCGTCGGTGTGGTGCGCCGACTGGGTCCACCGCCCGGCGGCGTCGGGGGAGCGGGCGAGCAGCTCGCCCGGGCGGATGAAGGCGCGGCGGCCGGGGAGGTGTTCGACGGCCTGCACGTTCACGGGGGGACTCCTTATAGGGAGCGCATAGGGACGGCAATCACGGGATGCATCTTTCCCTATGCGGAGAGTTGCCAAGCGTGATTAGGTATGACCCGGCTCTGGTGCCCCGCCACGACGGACGGTAGTCTCTCCCTCAGTCACTTGTGATCATCCCAGTATGAGGACGTTGGGGAAGGCGCACCTCGTACGAAACGGGAGGTCCGGTGTCTGCTCGTGGCGTGCTGTACGTCCACTCGGCTCAGCCCGCGCTGTGCCCGCACATCGAATGGGCGGTCGCGGGTGTCCTTGGCATACCCGTCGACCTGTCGTGGACCCCTCAGCCAGCCCAGCCTGGCACCGTGCGCACACAGGCCGAGTGGGAAGGTCGTCCCGGCGCGGCCGCGGCGATCACGTCGTCCCTCATGGGCTGGCAGCGCATCCGTTTTGAGATCACCGAGGATGCCTCGCCGGGCGTGGACGGCTCGCGGCATGCCTACACGCCGACGCTCGGCGCCTACACGGCGATGATCGGCGTGTCCGGCGACATCATGGTGCCCGAGGACAGGCTGCGCAACGTGATGCTGATGGCGGCGCAGGGCCGGGTGGTCCTTGAGGAGGAGCTCGACAAGCTGCTCGGCAAACAGTGGGACGAGGAGCTCGAGCCGTTCCGGTACGCCGGCGACGGCGCCCCGGTCCGGTGGCTGCACGCGGCGGTGTGACGCGGCGGTGCCGTCCGGAGTCCCACTGACATGGCGGGCGGCGGCGAACAGCAGGTTCGGCTGCCACTCGGCCGCCGGGAGGCCGGCGGTGTGACGCGGCGATGTGAGAGGGTTCCGCAACCGGAACGCCGGTGCGGATCCTTCTTCGTGAGGCCCGGTGAGCCTCGGAAAGCAGGGGCCGTTCCCGGCTACAGCGGGATGTTGCCGTGGGCGCCGCGTGCGGGGGTGGCCTGGGCGAGGACCCTGGCGATGGCGCCGCGGGTCTCGGCGGGCTTGATGACCTCGTCCACCACGCCGATCTGGATGGCCCGGTCGAGGCCGCCTGCGATCTTCTCGTGCTCCTCGGCGAGCCGCGCCTCCACGGCGGAGCGCTCCTCCTCGGGGGCGGCGGCGATCTCGCGCCGCTTGAGCACGCGCACGGCGGCCAGGGCCCCCATGACGGCGACCTCGGCGGTCGGCCAGGCGAACACCCTGGTGGCGCCCAGCGCCCGGGAGTTCATCGCGACGTACGCCCCGCCGTAGGCCTTGCGGGTGACCAGCGTGACCCGGGGCACCGACGCCTCGGCGAAGGCGTGCAGGAGCTTGGCGCCGCGCCGGACGACGCCGTCGTGCTCCTGGCCGACGCCGGGAAGGTAGCCGGGGACGTCCACCAGGACGACCAGCGGCACCCCGAAGGCATCGCACATGCGCACGAACCGGGCGGCCTTCTCGGCCGAGGCGGAGTCGAGGCAGCCGGCCAGCCGCATCGGGTTGTTGGCGATGACGCCGACCGTGCGGCCGCCGAGGCGGCCCAGCGTGGTGACGATGTTGGGCGCCCACTTGGGGTGCAGCTCCACCCCGGGCTCGTCCAGCAGGCCGGTGACCAGGGGGTGCACGGAGTACGCGCGGCGCGCCCGGTCGGGCAGCAGGCCGGAGAAGTCGACGTCCTGCACCGACTCGGGGCGCAGGCGGCCCTGGTGGCCGAGCAGCACGGCCAGGCGGCGTGCCTGCAGCAGGGCCTCGCCGTCGGTCTTGGTGACGACGTGGACGACGCCGCTGCGCCTGCTGTGCGGCTCGGGGCCGCCCAGGGCGGCCATGTCGATCTGCTCGCCGGTGACGCTGCGCACGACGTCGGGGCCGGTGACGAAGATGCGGCCCTGGTCGGACAGGATCACCAGGTCGGTGAGGGCCGGCCCGTAGGCGGCGCCGCCGGCGGCCGGGCCGAGCACCACGGAGATCTGCGGGACCAGCCCCGAGGCGCGGGTCATCGCGGCGAAGACCCGGCCGACGGCGTGCAGGGACTCGACGCCCTCGGCGAGCCGGGCGCCGCCGGAGTGCCACAGGCCGACGACCGGGACCCGCTCGCGGACCGCGACGTCGTAGGCGTGCACGATGTGCTCGCAACCGGCGGTGCCCATGGCACCGCCCTGGATCCGCGCGTCGCTCGCGAACGCCACCACCGGCACGCCCTCCACGCGCCCCATGGCGGCCAGCGTGCCGCTGCGGTCGTCGTCGGGGGAGAGCGGCTGGACCGTGCCCTGGTCGAACAGGGCGGTCAGACGCGCATGCGGATCGCGAGGGTCGGCAGGCTGCTGTTCGTGAGCCTGGGCCGTCACCCCGTCGTCGAGCACGGTCACGGGCTCTCCCACTCAGGCGCTGGTGAAGGCCACGGCGACGTTGTGCCCGCCGAAGCCGAACGAGTTGTTGATCGCGGCGATCTGGCCTTCGGGGAGCTTGCGCGGCTCGCCGCGCACGATGTCGACCTCGACTCCTTCGTCGAGGTCGTCGATGTTGATGGTGGGCGGGACCACGCGGTCGTACAGGGCCTTGATGGTGAAGACCGACTCGATGCCGCCGGCGCCGCCGAGCAGGTGTCCGGTGGAGGACTTGGTGGCCGTCACGAACGGGTGGTCACCGATGATCTCCTGGATGGCGACCGCCTCCACGACGTCGCCCGCGGGGGTGGAGGTGGCGTGCGCGTTGACGTGCAGGATGTCGCGTCCGGTGAGCCCGGCGTCCTCCAGCACCTTGCGGGCCGCGCTGCGGATGCCGGCGCCCGTCGGCTCGGGCTGGGCGATGTGGTGGGCGTCGGAGGAGTAGCCGACGCCGGCGGCCTCGGCGTAGATGCGCGCGCCGCGGGCCAGGGCGTGCTCCTCGGACTCAAGGACGATGATGCCCGCCCCCTCGCCCAGGACGAACCCGTCGCGGCCGGCGTCCCAGGGACGGGACGCGTGCGAGGGGTCGTCGTTGCGCGTGGACATGGCGCGCATGGCGGCGAAGGAGGCGATGTTCAGCGGGTGGATGGCGGCCTCGGTGCCGCCGGCCACGACGACGTCCGCCCGTCCCGTCCTGATCATCTCCATGGCGTAGCCGACGGACTCGGCGCCGGTGGCGCAGGCGCTCACGGTCGCGTGGACGCCGGCGGTGGCGCCGAGTTCGATGCTGATCCATCCGGCCGAGCCGTTGGGCATGAGCATGGGGACGGTGAAGGGCGACAGCCGCTGCCAGCCCTTCTCCTTGTAGGTGTCGTAGGCGGCCAGGATCGTGGTGATGCCGCCGATGCCGCTGCCGACGACGACGCCGAGCCGGTCGGGCGCGACCTTCGGCGTCCCGGCGTCCCGCCAGGCCTCGCGGGCCGCGATGAGCGCGAACTGCTCGGCACGGTCCAGGCGGCGGGCCTCGGGGCGGGGCAGCACCTCACCCGGTTCGACGGCGACCTTGGCGGCGAACTTCACCGGCAGGGTGTCGACCCAGTCCTCGGTGAGGGGCCGCACGCCGGACTGCCCGGCGAGGAGCGCCGACCAGGACGAGGCGACGTCTCCGCCGAGGGGCGTTGTCACGCCGAGCCCGGTGACAACGACACGTACTCGATCTCTGCTCACGTGGGGCGCTCCTTGTGGTTCGAGGTGAAGCGTGGGGGGCTCAGACGCCCGGTCGTGCGGCCGGACGCCTGAGGTGGATCTAGTTCTGGATGAAGTTGATGACGTCCTTGACGGTCTTGAGGTGCTTGAGCTGGTCGTCGGGGATCTCGACGCCGAACTCGTCCTGCGCGGCGACGGCGATCTCGACCATGGAGAGCGAGTCGATGTCGAGGTCGTCCACGAAGTTCTTCTCGGGGGTGACCTCGGTCGCCGGGATGCCCGTGATCTCGTTGATGATCTTGCCGAGGCCCGCGAGGATCTCCTGCTCGGTCAGTGCCATGTCGCGATTTCTCCTTGGATTCGGGTGCTTCTCTTGGTGTGTACGGCGCGCCGTGCGGGCCTTCCGTACAAGCTCAGGGGATCTCTATCACTTGGCCGGCGTAGGTCAGGCCCGCGCCGAAGCCGAGCAGCAGCGCCAGGCCGCCCGACTGGACCTCGCCGCGCTCGATCATGCGGCTCAGGGCCAGCGGGATCGAGGCCGCCGAGGTGTTGCCCGCCAGGACGATGTCCTTGGCGATGACCGCCTTGTCCGCGCCGATCTTGCGGGCGATGGCCTCGATGATGCGCAGGTTCGCCTGGTGGGGGACGAAGGCCGCCAGCTCGGAGGGGTCCACGCCGGCACGCTCACACGCCTGCCTGGCGACCGGGTGAAGCGCGGTGGTGGCCCAGCGGAACACCGTCTGGCCTTCCTGGTGGAGGAAGGAGTCGCGGTCCCTGACGATGATCGCGTCGGACTTGTCGCCGGCGCTGCCCCAGACGACCGGCCCGATGCCCGGGGTCTCGGAGGGCCCGACCACGGCCGCGCCGGCGCCGTCTGCGAAGATCACGCAGGTGGCACGGTCGGTCCAGTCGACCCACTGGGAGAGCTTCTCGGTGCCGACGACCAGCACGTTGGTGGCAGAGCCCGCGCGGACGGCGTCGCCCGCGGCGGCCAGGGCGTAGCAGAAGCCGGCGCAGGCGGCGTTGACGTCGAAGGCGCCGGGGGAGTCGATGCCCAGGCGGTGGGCGACGCGGGCGGCGGCGTTGGGGATCTGCGCCTCGAGGGTGCAGGTGGCGACGACGACCAGGTCGATCTCGTCGGCCGACAGCCCGCTGGCGGCCAGCGCCTTGCCGCCGGCCTGCACGGCGATGTCGATGTCGGTCTCTTCGGGGCCGGCGACCCGGCGTTCCTTGATGCCGACGCGGCTCTGGATCCACTCGTCGTTGGTGTCGATGGTCTTCGCCAGGTCATCGTTGGTGACGACGCCGGCCGGCTGGTATCCGCCGAAGGCGAGCACCCTGGCGCCCGGGGCGCCTCGCATGATCCTCACTGGCCGGTCTCCTTGCTGATAAGGGCGCGTGCGGCCTCGAGGTCGCCGGGGGTCTTGAGCGCGACCGTCGCGACGCCGGGCAGCGCGCGCTTGGCCAGGCCGGTGAGCGTGCCGCCGGGCAGCAGCTCGATGACGGCGGTGACGCCGAGCCCTGCCATGGTGGCCATGCACAGGTCCCACCTGACCGGGCGGGCCACCTGGTCGACCAGCCGCCGGACGAACTCGCCGCCGCCGGCGACGGCCTGGCCGTCGGCGTTGGACAGCAGGGTCGCGCGCGGGTCGCCGGGGGTGACGCCGGCCGCCTCCGACCGCAGGTGCTCGACGGCGGGCGCCATGTGGCGGGTGTGGAACGCTCCGGCCACCGACAGCGCGCGAAGCCGCGCCCGCGCCGGAGGCTCGGCCGCGAAGGCGGCGAGCTGCTCGGTGGTGCCGGCCGCGACGATCTGCCCGGCTCCGTTGATGTTGGCCGGGGTGAGGCCGTGCCGCTCGATGGCCGACAGGACCTCCTCCTCCGCGCCGCCGAGCACGGCCGTCATGCCCGTCTCGGTGACGGCGGCGGCCTTGGCCATCGCCTGGCCGCGCTGCGCGACCAGGCGCAGGGCCTCCTCCGGGGTGAGGACGCCGGCCAGGGCCGCGGCGGTGAACTCGCCGACGCTGTGCCCGGCGAGCACGTCCGCGGCGGGCGCCGTCCCTGCGGCGCCGTCACCCTCCGTGGCCGGCAGCACCTCGGCGACGGCGAGGCCGGCGGCCACGAGCAGGGGCTGGGCGACGGAGGTGTCGCGGATCTCCTCCGCTCCCGCCGTGGTGCCGTAGGAGATCAGGTCGAGGCCGACGACGTCCGACCACGCCGACAACCGGTCGCGCAGACCGGGGATCTCGAGCCACGGGGAAAGGAAGCCGGGAGTCTGGGCGCCTTGCCCGGGAGCGACGATGACGAGCACAAAATCCACCATGCCCTGTAGGAGTTCACCACACTGCTAATGATCCGTACGAACTTTGTCGGTGGGTCTTTGTAGGAATCCTCTATCAGAGGTTTCCGGACCGTTACCGAACCCTGGTTAGGTCGCGGTTGCCCGCGAGAGCCTGCCGAGGATCAGGCCGACCTGCAGAGTGAAGGCCGACCGGCCCTCGGTGGGCTGGTAGCCCGTCAGTTCTGTGATCTTTTTCAGACGGTAACGCACGGTGTTCGGGTGGACGAACAACAGACGGGCCGTGGCTTCCAAAGATGTGCCCTGCTCCAGGTAGGTCGCCAGTGTGTCGAGCAGCGGAGTGCCCTCCAGGGGCTTGTACACGTTCTCGATGAGCTGCTCGCGGGCGTCGGTGTCGCCGTCGATGGCCCGCTCGGCGAGCAGATCCTCGGCGAGCACCGGGCGGGGGGCGTCCGGCCAGCCCTGCGCCGCCCGCAGGCCGGCGACGGCCGCGCGCGCGGAGCTCGCCGCCGCGTGCAGGTCGGGCACCTCGGGACCGATGACGATGGGCCCCGGGCCGAAGCGCGGCACCACGTGCCGGGCGGCGTCCTTGATGCTGTCGGCCCCGCCCACGATGACGATCAGGCGGTCGCCCTGCACCCCGGCCAGCAGGTCGTGGCCGAGCCTGCGGCCCTTGTCGCGCATGCCGTCGATGACCGTCTGGGGGTCGGCGTCGGGGGCGTAGCCGGCGAGCACGACGACGGGGGAGGAGGTCCAGCCGAGCGCCGCCGCCCACGAGTGCAGCCCTTCGTCCACCTCGCCGCGGACCAGCGCGTCCACGATGAGCGCTTCCAGGCGGGCGTCCCACGCGCCGCGCACCTCGGCCTCGCGGGCGTAGACGTGGGCGGCGGCGAAGGCGACGTCGCGGGTGTAGCGCAGCATGGCCTGGCGCAGCAGCTCCTCGCCGCCGGGCGCCGCGAGCTCCTGAACCTCGGCCTCGACCACCTCCACGACGATGCGCACCAGGTCGACCGTCTGCTGCAGCGAGACCGACCGCTTCAGCTCGCGCGGAGCGGTGCCGAAGATCTCGATGCTCGGCGTCGGCCTGCCCTCGTCGGCGTGCTGGAACCACTCGACGAAGGCGGCGATGCCCGCCTGCGCGACCAGCCCGACCCATGAGCGGTCCTCCGCCGACAGGGCGCGGTACCACGGCAGCCTCTCGTCCATGTGGGTCATCGCGGCGGTGCCGAGACTTCCCATCGCCCGCTCCAGCCGTCGTGCGGTGTCCTCGCGTACCCGGTCATTCACATCCCTAGGGTGCCAGGTCAGCGTGAGTGCGACAGCCGGAGGTGCGGTATGTCACCGCCGGTGCGGCGCGCGGTGAGAGGTCAGATCACCGCGACGGCGGTGATGAGCCCGATCGCCACGTGGGTCACGGCGAGCAGGACGGCGCCCGGCTGCAGCCCCGGCTCGCGCACCAGGTCGCGCACCGAGATGCCGGCCACCCGGTCGAACAGCAGCATGCCCAGGGCCTGCACGACGATGCCGGTGACGCCGAACACCAGGGTGGCCAGCAGCCCTTCCTGCAGGGCGCCGCCGGAGGACCAGATGGACGCCGCGACGATGAGGCCGACGGCGGACAGCCCCGACGAGGTGAGCAGCGCCGCGTTGGGGTTGCGGTCCTGCTGGATCACCTTGCTGAGCCGGCCGGGGGTGGCCAGGTCGATCACGTAGAAGCCGGCGATCATCAGCAGGACGCCCAGGACCGCGTACGCGAGGATCGCGAGGGCTCCTCGGCCGAGCGCCTCCCCGAGGGGACCGGCGAGCGCGATGGTCATGTCTTGTGCTCCTTGGGCTGTGTCAGGCGGGGGGTGGGGACGCCGCGCGGGCCGCCCTCGGGGGCGGCGGCGCGGCGGTCACGGGGTCAGAGGGCGATGCGGTGCGGGACGAACGAGGAGGTGTCATCGGTGATCAGGCCCGAGGTCTCCCGGATGCCGAGCCCGGCGGCCTCGTCCCCGACGACCCAGGCGCCCAGCACCGGGCGCCAGCCGTCGAAGTCGGGCAGCGCGCGGAACTCCTGGTAGACGTAGCCCTCGGCGCCGTAGTCGCCCTCGGTGCTGTGGGCGCCGTCCGGGGTGACGACGCGCATGCTCGCGCCCTCGCGGCCGAGCAGGGGCTTGGCGATGTGGGCGGGCAGGTCGCGCGGGCCGTCCAGGTAGGCGGGGAGCAGGTTCGGGTGGCCGGGGTGCAGCTCCCACAGCAGGGCCAGCAGCGCCTTGTTGGACAGCAGCATCTTCCACAGCGGCTCGATCCAGGTCATCGAGACCTGCCCGCGCACGGCCCGCGGCCCGAACGGGTCGGCGACCGCCCACTCCCACGGGTAGAGCTTGCACAGCGTGCGGATCACCCGGTGCTCCATGTCGACGAAGCGCAGCGCCCGGGAGTCCCAGCCGATGTCCTCCATGGCGATGGCGACCGTCGCCCGGCCGGCCTGCTCGGCGGTCTCCTGCAGGTACCCGAGCGTCATGGCCTCCTCGCCGGTCTCGTCCATGTTGGTCCAGGCGAAGTGCGCGGGGCCGGTCTGCAGCGGCAGCTCGCGCCACCGGTCGACCAGGCGTTCGTGGATGGAGTTCCACTGGTCGTCGGCGGGGTGGACGTCCTTGAGCCAGAACCACTGGACCAGCGAGCTCTCGACGAGGCTCGTCGGGGTGTCGGCGTTGTACTCCAGCAGCTTGGCCGGCCCCCGCCCGTCGTAGCGCAGGTCGAAGCGACCGTACACGTGCGGGTCGCGGCGCCGCCAGGACGCCTCGATCTCCGGGGCCACCCACTCGGGGATCGCGAAGTCGCGGTAGCGGCCGGCGGCGACCACGTGCTCGACGGCCGCCAGGCACATGGCGTGCAGCTCCTCGACCTGGCTCTCCAGGGAGAGGACCTCCTCCATGGTGAAGGCGTAGTGCACGCCCTCGTCCCAGTAGGGCCGGTCGAGGCCGGACGGGTGCGCCGAGCGGTGGTAGGCCAGGCCCTGCGCCTCGATGGTCTTCTCCCAGCCGTCCCGCCGCGCGGACCTCTGCCTGCGCACCTCAGCTTCCCCCGACGCCGCGGCCGCCGAAGCCGCCGCGCTGGAGCACGGCGCCCGATCTGCTGCTGACGTGGGCGTTCGGCGGCCTGACGGTCGTGCCGCGCAGCACCCGGCCGGCCTGCCTGACGCCCCCGTAGTACCAGCCGAAGGCGCCGCGCGACCCGTAGTAGCCGGAGCGGTGGTCGTCGCAGTGGTCGTCGTCCACGACCTGGTAGGACCCGTCGGCCGTGCGGCTGCGCAGGTCCACGCAGTCGGCGGTGACCTTCTCGGCGAAGGTGCCCTGGGCGGCGCAGAAGCCGACCACCAGGGTGGAGAGCAGTCCCATCGTGCCCAGCGTGATCGCGGTGGAGGACAGCTTCCTGCCGCCGGGCGGCGGCGTCGCCGCGGACCTCGCCGCGTCTTTCGCCAGCGGATGTGGCGGTCGTACGGGCTTGGGGCGGGGTGTCGCCATCGGGGTCCGTCTCTCGAAAAAGTGTGCAAAGCCTACGTTTGCCCGGTTAACGCGGCAAGCGCGGCAGAAGTTTCTGATGCCTGATGAACAGCGTTATTTCAGTGCTTATCGGACCACAGGCCGTGCGACGCGGGAACGCTGGGTAGATTCGCAGCTGTGGAGCAGCAGTGGAACCGGTAGAAGCGCTGAAGCGCATCGCCTTCCTCCTGGAACGGGCCGGCGAGCCGACCTACCGGGTGCGGGCCTTCCGCGGCGCCGCCTCCGCCATCGGCGACCTCCCGCGCGACGAGCTCGCGCGGCTCGCCCGCTCCGGCGGGCTTCAGGAGCTCAAAGGCGTCGGCAAGGTCACCGCCCTGGCGATCACCGAAGCCCTGGACGGGCACGTCCCCACCTATCTGCGCCGCCTGGAGGACACCGCCGGCCTCGACCTGGACGAGGCGACGGCCGCCCTGCGCGCCGCCCTCAAGGGTGACCTGCACAGTCACTCCGACTGGTCCGACGGCGGCTCGCCCGTCCAGGAGATGGCCGAGGCCGCCCGCGGGCTCGGCCACGACTACCTCGCCCTCACCGACCACTCGCCGCGGCTCACCGTCGCCCGCGGCCTGTCCCCCGAGCGGCTGCGCGAGCAGCTCGACCTGGTCGCCGGGCTCAACGACAAGCTCGCGCCGTTCCGCATCCTGACCGGCATCGAGGTCGACATCCTGCCCGACGGCTCGCTCGACCAGGAGCCCGAGCTGCTCGACCGGCTCGACGTGGTGGTCGCCAGCGTCCACTCCAAGCTGCGCATGGACGCCGGCGACATGACCCGCAGGATGGTCACCGCCATCGCCGACCCCCGCGTCGACGTCCTCGGCCACTGCACCGGCCGCATCGTGCGCGGCGACGGCCGCCGCGGCGGCCTGCGGCCGGAGTCGGCGTTCGACGCCGAGATCGTCTTCGAGGCGTGCCGCAGGTTCGGCGTCGCCGTCGAGATCAACTCCCGGCCCGACCGGCTCGACCCGCCCAAGCGGCTGCTGCGGCTGGCCTACGAGATGGGCTGCCTGTTCTCCGTCGACTCCGACGCCCACGCGCCCGGGCAGCTCGAATGGCAGCACTTCGGCTGCGAGCGGGCCGCCCGGTGCGGCGTCGAGCCCGCCCGCGTCGTCAACACCTGGACCCTCGACGCCCTGCTCGACTGGACCGCCGCCGCCTCCGGCTGAACCCGCAGGGGCGCTCCAGCGCTCCTGCCGAGCTTCTCCATGGTGGCCAGGGTCGCGGCCGGCATGGAGACGGCCGCACGCGGCCGGACCGCCCGGCCCGCCCGGCCCGCCGGGCGCGTGCGGCGCGAATGTCGGTGCCCCGGCGTAGGTTCGGGATGTGAACCGTACCGATCGGCTCTACGCCCTCATCGAGGAGCTGCGCGCGATCTCCCCCCGGTGCCGGTCCGCACGGGAGCTGAGCGAGCGATTACAGGTGGGCGCCCGCACCGTCGAGCGCGACATCGAAGCGCTGCGCGCCGCCGGCGTGCCCGTCCGCGCCGAGGACGACGGCTACGCCCTCGACGAGCCCGCCGCGCCCTCGCCCCTCGACCTCACCTCTGACGAGGCGGTGGCCGTCGCCGTCGCCCTCAGCAGGGCCGGAAGGCGTCCCCTGGCGGGCGGCGCCCGCAGCGCCCTGCGCAAGCTGATCGCCGCGACGCCGCCGCCTGGCGCGCCCGCGGCGCGGCCTGCCGCGACCCCCGGCGGGCGGGCCGCGGTCGCCCGGGTCATCGACGAGGCGCTGCTGCACCGGCGGGTGCTGCGCATCACCTACGACGCCAAGTCGGGCGAGACGACCGAGCGCGATGTCGAGCCCGGGGTGTTCATCGGCGGGCGCGGCGGCTTCTGGTACCTGGTGGCGTGGTGCCGTCTCAGGCAGGACGTCCGGGTGTTCCGGCTCGACCGCATCGCGAGCGCCGCGCTCACCGAGGAGGAGGCGCTGCCCCGCCCGTCCCTGGAGGAGTACGCTCCGCGCATCCCCGACCTGATCGCCCAGGACCAGACCCCCGGTTGAGCACCACCGCGGCGGGCCCTCGCGCGAAGTCGCGCGAGGGCCCGCCGGAGACGCCGCTGAAGGGTCAGACCCCCATGGACTGCGTCTCGTTGCTCTCAGGGGTCGCCTGGGCGACGACCTCGGTGACGCCGTTCTTCAGGTGGTAGCGCGCGATGGCCTCGCGCAGCACCTCCTGCTTGACCTCGCCCCGCCTGGCGAGCTCGGTGAGCACCGCCAGCGTGATCGACGCGGCGTCCACGTGGAAGTGGCGGCGCAGCGCCGAGCGGGTGTCCGACAGGCCGAAGCCGTCGGTGCCCAGCGAGGTCCAGTCGCCGGGGACCCAGCGGGAGATCTGGTCGGGGACCGCGCGCATGTAGTCGCTGACGCCGACGAAGGGGCCACGTGCCGTCGAGAGCACCTGGGTGACGTAGGGCACCCGCTGCTCGGCCTCGGGGTTGAGCAGGTTGTGCTCGTCGCACGCGAGCGCCTCGCGGCGCAGCTCCGACCACGACGGCGCCGACCACACCGCGGCCGCCACCCCCCACTCTTCGGCCAGCAGGCGCTGGGCCTCCAGCGCCCAGCGGCCGGCCACGCCGGAGGCCAGGATGTTCGCCCGCGGGCCCTCGATGTCGGGGGCCGCGGCGAAGCGGTACAGGCCCTTGAGCACGCCCTCGGCGTCCAGGCCCTCGGGCTCGGCCGGCTGCGGGTAGGGCTCGTTGTAGACGGTGAGGTAGTAGAAGACGTCCTCGGGCTGCTCGCCGTACATGCGCCGCAGGCCGTCCTGGACGATGTGGGCGATCTCGAACGCCCACGCCGGGTCGTAGGACACGGCGGCGGGGTTGGTGGAGGCGATCAGCGGCGAGTGGCCGTCCTCGTGCTGGAGGCCCTCGCCGTTGAGGGTGGTGCGGCCGGCCGTCGCGCCGAGCAGGAAGCCACGGCTCATCTGGTCGCCCATCGCCCACATCTGGTCGGCGGTGCGCTGGAACCCGAACATCGAGTAGAAGATGTAGATCGGGATCATGTGCTCGCCGTGGGTGGAGTAGGCGGAGCCGGCGGCGATGGCCGACCCCATGGACCCCGACTCGCTGATGCCCTCGTGCAGGATCTGACCCTCGGTCGACTCCTTGTAGGACAGCAGCAGGTTGCGGTCGACCGCGTCGTAGGTCTGCCCGTGCGGCGAGTAGATCTTGGCGGTCGGGAACATCGCGTCGAGACCGAAGGTGCGGGCCTCGTCCGGGATGATCGGGACGAAGCGCGAGCCGATCTCCTTGTCGCGCATGAGGTCCTTGAGCAGGCGGACGAAGGCCATCGTCGTGGCGACGTTCTGCTTGCCCGAGCCCTTCTTCAGGTCGGCGTAGACCTTGTCGCCGGGGAGCTTCATCGGCTTGGCCCGCATGACGCGCTTGGGCAGGTAGCCGCCCAGCGCCGCGCGCCGCTCGCGCATGTACGCGATCTCCTCGTCGTTCTCGCCCGGGTGGTAGTACGGGGGCAGCTCGCCCTCGAGGTCCTTGTCGGGGATCGGGAGGTAGAGGCGGTCGCGGAACTCCTTGAGCTCGGCCTTGGTCATCTTCTTCATCTGGTGCGTGGCGTTGCGCGCCTCGAAGTCCTTGCCCAGGGTCCATCCCTTGATGGTCTGGGCGAGGATGACCGTGGGCTGCCCGACGTGCTCGCGGGCGGCCTTGAACGCCGCGTACACCTTGCGGTAGTCGTGGCCGCCGCGCGACAGCTTGCGGATGTCGTCGTCGGACAGGTGCTCGACCATCTTGCGCAGGCGCGGGTCGTCGCCGAAGAAGTTCTCGCGGATGTACTCGCCGGACTCGACGGAGTAGGTCTGGAACTGGCCGTCAGGGGTGGTGTTCATCTTGTTGACGAGCACGCCGTCGACGTCGGCGGCCAGGAGCTGGTCCCACTCGCGGCCCCATACGACCTTGATGACGTTCCAGCCCGCGCCGCGGAAGTACGACTCGAGCTCCTGGATGACCTTGCCGTTGCCGCGCACCGGCCCGTCGAGCCGCTGCAGGTTGCAGTTGATGACGAAGGTGAGGTTGTCGAGCTCCTCGCGGGAGGCGAGGCCGATGGCGCCGAGCGACTCGGGCTCGTCCATCTCGCCGTCGCCGAGGAAGCACCAGACGTGGCTGCGACTGGTGTCCTTGATCTTCCGGTTGAGCAGGTAGCGGTTGAACCGCGCCTGGTAGATCGCCCCGATCGCCCCGAGGCCCATGGAGACCGTGGGGAACTCCCAGAAGTCGGGCATGAGGCGGGGGTGCGGGTACGACGGCAGGCCCTGGAAGCCCTGGGACAGCTCCTGGCGGAAGGCGTCGAGCTGCGACTGGTTCAGGCGGCCCTCGAGGAAGGCGCGGGCGTAGATGCCCGGGGCGGCGTGGCCCTGGATGAACACCTGGTCGCCCGACTCGCCGTGGTCCTTGCCGCGGAAGAAGTGGTTGAACCCCACCTCGTACAACGACGCGGCTGAGGCGTAGGTGGCGATGTGGCCGCCGACGTTGGTGCGGGCGTTGGCCCGGGTCACCATGACCGCGGCGTTCCACCGGATGTAGGCCCTGATGCGCCGTTCGACGTACTCGTCGCCCGGGAACCAGGGTTCGCGCTCCGGCGGGATGGTGTTGATGTAGTCGGTGCTCCGCAGCCCCGGCACCCCGACCTGGTGTTCTCGGGCCCGCTCGAGCAGGCGCAGCATCAGGTAACGGGCTCGGGTGCGACCCTCGGTCTTGACGACGTTGTCAAGCGACTCGAGCCACTCCTGGGTCTCGCTTGGGTCGACATCAGGCAGCTGGCTGGGTAGGCCGTCGCTGATGATCGAGAAACGCTGGCGTCCGGAAGCCACTGGGTCTCGCCTTCCGAGGATGGACGGGTAAGCCTCTTCTTCGTGGTCTAGGTCGTCTTCCATCCTGGCTGCTTACTCCGGAAAGTGCATCTCTACCGTCCGGTAACCAAGATGTCCCTGCTGGCAGGGCGACATATGGCCTAGACCATCGATCGCAGGACGATGTTCGCGGGACGTAACAAATCATAACGATCCGGGGGTCGGTCCAGGTCACCCCTGGGGGACCCCTGTAGGCCCCCGTTCCTCCCTGCCTCCCCCTCCGGAGGGAGTTCCAACCCCGCTCGCGCGCGATGTGCGGCACGGCCCCCGCCGCGAGCCTTGGAAGCGCCACCTCGCCGGCCGCCGCGCGCCCGAGCCGGGCCGCGGCGCCGGCCCCGACCTCCGACAAGGCCAGGGATCCCATGATCAGACGAACCACCGCGTTGCTCGCCGTCGCCGCCGCGCTCGCCGGATGCGGCTCCGGGCAGGGAACGCCGGCCGCCACCTCGGCCCCCACGGCGACCCCCGGGCGACTCGCCGTCTACCGGGAGCTCACCCAGTGCATCCGGACCCACGGCATGCCCGGCTTCCCCGACGTGATGCCCGACCCGCGCACCGGCAAGATCACCCTGCCGCCCGGCACCCGCGAACCCACCGCCGCCGTCATGCGGGCATGCCGGTCCATCGCCGACCGCCTCCCGCCCGAGGGCAGGTCCCGGCCGCCGGTGACGGCCGCCGACGCGGCGAAGCTCCGCCGGTTCGCCGCGTGCATGCGCTCCAACGGCCTGCGCGACTGGCCCGATCCCGACGCCGACGGCGACTTCCCGCTGTCCAGACGCCTGCTGGGCCTGGGCAAGAAGGGCATGAAGCGCCAGCTCGAGGCCTGCAAGGAGCACTTTCCCGCGAACGGGTTCTCGGTCAAGAGCCCGGAGGGCTCCTGATGGCCGGCGCGCTGCGGGCGTCGCTCGCCGGGGCCGTGGTGCTGGCCCTGGCGGGCGGCGGCTGGGTCCTGCTGCGCGACACGCCGGCGGCCCCCGCCGCCGCGCCCGTCGCCACCGGCACCGTCCCGGTGACCGTGGGCGACGTCGCCGCGCGGGAACTGGCGAACGGCACGCTCACCTACGCGGCCACCTACTCGGTCAACGGCGCGGGGGGCGTCCTCACCCGGCTGCCCAAGCTCGGGGCGAGGATCACCCGCGGCCACGCCGTCTACGAGGCCGACGGCGGCAGGGCCATCCTCATGTACGGCCCCCGCCCCGCCTGGCGGGCATTCGCGCTGGGGATGACCTCAGGGGCGGACGTCGAGCAGCTCGAACGCAACCTGCGGGCGCTCGGCTACACAGGCTTCACCGTGGACCGCACCTATGGCCTGTCGACCTACTACGCCGTCCGCAGGTGGCAGCACGACGCGCACCTGCCGGTCACCGGCGCCGTGCCGCTGGGACAGGTGGTGTTCCTGCCGAGGCCCCTGCGCGTCACCGGCCACGACGCCCAGGTCGGCGACGCGGCCGGCGGCCGCGTCCTGCACGGCACCAGCGCGGTGCCCATCGTGTCGGTCCAGCTCGACCCGAGCATGGCGCCGAGGGTCGGCAAGGGGGACAGGGTCACCGTCATCCTCCCCGACGGCCGCAGACGCGGCGGCCAGGTCGCCACGATCAGCACGGTCGCCGTCACCCCGGACCAGCCTCAACAGGACACCGACCCCGCGCAGTCGTACGTGCCGATCACCATCACGCTCTCGGGCAGGCCGGTGCGGGCGCTGGACCAGGCCGTCGTGCAGGTCGAGATCACCGTGGAGCGGCACAAGGACGTCCTCACCGTGCCGATCCTCGCCCTGCTCGCCCAGCCCGGCGGCAGGTTCGCGGTCGTGACCGTCCAGGGGAGCCGCCGCACGACCGTCCCGGTCGAGACCGGGCTGTTCGACGAGACCGAGGGGACCGTCGAGGTGACCGGCGTCCCCGAGGGCGCCCAGGTGGAGGTGCCGAAAGAATGACGCCCGCACGCACGCCGCGCCCCCCGGCCGGGGCGGCGCCACCTGAGGGCGGGCCGTCCGCGGACCGGGCCCGCCCGGTCGGCGACCCGGGGAACAGGGACGTCGCCTGGACCGGGCCGGTGCTGGAACTGGCCGGCGTCCGCAAGGTCTACCCCGGCGAGCCCCCCGTCGAGTCGGTGCGCGGCGTCACGCTGAGCGTGGCCGCGGGAGAGATGGTCGCCCTGCTCGGCCCGTCCGGGTCGGGCAAGTCGACGCTGCTCCACCTCATGGCCGCGCTCGACCGCCCCACCTCCGGCACCGTACGGCTGTCCGACCACGCTGTGGAGTCCTGCGGGGACCGGCGGCTCGCCGGGCTGCGCGCCCACCACGTCGGCGTGGTCTTCCAGCGGTTCTTCCTGCTGGAGAGCCTGAGCGCGCTGGAGAACGTCGCCACCGGGCTGCTGTACCGGGGCGTGCCCGCCGCCGAGCGCCGCCGCCTGGCCGCCGACGCGCTCACCAGGGTCGGGCTCGGGCACCGCGTCCGGCACCGCTCGGCCAAGCTGTCCGGCGGCGAGCGCCAGAGGGTCGCCATCGCCCGCGCGCTGGTCGGCCGGCCGTCCATCGTCTTCGCCGACGAACCCACCGGCAACCTCGACTCGGCGAACGGCAGGGAGATCGTCGCCCTCCTGCGCGAGCTCAACGAACAGGGAACCACTTTGATGATCGTCACGCACGACGCCGGGATCGCCGCCGCCTGCCCCCGGCGGATCGACCTGCGCGACGGCCGGGTCGTCGGCGAGCACCACGACGACGCCCCACCGCACGGGGCCGGCGGGCCGTACGGGGCCGGTGGACTCGACAGGGACGCCCCGCCTCGCGGGGACGTCGTGCCGGGTCGAGACGCCGTGCCTCGCGGGGACGTCGTGCCGGGTCGAGACCCCGTGCCCGGCGGGGACGTCGCACCACGCGGGGACCGCGGGCCGCGCGGGGACGGCGTCCGATGAGGGGCCCACGTCCGGCGGCCGGCGCCCCCGCCGGCCGGTTGCGCGCCGTGGACCTGCTCGCGGTCGGGACGCTCGGGCTGCGCGCCCGCAAGACCCGCGCCCTGCTCTCCGCGCTCGGCATCGCCATCGGCATCGCCGCCATCGTCGCGGTCCTCGGCGTCACCCGCTCCAGCCAGGCGGCGCTCCTGGAACAGATCGACCGGCTCGGGACCAACCTGCTGACCGTGGCCAACGGCCGTGACCTGGGCGGCGCCGAGGCCCTGCTGCCGGTCGGCGCCACCCGCATGCTCCGCCGCGTGGACGGCGTCACGGGCGTCGCGCCCACGACGCAGCTCACGGACAAGAACGTCTACCGCAACGACCACGTGCCGGAGGGCATGACGGGCGGCCTGGCCGTGCGGGCCTGCGACACCACACTGCTGGCCACCCTCGACGGACGGGTCCGGCAGGGCCGCTTCCTGGACGCCGCCACCGCGGGCTACCCCGTCGTCGTGCTCGGCCACCAGGCGGCCCAGACCCTCGGGATCAGCCGCGTCGACGCCTCGACGCGCGTCTGGATCGGCGGCCACTGGTACACCGTCTCCGGCATCCTGGACCCCCTCGTCCTGGCCCCGGAGATCGACCGGTCCGCGCTGGTCGGCTTCCCGGTGGCCGCGCGGCTGCTGGGCTACGACGGTCACCCCAGCCGGCTGTACGTCCGCGCGCGGCAGGAACGCGTGGAGGCCGTGGCCGGCCTGCTCGCGCCGACCACCAACCCCGTCCACGCCGAGCAGGTCCAGGTGGTCCGTCCCTCGGACGCGCTCACCACGCGCGTGGCCGTCGCCGCGTCCTCCGCCACGCTGTTCCTCGGGCTCGGCGCCATCGCGCTGCTGGTCGGCGGCATCGGCATCGGCAACATCATGGTCATCTCGGTGCTGGAGCGCCGCGGGGAGATCGGCCTGCGCCGGGCCCTCGGGGCCACCCGCCGGCACGTGGCCGGGCAGTTCCTGACCGAGTCGCTGGTCCTCGCGGCCATCGGCGGCGCCGGGGGAGTGGCGATCGGCTGCCTGTTCACCCTCGTCCTGGCCCGCACCCGGGGCTGGACGGTGCTGGTGCCGCCGGAGGGGCTGTGGGGCGGCTTCGGGGTCGCCGTGGTCGTGGGCGCCCTGGCCGGCCTCTACCCGGCCCTGCGCGCCGCCCGCCTGCCCCCCACCGAGGCCCTGCGCACCACCTGACGGGGTCGTCGCACCTCTGGACGGGGGCGCTACTCCTTCGGGGTCTCCGGCTCCAGCGCCTCTTCCAGGGGGACCAGGCCGTGTTGCAACCCGAAGATCGCCGCCTGGGTGCGGTCGGCGACGCCCAGCTTGGCCAGGACGCTGGACACGTGCGTCTTCACCGTCTCCTTGCCCAGTGAGAGCGCCCGCGCGATCTCGCTGTTGGAGCGGCCACGCGCGAGCGCGGTCAGCACCTCGCGCTCGCGCGGGGTCAGGAAGTCCAGCGGGGTGCGCCGTTCCCCGCCGCGCACCTGGCGCACCAGCAGCGCGGCGACGCCCGGCGCGAGGACGCTGCCCCCGTACGCGGCCGCCCGCACCGCCTCGACCACCCGGTCCACCGCGGTGGTCTTCGGCAGGTAGGACAGCGCGCCGAGCCGGACGGCCGCCACGACCCGCTCGTCCTCCTGGAAAGAGGTCAGGACGATCACCGCCGGCCGGTCCGGTCCGAGGCGCCGCAGCACCTCCAGGCCGTCCATGCCGGGCATCACCATGTCGAGCAGCACGACCGACGGCCGCACCGCGCGCACGGCGGCCAGGGCCTCGGCCCCGTCGCCGCACTCGCCGACGACCTCGATGCCCTCCTCCTGGTCCAGGACGAACCGCAGTCCCTGCCGCACGACCTCGTGGTCGTCGACGATCAGCACCCGGATCACGGCGCCTCCGCCGCCGGCGCCGCACACGGGACGGGCGGCGCGGACGGGGCCGGCGGGAACGGCGGCACGCCGAACGCGAGCACGGGCGGCCCGACGGGGCGGACGGGCAGGGACGCGCGGACCACCGTGCCGGCGTCCGGCCCGCTGGTGACCGAGAACCGGCCGCCGAGCTCCTCCACTCTCTCGCGCATGAGCCTGAGCCCCATCCCGTGGCTGAGCGAGGGGCGCGAGGGGTCGAATCCGCGGCCGTCGTCGCTGACGACGATCTCGGTCTCGCCTCCGGCGCGCCGCAGCCGCACCTCGATGGCGGTCGGCGCCCCGTGCCTGATCGCGTTGCCGACGGCCTCCTGCGTGAGGCGCAGCACCGCGTGCTCGGCGGCCGGGGTGAGCGGCACCGTCTCGAGCGACGCGCGCATCGTGATCCCGAGACGTGTCTGGTAGGCGTTGCACAGTTCCCGCAACGCGGGGACCAGGCCCGCGTCCTCCAGCGCCACCGGGCGCAGCTCCAGCAGCAGGGCCTGCATCTCGCGCATCGTCCGGGCGGCCGTCCGCTCCATCGTCTCGGCCTCGCGCCGCAGCTCCTGCGGGGCGGCCCTGCGCATGCCCGCCGCCAGCAGGCTCAGGGAGAACAGGTCCTGGGAGATGGAGTCGTGCAGTTCGCGGGCGATGCGCGTCCGCTCGGCCTGGCGCGCGTCGGCCCGCGCCGAGCGCCGTTCGGCCTCCACGGCCGCTCCGAGCCGCTCGGTCATCCGGTTGAACCCCGCCTCCAGCTGCCCGACCTCGTCGGCGCCGCGGACGCCCACCCTGTGGCCGAAGTCCCCCCTCGCCACCGCCGTCGTCACCTCGGCCAGCCGGGTGATGCGGCCGATCAGCCGGCGGGTGCTCAGCATGCCGAACACCACGCCCACCGGCACGACCAGCGCCAGGACCAGCGCGCCGGGCGCGAGCAGCGGCACGGTCGCCTTGGCCGAGGCGGTCGCCTCGTCGAGGTCGGGCGGCGCCTGCACATAGACGTATCCGACCGTCTGCGGCGCATTGCCCTTCCCGGACGGCTCCCAGGGGCCGGTCTCGTCTTCGACGACCACGGAGTCGCCGTCCGCGAACAGCTTCAGGGTCCCGCCGGCCGACGGGCCGAAGACCGGGCTGATCCACCACGCCGCGGCCCCGGCCGCCGTGTCGCTCTTCCCGCCGAGGCCCTGGCCGCCGGTGGGCAGCCGCACCGGCAGCCGCCCGCGTACCGGGTAGGAGGCCGTCGCCGTGCTGGTGATGATCACGCCCTGGGCGTCGAGCAGGACCTCGACCGGGACGCGGTCCGCCTTCCCCGTCACCCTGCGGAGCGGCACGCTCTGCTCGGCGTCCCGTGCCGAGCCGCCGAACCCGGTGAGGCCGTAGGACGACTTCACCGCCCTGGCCAGCAGGTGGGGCAGGTCGTCGCCGGGCGACACCGTGGCCAGCTTGGCGGCCGTCGCGCTCAGGATCTTCGCGTCCTTGCCGGCCTGGTCCTGCAGGCGTGCCACCAGGTCCGACCCGCTCGCCGAGGAGATCACGAGCCCGAGGAGGACGGCCTCCACGATGAGCACGGCCGCGGTGGTGACCAGGACATAGGAGGCCGCCGTGCGCGCCCGGAGCCCCAGCCGCCCCGTCCTCCGGAGCCAGAAGCGCCACATCCTCGCAGAGTAACGTTTCGGTCTTTATTTCCCCTCCCTCCGCCGGGGGAGGGTCTCTCCCTCTTTTCGCCGGGAACGAGCCGTATGAGTCTGGAAGCGGCCGTGAGGAAGGAGGGATCTTCGTGTACGCGACCATTGGGGACCGGCTCCTCGTCCACGGGAACGCTGTGGGAGAGAGGGACCGGCCCGGCTTGATCATCGAGGTGCGAGGGCCGGACGGATGCCCGCCGTACGTCGTGCGTTTCGACGACGGACACACCGGGTTGGTGTTTCCCGGGCCGGATGCGGTTGTCGTCC
This sequence comes from Sphaerisporangium sp. NPDC005289, assembly GCF_040607455.1. Taxonomy (NCBI): domain Bacteria; kingdom Bacillati; phylum Actinomycetota; class Actinomycetes; order Streptosporangiales; family Streptosporangiaceae; genus Sphaerisporangium; species Sphaerisporangium sp. NPDC005289. The sequence continues at coordinate 41,192 of NZ_JBEXGS010000019.1, forward strand.
CAGTTCAGCGGGGATCATAAGATCCGTCAGGTGAGATCTCAGACGTTCGAGGTGAGGACCGGGAACAAGGAACGGGTGCACGACATCACCCGGCAGTGCGAGGAGTTCGCGCGCTCGTGCGGGGGAGACGGTCTGCTGAACGTCTTCGTCCCGCACGCGACGGCGGGGGTGGCGGTGCTGGAGCTCGGCTCCGGCAGCGACGACGATCTGCTGAACCTGCTGGACGATCTGCTTCCGGCCGACGACCGATGGCGCCACGCCCACGGCTCGCGCGGTCATGGCAGGTCACACGTGATGCCGGCGCTCATCCCGCCGTACGCGACCGTCCCGGTCCTGGGCGGGCGGCTGGAGCTGGGAACATGGCAGTCGATCGCCATCGTCGACCTCAACGTCGACAACCCGGAACGGCGTGTACGTTTGTCGTTTTTGTCGGACTAGCAGATAACGGTGCGGGTCACCGGTCGTGGCGACCGTTGACGACGATGGGTCACAGCGTGTGGACTGTGCCGAAGCGGCCTCACAGGGGCCGGGTAAACCGCGTAACGCGGGGCCATTCAAGCAGGAGGGATAAACGTGAGCGCGACCGCGGGTCAGGCGCAGGGCGAGCGCGGCCTGGCCGAGCGACTCGGTCTGAAGCCGGGTCAGGTGGTGCAGGAGATCGGCTGGGACGAGGACTCCGATGAGGAGCTTCGCCAGTCGATCGAGGAGCTGACCGGCAACGAACTGGTCGACGAGGACTCCGAAGAGGTCATCGACGTCGTGCTGCTGTGGTGGCGCGACGGGGACGGAGACCTGTTCGACGCTTTGAGTGATGCGATGGCCGGGCTGGCCGACGGCGGCCAGATCTGGCTGCTGACCCCGAAGGTCGGACGAGACGGTCACGTCGAGCCGAGCGACATCGGGGAGGACGCCGCCACGGCGGGTCTTTCGCAGACCAGCAGCGTGAGCGCGGCCCGCGACTGGTCGGGCACGCGACTGGTCACTCCCAAGGGCCGCCGATAGCCCACCGGCCGTCGCCAGGGTCTCCGGCCGTCTCCATGACGTCCGGGACGTCGTCGTAGTGGCCGGGTGCCGGGCTCCGATCACCGGGGGGTGTCCGGAGCGGCCGGCCGTTCCCACGCGACCGGTCCCGTCGGGTCCGTCACGACGCCGCCGCAGCTCAGCGACTCCGCTTTCCCCTGCCGTACGGCGCACACCGGCCGTACGGCAGGCCCGATGCGCTCGCCGTGCTCGACGCGCGTTCATCTTCTATGCACCTTCTAGGCGTTTTCGGCGGGGAAAGGACCGGCATGGCGGTCGACGTGGGAGACAAGGCGCCGGACTTCGAGCTGAAGGACCAGCACGGCACCCCAGTACGGCTGGGCGACCTTCGCGGTCACCGGGTGCTGCTCGTGTTCTACCCGCTGGCCTTCAGCGGCATCTGCCACGGCGAGCTGTGCGCGATCCGCGACGAACTCGTGACCTCCGTGCCCGATGATGTACGGGTGCTGACCGTGTCGGTCGACTCCCTGTTCAGCCAGCGGGCGTGGGCCGACAAGGAGGGCTTCACCTTCCCGATGCTGTCGGACTTCTGGCCGCACGGCGAGGTTGCGCAGGCGTACGGTGTCTTCGATGAGCAGGGGGGTCGCGCCCTTCGCGGCACCTTCCTCATCGACGGCGAGGGCGTGGTCCGGTGGAAGGAAGTCAACCCGGTGCCCTCGGCGCGCGACATCTCCGGGTACCGCAAGGTGCTCGACGAATTCTCATGAACCGCGCCGGGCGGCGGCCCGGCGAAGACGGAGGCGGTGGCGACGATGCCCTGCTATCGGTGCGGCGTCCGGCAGACGGACCCGGTCCGGGGCGCGAGCCCTTGGCGCCGCGGCGTGCGGCGTGAACGGCAGGTGCTCATCTGCCCGTCCTGCCAGCGCGAGCACGACCTCGATCTCGACCTCGACCGCTGCGGGTCGTGCGGCTCCACCAAGCTGATCTGCAGGCTCGGCGAGGTCGAGTGCCGCTCCTGCGGCGCCGTACGGCTCGCCGACGGCGAGGACGCCGATCCGGACGACCGCCCGTCCCTGGTGCGCGCCGGCGCCCCCGGCCTGTCCGAAGAGGTGGAAGCAGCCCTCAACCGAGTCCTCGGCCGCCGCCCCTCCCCGTGACCCCGCCGGCCCACGCGCTACGGCCACACCAGTCGCAGCACGTACGGATCGGCTGCAGTACAGAGGAATCGGTCACAGTACGGACGGATCAGCCACGGTACGGGCGGACCAGTCACGGTACGGGCGGACCAGTCACGGCATAGGCAAACCCGTCGCCGTACGGGTGGACCGGCCATGATACGGGCGGACCGGTTCGCCTTACGGGTGGACCGGTGACGGTACGGGCGGACCAACCGCCGCATCACCTCCCGTGGTTTTGACTCATGCACCCATTTGGGCAAAACTGCGCGTGAATGCGCATTTCACTGGGCCGTCCGGCGGCCCGCCCGGCCGCGGAAGTGGGGAAGAACCCGGTGCTCGAGTCCAGCCACCAACCCGTCCACCGGAGCGTCGGCGTGGGAGCGGCGGCATGAGTCCCAAGGCCTACGTCGTCGCCCTCGATGTCGGCGGCACCTCCATGAAAGGCGGGCTCGTCACCTCCGGCGGCGAGGTACTGCTCACCGACCGCCGCCCCACCCCCCGCGACGAAGGCCCCCTGCGCGTCATCAAGGCCATCCGCGCCTTCATCGACCATCTCGCCGAATCGGGCCGAGCCCTCCTCACCTCCACCGATCCCTCCCACCTGTACCCCGCCGGAACGCCGTCCCCCTATGGCGCGCCGTCCATCCATGGTGCGCCGTCCGGGATCGGGCTCGCCGTGCCCGGGCTGGTCAACACCGACACCGCCCTCTACTCGGCCAACATCGGCTGGAGAGACGTGCCGGCCACCGACTTCACCTCACTCGACGTCCCCATCCGGCTCGGACACGACGTCCGCACCGCAGGCCTGGCGGAACGGATCCTCGGCGCCGGCCGATCGGAGCCGGACTTCCTGTTCCTCCCGATCGGCACTGGTATCGCCGGCGCGTCCATCGTGCACGGCGAGCCGTACGGCGGGTCCGGAGGGTGGGGAGGCGAGATCGGCCACATCCCCGTGTTCCCCGACGGCGAGCGCTGCGCCTGCGGCCAGATCGGCTGCCTGGAGACCTACGCCTCCGCCGCCTCGGTGGCCCGCCGCTACTCCGAACGCCTCAGCCGCGCGGCCTCCGTGCGTCCTTCGACGCCGCCGCCCACCGGAGCCGGTCCGGCCGCCGAGGACGTCGTGGCGCTTGCCATGCGTGGCGACCCCCACGCCTCTGCCGTCTGGGACGAGGCCCTGGAGGCGCTTTCCATCGCCCTGGCCTCCTACACCCTGCTCCTGGACCCCTCCTCGATCGTCATCGGCGGGGGACTGGCCGAGGCGGGCGCGGCGCTCTTCGACCCGCTGGGCGAGCGCCTGCAGTCCAGGCTGGCCTTCCGCCCCGCTCCTCCGCTGCGCCACGCGGCACTGGGCGTCAACACCGGGATGCTCGGCGCCGCCCTCCTCGGCTGGCAGGCGGCCGGCGTCCCCGACGCGGGATCCACCTGGGCGCTCAATGTGCTCAGGTCCCCTTCCGTACCGTAAGGTGTAGCCCACCCGCCCTTCACGACCAAGGGCACCCGGGCGCTTAGCTCAGCGGTAGAGCACTCGCCTTACAAGCGAGGGGTCACTGGTTCGAACCCAGTAGCGCCCACCAGCCAAAACGCCCCGTCTCTGATCTAGGAAACGGGGCGTGGGTGACTAACTGGGTGACTAAGGATTTCGGGCCTCGGGAAGATACCGACCCTGGCCGCCGTGTCCTCCTGGATGACCGGCATGGCATGGTCTGCCCAGACACTTTCGGTGATGGCATTGGTGCAGTGCGGTCAGCAGAAGGCCTCCGGCCGGCTGCCGGGTTCCGGGACGGGTCCGTCGACGCGGATGAGCGTGTCAGGTGGGTGCCGGGTGCTGTCGCCGGACATGCCATTCACATGATCGGGGTCAGTCAGGCCCGCGTCGTGGTCAGCGTGCCATTACCGTGCCATTAGCCATGCGGTGAGACGGTCGGGTGCCCTACCCGAGTTGTGCTCGCCCGCAGCTCATGGCCGTGCCGCGGGACGCGGGCTCCTCACCAGGCGAGGATGGCTGCCTTCCATCGAAGGGCTACTTGCGACAACGCCCCGTTCCTGATCTCAGGAACGGGGCGTGGAAGACAGGCTGGGAGGCTACGGGTTTTCGGGCATCGGGAAGATCCCGTCCATCGCCCGTGCACCCTCCTGGATGACGGGGCTGATCTGGTGGCGGTAGACGGTCTCGGTGACGACGGTGTTGGAGTGTCCGACCAGCCGGGAGATGTCCTCGATGGGGATGTCGTGGTCCGACAGCAAAGACACGAAGCTGTGCCGTAGCTCTCTGGGTGCCCAGTCCTTTCCGTTGAGTCCGGCATCGTCGAGCACCTTCCGGAAGTCGCGCCGCATGTTGTGGGCAGAGACGGGGGAGCCGCTGCTGGTCGAGAAGATCAGTTCGCGTGTGCCGTCTTGGGCTTGGTGCAGGGTCTTCAGTGCCTCCACGCAGCGTTTGGGCAAGGCGAGGCTGCGGCGGGATCTTGGTGTCTTGGTGTCGCCCTTCTTGCGTACCGAGCGCCAGACGTAGACGGCGAAGTCGGTGTGGTCCCAGCCGGCCTCGCCCACCGGCAGCCACGCCTGGGCCTGCTGGTCGTAGGTGACGACGTGACTCCAGGCGATCGCCCGTACTTCTTCGGTTCGCGCTCCGGACAGCAGGGAGACCACGATGTAGGCACGAATGCGTGGCGGCGCGGCGTCGGCCGCTTTCAGGACGGCTTCGGCCTGGGTGAGGGTCAGGGCCTTGGAGGGCCGGCCTGCTCGTCCTTCGGGTATCTCGCACAGTTCCACGACGTTGCGCTTGACCTTGTCGCGGCGCATGGCGTTCTTCACCGAACGGTTGAGGATGTTGTGGATCAGCTTGAGCGATCGGGTGGAAAGTTCGCCGGCCTTGCCCTGCAACCATCGGTCGACGTCTTCCACGGACAGCTCGCGGAGCTTGCGGGCGCCCAGGTGAGGGATCACATGGTTGCGGGCGTAGATCTGGTACATCTTGATCGTCGATGTGTCTCGTCCGTGGAGGCCGTTCTCCAGCCAGTAAGTCACCGCGTCTTTCACGGTGTAGTTCGGTGGAAGGGTGGGCTGGCCGTCCTCATGGTCCCTGATGATCTCCTTCAGCTTGTTCTTGGCTTCGGTCTTGGTCTTGCCGGTGGCCTTCTTCACGATGCGTTTCCCGGCGGCGGTGTAGCCGAGGGTCATGGTCGCGATCCAGCGTTGCCGTGCCTCGTCCCAGCGCAGGCCGCCGTCTCCTCGGCTGCGTCGCGTGGTCATGAGTTCTGCGCCTCTTGTTCCAGGAGCACGATGTAGTCGGTGATGGCCGAGGAGGGGATGAGCCGGGTGCGGCCCTGGGTGACTGAGCGGAGGCGCCCGGCCCTGATCAGTTCGTAGATCACGCTGCGGCTCAGGCTGAGCATCCGCATGGCATCGGAGACGCGATACAGCCGCGGAGTGTCCAGTGTCAGGCCACTCGTCTGGCGATGGCTGCGTGGCGGGGGTGGAAGGGGGGTTGTGATTGTGGCGGTGCGATGGATGCGGTGGTCGGTCAAGCTGGCTGCCTCCGGCATGCTGAGGTGAATGAATTGTCGATAAATATACTCATATATATGTCGCGTGTTGAGCAGCATGCCCGTTTTGCGTGGTGGTGCTGGTGGGCTGGGCCAGGACGGCGTGGATCCGTGTCGCCTTGGGATGGCCGATCCGCAGGTCGCGTTTGATACGGCGAATGGAAGGGATCTCGCCGTCGCTGAGCTCGTCGGTGTAGAGCGTGATCGCCGCGCGGACGTCCGGATCGAGGATCGGTGGCGGGGCGGCTGGAGCGGCGTCGTCGGGTGGGCGTGTAGGAGCAGGTTGTTCCGTTGTTCGGGAGGCGGGCGCATGGTCGGTCGTCCGCTGCGTGGAGGTGGGGCGGCCGTCTCGCAGGAGGCGGATCAGCAGCTCGAAGGAGCCGACCGCGACCAGGGCCGGCCAGCCGGCGACGATGGCGCCGACGATGCCGTGTCCGAGACCGTTGGCGACGTTGGCGCCGACGGTGGCGCACACGCCGATGACCAGCAGGCCCCAGGCGTGCCAGGGGGCTCTGCGGCTTTTGCGGGTGTAGTGCAGGATCACCAGGGAGCAGGTGGCGACCAGCCCGTCGACGGTGAGTGGGAGGGCTTGGGCGGTGGCGCCGATCTCCCCGTAGTGGGTGACGAGCCGGTAGGCGTGTCCGTAGCTGATCACGGCGGCGATACCGGTCACCACGAGGACGGAGAATGCCGCTCCCCAGCGGATCAGGCGGTCTCCGGTGCTCTCGGTGGCGGTGCCGCGGCGCGGGAGCACCGGTTCTGCGATGGGGACGGCTTCTGTGGGCTGTGCGGGGTCGTTGGTCAAGCAGGCGCTCCATGGGTTCGGGACAGGGGAGGAGCTCCCGGCGGCCCGGGAGCGGTTGACGGCGTGTTCGGGATCGGGACGGGGAATGGTTCCGATGGCCTCTGGGCCGGAGGACGGCCCGGAAGCGGGTTATGGGGAGGGCCGAGCGGCAGAGGACGACCGGGTGTGGTGCTGCCGCCCTCTGCCGGCAAGCCATGTGGAGTTATGCGGCTTTCGCCTGCACGTCATCGGTGTCGGCCTCGTCGGACCGGACCTCGGCCATCGCGATGTCCGAATCCGTGGCAGCGTCCAGTTCAGCAGCGGTGTCCGGCGCCGATGACCGGTACGAGGAGCGGGCGTTCACGCCGGTTGCACCGGGTGCCGGTTCGGACATGTCGAGAGGCGGGTCGTCGTGCTCGTCGTGCGATTCCGGTGCGGTGGACACCGCCCCGGATCTGGTCTCCTCGGTGGTGGTCTCGTCGGAGATATCTTCGGCGGGATTGTCACCGCGGTAGGGCACACCGTCGGCGACGGCCTTCTCGATCGGGCTGGGCTCGTAGCCGTGTGAGGCGCCGATCTCGGTGATGAACCGCAGCCAGGCGCCGGCGTCGGTTCGGGTGCAGGGGGAGTACTTGTCCTCGCGCCAGGTGTTGCGTCGTTCGCCGTCTCCGGTGATCTCGCGTTCGTAGGCGGTCGCGATCGGTGCCAGGGCGATCATCCAAAGGCCCTGCTGGCTGCTCTTGGCGACGTTCAGGGCGGTAGGGCTGCCGAAGGTCTCGAACACCTGCGTGTGGCGGGCTCCAGCCAGTGCGCGGCACAACGGTTCCGGCATGGTGACCAGTTGCTCGGTTACGAAGCGGGCGATGGTGGCCGCGACGTTCTTGGGTGGGGTCTTGTGCGCCAGGAACTCGCGCAACCACTGCTGGCGCACCGTGGCGGCGGCGGCCCACGCCTTGTTCCCCTCGACCACGATCTTGCGCTCGACGGCCGGCTTCACCGGCTGCGCGGTGGGCGTGGGTTCCGCCGGGGGCGGCGGGTTGGTGGTGCCGGTCTCGGCGAACACGTGGCCGTAGGCGACCGGGTCCAGGCAGTAGTGATTGGGAGAGGCTCCGGTCCAGGGGGCAAGCCATGCGCCCCGGCCCGGACAGGTGGCGTGCGCGTCGGCGTCCATCTCCTGGTCGCCGTTCATGAGCCGGCGCAGTGGCATGGCGCCGTCGGGTAGGTCGGCGGTGATCGTGATCCCGGACTGCTCCAGCTCCGCGATCATCTTGGCGCGGCGGGCCTTGGCCTCCCGTTCGTCCAGCAGGCGTTGCACGGTGTACTTGAGCGGGCCGTACCACCTGCGGTGGATGGCCTCCAGCGCTTCGGGGTCGTCCTCGAACGGCTTGAGCAGCGCGAGTTCCTCCAGCGTCCACTCGTAGTCCATCCCCGCGGCGAGCTGCTTGGCCGCGCCGCCCAGACCGCCGGCCCGTACGCCGGCCTTGACCTCGCGGGAGGACAGGCCGGTCACCCTGCGGATCTGGGTCCGTGTCATCCCGGCCTGCGCCGCTGAGAACAGCGCTTGCGCCTCCTCGTGCACCGACAGGCTCGTGCGGAATCTGCTGGTGATGAGCATGTGCAGGTACTGCAGGCCCTCGTCGTCGGCGGTGTCGGTGGAGAAGAAGTACGGCACGGCGGGCAGGCCGACCTTCAGGGCGGCGTCCAGGCGGACGTTGCCGTCCACTACCCGGTACCCGCCGTCCGGCTCGACGGTGATCTCCAAAGGCGTGATGATCCCGGCCGCGGCGACCGACCGGCAGAACTCCTCACTGGCCTGCCGATCCTGGCGGACGTTGCCGGGGTGGGCTACCAGCAGGTCAACCGGGATCATCGGCCGCTCGGTATAGACGGTTTCCCCACCTCGCGCGCCCTCGCCCTCAGAGGTGGGTGCGGCCGGGATGTCGACATCGGCGACCGGGACATCCACGATGTCGGGACTGACGGCCACTTCGTTCATGCGCCCTCCACAGGCTCATCGAGCCGGGCCGACCAGCCGATCGCGGCGGCTGGGGGACACGAGGTCCGGTCCCTGCCCGGCCCGATGTCACCGCGACGCACGCGGCCGGGAACGCAACCCGGCGGTCCCGGCACGGCCAAGATGTTGTCCGACGAAGGAGGAGAAGATCTTTGGCCGAGCCGGGACGAGCGCAGCGAGAGCCGGTTGCGGGCACGGCAAGGACGTCGCACTCTCACAAGCCGGGCAGGAGACCCGGGTTCACCCGCGCATGCTCTGGCCGGCGCCACTGGAAGGGCTGTCGCCGGGAAAGTACGATGGCGGCGAGTTCTCCTGCTCCGCGCTGAGGTCTCGGTCCTCGCAGGAGACGATCAGTGGCTGCCGGTGAATCACGGCGAAGACGGGAGTCGAGGGACCGGCGTAGGCGCCGGTGATGTTGTAGCCGATGTACTCCTCGGCTTCCTCCTCATCCATGCCCCAGCTCATGAGGACACGGACGCACAGGGACAGGTCGTACAGGGCGACGACCCGATGGGAGGTGCCGAACCAGCCTTCCGCCGTGCCGATCAGCGCGTCCTCCAGGCCGTCGGCCAGCAGCGCCTCACCGTCGCTACGCTCGACCAACTCCTGGCGGATGTCGTCGAAGGAGAGGTCAGTCATGCGCCCCTCCGTCTTTGCGCCGCTGCCGGGATCGATGCACCGGATGACCGGCACACCCCTGCGGAGCCAGTGCCAACGGCAACCCGCTCCTGACATCGAAGGGCTGCCCCGTCATCACTGCGGCCTGAAGCTGGTCCCGCAGCTCCCGCGCCGCCGCGAGAGAGTGGAACAGCCGGAGCCGCCGATGGCCGGCCACGGTCCAGCACACCCGGTGTACTGGACCGCGCCGCCCCTCATGACGGCTGATCCAGCCGCAGATCCAGATCTTGTACGTGACCCCCTGCTGGCGGCCACGAGAGTGAAACGTCGAACGGTCGATGGGGGATGCATTCATGGTGATAACAGCTCTCTCCTGGATAGGGCCTGCCCCAGAGCAAAGCCGCACGCCGACCCCCACAGGTGAAGGGACACGGCGAACTTGCCGCCGTCGACGCGACGACTCCGCTTCTATACCGATGTTACTTGCTTGCCCTTAATTTATACTGAGATATATAGACTGGTCAATGACACCCCGGGCGAGGCGGGCGGAACCCATCCCCGTACGCAGGGTCTGTCCAGAGGCCAACGGCTCTGTCGCAGATTCGGTGGTGACGGAAGGTTCTACTGCCTCACAGTGAGTCATGCTTGATCTTGACGTGCTTGTGAGCGCAGTGTTCTCGGGGTTGTCGCCGCTGGTGGTGAACGATGTGCAGGACGAGGGTGAGCGAATCCGGGTGCTTGCGCGTCTCGACGACGGCTGAATGCTGGCTCTGGCACTGATTCCGTGCGTTGACCCGCCTCAGTCGGCGAGGAGGATGCGTTTGCGCAGGAGGTCGGGGTTGGCTCGGCCATACATCTGGCGTTTGAGCATCTTGATGCGGTTGACGTGGCCCTCGACCTTTCCTGAGCTGTGAGACAAGGTCAGGCCGGCTTTGGCGGCGTCGAAGTCGCGGCGTAAGCCGGTGACGAAGGAGTGCAGTTCCGGCAGGTCGTCGGCCTGGACCCGGTTCATCCACCGCTCAAGGTGGCCGCCGCGAAGATTCATCATCATGTCGGCGAAGGCCCGGACGTGATCGCGGACGGCGGCCAGCGCCGGGCAGGCAGCGGTCAGGGCCCGCAGGTGCTGTTGCTCGTTGGTGTCGAGGTCATCGGGATTGCGCAGGAACCAGCCGGTGGCTTGGCGGACGGTGGGCGGCGGCGAGGGCCGCAGACTCACCGTGGTCTGGGCCCTCCAGGGCCGCAGATACTGGCGGACCGTGGTGGGCCTGCCGCGGTAGCCCATGGCTTTGATCTCCTGATAGAGCTGTTCGGCGTTGGTGCAGCCCTGCTCCCAGCGGTGCCGCAGGTAGACGGCGAACTCCTCCACCGCCCGGGGACGCTTGCCGGTGCCGTCGTTCACCAGCAGCTCCTCTGGGCTGCTCGCGCGGGCGAAACGCCGGATGGTGTTGCGGGCCAGCCCGAGTTCGTGGGCGATCGCTCGCAGGCCGCGGCCTTGGGCGATCAGCTGGTGGACCAGGGTGTGCCGGTGGCGGGTCCGATCGGCCAGACGGCCGGCCCGCGGCTCGGTGTGAGCGGCCCCGGCCGGCAGGTGCGCGGTGGTCGATGCCCCGGCAAGGGAATGTCGATGGGCCGGGTGGCGGGGGTGAGGTCGCGTAGGTGGTGGCGATGCTTGGCGATGGCGCGCTCGACGGCGTCGCCGAGGTTGCGCCACATATGCCAGCGGTCGGCAACTTGGATCGCCTGCGGTGCACCCCGGGTGGCGCCATCGGCGTAGCACCCGGCCCGGTCCCGGCAGACGACCTGCACACCGGGCCGTCTGCTGAGCCACGCGGCCAGCGCGTCCGCTGATCGCTCCGGCAGCATGGCGACCGGCCGGCTGGTGGTGACGTCGATCAGGATCGTGCTGTAGGTGTGGCCGCGGCGCAGGGCGAAGTCATCCACTCCGAGCACCTGGGGACCATGTCCCGACTGCGGGTCGGGCAGGGATCGAACCAGCCTGATCAGCGTCATTCGGTTCACCGCTGCCGCCAGGCGGTGGGTGAGCCGGGCACCGGCCCGGCCGCCCAGCGCCAGGCCGATCGTCTGCAGCAGGCTCCGCAGCGGGGCGCTGTAGCGGCCGTAGTGGACGGTCAGCCCGGGTACCTGCTCGGCGAAGGTCTTCTTGCCGCACTCGTCGTTACCGCACCAAAACCGCAACACCCGCAGGTGAAGCACCGTCTGGTGGCCGCTTACCGCGGTGTCGCACACCCGCCGCCCATAGCTGCTGTGCACGCGCTGGGAGACCATCCCACACTGCGGGCAAGCAGCCTGTGACGTCCTGGTCCTGGCCCGGATCCGTACCGATCTCCCCGACCGGCCCATATGGTCGATCTGCAGGCAGGCCAGGTGAGGGAACAAGACCGTCAGTAACTCCGAGGTCATCACCCAGCATGATCAGCAAGGCTGGCAGTCGACCGGCGGAAGATCACGAAATTGGTGCCAGAGCCAGGATTCAGCCGTCGTTGAGACTTGATCAGCCATGGTCACAGGTACGACGTGGCCGGTGCCTTCGGGCACTCCGCTACCCCGTTTCTATAAGCCACATTCGCGTGGGGTGAACTGGCTATCCTCGCCCGGCTGAGGAATCAGCTGGGCTCTTCATGTTCGTCGAAGTCTCAGCCGCTCGCGGTCATGGCGGGCGCGAAGCGCGGCAGTCGGTGCACGTGTAGGCGGTCGCTGGGAAGTTCTGCCTGAGCGAGTTCGGCCAGGTGGTCGTGGTGGGTGAAGACGATCGTCTGGAACCGGTCGGACATCTTGTCCAACACTCCCAAGGCGGCACGGGTTCGTTGGTCGTCGAAGGTCATGAAGATGTCGTCGACGATGAACGGAAGTGTGCGATTTTCCTCGGAGTAGCGCTCCAAAGAAGCCAGCCGCAGCGCCAGGTAGAGCTGGTCACGAGTGCCCTCACTGAGTCGGTCGGCGGTCAGCAGCTCAGAACCGCGTCGTGCCAGTACGATCGGTGAATCCCCGTCCTCGTCGAGTTCCAGTCCGCCATAGCCGCCGAGCGTCAGATGCTCGAACAGCAGGCTCGCCCGCGTGAGCACCGGGTCCTGCTGCGCTTGCCGATACTCCTCCATGCAGGACAGGACGATGTTCCGGGCAACCTGCAGTCGGAGGTACTCCTCGCTCTCCTCTAGAAGCGCGGCCGCAGTGGTCTCTACGCTCGCGGCCGCCTGTATGGCGGTGGCGGAACCATCAAAGCTGGCGAACTCAGTCTTCTTCTCGCCGAGTAGTTGGGACTGGCGGGTCCGTTGGTCGTCGAGGTCGGTGACGTGATCGGTGACTGTGAGAAGTCGAGCCTTGAGTTGGTCCTCGTCGGTTTCGGGGATCTCCGCCATGAGCGTTTCGGTGTTGGTCGGAAGCGCCGCGGTGACCTCAGCGAGGCTCGCCTGTAGATTTCTGTGGGATTCACTCCGTTGGACGGCTTCGCTGAGGGCGTCGATGCCGTCCACCCCAGACCTTTCACACAGCTGCGCGAGTTCGGTCCGCAACCCCTTGAGGGCCTCTCTAAGGTCACGGGTCGCGGTATGTAGGTCGGCCTGATCGCCGAGAAGAACGGCTCGCCGATCCACTATGGAACGGTTCTTTTCGGCATCCCGGTAAAGACTGCCCACAAGCTGGTGACGTTCGATCTCGTCGGTCGGCATCGCACGACCGCAGGCGGAGGCGGTGGCCGCAAGCAGTGAGTGGAACCGGTCAAGTGCGGTGGCGGCTTTCTCAGAGTCACGCTCGTTCTTGGCCGCATCCGATACCCAGGTGGCAACTTGTCCGAGCCGTTCCAGATCGGTGAGGGCGGCGGCGGTGTCCCGGTCTGTTGGCAGACTGGCCTGCTCGAGCAGCTTGTGCCAAGTGGTCTCCCAGCCGGCCAGGCTCCGTTCGTGCTCGGCGACTTCGGCTTCGGCGGCAGCGAGCTCCTCGCGGGCCGCGACAAGCTGGCCTTCATGCGCGTCGTGCGTACGTGCCAGTTCGTCCTGCTCGGCCAGCCGCTGCTCGGCGACCTCGCGTAGTTCGGGAAGTTCTGCCAAAGCATTTTCAGCTCCCAAGGACGGAACCTCCTCCCGCGACCTCAGCACTTCACGGAGCCGTGTGATGTGCAGGGCGGCCTGCTCCCGCAAGGAGGAGAGGCGAGCTCGGGCGTCACCCAGTTCCCCGAGACTTCCGCGGAGTCTCTCGACACCGTCCAATGTGGATGCGGCGCCACCGAGCTTGGGCGCGGGGCCCGGAAACCCTTCCCACAGGCGGTCCCATTCTGCGTCCAAGCAGTCGGCCCGGTTGTCCTGGGCAGCGTGCTCTTCGTCGAGTGCGGCCAGCGCCTTCTCGTCATGGCCGATCTCGAGTTCCAGCCGGTAACGGTCGGCGATCCGGGACGCGTCCCGACGCATCCGGTCGGCGATCTGGTCGGTACGGTCGAGGGCCAGTTCGAAATCTCCTGCTCGGTCGTGCTGCCCGTCGCGGATCACGAGCCAGAGCTCATGCCGGACGGACCTAGCCTCCGCGAGCTCTGCTTCGGTGGGGGGCGGGTCACCGCTCAGCAGGGTTGCCAGGTTGACGCGCTTGCCATCCAGCCTGGCGATCAATGCTTTCCGCTGCTTGGCCAGCTCGCACCCGTCCCGCTTCAGGTCCTTGCGCGCCTCCACGTGCTCGTCGATCTCAGTCCGGGTGGGCACGGTCATCGCGTCGACATGCTGTGCCGGGATTCGCAGCTCCAGCAGTATTCGCTCGACGATGCTGTCTAAACGCCGGACGTCTTCGTCGGCAGCGGCCATGCGGGTGAGCAGGTCTTGGGGAACGGCGTTGAGCGCAGCATGGAGCGGCTTCGTATCTTCAAGCGTGGCAAGCTCGCTGAGCCGCTTCTCCGCCGTCTCCAGGTTGCGTCGGCGCTGGTCTACCGCCTTACGGTCCCGCGCTAGGGCCGTGTCGATGGCGGTGCGCTGGTCGTGCAGGTCTTGGATACGTCTCTGCACTGACGTGGGCACCGTGTAGAGGTTGGTGTCGTCCAGCGTCGCGTCCACATGGACCTGGGTGAGAGCGGAGAGTGCCTGGTCACGGAGATCCGTGACGGTGTCGGAGGAGTTCGCGAGCCGTTCGGCGGCTTCCTGAGCCGCCTTGCGCTCCTGGTAGAGGGTGTCAATCGCGTCCTGTGTGGAGAGGAGATCGTCGTCGACGACCAGTTCCTTCAGTTCGCCCACGACATCATCGAGGCGCCGCTGCGTGTCAGCCAGTTTGTTCTCCGCCAGCCGCAGGTCCTCGCGCAGCTGGGGAAGGCGTACGGCGATCTCCGCCGGGGCGATCGCCCCGGCGGCTTCCAGAGCATTGAGGTCGGCTAGCAGGGCGGTTCGTCGGTTGAGTGCCGGTAGCGCCCCGACAAGCCGCTCCACACGGGATTGCTCGCTCCTGAACTGCTCCAGTTCCTTGGTGAGCGCGTTCAGGGCTTGCTCGGCGTCCTTGACCTCCTGCTCCCTGTCGAGGTACTCCTGCGGGCGCAAGGTTGCCGCGCGGACCCGGTTCTGCGCCTGCTTCAACTCGGCCAGGAGGGCGTTAATCCGGGGGTTCTGGCCCCGCCGCTTGTAAAGGTCGCCCAGACGCTCGTCGATCGTGCGCAGAGCGTCGGACAGGCGGCCTCCCGACCGGGTGGCGGCCAGCGCCTGCTTGAAGTCTCCGCCTCCGCGCGCCAGTGCCTCACCTCCCCGCCGCAGCTCGGCACTGCCTAGAGCGAACACCGAGGTGAAGGTTGACCGGTCGATGCCTCCCAGCATCGTGTTGAGCACCGACTGGTCGAGCGGCTCTCCGTCGATGCGGCGGAGCGGCGTCTTGCGTGCCTTGACCCTGATGAACTCCAATGCGGTACCCGCTGAGCCCCGCACCAGCGCACTCAGCTGTAGCGCGGCCTTGTCATGGACGAAGTCGTAGCGCGATCGTTCGTCGATGCCATAGAGGAGCTGGTCGAACGCGTGCAGCGCGGTCGACTTGCCGGCCTCGTTCGGCCCGGCGATCATGTGGATGCCGGGTGCCGACAGATCCAGCACCATCCCGCTGAAGGGGCCGAACGCGATCAGGTCCAGCCGGTCGACTCTCATCGGGTTCGTCCCTCCGTGAGCATGGATTCCAGCAGATCGATGGCGTCGTCGCCGAGGCGCCGCAGCCACTCCGGGTCATTGGGGAGGATCCCGTCCTGGTTGTGCTTGTCCGGCGGTAGCTGAGGGTAGAGAGGGTCCTCGGTGACCATCCGCTGCAGAGCGGCGGTGTCCGAGCGGAGCGCCGACGCCGTACGCCGGAGATCGGCGAGCAGCCCCATGGTGCCTTCGCCGGGCGTCTCGGGCAGCCGGGTCTCGATGCGCACCTTCTCCACCCACAGGTCGCCGAGGTCGTTGGCGACTGAACGGATCTCGTTGACGAACTGATGCCGTCCGTTCCACAACTGGAGGTGAGCGCTGCTGCGGCCCACGAGGCTGACCCGTATGGCCTGCAGCTTGCCGGAGGGCAAGCCTTTGAGCTGGGTCTGCACAAGATCTGCGACGGCATCGAGATCTCCGGCCAGCGAGACGTCGATGCGCAAATGCTCCCAGCGTGCCACGTCAAGGTCGTGATGGACGGCGGAGCGCACGCGCAGGTCGTCGCCGACCGTGACCACGGTGCAGCCCTTCGGTCCTGTCTCCCGGGCATGGCGGCCCTGAATGTTACCGGGGAAGACGATCCACGGATCCTCCTGGACGACCTCGCGGTTGTGTACGTGGCCGAGGGCCCAGTAGTGGTATCCCTTTCCCGTGAGGTGATCCACCGTGCAGGGGGCGTACCTGTCGTGGCCGTCGCGGCCGTTCAG
Organism: Sphaerisporangium sp. NPDC005289; assembly: GCF_040607455.1. Taxonomy (NCBI): domain Bacteria; kingdom Bacillati; phylum Actinomycetota; class Actinomycetes; order Streptosporangiales; family Streptosporangiaceae; genus Sphaerisporangium; species Sphaerisporangium sp. NPDC005289. The sequence continues at coordinate 57,168 of NZ_JBEXGS010000019.1, forward strand.
TGCGGTGTGCAGCAGCCCGACGTTGAAGAGATCCCGGCAAGGAGGGGGATAGCCGAGGGCGAGGTTGTCGGTGATGTCCCAACGGGGGAAACCCTGCCCGTGCACCGCCAGCCCGATCTTCTCATCGCGTACGGTCTCCGGCGCTTCGACGTCGAGCATGCGCACGTTATCCGGTAGCGGCAGCCGACGGGTCATCTTGTTCTGCGCGTCGTGATTCCCTGAAACGAGGTAGACGGTGATGCCCTGCGCACGCAGCAGTGACATCTGCTTGCCGAAGAACAGCCCGGTCTGGAAGTCGGGCCAGTCGCCGTCATAGATGTCGCCGGCGAGGAGGACACCGTCGACCGACTCTGAGATCGCAAGCTGAACGAGGTTCTCCAACGCCCGCCGAGAGGCGATGCGCAGTTCCTCGGCCGGTGCGCCCTCGTACACTGACAGGCCACGGAGCGGGCTGTCGATGTGAAGGTCGGCGGCGTGGATCAGTTTCACGCGTTCTCCTCCGGAACTGGTTGATCCTCTGATGATGACGTGTACGTAAGGTGGAGGTGGGGCGGTAGGGGATATTGATGGGTACGTTCCAATGAGGCGCGACTAGGTGAAATGTGAGCTGCCAACTGTGTGAGGCATCCTGGTCTGTCGTGGCAATGGCCAGGAAGTCAGTCCCTGTGAGGGGTGCGCGCTCATGATCAAGGACCAGGAACGTACCATCTGGTGCCTTGGTCGAGTAGATGTGGGGAGGCCGCTCGTCGCTAGGGCCTGTATCGAAGCCGGTCAGAGCCATTCGTTGATCGCGGCGACGAGGATCGTGGCTTGGTAGCGCACGGCGAGTTTGTCGTAGCGGGTGGCCACCGCGCGGTGGCGTTTGAGTCGATTGATACCGCACTCGACAGCATGGCGCTGTGTGTAGAGCTCGGGGTCGAAGATGGGTGGCCGCCCGCCCTTGGATCCCTTGGCTCGACGGTTGGCGTCCTGGTCAGCCTTGCTGGGAATGGTCGCCTTGATGCCGCGCCGCCGCAGGTAGGCACGGTTGGCTGTGGAGGTGTAGGCCTTATCGGCCAGGACGCGGTCCGGGCGCGTGCGGGGAGGTCCGCCGCCCAAGCGGGGCACCCGGATGCCGCCAATGACCGCGGTGAACTGCGGGCTGTCGCCGCGCTGCCCGGCGGTCAGCACGATCGCCAGCGGCTTGTACCCCTGCTCGCAGGCCAGATGTAGTTTGGTGGTCCACCCGCCGCGGGAGCGGCTCAGTGCGTGATCGGCCGGTTCGTCACCGTCCCGGCCACCCGGCGGCTCGGCCTGCAGGTCCCCCTTATCCGTGCGCCCGCGGCGTGCTGATGCGCGCGGGCGACCGTGGAGTCCACGCTGACATCCCAGGTGATCTGCCCGGCCGCGTCCGCCCGCGCCTACAGCGCGGTCATGATCTGCTGCCAAGTGCCGTCTCGCTGATAGCGCCGGAACAGGGCGTACACCGCTGGCCAGGATCCGTAACAGGCAGGCACGTCGCGCCAGGGCGCGCCGGCCCGGACCCGCCAGCGGATCCCGTCGATCAACTGCCGTTTGCTGAACGACGACGGCCGCCCTGAGCGTTTCGGTGCAGGTAGCAGCGGTTCCAGCACCGCCCACTGCGCATCGGTCAGGTAGAACCGCCTCGTCACCGCTAAGGTGGCCAACGAGGTCTCCGGTATTCAGGTTGTTCTTGGTCGATCAACCCTCTTACCGGAGACCTCATTCGTTGTCGATCTCCATCGCCCCACACGAGCTTCGGAACGGCAGAGCCGCCACAGCAGGCTTTGATACAGGCCCTAGTTGAGAAGATGAAGACGTGACCTACAACCCAGACGGCGACCCCGTCGCGTTCAATCCTACTGACCTCGACTCGGTGGACGCCTGGCTAAACAACCCGGTCGTGAACGCGCTAGATGAAGATCTCGGACGACAGTTCCGTACGCTGCCACCAGAGCAACAGCTGGCCGAACTCGCCCCAGAGTTGGAGAAGGCGCAGGCCCAGTACGAGCACCTCGCTGGCACCATCGCTGGAGCGCCCGCCGACGATCCCCGCCGGTTCCTGCTCATGATGATGGGTGGCCAAGTAGAGAACATCCGCGCGCGGATGAACGAACTCGGCGGCAGCGTCTAGCGTCGGTGATGTGCGGAACGAGATCAATACCTTCTTCAGCCTTGCCCAGGCGTCGGTGCTTGATCACGGGGGATCCAGAACCTCCGACCCTACGGGCTGACACGAACAAGCTGTCGTAGGCGATGATGGTCGGATGTCGAACGCCTCACCTAGCACTGGGCCGATTGAGCATCGCCCCCCTAAAGAAGGCACTATCAAGCAACTGTATGGAACCGCATGGAGGTGCGGGGAGCCTTCCTGCGCAAAGCCCCTATATCGCCTGAACGATGACACCGGGGAGTACATCCTCAACAGTAGGATCGCCCACATCCACGCCCGTAGCCGGGGCGGCCCACGCTGGGACCCGGACATGTCCGAGGAGGCTAACCGGGACGCGTCGAATTTGATTCCACTGTGCGAGACGCACGCTTGGGAGATTGATCAAACTCCGCAGCACTTCACCGCTGACATGCTGCGCGAGTGGAAGAGGGAACAACTCGCCGAGTATCAGACTCTGCAACGTTCCTGGACGCTGACTGACGCCGAAGTGACCGAAGTTTTTACAGTGTCCTTCACCAAGATGCTGGAAGAACGGCTCCTCAGCGGCATCTATGCGGCTGCGGAATCCGCTCGGCAAGAGAACCGACATCAACGACAGCGGTCGCTCATTGCAGACATGGTCCATGCCGCCAATAGCTGGACCGATACCTTACAGATACTCACCCTCAGCACCGCAGGCAATCGGTGGAGGATGAGCGACATTATCGAATGGGCGAACACCGATAGTGGGCGTGCGATGGCGAGTAACATGGAGCTCATCAAGACGAACGCACGAAAGCTACGCTTCGAAACAAGGCACCCTGATTTGCTGGCGGCACTCGATGCTGCGCAAACTGCCGTGGGCAACCCCGAGATCTTTGATCCGATCTGGAGTGGATCTGCTAGCAAAGCCGAGGCGCGGGCAGTCATCTACCAACATCTCAACCATGTCAAACGAGTCTTCCTAGATCTCGAAGAGATCGGGATCGCGGTACTGGCCGACCCGCCACCATAGACCACTTGTATCCGGCCTCCAGTCGGTATATCTGGTCCCACTGTGAGGTGGCGCGGTTTGTACACAGAGGTGACGACGTTGTTGAGGCGTTTCGACATGTAGAACGCCGGCCCGGGAATGTCGCAGGGTTGGATCACGTCCGCGGGCCGGACGGGCATTTGAGGTCGGTGGGTGTCATTGTCCCAGGGCATGCCGGATGTGGCCGTCACCGAGCACGAATACGCCGGTAAGACCATCCGAGCGGCCTGTTCAGCCTCCCCGAGGCCGCCCACCTCGCCATGATCTCCAAGTTGGACCGCATCGGTACCGAGCGCGGATACGAATTCCCTGACGTCGCCCTGGTCAGGTTCGGCGCCATGTTCGACCCCGACCAGAACGCCACCCCAAGCCGTTCAGCTGCCTTGTCGGAGGGGGCCACATCGGATGCTGGGGTACGGGGGAAACGCCGAGTGGCGCGACATGTCGGAGTACCTGGTCCACCTGACGGTACAGGAGGCCCTCCAGGAGATCCTCGACATCGGAGTGGTCCGGCCAGGGCCGTCGGCGGTCGGCGCCGCGACCAATCTCACCGAGCTCAATGGAACCCAGCACGCAGTCAGCCTGTCGGAGATTCCGCTGGACCGGCTCGACCGGCTGGTCGCACGGCACGGGGCGTACGGCATCGCTTTCACCAAGACCTTCATCAAACAGCAGCGCGGAGCTCCGGTCTGGTACCTGGCCCGCGACACTGAGGGCTTCGCTGCATTCAAGGAACTCGTCCGCACCCACGTGATGGGCGGGGTGAACCCCGCCCATCCGCTATGGAAGCTGACCCCGCTTGTTGACTACCCGGGTGTGGGGGAAACCTGGCGCTACGAGTTCGAATGGGAACGTGAATGGCGCATCGTCGGCGATCTGCCTTTCACCTGGTACGACGACGTGGGGTTCGTTATCGCTCCCGATGCCGCCCACGCCGCGCTACGAGATATGGACCTATGCGCGACGCGCCGGATGACGTCCTGCCACCATTCATTGACCTCACCTGGGAACTTCCTAGACTCCAGCAGGCGCTTGCCGTCCACCAATTGTCGGGAACCTGCGGCGAGACGGACGCGCGGTAAGCGTCAGGCTGCGGCTGGGAACAGGGTGGAAAATCTGTGTTCTCAGCGTGCAATCAGCGGGCAGTCAGAACCCGGGATCCGCTGGCCAGAAGGGTTTCATTGGTAGCCAAAGTAGCCCCGCCCGGCTGCCGGGGATGAGCGACAGGCGACGTCGCGATGCAGGCGGTGACCTTCTTGCTCGCAAGCGTGATCAGCCGTGTCTTCATTGTTCTAGGGCGGGGAGGCCTTCGAGGGTTCGGGCGCGGTCGATCATGTCTTGGATGGTTTTGAGGGTTTCGTCGGAGAGGCCGGCGGCGCGGAGGGCGACCTCTTTGACCGCGTCGTCCTTCAGCGCCAGGTCGAGTTTGGTGGCGGGGGCGGTGGGGTGGTCTGTGTCTTCGTCGTCGAAGAAGTACAGGACCGAGACGCCGAAGAAGGCCGCGAGGGCGGCGAGGTGGCGTTTGGTGGGGTTGTCCTTGATGCCCTTGCGCAACTGCCATACGTAGGCTTGGGAGATGACCTTCTCGCCGGCGGCGGCGTTGATCGCTTCGGCGACTTCGACGTTGGTGTAGGGCTTGCCGCCTTTGGGGTGGACCGTCTGGAACAGGTGCTCCAGGCGACGCGCCAGAGGGCCGGGATCGGAAGGCGTGGCGCTCATCGGTGGTCCCACTCCCTCGGGTGTGTGGTCGGTGGCGTGGCGCTGGGTGCGCTTGGCGTAGACCGTGGTACTGATCAACGAGGATACGTATACGTGGGTATATCTTAGCCGGTGATGCGGGCGCCTGCGATGAAGGTCTGGTACCGGTAGGTGCCTGGTGCCATGGAGTCGAAGCGGAGCTTGGCGCCGGTGAACGGCGCGTTGAAGAAGCGCTGGTCGCCGGCGTAGATGCCCACGTGTGACGGCGCGCTGCGGGTCCCTGAGCTGCCTGGCCAGAAGACCAGGTCGCCGACCTGGAGTTGGTCGTAGGGCACGTGCCGCCAGCGGCGGTCTTGGAACTGGGTGGCCGCGGTCCGGGGAAGGAGCACCTTGCCGTTGGTCGCCTGGTGGACCGCCCAGACGGTCAGGCCCGAGCAGTCGAAGCCCGGCTTGCCGCTGCCGTTGGAGTTCGTCCCCACTGTCGGGCCGTTCTGGTCGCCGCCGCCGTACTGGTAGGCCAGTCCGATCCATTTTTGCGCCTGGGCCAGGATGGCTGTGCCGGTATCCCCGGGTGGGACCGGTGGGGGACAGGTGGGCGTCGCTGCGGTGAGGGTGGCCTGCGTGGAGGTGGCGTCGGGCATTGCGCCGCCCGGCATCTGTGTAGGTGGCCGGGTGGTGTCCTGGCATGCGGGCTCGACGCCGAGGGGTGGCGAGTTCGTTGGCGTGTCTGACGCCGAGCCGAGTGCGATTCCCAGGACCAGCGTGAGCGGTGCGCTGACGAACACGACCGCGACGATGACGACCCTGCCGCTCACGAACGGGTCCGGGCACGCGGAAGAGAAGGGATGGCGGGCATGTGGAAGTCCCTCGCGCATTCCGGGAGTCGAGCCAGGCGAGCTGACGCTGTTTGCCGTGGCAAACAGACGAAAGAACGGTACTGATATCACCGATATGGCGTCAACTGTGGCGAACAACAAGCGTCTGACTGTGATGGTCGCGTTTGCCGGCTTGGTGTTGCGGTCGGCCGTACGGCTCCCGCCCTGGTGGTGTGGCCACTGCTCGGACAGCTCAGACTGCTCTGGCGGCGTCGCGGCTACGAGCAGGTGAGAAGCTGCCGCGTGCGTGTTTTAGGGGGAGGTCACCGCTGCCGTTTGGCCATCCGCTGGTCGAGTTCGTGGAGGACGGTCGCGGCTGCCCGGGATCGGCGTGCGTGTTCGATGAGGCGCAGCCAGCGGACCTCGCTTGGCAGGTCGCTGCCCCCGTGGGCTGGTCTGGCGGAAGGCGGGGTGAAAGCCGTGCCGCGATGCTTGGCGGTGACTGCGGCGGTGAGCCAGACGGCTTCGACGGCCGCGTCGAGTTGTTCTCCCGCGAGCCCGCGGCCGGTGAGTGTGTCTTGGATCCACTGGTAGTCCTCGTCGGTGACATAGCCGCGCAGTGCCAGCCGGGCGTCGTGTATCTCGATGGTGCGGCGCAGTAGGCGGAGGCGGAGATCGGTCAACGAAGCCAGATCGGTGAGCCGGCTGGGCGGGGTGAAGAGGATGACCTGGGGGACGGCGCCGGTGAGGTGCCGCCACAGTGGGCGCAAGGCGTTGAGGCTGCGGTGATCCCGTTGAGCGGCCAGGAGGGTGCTGATCAATGGGGTGGAGTCTTCGGCGAGGCGCTCTGTGAGCCGGTCGAGGGCCGGTGGGTCATGGTCGGCCGGCCCAGCGGGAACGGGAACGGGTGGTGGCTCGCTCCAGGATCAAGGTGGAGAACAGCTCGGCCTGAAGCTCCTGGGTGGTGGGGGCGACGAGGCCGGTGTGCCGGCCCAACCAGTACCGGACCTTCGCCGGATCGACATCGGGCAGCATCTCGGCGAGGTCGGCCACGTCGGAGGGGTGGCCGAGCAGCATGTGGGAGACCTCGTGCAGGATGATCGCGGCCTGATGTAGAGGGCTGGTGTTCTGCTCGTAGTAGATGTGATCGGCGTGGTCGAAGCCGACCCACAGGCCGTAGGGGCAGGAGTCCGCGGTGGGGGTCATGGGGGCCGCTGTCAGGACCAGAGGTTTGCCGCGCGTCAGGGACACCGACTTGCAGAACGCGGTGATCTCAAAAGGATGTGGAACCGTCAGCTCACGCAGGCGTTCCTCGCAGAGGACCCGAAAGCTCTTACGCACGTTCACCCCGAACTTCCCCCGGCTCGGTGGAGAGGGAGGCCGACAGGATTGGACTCCACGGCACGATTGCGGCAATCCACCCTCTCCGAGTAATGGGAGAGTAAAGGAGATCGCGGGCGTTGCGCACCTGGTGAACGCTTGCTTGCAGCGGAAACGCCGTGCTGAGCGGGGGATCCGAGTCAGGTAGATCTTTACGAGCGCGGTTGCGGAGGGCCGATCACGGAGTCGGATCGTCGTCCGGCAGTCCTTCGATCTTCCTGGCCTGCTCGACCATGCTCAGCAGGGCCTGGAGGGTCTCGGGGGAGAGTCCCGCGGCTCGCAGGGCCAACCGGCGCACGCCGTTGTCGCGGACCGCGTTGATGACCGCGAGCTGGTTGTCGGTGCGCTCGGCCACCTCGTCGTCGGTGAAGTAGGTCACGTCAACGCCGAAGAAGCGGGCGATCGCCGCAAGGCGCTCGTGGCTGGGATTGGTCTTCTCACCCGTCCGCAACTGAGACAGGTAGGCGGCGGAGATGACCGATCTGCCCGCCTCGTCGTTGATCTCTTTGGCCGCCTCGCGGAGCGTGTAAGGTTTGCGCCCCTTGGGGTGGACCGTTCGGAACAGATGGTCCAGGCGTTGGGCGAGCATGCCGGGTTCGCTGTCGGTCATGTCGCCGTAGCCCTCCGTCGGCTCACCATCGCAAGATCGGTGTCCGATCCATCATGCAGTGTTCACTGCAGCGGGGCAAACCATCCACCTACCCCTACCGGTTGTTTGCCATGGTTGACAGGCGCTGGTCAAGCGCCCTATAACCGTTCCAGGTTGTTTGCTGAGCAAGCATCGCAGGTCAGATTCCTCTTCCGTTGCGATCGAGCCGCTCCCGTACGCGTACCGACGGGCGAGCGGGCCCTGTCCCCCCAAGGAGCCCGATATGTCCTTGTTGTTGTCTCTGCATGATGGCGTCCATACCGCTGTCCAGACCTTGGCGGCGGACATCGACAATCCCGCACCGCAGGACCCGACCGCCGGCAGCAACGGCGTCACACTTCTGCTGGCCTACGCCAAATGGGGAGCCTTGATCGCGTGCGCGGTCGCGGCCGTGGTCTCCGGCGGTTTGATGGCCGTCGGCGCTCTTTCCAACAGGCCTGATCACGCGGACAAGGGCAAGCGTGCCCTGGTGTGGAGCCTGGGGGGCGTGGTGGTCACGGCGATCGCGATTCCCATGGTCAACACGGTCTTCGGTGCCGCTTCCTAGCGCGACGCGACTGAGTACATGAGTGACATCTTCCTCCGGCGGCGGAGACCAGTCGTCTTCTACCTGTTCGTGATCGCGCTCGGCCTTGTCACCTACGTGGTCGTTGGCTTGGTAGTCCAAACAGCCCTGATGCCCAAGCGACCTTCGGACCACCGCGTGCCTGCGGCGGCCCCCATACCTGGATGGGTGGTCGGCATTCATCAGGATGGTTCGCTGGTCCGGTTTGGGGAGCATCCGCCGCCGTTGCAACTTCTGCCGGGAAGCCGAATGGTGCACGAAGTCTCAGTCGGATATCCGCACTCGATGCTCGGTGCGGTCTCGGCCGCGGTGGAGTACTGGGGGCAGATCGCCTCGACGCTCGACGCGGCCCGTGCGGCGCAGGTCGGCACCGTTATCGCCGATCCGGTCTGGAAGACCGCCGCCACGAAGCTGTCCGAAGGGCCGATCAACACTCGCAGGCGGCTGGGCCTGCCGACAAACGGTCCGGTTCCTGATGATGCGTCGGTGCTGCTGACTCCCGTGTCGTATCAGATCCGGCAGATCGCCCCCGATTCGGTGACCGTCATTTTGCTGGGTTACTACCAGATCACCTTGCCGGGCCAGGATCCGCAGAACCGCATCGGTGTCTTCCCGCTACAGATGCGCTGGGTCGCCGGGGATTGGAAGATGCCCTCCCCCACATTGAGTGCCGACTACTCGGGTCTACAGGCGTTGCCGGGTTCGGATGAGGCCGCCGTCTTCGGGTGGTTGCCGTTGGCCTCGCGATGACATCGAGGCACTGTGATCGATCGTCTTTGTTCTGCTGTTCAGGAGGCCAACTATGGAGTGTCCTGCCTTCGACCCGGCTGGCTGCATCGGTGAGCTGGTCGGTGGAGGCGTCGCTGGCATCACCAGTACGGCTTTCAATGCGATCGTTCACAGCTTCATGGTTGCGGCGAACACCCTGCTAGAGGGCTTCGGCGCCGCGTTCGTCGCTATTCCACCGGTGGACCCCATGTCCCCGGGGATCCACAGTGTCTACCTGATCTCGATCAGCATCGCAGGTGTGATCGCCGCCCTGCTGCTGTTGGGCCAGGTCATCAAAACGGCCGTCACGCATGACGGCTCTGCGCTGGCCCAAGGGCTGATCGGTGTCGGTAAGGCAGGACTTGCCTTCCTACTGACAGCGGTCATCACCGGAGCCTCCCTCAGGGCCGCGGACGAGTTGACGAGAGCCATCGTCGTAGAAAGCTTCGGCAGCACGCGGGACCTGACGGCGAGGTTCAGGGATCTGATCCCTTGGAACGGCGTTGGGCAACAGGCTGCTCTTCTTCTGCTCCTGGCCGTGATCGCGATCCTGCTCACGCTGGTGTTGTGGTTCGAACTGCTGTTGCGCAACGCGGCCGTCGCTGTGTTGGTGGCGACTTCGCCGATTGCTGCAGCGGGACAGGTGTCAGAGGCGACGAGGGGCTGGTGGACGAAGTTCGCGGTGGCAACCGGGCAGCTGATCGTCCTCAAGCCGATCATTGCGCTGGTCTTCGCTGTGGGATTCGGGCTGACCGGAAAAGGCAAAGACATCCAGTCCCTTCTTGCCGGCATGCTCGTGCTGATCCTGGCCGTCTTCGCCTGGCCGGCCATCGCCCGGTTCTTCTCCTTCGCCAGCGTCGAGGTCGGCGGCAGCACGGGACTTGGCGCTCTTCTCGGGTTCGCCGCCGGTAGGGCCGGTTCGGGTGCGGGGAGTGGTGCACCGATCGGCGTCGACCCCGACGAGTTCAGCCAGGTGTCCGAGGCCCGCACGATGGCGTCGTTCGCACAGTCCGGCGATGGCGCGTCAGCGGCCGCGGGCGCAGGTGCGGCGGCTGCGGCCGGTCCGGCAGCCGTGGCTGTTTCGGCTCTCCAGGCGGCTCAGAGGGCGATCAACAGTCTCAGCGGTGGCATGGGCCAGATGGCGGCACATGCAGGAATGGGTGGGAGACCCGCCGCCTACGCGGCGGGAGCACCGCCGTACGCCGGTCGCGGCCGCTATCGGCACCCCTATGGCAGCGGGACTTCCGCTCCTGGGAACGGCAGTCTCGGCGGCGTCCCCGCTCCCGTACCCGACTCGAGCGTGCCGGGGGAGGGGGGGCTCGTGGCGAATTCATCGTGGGTGGAGCCCTCTGCGCGGCAGCCGTCCGCAGCGGAGGCGTCGGCGGAAACTCCGGCAAGCCAGACTCCGTCCGAAGAGGCCGCGCCCGTTCTGCTGGATCGGTCCGCTGCCGCGGAGGTCCCTCCAGCGCCGCAGCCGCAGCCGGACTCTGCCGACGACAGCCACGAACCCGAGGGGAGGTGAGGTATGTCCACCGGTAACGGCAGCGGTGCGCCGGCCTCGCGGACGTATTTCGGCTGGCAGCAGGAGAAGGTCGCCTTCATCTTCGGAGTGAGTGGTCAGCGTGCCGCGATGCTCGCCGCCGGGGTGCTTTCGGCCGCGTGGCCGTTGGCCGTCTCCGACATCACTGCGGGCGCGGTGTGCTGGCCGGTCGCCGGTGTGCTGGTCACGCTGGCGTTCATCCGTATCGCCGGCCGCACTGTCGATGAATGGGTCGTGGCCGCCGCGTCTTTCTGGCTGCTGCGCTCTCGTGACCAGAACAAGTTCGCCAGCGGCGCGTTCGCGCCACGCTCCAAGGTTCGTCCCAACGCGCCCGCGCGGATGGACCTGCCGGGCATTCTGGCGCCGTTGACCATCATGGAGGCCGGTTTCGGGAACGGCGCCGCCTTGGCGGTGGCGCACAATCGGTACGAGCGGACCTTCACCGCGGTGGCCATGGTGCGCTTCCCGGGTATCGGGCTGGTCGACTCGGCGCGCAGGGATCTGCGGGTGGCGGGATGGGGCGGCCTGTTGACGGGTTTGTGCACCGAGGGCAACCCGATCGTGCGGGTGCAGACATTGCAACGGCTGGTCCCGGAGTCGGGTGCGGCGCTACGCCGATGGCATGGCGATCACCTGAGCGTCGATGCTCCGCCGGTTGCCGCGCAGATCACTCGGACGCTGCTGGAGACCTCGACGCTGGCGACCTCCCAGCGCGAGGCGTTCTTGGCCTTCACCATGGACCACAGGCGGGCGGCGTCCCAGATCAGGGCTGCGGGCGGTGGCGCCGCCGGCGCGGCGGTCGTCCTGGTCCGCCATCTCAGGGCGCTGACCTCCGCCGTCAGCGGTGCCGATCTCCACGTGGAGGGCTGGCTCGCTCCTCGCGAGCTCGCCGAGGTGTTGCGGACCGCCTTCGACCCCCACTCGGCCCGCGTGCTGGCGGAGCAGCGTGCCGGGGCGCTGGCCGCGGTGGCGGCCGGTGTAGGTGACGGTGATCTTGCGGGCGTCGATCCCGCCTTGGCGGGTCCGGCGGCGGCTGAGGCCCGGCCGGGTTCCTATCTTCACGACGGCGCCCAGACGGTGAGCTACGTGGTCCATGACTGGCCGCGTCACCAGGTGTACTCCACTGCGCTGGCGCCGTTGCTAGGCGAGGGCGACCACCGGCGCGCGTTCTCCTTGCACGTTGAGCCGCTCGGCCCGCGCAAGGCCGAGCAGGAGGTCATGCGGGAGCGCACCGCTCGTGATGTCGCGATCAGGATGCGGCAGCGCACCGGCCAGATCGTGCCCGAGCACGAGCGGGCCGCCCTGGACCGTGCCCGTGCCCAGGACCGGGAACGCGCGGCCGGGCACGGGCTGGTCCGGTTCTCGGCCTATGTCGCGGTCACCGTCACCGATCCGGCCAAGCTGGATGATGCCTGCGCCGCGCTGGAGGCCGACGCCGCGGCGGCGCGGATCTCCATCCGCCGGATGTGGATGGCCCAGGACATCGGTTTCGCGCTCAGCGCGCTGCCGCTCGGCATGGGCCTGCCGCGGAAGAGGTGGTGACCATGGGCATGAGGAAGAGGAACCGCACCACCCTGCCGACGTTCGACCTCGCCGAAGTCGTCGGTACTCCGGCGGCTGAAACGAAGAACCACCCGGATGGAGCCAATCGGCAGCACCACAAAGCTTCGAGTCCGCCTCGTCGTGGTGACGCCCGTCCGTTCGGGGGACGTGCTCCTCGTTTCCCGGACATCCCCGTCTTCCGGGGGAGTACCGGCCAGGTGCAGGGCCTGTATCCGTGGCTGTACGGGGCGAGCATGCCGCCGGTAGGCGTGTACGTCGGCGTCGATTGCCTGTCCGGTGGCGCCTTCGCCTGCCATCCGATCGAGTGGCTGCGACGCGGTTTCATCACCAACCCGAACATGCTGATCACCGGGGTTCCCGGGGCGGGGAAGTCGGCCACGATCAAGGCGCTGATCACTCGGCTGAGCGCTTATGGCGTCAAGTCGTTCGTGCTGGGTGACATCAAGAACGAGTACGCGCCTGTGGCGCGGGCGTTCGGTGTTGCGCCGGTCGAGCTCGGCCCGGGCCTGGGTGCCCGGCTCAACCCGCTGGACGCCGGGCCGCTGGGGCAGAGCCTGCCGCGGGATGCCGGGCAGTTGCGGGAGCGGTTGGAGGAGGTTCACCGCCGCCGTATCACGCTGCTGTCCTCGCTGCTGGTCATGCGGCTCGGTAGCGATCTCACCCCGACCGAGGAAGCGGCGATCAGCCTGGCGATCAAACACGCCTCCGGGCAGGCCGCTGGCGCGACCGTTCTGAAGGACCCGACCATCCCGCAGGTGTGGCAGCTCATGCGCGACCCGCTGCCGGAGATGGCCGGCGAGCTGCGGGTGCGGGGCCAGGACGTCGGAGAGCTGCGCGAGATGATCCGGCGCGCCACCGACGCCCTGGGCAATATGGTCCGCGACTCGCTGTCGGGGCTGTTCGACGGGCCGACCAGCGTCCGGCTCGACTTCGACGCGCCCATCCAGACCGTCGATCTGTCGCGGATCGACGGCCGGGGGGATGAGACCGTGGCCATGACGCTCGCCTGCGTCTCCTCCTGGGGGCAGGCGGCCATCGACGAACCCGGCGGCCCGCTTCGCCTGGTCGTCCGCGACGAGCTGTGGCGCGCCATGCGTATCCCCGCCATGATCCGAAAAGTCGACTCCGACCTGCGGCTGTCCCGCGCGCAGGGCACCATCCAGGTCCTGGCCACCCACCGGCTCGCCGACTTCGAGGCGGTGGGCCCGGAGGGGTCGCAAGAGGTCACGATCGCCAGGAACCTCATCGCGAGCTGCGATGTGCGGATCTGCCTGCGGCAGGACACCGCTCCGCTGGCGATGACCCGGGATGCGATCGGCCTGACCGACACCGAGTGCGCGCACATCGCGGCCTGGTCCGGTGAGCAGCTGGGCCGGGCGATCTGGAAGATCGGCCGCAGCGCCAGTCACGTCGTCCAGGTCGTCTTGACCCCGCTGGAGCGGCGGTTGTACTGGACCAACGAGCGCATGGCGGTCTGAGATGGCACGCAACGAAACCGTCGCCGGCCGCGGCGTCCTGGATGGCCCCACCGACTTGCTGCTCTTCGGAGCTCTGGCATGCCTGGCCGCCACGCTCGTGTGGGTCTGGATGACCGGGCAGGTCGCCGGTCTGCTGTTCGCCTTCTCCTGGCCGGACACCGGCCTGGGCGACTGCCTGGCGATCCTGCGACGGCTTCCCCATCACCTGTCCGACCCCAGGCAGGCATGGCCGGCCGCGGCACGCGGCTCCCTGCCGGGGTGGCCCGGTTTCCTCGCCTCAGCCCTGCTCACCTTCGCCGCTCTGGCAGCCGCGACGGTCGCGACCGCCCGCCGGATCGGCGCCGGACGCTCCCACCGCGGATTCGCCTCCCGTCGCGAGCTCGCCCGATCGATGTCGCAGCAGGCGGTCCTCGATCGAGGGCCGGTCGTGCGCCCCAGCGTCGCCGGCACTGACTTCACCGTGGAGGACGTCGGCGTCCGCCTCGGCCGCGCTCGAACAGGCGGCATGCCGCTGGCCGTCAGCTCCGAGTCGTCGGTCCTGCTGATGTCCGCGCCCCGCCAGGGCAAGACGAGCATGGTCATCATCCCCTGGCTGCACCGCTGGCCGGGGCCCGCCCTGGTCACCTCGGTTCGCAAGGACGTGGTCGAGGCCACTGCGCTGCTGCGCGCCGAAGACGACCGCCCCGTGCTGGTGATGGCACCCACCGGCATGATCGGCTGGCCCGACCTCGTGCGCTGGTCGCCCACCTCGGGTTGCGAAAGCTTCGAGAAAGCCCGGGCACGGGCGGATGTGATGGTCACCGTCGGCAAGAGCGGTGCCCACCAGGATTCGGGTAACGCCGCCTACTTCGGTATGACGGCCACCAACCTGCTCGCCGGCTGGTTGCACGCCGCCGCACTGTCCGGCCGCTCGATGGACGACGTGCTGCGGTGGGCGTTGGACGAACGCCTGGACCAGCCGGTGAAGATCCTGCGCGATCACCCCGGTGCGGCGCCGGGCACCGCCGCGATGCTGGACGCCGCCTACCGGTCCCCCGAGGGCACCCGCTCCAATCTATGGACCACCGTGCAGACGGCCGTGGCGCCGCTGCTGTCAACCGCCGCGCGCGCCACCTTCACCCCACCGGCGGGGCAGGGTATCGACCTCGAGGCCTTCCTGGGCCGCCGCGGCACGATCTATCTGCTGGTCTCGGAGAAGCAGGCCAGCGACCTGGCGCCGTTGATCTCGGCGTTCGTTGACGAGCTCACCGAGACCGCCAAGAGGCTCGCCGACGCCTCACCGGGTGGCCGGCTGGATCCGCCGCTCGGCCTGATCTGCGACGAGGTCGCCAACGTCGTCCCGCTACCGCACCTTCCCGCGCTGATGTCGTACGCGGGCGGTTCGGGCATCTTCATCGTCGCCGTGCTGCAGAACATGGCCCAGGCGGAGAACCGGTGGGGCCGCGAGGGAGCGGCCATGCTGTGGGGCGCCTCCACCGTCAAGATCGCCCTCGGTGGCCTGTCCGGCGATGAGCTGCGGGATCTGTCCACGCTGGCCGGTGAGTACCGCGAGCTCCTCACCACTCACCAACGCGGCAGCAGCGGCCATACCGTACAGTCCACGCTGCACGATCGCAAGACCCTTCCGCCCGAGGCGATCCGCACCCTGTCGGAACAGCGGCGGGAGGCCCTGGTCATCCACGCCACCACCCCGGCCGTGCTGGTGCGGATGACCCGGCACTACGAAGGCGCCGACCGTGACGCCTACGCCCGCTCCGCCGCCGCGGTCGCCCAGCTGATCCACACCGCCGAATCAGATCCACCCGCGACCCGTCCCACACCGCAGCCGACCACACGCGAGAGAGCCGACGATGACCCAGCCGCCTGACCACACCGCCAAAGTCCACGTCTCCGTACCGGTCAGGTTGTCGCTGGACACCGGCTACCGCGACCAGCACGTGAGCACCTTGAAACGCGGCCCCCGCAAGCCCCGGCACCGCCGCCCGCGCCTGGTCGAGTGGCACCGCATGGACCCCACCCAGCGCCGCACCAGCTGGAGCGAACTGGTGGCCTGGGTCACCTGGCTGCACGACCGGTACGAACTCGGCGTGGAGGAACGCCTGCCGTACTGCTGGGCGCACCATCCCGGCCTGATCGAAGAGCTGTGGGCGCTCAAAGCCTGGCGCGAGGAGATCTACGACGCCGACCAGCCGTCCGGTCAGGCGGCACGCTACTGGCACGCAGAACTCCGCCAGACCATGCACGCCGCCATCACCTTCTACGCCGCCGGCTGCCGCGCCGGACACCGCGGCGCCGACGGCACGGCCGCCGAAGACCCGGCCCTGCAACGGCGATGGCAACAAGCCGATCCCGCCGCCGGCATCCCCGCCCACCGCCTCATCGCCGGCACCCCTGCACCCGGGCGCCGTGACGGCTACCTGTTCCTGACCCCCGCCACCATGGACACCCACCGGCAGAATCGCACCGCCGTCCCGTTGAGCACGACCGTCACCGACCTGCTCCGTCATGACGGCTCCTGGTGGGTGCCCGGCCAAGGCGGCTGGCTCCGGGTCACCGACCCCGAACTCGCTCACCGCCTCGACCAACGCCGCGTCGCCCTGGCCCTGGCCGATCGCAGCGTCGAGCACCGCCGCGCCGGCCGGACGGCACGCGGGGGACCGCGATGACGGCCGGGGACCCCGCCCTCGCGAGGGCGCGCGGCGCCATTTCCGTGGACCTGCCGGCCAGGAGGTCCGGCGGGTCGGACAACGACAGAAAGCCCGGCAAGGATGCCTGATCTGGTCCACCGCACCGAAGAAGCACTCATCGGCGCGCTCATCTACGACCCCAGCCTCGTCAACGACGTGCCCTACCTGCTGCCCCGGCACTTCCACCGCCTCGACCACCAGGCCGTCTTCGCCGCATTCCTCGACGTCCACGCCAATGAACCGGCCATCTGGGGCGCGGCGTTGGCCGACCGGATCATCGCCCACGCCAACGTGCCCGGAATCGACGCCACCCGGCTCGCCACGCTGGCTCTGTCCGGCCCCGACGTCTCCTCCATCGCCGTGTACGGCCGCATGATCCAGGAAGCCTCCCTGCATCGGGAACTCCTCGGCCACGCCGACCGCTTGGCCGAGGCGGCCGGTCCGACACGCGGCCTGGACGCCGAACGCGACCACATGGCACTGCTGTCACAGGCGCTTCGCTCCAACGCCGTCCGCTTCGACATCGAGACCGACGCTGCCCTGCCCGCGCAAGCCGTCCGGCAGGATCTGCGGATCCTGCGGGAGGAGGCGCTGCTGGCCGATCTGATCCAGCACCCCGAGCACCTGCGCGGGGTCGCGGCCTGGCTCGATCCAGAGGTGTTCACCAGTACCGACCGCCGCGACATCTACGAGGCGATCGTCGCCGTCGACCGGTACGGAGAACCGGTGCAGGAGCTGACGCTCACCTGGGAGCTGGCCCGCGCCAGATCCGCCGCCCCGCCTGTGACGCACGAGACATCAATCCGCCCGGACGGTTCGCCGGCCGCCTCGGGATATGTCGCCCGCCTGGCCCGCACCGCGGTGGAGCCGGGCATCGCAGTGGAGATCGGACGTGACCTGCTGGCCGACCACACCCGCGCCGAGTTCACCGCCGGCACCGCGCCGCGCACCACCAACACCGAAGTCACCATGAGCGAGCACGCCACGCGCGAGGCACTGCAGCGTGAACATGGACTCAGCAGGGCACCGGCAGGACCCCACCTTGCGCCTCCCCATCGAACGCTCGGCCTCGACGGCCCCGAGCTGCGCCAGTAGAAGGAGCAACCCGCCATGTCGCTCCCCGCGCACCCCGCAGACCAGCCGTCCTCTCGCGAACCGGACACTCTGCCCGTGATCATCAGTCACGCCGACATGAACAAGGCGTTCGACCGCGGCCTGGTCTCACCCCTCGGCCAGACCATCGCCTACGCCGTCCGCTACCAGGACACCTGGTGGATCCATTTCGAGAAGGGATGGATCCGCACCGACAAGAAGCTCGCCGACATGCTCGACGCCGAAGCGGCCCGCATCACCGCCCAGGACGCCATCGTCGCCCGCAACGCCGCCATCCGCGCCGCCACTCAAGCCGACCCTCAGGAACGACAGCAGTGACACACTCCCTCTCTGGCGCAGCTCCACAGCCCGCATCAGGATCCGCCACAGCGCACGCCGACGCCCCCGACACGCTGCGAGATCTCTGCCGCGAGTACGCAGACCGTCTCTACGACTACTGCCGCTCCCTGCTGGCCGACGACGAAGCCCTGTCGGCCACGGTGGGCACTTTCCACGGCGCCACCGCTCACGCCAGACGGCTGTCCGACTCCCGGCTTCAGCGCGCCTGGGTGTACGCGCTGGCCCGCGCCGAGTGCCAGGCCAGACTCGCCGGCACCACAGGAACCGGCGGGAACATCGGTCCGGCCAATGACGGGCCCGCCGAGCTTGCCAATGAGGTACTCGCCTGCCTGGACCCGCGCGAACGCGAGATCCTCGACCTGACCCTGCGCCACGATCTCACCCTGGACGAGGTCGCCCGGATCCTCGACATCGCGACCGACGCCGTGGCCGCAGCGGCGCTCCAGGGCAGACGCAACGCCGAACGATGGCTCGCCGCCGTCATGGACGCCCGCCGCCCCAACCCTCGATGCACCCTGCTGGCCGACCTGGTCGCCGCATGGATGACATCACCCACACGGCTGATACGGGCCCACATCAGCCGGCACGTACGCGCCTGCCCCAACTGCCAGGCCGCACCGGCCAAGGCGACCATCACGACGCTGCTGACGCGCCTGCCCATCCTGGCGAGTCCGCTACCACCGGACCGGATCCTCACTGCACCGAAGTCATCGACGGCCACCGCTGAAACCGGCGGCGAAGGCTGGCACCCCGACGGATTCCCCGTACAACCCGACGCACTGGAGAACCCGCCACCGCCTGGCCAGCCGCTGACCATGGACGAAGGCTTCACGCCAGAGCGCCCCACCAGGGGACCGTCGCCCGCGGACTTCTGGGAGCCCGACCTGGACGCCGCGGACCCGGAAAGCCGCATCCGATGGGGGCGCCTGAGCCTGATCACCGTGGCCGCGCTGGCCGCGACGGCGGCCACCTGGTCACTGGTCTTCGCACCCGACACCGGCAGGCCAGCCCGTGTGACCGCAGCCGACGACGACACGCTCGTCGTGACGCCCGGCGACCGGTTGCCCCCCGTCGTGGACTCCCCACCTCCGCCGCCACCGCCGGTGACCACCGGCACGGACGTCTCCCACCCCACCACCACGCCGTCCCTCACGCCGCTCGCGGCATCCCGCCCGACCACACGCCGTCCACCACCCCCGCCCTCTGCACATCCCACCAAGCCGAGCAGCACGCCCAGGCGTAGCAGCCCGCCGCCCCTCGGCACCGGCCCCGACACCCCGCCGCCTCCGCGCAGCTCCACGCCACCGAAAACGTCCGCCACGCCGACACCCCAGCCACAGATCAGCACCCCGCCGCCCCCACCACCTCCACCGTCGCTCTCCGCCTCCACCTCCTCGGTCGACCTGGGCACCAGCCGCCAGGGAAGGGTGACGCTGGCCAGCCGAACCGGGGCGATCACCTGGCGCGCCGGCGGCTCCAACCTCGCGACGACACCCGGGAGCGGCAGCATCGGCGACGGCGACAGCATCACCGTCGATTTCTCGCTCCAGGTCGGACTGGGAACCACCTCCGACTGCGGCAAAACCCTCAGCACGTACCTGTCCATCTCGTGGTCCGGCGACAACAAGGGCACCAAGGGCTCCGGAACCGTCGGCGTGACCGTCACCTACACCAAGACCTGCCCCCAGCCTCTCTGAGCGACCAGGAGAACACCGGCCATGCTCCACCTCCGTAAACGCGAATGGATCATCGCGCTCACCGCCGTGCTCCTCACGCTGACCATCGGCATCCCCACCGGCATCGCCCTGGCAGCTCCCAGCACCGACGACATCTCCAACAGCGAATGCGACGACATCCTCGGCACCGGCACCCCCGAGTACATGTACTGCTCCTGGATGGCCAAGACCCCCAAGGACGCCCTCGACATCGTCCGCTTCTGGGCGCGTAACGACGGCGAGAAGCTCAAGGAGGGCGTGCCGTACCCCGGCCCGGTGCTGTTCTGCACCGACTCCTCCAACAAGGGCCCCGGCATGCAGGACTGCGCCGATAAGGACCAGGTGCTGTGCAAGTACGACCACAGCGCGGGCAAGTACGTCTGCAAGGACGTCGACGGCAACATCACCAAGCCGCCGGCCAAGGCGTGCCAGGGCGGCGAGTTCGACTGCTCGGGCGGCGGCGGCTCCTCCGGGACGTCGTCGACCACCTCGGGTGAGACGACCGCCTCCCCCGGTCCCGACGACACCACCCAGAACCAGCAGAACCAGCAGACCCAGGCGGACCCGGACGTCCAGACGCTGGAGGATCCGAACGCGCCGCCCGCCGACACCCAGACCCAGGGTGAGCCGCGGACGCAGAGCGACACCAATGGCGAGGACGCGCCGAAGGTGGAGACCTCCACCGCGCCCGAGCAGGACGAGGTGACCCCGCTGTCCGACGACCCGCAGCAGCCGGACACCACTCAGCCGCAGCCCGATCCCTCCACCGCGCCCAAGCAGCAGCAGACGGCGCCGAAGGCGAACCAGCAGACGCTGACCGCGCCGAACGACGCCACCGGCAAGGCCGCCGCCGCCGCGATCAAGCTCGGCATGCGGGTGTGGATCGAGAGCGAGCTGGCCCCGGCCTGGACCGCGGGCAAGGACCAGTTCGACGCCGCCGTCGCCTCCATGGCGGCGCAGGCGAGCAGGCCGGGCGTGGTGGGCGTGAAGTTCGCCCAGGACCTCGGCTACTGGGGCTTCAAGACCGCCACCGACGTGCGCAAGTTCGTCAAGGACGCCTCCACCGCGCTGCGCGCGGCGATGCCCGCGGGCAAGCAGCTCGCGGTGGATGTGGTGGTGCCCGAGATGGGCTGCGGGGCCAACGAGCCCTGCCAGGCCGCGCTGCGCACCAAGTACCCGCTGATCACCCGGGCCAACGTCGAGAAGTACGTGCTCACCGGCGACGTGGACCACGTCAATGTGTCCAGCGGCCTGTTCTCCAGCGAGTACGCCACCTACAAGATCACTCCGGACAAGGCGCTGCGCAACCAGTGGATCGGGGTACGCGCCCGCGGCTGGGACACCCGCGTGCACGTCGGCGCCCGCGAGGTGGGCCTGGCCCACAGCGGCGCCAACAAGCTGACCGCCGCGCAGGCCGAGGCCGCGGCCAAGCTGCGCGTGGACCTGCCGCTGCAGGCCGGTGTGCAGACGGTGATGCTATGGACCCACCGCCAGGAGTGGGACGGCGCCACCTGGCGCCTGCTCGACCAGGGCCTGGCGACCAACACCATGTGGAAGGCCCTGCAGGCCCGCAAGGGGCTCGGCCGGCTCTCGGTCACCTTCGACGCCAGCGACCCCGAGGAGGGCATCACGCAGGACCTCACCAAGCTTGCCGAGGTCTTCGACGAGGTGTACATCCACTCCCAGTAGAACCCTAAAGGCCCATGCCACCGAGAGGGAGGCGCCCAACGGGCCCGAGCGGCACGGAGGGCGCGCAGGGGTCTGCCGGGTGCTTCGTGCCTGGGCTGCGGGTCTCGGGTCCTTCTTCTCGCGGCTGGTCGGCGCCTGCCGGAGGAGGACTCGCCGGTGAGGAGTCCTGCCAATGGCTGGGCGTGGGGTGGTCTGTGGTCGGTAGGATGCCTGCACTGGTGAGCGTGGAGGGGCTGGAGGTTCATCAGATCGTTCATCGGCGGAAGGCGTCCCATGCCTGGCAGGCAGCTTGACCCGCGGCTAGTCGTTCGAGACCTCGTGCAGTCCGTCGTGCCGTATGACGAGCGAGAGTCCGCCGATCAGCGCTGGATGCTGGATTGGATCGATGCTGGTCATCCGCTGTTTCGTACGGCCAAGCCGGCAATTCCGGACCGGCATCTGGCGGTCTATGCCGCGCTCTTGGACGAGGCGGCCCGAACCGTCCTACTCGTGGATCACGCGAAGGCGAAGGCTTGGCTCATGCCCGGTGGGCACGTCGACCCTGAGGAGAATCCGCAGGTGACGGTCGTCCGCGAACTGAATGAGGAGCTGAAGATCGCGCCGCCCTTTCATGCGCGTCTTGGCAGCGATGCGTTCTTCCTGACCGTGACCGAGACTCGGCCTCCACACTCCCACACTGATGTGACTCTGTGGTTCGTCTTCTCGGCCAGTCAGCAGATGGAGATCGTTCCCGATCCGGCGGAGTTCTCGGCATGCCGATGGTTCGCCCTGGACGACGCTGGGGCATGGGCCGGGGACTCTGACCCGCAGATGCATCGGTTCATGGCCAAGCTGACCAGCGCGCTGGAACTCGCCCCGGTCGGCTAGCGCTAGCTAGCTGCTCCATCTGGAGGTCGGCGAGCGTCGGCAGCATGCCGTGCGGAGTCCGGCTGCACCACGGCTGCCGCCCGGCAGGCGAACGCTGCGGCTTGTTCGGCGGCCGTCCCTTGGCTCAGCGCGTGGATCAGTGCGGCGCTGAAGGCTGATCCGGCCCTCTGCACTTGCTGGGCGGCAACCGGCAGCGCCGGAACCGTGAAGCGGTGGCCCATGCGAGCGTGGCCGATGGCGCCGCTCTATCCGCCGCCGCGCGGATACGTCAGGATCGTGGCCATGCGACTGCTTATCCTTGGTGGTACCTGGTTCCTCGGCCGCGCCATGGTTGAGCAGGCTCTCCAACGCGGCCACGAGGTGTTCACCTTCACTCGGGGTAAGTCCGGCCAGGACGCCGCCGGAGTCTCCGCGATCCGCGGGGACCGGACCTCCAGGCATGATCTCGCCGACCTTGCGACGCGCGGCCCGTACGACGCCGTCATCGACACCAGCGGCATGACCCCCGACATGGTGGAGGCGTCCGCGAGCGCCCTCCGCGACCAGGCCGGCCACTACATGTACGTCTCCACGGTGAATGTCTACACCGGGTGGCCCACCGAACCCCTCACCGACGACTCACCCGTCCGCCGCTGGTCGTGGAGCGGGCCGCCCGGCGAGTCCGGCGCCGACCAGTACGGCCGCGAGAAGGCCGGGTGCGAGGAGGCGGTGACCCGCGCCTTCGGCGCCGGACGCTCCCTGCTGCTCCGGCCGGGCGTCATCATCGGCCCCCACGAGTACGTCGGCCGCATCCCATGGTGGCTGCGCCGCGTCGCCGAGGGCGGTCGGGTGCTCGCGCCCGGCATCCCGGATTGGCCGATCCAGCCGATCGATGTCCGCGACGTCGCCACGTTCGCCCTGGACGCCGCTGAACGCCACCTCGCAGGAGCATGCACGCTGGCAGCGCCGATTGGTCACGCGACGTTCGGCGATCTCCTGGAAGCATGCCAAAAGGCGACCGGCATCCCGGTCGTACTGGAATGGGTGCCGCACGACTTCCTCATCGGCAAGGGCGTCCGCGAGTGGACAGAACTGCCGCTGTGGCGGCCGTACGCGGGGACGTGGCAGATCGACGCGGCCCGCGCCCGCGCTGCCGGTCTGGTGTGCCGCCCTCTCGCCGAGACGGTGGCGGACACGTGGGCGTGGCTCCAGACCGGCCCTCAACTCGACCACGAGCGCGCGGCTGAACTCGGCATCACCCCGGAGCGGGAGGCGGCCGTCCTGGCGGCCTGGATCAACCAGCGCGCGGGCTAGGTGCCGGCGGGCAGTGCCCGCACGGTGGACGCATCCATGAACGCCATCAGCTGGGAGTTCAGAGCCCGTACCTGCTGCGTCTGCTGCGCATGGCCCAACTGCTCGTGCAGGCACTTGAGCCGGTACACGACGGGGAAGGTGCGCATGTTCTCGGGCAGCTCCAGGACGGCGGCCAGGGTGTCGTGGGCGTTGGCCAGGTCGCCGAGGATGACGAACGCGGTCGCCGCCTCGATTCCGATGGTGGCCTCAACCGTCGCCGACCGCTGATCGGTCGGGAGGGCCCGAGCATCCGCGAGCGCCGCGCGCGTATGGTCCAGGATCCGCCCGGTGAAGTCGTGCACGGCGGCCGGATCGAACTCGCCTCGACGCACCAGGAGCAGCTGCAGCAGAGCCGAGGAGAAGCCCCGCTGTTCCCGAACGGCGTCCCAGTCGAACACGCCGCCGATCTCCTGCAACTCGTCCCCGCCCCGGTCAGCGGAACGAGCCTCCATCGCCGCGTGGATCGCCGCCACAGTGCGGTCGGTGTCCCCCAGGTGACTGTAGGCGCGGGCTGCGATCGAGTAGACCCGGGCGGCCGCGATCCCTACCGGCCGGTGCTGCTCGGCCCGGGTGATGGCGGTGACGGCCTCGCGGGCACGGCCGGACCAGTATGCGCTGGTGGCCATCATGCCGCGCGCCCACACCGCTAGCGGCACGTTGTCGATGCTGTTCGCGTACGACCAGGCCGCGCGGGCGTGGTCCACGGCGTCTCTCGTCTGTCCGAGGTCAATGCTCGCCTCGGCGAGGAGGACACTCGCGACGCCGGCCATAAAGTTGAGGTCCTGGAGTTGGCCGGGCCGTGCGGTCTCGTTCCTCCTGGCCAGTATTTGAGCGCGCTTGGCCACCAGGAGCGGGAACACCTCCATGGGTGAACGCTGCAAGTACGTGCGCGCCAGCTCCACGACGTCGTCGTGGAGCTGCTCCATCGTCGCTGGGCCGACCTGGAGTTCGGCCTCCTCGGCGGCCTCCCTCGACTGGTCGGCTGCTTCCATCATCATCTCGTAGATCTTCCTGGGCTTGACGGGCGCGGCGATCACGCCGACTGCGACACGTTGCCCGTCTCCTGTGCTCGTCGCCAGTGCGAGCAGCTCCGTGACCGGCCGGTGGAACATGCTCTCCAAGACTGCGCATGCGTTCGGGTACGGCGCCGTTCGGAGGTCGCCGGCGAGCCAGCGTTTCCACTGCCGTGGCCCGAGCCACATCGAGCCGAAGCCGAGGCGTACGCCTTCCTCCTGGTAAGCGCGCAGGAATTGGCGGTAGGCCAGTAGTCCCCTGGCGTGAGCGAGTTGCCTCAGCACAGTCTGTTCCATGCTGGCCTTCCTGCCGGACGCGACAACTCTTGCTCTCAAGGTAGGGCCGACCAGGAAGCGCCGGAAGCTGCCCGCAACCCGGAAGTCTGGACAAGTCCGGCAAACGTTTGGGGGAAGTCCGCGAGGACCCCTTGCACCGCCTAGTGATGTCCCTCGCAGCACAGAGACGATGCACAGGCCACCCAGTCCAACCGCTGCTCCGAAGGGCTTGAACGTGAAGCTGACCGCCCGAGGATGGGCCGCCATGATCGAGGCGGCCGTAGGCCATTGGTGGCTGGTTCTTGGGGAGCCCGGCGGGCAGCACCTCAACGCCTACTACCGGGCCACTGCCACCACGAGGGGCGGACGCCTGCGGACTTGTGGCCGCTCCACGTGAAGACGCAGCGTGCCGCCGCCCACGCACTCCGGCGCGGGCCGCAGCCCCATCTTGCTGTCCCGCGCCACCTACTACCCGCAGGCCCACGAGGACGTCGTCCAAGTGTACGCCGCCGACCCGTAAGTGGACCAGGCGGACGCGGGCTGAGATGGCCCGCCCGGCCGACGTGGACTCCCACGTCAGGAATCCGAAACAAGACAAGGAGTAGAGGACATGAACGCTCCGACCATCCAGCAGACCATCACAAAGGAGACCGCCACGGTCGCTGCGGAAGAGACCTTCGACCCGTTCGACCTCGACATCACCTTCATCGAGAACACCCCGGCGGCCGACACGGTGCTGTTGTGCAGCACCGGCGACAACTGCGGGAGCTCCTGCCCGAGCGCCTGCACGACTTCCTAGTCCGCGCGGCGCGGGCCCGCCCGGCCCGCGCCCTCGTCTTCCCCGGGAACGGAGCGTGAGCGATGACACGGTCGCGGCGGACCCTGTACCGGCGCACGGGCGCCGGAATGCTGCGCGCGGCGGTGAACCTTGCCGCCCCCGCCCTGCCGCATTGGCCCGGGCCTACCGCGACCGTCGACCAGTGGCGTTCCTGGCTGCATCCGATCTGGGCCGATGACGCCTTCCGACGTACGGTCTCCAATGCGAGCCCGGACCTAGCCCGCCAGGTGGAGGCGGTCCTGGACGGCCGATCGGCGAACGGCCGTGCGGCGCGCCGCGCCGCGCTCGCCATCGCCCGGTACGCCATCAGATACGAGTATCGGTCCACGCCGTTCGGGTTGTTCGCTGGCGTCTGCCTGGTCGACTTCGGCGAGACATCGGCCGTGTTTGTCGGGTATGAGCACGAGGTCGTCGCCCGAGCCGACCCCCGGGCGCTGGACAAGGTGATCAGTGCCGTAGAAGCTAGCGGCGCGTCGATGGCGGCTGTCGAGGTGTGCGTCAACAACCTGGCGTACGTGCGCGGCGGCCGCGTCTTCGTGCCGTCCGAGGGCGCGTCGGAGTTCTCCCTCGCTCTGACGCCTGCGCTGGCGCTCGTCCTCCAGGTGGCCCGGTCACCCATCGGGCATGCGGCGCTGGCGGGCAAACTCGCCGCAGAGTTCCCGCAGGTGGAGGCACGCCGCCAGGCCGCGTTCCTCGCAGAGCTGCTGCGCCTTCGCGTTCTGCGGTCGGCGCTGCGTGCCCCTGCCACGATCGTTGACCCGGCTGCCGTCCTTCCTGCGGGCTCCTTGGAAGCCTGCGAGCGGGAGGACTGCGTGGACGTGCGCCTGAACGCCGAGGTTCGGTTGCCGGAGACAGTCGCGGTCGAGATGGAGACCGCGGCGACCGTGCTGGCCAGGCTCGCGCCCTACCCGGCCGGAACCAGGGCATGGCGGCGCTACATCGAGCGGTTCTCCGCCCGCTGGGGTGAGGGCGCCGAGGTGGGTCTGGAGCAGCTCGTTGACCCGGACAACGGGTTGGGCCTGCCTGACGGGTTCGGCTCGGTGTCCGAGCCGCCACGACCGATGTCCCGGCGCGACCGGTTGCTTTTGGATCTCGCAGGGACCGCCGCCGTTGAAGGCCGCCGGACGGTGATCCTGTCCGAGACGCTCATCGAGGAGTTGGAGGCCGCCGGCGAACCGCCCACCTGCCTTGCCCCGCACTTCGAGCTGTGCGCAGAGGTCCAAGCCGGTTCGCTCCCGGCGCTCGACCGAGGCGACTTCCGCGTCCGCGTACACACCGTCTCCAGAGCGGCCGGAACGATGACGGGACGATTCCAGCACCTGTTCCCGGACACGGCTGACAGGCACACGGCCCTGCCCACGGTCGATCCCGTGGCGATACCGGCTCAGTTGTCCTTCCATCCCTCACGCGTCGAGGCCGACCTGCTCACACGCACGCCGCAGGTCCTGCCGAAGCTGGTCAGCGTCGGAGAGTTCCGCGGCGGCGACACCACGGTGATCCTCCCCTCCGATCTGGTCGTCGGTCTGCGCGGTAGCCACCTCTACCTCGCGGTAGCCGCCACCGGGGAGCGTCTGGAACCGCTCACGCCGACAGCGATCAACTTCGTGTGGAACAACTTCACCCCGCCACTGGTCCGGTTCCTGGCCGAGATCAGCCGCGCCGCGACGCCGCAGGTGACCTGGTTCGACTGGGGCGCCGCATGGACGTTGCCGTTCACCCCGGCGCTGCACTACCGGCGCAGCATCGTGGTTGCGGCCCGCTGGCAGCTGCGGGCCCGCACACTGCCCGCCCGTACGGCGTGCCTGGAGGAGTGGGCCGATCAGCTGCATGCCTGGCGCGGCCGGGCGGGTGTGCCTGACCGTGTGCTGCTGGCCATGGACGATCAACGCCTGCTGCTGAATCTCACCAGGGAGATGGACCTCGACCTGCTTCGCACGCACCTGTGCGGCTCCTCCGTCGCGGTGCTCTACGACGCGCCGCCGCCGGACGCGAATGGGTGGATCGGCGGGCGCGCCCACAGCATCGTCGTCGCGGTCAGGGCGGACCGATGACCCCGCCCAGAACGCAGGCCTTGGCCGAGGGCGCGCTAGGGATGGCGCTGCTGCACATCGAGCGCGGCAACCTCGCCGTAGCGCGGCCCCTGCTCGCCGAGGCGGTCGTGGGCGGCGTCAGCACCGGCTCGAACGCTTCCCTGTTCCACGGCGCCCCCGCGCTGGAGTTCGTGCTCGGCCGCGCCGGACGCGCCGACCACTCCGTTCAGACAGCCGTCGACCGGGTCGTGGCCGCTCGGCTCGCTATGGCCCGCCGCCGGCGAGAAGCGGCGCGACCTCCCACGCTCGCCGAGTTCGATCTCATCCGTGGTCTCACCGGGCTTGGGGCGTTGCTGTTGGCCCGCGCAGGCTCGCCCCGGCCGCTGCTGCAGGAGGTGCTAGCCCACCTGGTGACGCTGGCGGTCCCGGCCGAAGCCGAAGCCCGGGTCCTGCCCGGATGGTGGGCGTCGGACAGCCCCCCACATGAGGACATCGCCGGTGGCCACGCCAACAACGGGGTGGCACACGGCATCGCCGGGCCATTGGCGCTGCTGTCTCTCGCCGCCCGCCGCGGCGTCCTAGTGGAGGGCCAGACCGGCGCCATCGAGACGTTCACGGCCTGGCTGGAGGAGTTCGGGTCCTTCTACTGGATCACCTTGGACCTACTCGCCGACGAGCCACAGCAGGCGCCACCGCTGCGTCCCTCCTGGTGCTATGGCGACCTTGGTATCGCCCGCACGCTGCAACTGGCAGCCTGCGCGCTCGGTGACGACGCCCGTAGGCGGAAGGCCGAGGAGCTCGCCGTCACCGCCCTCACCGACCCCGCCCGCCTGGACCGGGTTACCGATGCGTCCCTCTGCCACGGCTGGGCGGGGTTGCTGACGGTCACGACCGCTATCGCCGCCGACAGCTTCACCCCCGACCGGTTCGCCGAGCCCATCCGGCAGACCCGCCAGAGACTGGCCGCGGGGATCGCCGCGCTTTCCAAGCCAGGGTTTCTGGAAGGCAGTGCCGGGGCGGCGTTGGCGCTGGAGGGCGCCAATGTGACCGGCTGGACCCGCGCGTTGTTGATCGACTGACCCGCCAGCACGACCGAGCAGGAGCGAACCGAAGACATGAACTGGGACGACGAGAATCTGCCGCTTCCCGATGAGCCGGTTTGGCGGCAAGCCACCATCCGCTTTCCCGAGGATGCAGGAGCGACCCCGAAGACGGCGGCCGCACTCGCGGCCGCGCTGTCCGGGCAGCGTTTCCACTTCATGCGCAAGGAAGGCAAGCTCCGGCTGCGCACCGAGCGGTCCGCCGCCGACCTGCTCGACCAGTTCGTCGCTGACGAGTTCGCGGCCGGTTGGGTCGCCGGAGTCTACGAACCGGAGACCGAGGCGTTCGGCGGCGCCCAGGGCATGGCCATCGCCCACGAGGTGTGGTGCGCCGACAGCCCCGCGGCCTTGGCCGGGACCGGCAGCCCGCACGCCCGCGAGCGGTGCATCCTGCTGCTGTCGGCCATGAACCGGGCCGCAGGGCTCGACCCGTTCGAGATCGGCGACGTGTGGGCGAAGGTCGGCGACCTTCGCCCGGCGGTCAACCCGCCGCATGCGTCCCACCGGGCGTCTGCGATCACCGCCATGCGGCGCCTCATGAACGCCGACGCCGCCCAGCGCGACACCACCGAACCCGGCTGGCCTGACCGCGTCGCCGCGTTCGAGGACGCCGGCCGACGCCTGGCCCGTCTCGCGGCTGGCGGGCAACTCCGGCGAGGGCTGCGCGCGGTCCTCGCCCACCACGTGATCTTCGCTTTCAACCGCGCCGGCATATCCGTGGCCGAGCAGGCCGCCGCGGCCTGGCTGGGCCAGCACGTCGCCTTCGGAGACGACGAGCCGGCCGTCGTGTCCACCGGCCAGTCCGCACCCGCAACCCCTACCTTCGAGAGGATGGAGAGCACCATCACCACGACCGATCCCACCGAGCTGCGCAACGCCATGGTGGACAAGTTCACCGGCTCGGGCCACCTGCGCACCCCCGCGATCATCGACGCCTTCCGGGAAGTCGAACGCCACCACTTCATCCCGGAAGCCGACATCGCCGCCGCCTACGTCGATGACGCCGTGTCGGTGAAGCACGGCCACGACGGCGAGATGATCTCCTGCATCTCGGCGCCGTCCATCGTCGCCACCCAACTGGAGCAACTGGGTGCACAGCCTGGAGACAAGGTCCTGGAAGCGGGGGCGGCCACCGGGTACAACGCCGCCCTCCTCGGGCGGCTCGTCACCCCCGGCGGGCACGTGTGGACTGTGGACGTTGACACCGACCTCGTCAACACCGCCGCAAAGCACTTGGACGCCGCCGGCGCGTCGAACGTGACGGTGATGCTGGCCGATGGTGCGGCCGGGCTGCCCGAGTACGCCCCGTTCGACCGGATCCAGTTCACCGTGGGCGCCGGTGACATCCCCCTCCCCGTCCTGGACCAGCTGGCCCCTGACGGTCGGCTCGTCATCCCGATGCGGATCCGTGGCAGTATCTCCCGATCCTTCGCCTTCGAGCGTGACGGCGGAACCTGGAAGACCGTGTCATGCGAGATGGCCTCTTTCGTCCCGCTACGTAAAGGCGTATGTGACGACGTCCGGACCGTGGTCACCATGACGGGAGAGGGCGACGTCCGGCTGGAGACCTACAGCGAGCAGCTCGTGGACCGAGAGGCGATGCGGACCGTCTTGGACGCGCTCTCCCACAAGCAGTACACGGGCGTGAAGTTCCGGCAGGGCTCGGCCTGGGAGTGGGTCTACCTGTGGCTGGCGTGCGTCCTGCCCAACGGCCTGTCCCGGATGCCTGGCCGGCGGCCCGGGTTCGCCCCGCACTTCGGATGGGGTTCCATGGCGGCCCTCGACGGCGACAGCCTGGCCTACCTGACCGTCCGCGAGGGTGAAGACAGCGACGGCCGATTCTGGGAGATCGGAGTCATCGGCCACGGCCCGCGCGCCGCCTCCCTCGCCGAGCATGTCGTCACCGAGGTCCAGGAGTGGAACCGCGACTACGGCAACGACGCTCCGGCCCCCGGCTTCCGCATGGCCACCGCCGCCAACCGCGACCTGCTGAAGGCCGCTGACCCACGCTTCATCATCGACAAGCCCAACAGCCGACTCGTCATCGACTGGCCGTAGAAGGGGAAGCAGCGTGATGAACCCTGCGATCGCCCGCCGTATCCCGCTCGTCTGCCGGCCCAAGCCGCCTGGGCTTCCACTGGACAGGCGCATTGCAGAGCTCACCGCGCTGACCGTGGACATGCCCGGCGCGGGCCACTCCCAACGGGTGGCCCGCGCGAGCGGTGTCCTCAACATGGCCGCGCTCATCGCCTCTGACAGCGGAATGCCCGACCTCGCGGCCGAACTGTGCTGGAGGCAGCACAAGGTCTTCGCCGAAGCCAGGAGTCTCGACCAGGACATCGCCGTGATGTCGCTGATGCCGCTGGTGAACATAGCGCGGCTGCTGATCCGCGAAGGTGACGGCACCGCCGCCTTCGCGGTGCTTCAGGGGCTGTACCGGGCAGCCCAGCAGCGCGGAGCCACCGTCATCCGAAACCACGACGTCGACCTTTCACCGCTGATCCGGACCGTCGCAGATCACCGCAAGATCTGTACGGAGCTGTGGGTCGCCCTGCTGGTCGACGGCGCCAGAGCCCTCGCGAGTGTCGGCCGCTGGACCGAGGCAGCCGAATCCATGGCCGCGCACCACGGCGTCGGCCAGCGGCTCCTCGACGGCCGCCAGATCGCGATCATGTCGCTGATGGAACAGGACCTCCCGCAGCAGGCCGCCGCCATGATTGACTCCAGCGTTCCCGCAGAGCCCTGGGAGAACGCCGTCGCCGCCATCTTGCGCACCTACTGCCGTCCTCCGGCCACGGCGGCATCACAGGACGAACTGGCCCACGTGGCGCGCGAAGCCCTCACGGTGATCGCCGAGCCTGCGCCGTTGACCGCGGCGTTCCGAACTCGGCTCGGCCTGACCGCGCTCGATCTGACTGCCGGCCGACCCACAGCACACGACTCCGGCCTGCGGTCCGCTGTCACCGACGTGGCCTGCTCAGACGCCTACGCTGCCCGAGAGGTCCTAGGGCACCAGGGGATAAGCTCCCGCATGACCCCACAACAGGAACAGGTGGTCGCCGACGTGCTCACCGCCTCGGGGTTCGGCGCCGGCAGCATCCCGGCCGTCCACCTGGATACGCTCACTGCCGCGGCTCGTCAAGGTGAGGACAGCCTGCGCGACCTACTCGGCACAGCCACCCTCCAGAGCGGCCCTGCGTGACTTCGAACCGCGCGCCCGGCCGTCTACCCGTGAGACCGCCCAGGGCCTGCCTGATGAGGACCGTGCGATTTCAGGTCACCAGCAGCAGGAGTGACGCCTGTGTCAAGCTGGTTCCGGTGGCAAGCGTTCGCACCGCATCCGCGCGTGGTCGTGCCCCCCGCGAGGGAGGAACGTGATGATCAAGCGTTCGACGGCCTCTCCGGCTGGTGCGGGGGTGCCTTGTGGCGATCAGTGACGCGGACATCTCAAGCACACTTTCCGTCTACCTTGAGCGGTACCCGGACGAGGCCGTGCTGCTGTCCGAGCCGGTGCAGTTGCTGTCTCAGGGGCAGGATTTCACCTCGCGACGGACCTTTCCGATGCACGTGACCGTCGGCGCGCTGCTGGTCCGTGGTGACGCCGATGACGCCGAGATTCTGCTTGTCGAGCACCTCGCTTACGGGATCATGTTGCAGCCAGGAGGCCACCTTGAGCCGACCGACACCACACTGATCGACGCGGCAGTGCGCGAGCTGGCGGAGGAGACCGGTTGTGACCCCGGCAAGGTCTTCCCGGCGTCGCAGACCCCCGTCTACGTCGAGTACGCCAGGGTTCCGGCACGACCGGAGAAGGACGAACCGGATCATTACCACCTCGACCTCGGGTACGCCTTCGTGACAACGCATGCGGACGTTGGGCGTATCCAGGAGTCCGAGGTGACGGGTGCCGCCTGGTACCCACTTGCCGTGGCCGAGCGCCTTGTCGGGCACCGTATTGCGCGGGCGCTCAGCGTACCGACCGGGATCGGTCGGCCGAGCCCGTCGGATGCTTCCGGCCGGAGTTGAACGATCAGATGTGGTCGGCGGCACCGCTGGTGGCGGTGGACCTGAGGGGCACCGGCGCCCAGTACTGCGACAATGAGGCGATCCTGGAGATCGGCGTCGTCTCGCCGGTTGACGGGCGTCCCGAGCGGCACGTGATGCACCGCCCTTGGTCACCGCCCGGTCTGACCAACGAGAAGCCGGCGCTCGGCCCGAAGCTGCGGCAGATCCTCTCCGAGTTGGCGGCGTGGCTGGATGGCACGTGGATCGTTGGCCACACCGTCAGCGTGACTGGCGGTTGCTGTCGATGCGCTGTCCCGCGATCCGTCCTGCCGCGCTGATCGACACGCTGCAGCTGGCCAGGGCGGTCCGCACATGGGAGCGGCGCAACAGCCCCAGCGCGTTGCTGACGCACTTCGGCCTGGTAGAGGCGCCGGCCGCGCCTTCACCCACCCGCAAGACCTGATCACCGCCGTCCGCCAAGGCCTATGCCGACTCCAGTATCGCCACGACGTTCTTGACGGCGGCCTCGTCGGTACCGGCCTCGTCCTCCACCCGCTCTGACTACATCACGCTTTCAACCCCTATAACAGGATTCCTAATCCATCCATTGGCCAAAATGGGCGAACGGTACGCCCGAATTACACCGAACAAATTTTCGGCTTGCCGAGTTCGAGTTCGAAACTGTGCGTTGGCCCGGAAACGTCAGACGCTTCAGGTAACTTTTGGCGGGTTGAACGGCGAAGGCAAGCGCTGCGCACATGGGGTGGACAAGGGGATTGTCGGTGGAATGTGCTGGAACGGAGAGCCCGCCGAGCGGGCGTAGTCTTACACCGGCTCTGACGAGTTTTATGTCTGCGTGGCAGCCTCGGCAGCGTCGAACTGCGGGAATGCAGGCGTTGTTGTTCAACCGTATCGACAGCTTGGGGCGGGTGCATCCGGAGTGGGCGTCCTACGACCTGATCACCCACACGCTCGCGGCCCTGCACCTGGTGATTGAGAACGATCGGTTGACCGGGGGGCACACCCAGACGCAGATCATCGACGAGTTGTCGGCGCTGGTGTCGCTGGAAGGGCCCGAGGACTCTCCGGAGATCCATCGGGAGCTGGCCGCGGCAGTGGTCGGGGTGCTGTTGAACTCGCGGGACCGCCAAGCCCGCTACCGCGGGGAGTACCTGCGTTACGACGCAGAGGCGGGGACGGTCAGCCATCCTCCGCTGTCGTTCCGGCTGGTCGAGACCGTCGGCCGGGACGACGACGTGGAGCCGACGCTGCGGGCGACACCCGAGGCGATCAACATCTTCCAGAATCTCATCGCCTTCGATCCCTCCGATCGGGCGGCCGCAGAACGGTATCGGTCTGAGCGGATGCTGGAGCGCAAGGACTACGACGAAGTCCTGCATTCGGTCAGCCGGCGGGAGACCAGTGTCCACGGTTTGCAGAAGGAGTTCGACGCCCTGCTCCGGCGGATGGAGCGGCGCGTCCGTGACGTCGACTACGCGGTTGATGTCGCGCCGAAGCTCGATGAGGCGGCCGCGCTGATCCGTGAGCAGGTCGACGCCGAACAGCGGTTTGCTGACACAGTCGCCGAGCACATGCACCTGCACGCCCCCGACCACGCACGCTTGCAGCGGATCACCGATCATCTGCGAGAGCTGATCCACGCACTGACCCGGCTGTTGCGCACCACCAGCCTTGCGGTCCGGACGTTCGAAGAGCAGCAGGACCGGCAGCTGTTCACCTATCGGCGGATCACCATCAATCCGACCTCTGACCTGCTCGGTCCGCTGATGCATGCCACGCCCGGCCAGCTTGAGCAGCTCTTGCGCCAGCGGCTCGCGGTGTTCCTCAGCCCGGCTCCCCGCAGAGTCCTCAACTTGCAGACCGTGCTGGAGAAGACGGCTCCGGCGGAGCGGACTCCGTCCACCGGCTCAGGCGTCGACCCTTTCGCTCTCGGCGAGGTCCGTGCCGGTCACGACGACCTCGATCCCGAAGTCCTCGCAGCGGTGACCGACATCCTCGCCAGCGTCACCGAACCGACCTTCTTGTCGCAGCTGCTGGCCACGCTCCATGAGCGGGCCGACCTGCAGCGGCTCACGCCCAGGCAGCGGCTGCGGCTGCCGTGGACGCTCGCCGTCGTGGTGACGTCGTCCTACTTCGCGACCGATATGCCTGAGGCCGGTGCGGACCCCGAACCGTTCGATCGGGCCCGCTTCGCCCTCGCCCATCCTGGACGGACATTCCAGCACGACTCCGTCGGCGGCGACGACCTCCTCGTGCTATCCAGATCCGCCCCCGCCTACCTGACCCCGCCCTCTGAGGAGACCTGATGGATTCCGTGGACGCAGGACGGCTGCTCGCCCTGGCCACCGACTTCACCGTCATCCCCGGCCGCAGCGGCCTGTCCGCCGAATACCGTCGGCTCGTCAACCGGTATGTCACCGAGGCGTCGTTCAAGATGCTCATCGACGGGCTGCTGGAAGGCGCCGAATGCGAGGCGACATACGCCAGCGAGACCGAAGGGCTCATCGTGCGCGCCGACGCCGACAGCCCGTGGTGCTGGCCCGCCGCATCCGGAGATCTGCCCTGGAACACCAAGAAGTACCGGGGAGAGGAGGCGGCGTTTCAGCGGGCGGGGCGGCTGCTGGTCATCCCAGCGCTCCTGGCCTACATCGCGCCCTCGGCGGTCGAACTCGACGACCTCATGACCGACCCGACTCTCCTGCCTCCTCCCGTGCCGGTCCGCGAGCTGGAAAAGCTCATCCGTGACTTCGCCGAGCACCTCGAGGCCGAGGACCCCGGCCTTGACGGGAACGAATACCCGATCTGGTGGCACTGGCTGCAGGCCTCAGGCGAATCCTCGACCGGGCGGGCCGCACCCAAGACCACCAGCTACATGGTCAACGACGTGCTGCAGTTCCTGCGCGAACGCGGGCTGTTGACCAGGGTCTCCGAGTCCGGCACCGACACGGTCTACCAGCCGCGCCGCCGACTGATCTTCCACTACACCGACCTGCTCATTGACGGCCTGTTCACCGACCTGCAGCAGTTCGCCGCGCGGCAGCAAGCCGACGCGCCTCCCGGCACCTGGGGGGAAGCCCTGGCGGACGACAGCTTCAGCAACGATGAAAGCGAAGACTGAATGGGACCGATCACCGGCTTTCGGATCGTGAACCTGCGCGCGCAGGCGAAGGTCGCCTATCCCGACCTCACCGTCAACCTCGACAACCGCGCCCACACGGTGGTCGGGCAGGAGAACGGTGGCGGGAAATCGACGCTGATCGGGTTCCTGATCCACGTGCTCCTCCCGAACGCCACGGAGTTCCTACCACGCAAGGCTAAACGCCGCCAGGAGAAGAAGGGGGAGGACAAACGCGTCGAGAATTACGTGCCCGGCGGACCGCCCACGCACGTCGTCCTGGAGTTCGACCTGCCTCACCGCGGCACGATCACCTCGACTACCCCGACCCGGGTTCTGGTGGGCGCCTGCCTGTACAAGCCTGATGGCGCTGGCCCCACCGTAAAGGCGGAAGAGTTTTTCTGGTCTGCCCGCTGCGCCTCTCCCGAACTGACGTTGCCCACGTTGCCGCTGCGTGACGACGACGGCGGCCTGCTGAGCCACCAGCGGTGGCGCCACCACCTGAACGTGCTAAAGGAGCAGCTACCTGCCGCTGAGATCGTCATTCACGGAGATCAGAGGAGGTGGGAAGCCCACCTCAAGGACGACCTGAAGATCGACGTAGGGTTCGCCCGGTCCTGGCTGCTGACCATGAATGAGGATGAAGGAGCCGCCGACCGGGTGTTCACCTACGCCTCCTCCCGGGAGTTCCTCAACAGCCTGGTCGGAGCGATCGCTGACCCCACTTCCCTGTCCGATATCAAGGCCACGCTGCGGATGCAGGCCGCGGACGCCGACCGGTGCAGGCTCGACCGGCGCCGAAAGAAGCTCCTGGAACTGCTCGTCACCCAAACCGACCCGCTCGCCGACCTCAGCGCGCAACTCACCGCGATCGACACCAGCCGCCGTGACCTCATCTCCGGTGTCCTATCAGCCCGCCGGTCCTTGACGAAGAGCGCGGCTATCGCCAAAGGCCGCGCCGAGACCGCGCAAGGTCAGAAGCGCCGTGCCGATGAGGAGGAACGCGCGGCCGCGCATATTCAAGCAGAAGCGCGCGGCCTGGAGATCGCTGCCCGCCTCCAGGTCGCGGACCTCACCTTGAAGGAGACGATCCGACAAGTCGAGGATGTCAATAAGTCCATAGCCGCCCAGGAGAAGATCTCGCTGGTGTGTGGCGTTGCCGGCCACCTCGCCGAGCGCGCTTCCCTCCGGACACGGATGAGCGATGCCGTGCGCATACTGGCGGACAAGTCCGCCGACGCCGAGCCCGCCCGCCGCGCGGCCAGCTCTGCGGCATCCGCGTGGGTCGCCAGCCTGGAGGCCGAACTCGAGACCTTGGCTCAAGCGCAGACAGGGCAGAAGACCGTGCTGGCGAAGGCCCGGGCCGCGCTACACGACGCCGCCGGCCGCCGTACCACCGCCGACCGGCGCATAACGACGTTGCAGGCCTACATCGAGGGGGAGCAGAAGGCTCTCCACCGCCTGGACCAGCTTCTCGAGAAGGCTCGCAAGGACGGGCTCGTCGGTCACGATCAGTTGCCCGCCGAAGCGCTCACCTCCCGCAAAGAGGAACACGACCGTCTCGACGGCGACCTGACGACGGCCGAGGAACAGCTCGAGGGCTTGCAGGAACGGCTCCAGTCACTCAACAAACAGGCGGCAGCCCTTCAGGGAAAGCTCGGTGTCGCGGCAGCCGCCACCGAACAGGCCCACCGCCGATGGCAACAGGCCAAAGACACCACCAACAAGCTCATCGATGACATCGCCGGCAGCGGCTTGCTCGACCTGGAGGTCATCAACCTCGATGACAGCGCACCGCTCGTCTTGGACCTGCTGAACGCGGTCATGGACTCCGCCCACAAACGCATTCTCACTGCGGCGGTCGATGCCGCGGCCGCCACCCGCGCGGCCAAAGCGCTGCATGACACCCGGTTGATGCCACCACGCCCCGACATCGAGCGTGTGTGCAAAGAGGCTGCTAAGGCGGGGTGGGGAGCTCGGCCTGGCTGGGCTTACCTGGCCCTCACCCCGGCCGCCGCAATAGGTGCCGCGACGCGCCACCCCGCGCTCGCCGACGGCATCATCGTCAATGTCCCCGAGGACCTGCAGCAGCTGATCGACTATGTCCAGTCCCAGCGCGATACCTTAACCGGGCCTGTCTGTATCGGCCCGCCCAGCGCCTTCGCCTTTCCAGGCAACGAGGACGTCACCGTCGTCCTGCCCCACGAGAGCTATTGGTCGACGGATGCAGCCGATCGGCGACTGGACCGTTGTGAACGCGACGAACAGATCCAGCACAGCGCCATCCAGGCTCAGACCCAGCGTCAGCGCACCGCGCAGGCTCTGCACAACAGCGTCACCGAGTGGACGGCGATGCTCGGCCCGGGCGCCGTCGACGCCGCTGAAGAAGAACACAGCACCCGGGAAGCCGAGCTGGCGGAACTCACCCGCGACAAGACCACGCTTGAGGCGCAGATCGAGGAGATCCGCCAAAACGTGAAAGACACTTCCTCCCTTACCACCCAGCTCCGCACCCAGCTCACCGACCTG
The DNA here is from genome assembly GCF_040607455.1 of Sphaerisporangium sp. NPDC005289. NCBI lineage: Bacteria > Bacillati > Actinomycetota > Actinomycetes > Streptosporangiales > Streptosporangiaceae > Sphaerisporangium > Sphaerisporangium sp. NPDC005289. The sequence continues at coordinate 95,478 of NZ_JBEXGS010000019.1, forward strand.
AAACTCACCGTGGAGCGGCTGACCCTTCTGAAGGAGCAGTGGGCGCAGCGGCCTGCGTCCGAGGAACGGGTGCGGGGCTGGGAACGCGATCTGGACGCCGTGACCCAAGACCTTGAGACCGCACAGCATGATCACGGAGCGGCCGAGGCCGACCAGCAGGCGGCCACGGATGCCATCAACCAGATCGTTATCACCGTCGGGGGCCTGAACAAGGAACTCGCGAAGGCTCGCCTCTGTGTGGCCGAGATTGCCCGGCTCGGAGATGAGATCAGCCCGGATGACAGAGCCGCCAGTCGCGAAACACTCGCCGTACTCACCGAGCAGCGCTCTCAGCACTACCGGGGGGCGATCAGCGACGCCCACCTCGAAGCCGAAATCTCCCACTGCCGGCAGCGGATCGACCCCATCGAGTCGGCCTTGGCCGAGCGCGCTCCGGAGCGGTCCGACCTTCGCGTGAAGGCCGATGAACTACTCAGGGAGCGGCCTACCGCGATGCCAGCCGACTTCGCTCAGAAAGCAGACACCGCCCGCGCACGCGTCGGTGAGCTGAAGGAGTCCCGTGGCGAACTGCGGCACCAGCAGGCCACGCAGCAGAAGACGCTGGAGGCTATCCGGAGCGAGGCCGACAAGGTTCCCAAGGTCACTCTCACGGATGAAGACTCGACCGCGGACTTGGCGGAAGCCGAGACGATCGTCCAGCGCCGCCAGGCGGTGCTCGCCGAAGCCGAGAAAGTCCATGGCCGAGCCGAACGCGCACGCAGCGACGCCTCGCGCCAAGCCGACCGTGCCATTGCCATCCACGATCTGGTCACCACCACCCGTGACCGGATCTACGGATCGCTCGTTTCGCTGTCCGCTCCCGGCCTGCTGCTCCCGTCGATCGATCTCGAAACGGCCGATTTCGACACGAAAGACCTCGACCTGGACAGCCTCCCAGCACCGCTTACCCGGTTCCTCGCCCTGCTCACCTCGACCGACGACCACACCTCCGAAGAGTTCACCGCGGCCGCTGACCAAGCGGTCGACGACCTCACCGGGCTGATCGACCTGTTGTCCGCCCGACGGTCCACCACCGAGAGCAGCACCAACCGCCAGCTGGAGACGGTCGAGGTCGTGCTGCGCGGCGCGGATGAGGAGATCCGATCGGGCGACCAGATGCTCCAAACCCTCTACTCTATGCCTCGCACCACGTTGATCCAACAGGCCGTCACCATCAATAACGACGCCACCCAGCGGCTCGCGCTGCTCGCCCACCGGCTCGCCAACTTTGACGGTCAGGTCGCCAACACCGCGAGGACCACTTTCGCGCACCTGAGCCACATCGTGACCGCTGTCCGCCAGACCGCCCGCGACTCTCTCCTTCCCACCACCCCCGCGCTCGGCCGGTGGGGCAACACCCCCCTGCTCAAGTTCGGCGGACTCGACATGAGCAAAGCCGATCAGCAAGCACACATCCTCGCCACCATGCAGGAATGGTTCGACCCCGACCGAACGGATCGCCCCAGCTTCGACGCCGACACCACGATCTACAAACTGCTCGAAGCGATGACACCCCGGTTCAGCGCCCGGCTCCTCATCCCTTCCGACCCACTCGATCCCGACCACAAGCCCGTCGAGAAGATCGCCCTCAACACCTCCGGCGGTGAAGGCGTCACCATCGCCCTTATTCTTGCCTCGCTCCTGGCTGCCCGCCGCGCCAAGGACAACGGCCACCAGCACAGCACGCTCATCCTCGACAATCCCTTCTCCAAAGTCACCAAACCGATGTTCCTGCGGCTGGTCCGCGACGTCGCCTCCTCCCTCGGCGTCCGCCTCATCTCCTTCACCGGCATCCGAGACAGCGGCGCTCTCACCGTCTTCCCTTCTTTCATCGGCCTACGAGTCTCCCGCCGCCACACCGCCAACATCGTCGCTCCCCAGCACATCGATGATGACGACCTCCAAACCCTCCTGCGCAACGGCACCCTCTATGTCTCTCCCATCGAACGAGACGCCGCCACCGGCGGCGGCGACCACCTATGGCCGGTGATCTCCGCCGCCGCCATCACCTACGACACCCAACTGCAGCTCTCCGACCTGGACGAACCCCTCACCGGCGACGATCCTGGAGATGTCCCGTCATGACGGACCAGAACGTCCCCGCGCCGTCATCAGAAGCGCTGCGCGCGTTCGAACAGGCGCTCCTCGACCACGGCAAGGCACGTGTGACCAGAGCCGATCTGTGGCTCCTCTGGAAGACTGCGGACCTCGCTCTGCCCGCCAGTTGGGCAGCCCGTCCCCGCCTCGCCCACGCCCTCACGCACTTAGCCGACGAGGGCGTCATCGAACTTCCCAGCCGCAGTGGATCCCTGTGGGACCATGGCCTGTTCCCCTTGCCCGAGCGCATCACCGTGCCGGCCAACCGCCGCACTGCTGCTCGCCTCCTCGACCCCGCGCATGAGCCTTGGGCGCCGGCGCTCAGCTGGATACCCGCCTGGATGCGGGAGAACCGGCCACCCCAACAACTCCGGCTGGACGCCGTGGCCGTGAACCGGTGGATACTGGCCACCACCGGTCTCACCCCTGCTCGCGTCGCCCGGGAAGAACGATCGCTGCACATATTCAACGATGAGAAGCGCCTCGCCCACCTCGCCCAGGGACCGCTGTTCAGCGGCGGCCGACTCACCCTCGACCTACTCGCCTGCGAGGCCCCGCTCGGCGGCCTGCGCATCGCCAAACTCCGCGATGCCGGCCCCGTCCTCATCGTGGAGAACAAATCCACGTTCGACTCATGCTGGCGATCTCTGCGCGCCAGCCCGGACCCCGGTTACGCCGCCGTCATCTTCGGCGGAGGCGATTCCGTCGCCAGCCTGATCGACGACCTCGTCCATCTAGCAGAACTCCACCAGATCGTCGTGACGGAACTCCACTACGCGGGAGACGTCGACATCGCTGGCATCGAAGCCGCTGCCTTGTTCGCCGACGCCGCCAACACCGCCGGCCTGTCCAGCCGTATGTCGATCCCGCTGTGGAATGCCGTCGCGCGGGCCGAGCCCACCGGCGATGACCTCACCGCGAGCCCTGCACGCAAAACCCCCGCGATTAGCACTGCCCGCGAACTCGACCTTCCCGACACTGTGATCACCCACCTGCTCGCAGGAAGACGCGTTCCTCAAGAGCGTGTCGATCGGACCCAGCTGGCCGACGTGCAATGGTGGCATCCGGATGCAGCCTGGTGAGCGGAGCCAGGTCACCGTCGTCGCCAGCGGACCGGCCAGCTTTCCGACCGGGGCACCATGGATGATGGGCCGATGATCCTCGACCGTTCCGCACGGGAAGCCGCGCAGCACGGGCTCGCACACCAACTGCGCAGCATCGAGGGCATCCAGCGGACCATCCAGGGGAGATCCGTCTCCCTCTGCCACGGCGATCAGGGAGCAGCCAAGTGAGCGTCAAGCAGCAGGTCATCACCGACGAACAGTGGCGGCACGCCCGCACCATCTGGGACTACCACCAGATGCACCACGACCTGCGCCACTGCGACGTTGCCATCGGCCTGGGCAGCCACGATCTGGGAGTGGCGAGAGCAGCGGCCGAGCTGTACCGCGCCGGATGGTTCCCACTGCTCGTCTTCTCCGGTGCCACCAGCCCCACCACCGCGGCCCGCTTCCCCCGCGGCGAGGCCGTCCACTACCGCGAGCATGCGCTGGAACTCGGCGTGCCCGACGAGGCCATCCTGCTGGAGCCGAACGCGACCAACACCGGCCAGAACATCGGCCTGTCCCGCCAGGTACTGGCCGATGCGGGTATCCACCCGGGTTCGGTACTCCTGATCTCCAAGCCGTACATGGAGCGCCGGGCGTACGCCACGGCGCGGAAGGTGTGGCCCGAGGTCGAGGTGGTGTGCGCCTCGGAGCCGCTGGAACTGGACGATTACGTCAGCTCGATCGGCGATCCGAAGCTGGTCATCGACATGCTCGTCGGCGACCTCCAGCGCGTGATCGAGTACCCCAGGCTCGGCTACGCCGTCGAGCAGCCCGTCCCAGGAGAGGTCCATGACGCCTACCAGGCTCTTCTCCGCACCGGATTCGACAGCAGGCTACTTACGCCCTGACCTGCGGTACGGCGAGGTGTGCGCCATCCACCGGCCCAACCTCTTCCCTCGGCTGGCGACCCTGGCCAAGCTGTTCACCGCCGACTACTGGATCGTCCTGGACGACGTGCAGTTCGCCCGCAGGGACTACCAGCACCGCGCGCGCCTCGCCTCGCTCGACAGCTCGGGGAAGACGCGGTGGCTCTCGATCGCCACCCACCTGCCTCACGGCCGCCGCACCTCCATCCGCGGAGCGCGCCTGGCAGATCCTGCCCGCTGCCGACGCCGTGTCGCCCAGCTCCTCGCGGACCACTATCGGCACAGCACCTACTGGCCGGCGTTCAAGCGGCGGCTCGACCGGTGCTCGCCGCCTTCGAGAGTACGGATCGGCTGGCAGACGTGACGGAGTTGTCCACGCGCCTGCTGTCGGAGGAAGTCGGTTGGTGAGGACGGATCCTGCACAGCAGTGATCTGCTCGCCGGCGGTGAACGCTCGCACCGCCTGTCCGACCTAGCTTGGCTGACGGGCGCTACGACCTACCTGTGCGGAACCGGAGGGATGCGGTACGTGGATCCGGCCGCGTTTCGGGTCCGCTCGATCGACGTCCTTCCCTTCCAAACCCCCGGCTTGCGCATTTGGACAACCGCCCGGGAGGCCAGCGCGGTACATGCCCTGATGCTCATCGGGTCGCGTGCCCTGAGGCATGAACTGAGGGCTCTGCGCGGACGAGCTTAAAGGGCGATCGCCTGCCTGGCTAGACCTGGATGCCGTTCATCATTTCAATGAATACGGCGGTATTTTCAAGGGTGGGCAGAACTCTAACAGCCCCAGCATTTCGGAGTTCGTCGGTGGAACTACGGCCTGACGCTACCGCGATAGCCGGAACGCCAGACTCAAGCGCGGCCTCGATGTCGGCGGGAGTGTCTCCAATCAAAACGGCGTTGGCTGAGGAAGTCGGCCCACCGAACGCCGGCGTCGCCCGCCGCAAAGCGATTCGGACCAGCTCGGCGCGAATGTCGTCGTCTTCACCGTATGCGCCGATATCCCAGCGAATATGACGGTCGAGGTCGAATACTTGCAGCTTGATCTCCGCGACCCGGCGAATGTTCCCAGTTAGGACGGTCTGGATGATATCCGGCATTGAGGCGAGGGCATCCAAAGCGGCCGCCGCTCCGGGGAGGGCCTGCCCGCGATCGCGTAACTCGGCTGAGCGATCCATGTGGGCTTTGGTGAGAGCCTCAGCGAACCGTTCGAAGTCGTCACGAGTGGTCGTTAGGCCGTGCAGCTTCGCGGTCTCCCGGAAGATCACAGACTCGGTGATGCCGTCGATTTTCGCCTGTTTCTCCATCGGCAGGCCCGTCACCTCCTCAAACGCCTGCGCAGACAGTTCGCGCCCCACGCCCCGGGTGTCGATGAGAGTGTGGTCGATGTCCCAGAGGACTAGCCGGCGAGCTGCCATGTCTTCCTCCACTCTTGAGCCGATCTGCTTCAGACTGTCATAGTTGCCGCGCCCGCGGTCGCAGAGCTCAACCGTCAGTCATGAGAGGTGCCGGTATGGCGTTACCCGAACTTCCCGTGGGCGAACGGATCCGCTACTGGCGAGAGAAGAGGCAGCGTAAGCAAGCTGCGGTCGCTGGGCTATGCGGCATAAGCGAGGAGTACTTGTCGCAGATCGAGCGCGGCCTGAAAATGCCGTCTCTGCCAGTGCTCCACGCCATCGCTACCGAGCTCGGCGTTCCGGTTGCGGCCCTGCTGCAGGAGGCGCCACGGATGGCTCCTCTTGACGCGCAGGAGGGCGTCGACGCGCGGGTAGCCAAAGCACTGATGGGATACGGCATGACGGGCACCCTTCAACCGGTGTCACCCGAGCTGTTACGCGAGCGGGTCGAGGCGGCATGGCGTACCTGGCAGACCAGCCCCACCCGGTTCACCGACGTGGCCGCAGTACTGCCGGAGCTCATCGCCGACGCCGAGTATGCCCTACGAGCGGTCCGCCGCACTGGTGACTCTCTTGCCCGGCGCGATGTCCTACGCGCCGCGGCCGACCTGTACGGGATGCTTCGCTCCTACTGCCGTCGAGCTGGGCGGGTCGACCTGTCCCTCATGGTGGCTGATCGAGCGCTACGCGCAGCCGAGGAGGCTGACGATCCGATCCGAGTTGGGGCAGCTCGCTGGAACCTAGGTCACGCCCTGCTGGCAAGTGGAGAGCACGAGGGCGCTGAACAGGTTGCGCTTCTCGGTATTGAGCAACTCCTCCAGGACGCCCCCGCGCACTGCAGCGCCGTCGCCCTAGTGGGCGCGCTGCACTTGGTAGCGGTCGTCGCTGACTCTCGTCGCAAACGCTGGGACCTCGCCCGTGATCGCTTGTCGACTCAAGCGGCACCGAGGGCTTTCCAAGTGGGTGAGGGCAACGTTATGTGGACCGTTTTTGGACCCACGAACGTCGAACTGCACATCGTGAGCATCGACATGGAGGCAGGTAAAGCCGCCCAGGCGCTGCGCATGGCCGACCAGATCGACACCAGCCAACTGCCGTCGATCGAGCGTCGCTTCACCTTCCTGCTCGAAGTCGCCCGCTGCTATGACTTGCGCCGCGAAGACCCAGCCGTTCTGGTCCATCTACTGGACATTGAGGAGATGGCGCCGGAAGACCTGTCTCGGAGCCCCCTCGCCAGGGACATGGTTAACCGTCTCCGGCGTCGAGTGCGGCCAATCTATCGACGGCAGGTGGACGCCCTCGCGGTACGGCTGGGCGTCCTATGACTTGCCGACCTGTTGGTTACCCGAACTGACAGTTCGGGTAACACGCTGCGAGATTGTCTACCGTCACTGCCACGTCCACACGCTGGATAGGAGCAGTGACCATGCGCCCGATCGTCGACGTTGTAAGCGAGCTGGTGGGTGCCAGCACGGCCCGGTGGGACGCCATCCGTGTGCCCCGGCACATCGGGCTTGCCACGCTCAAGCAGCTCCCCATCCACGATTTGCCGATCATCATCGATCCCGACGAGCGCATGGTCGACTTCTTGGTGCCGGCCCGAGTCGCTGACCATTGGACACTACCGAGTAGGCGAATCTTGGTTGGCGCACTGCATGTGGCGCTCCCTCCCGCGCACCAGCGGACGCCGCCCGGACGGTACTGGCTCACCGAACCGGTTGATTCTGTGTGCCTCACTTCGCCCAGGGTCCTGCACAAGGCGCTGGAATGCGCGTACGGAGAAGCGACGGTTCGCCATGGCCGGCTCCATCAACCGGAAGCCGATAGCTACGGATATCCCTTTTGGTCGCAAATGGTTCCACGGCATCGGTTCTGACGTAAAGAAACAATGCGGGACCCGCAGGTGTGGCGGCGCCGTATGGGTCCCTTAATCGCACAAGCGGAGGTCGGGCCTGTGAGGCAGAGTAAATGGAAGGGGGATGCGGGTGAATAACTGGCAGCTGCACCCCCTAACCGATCAGGAACGGGCGGACCTGGCTAATCAGCCCACACCGGCTGGGATCTACGACTACCTGCTCGGAGGTAAGGACGCCAAATCCAGCGAGAGAGTGATCGCCGAGCAGCTTCTGGCGATCAATCCTCAGATCAGGGTGATGGCCAAGCGGAACCGGGCGTTTCTCCGGCGGGCGGTCGCTGCCGTTGCCGGCGAGGGCGTGCGCCAGTTCGTGGACATCGGCAGTGGCCTCCCTGCCAGCGACAACGTTCACCAGGTCGCGCAGCGCGTCGATCCGGACGTCACCACGGTGTATGTGGACAACGACATACGCGTGGGCACGCATGGGCGGGCACTGCTCGCCTCCGACCGTCGCACGCACTTCATCGACCATGATGTGCGGCATCCCGGAGAACTGCTCTACGTGATCCACGCGGAGAAGCTGATCGACTTCAGTCGTCCGGTCGGTTTGATCATGTCAGCGATCCTGCACTTCATCCAGGATGACGAGGATCCAGAAGGGATCGTGGACACGCTGGTGTCCGCGCTGGCACCCGGGTCATTCGTGGTGATCAGCCATGCCTTGGACGATGAGCAACTGCGCACGGTCGCGAGGGAATATGCGGCTGCCGGCGTCTCCTCGGCGCCGGTGCTGCGCACGGCCAAGGGCATTGAGCGGTTCTTCAAGGGTCTTCAACTTGAGGAGCCCGGCCTGGTCTTGGTGGACGAGTGGCGGCCGGAGGTGCCCGGTCTGAGTGAGGGCGTGCCGGTGCTCGCCGGTGTGGGACGCAAGCGGTGATGGCTGCCTCGCTGTCGGGTGGGGATGACCGTGATGTGCGGCCGGAGGATCAGCATGCCGCGGTACGTGGCACGGCAGCCCGGGCGAGCGAGGCGGTCCATGCCCTGGTGCAGGCCCGCCGTCAGCGGGACGCCGCTGTGGACCTGATCCTGAGATGGGACCTCAGCCGGGAAGAGATGAACGTAGCCGCCCGGCGTGGCGGACTTCCCCCGCCGACGGATGAGGAGTGGGCGCAGATCGAGCGCGATTGTCGAGCGCTGGCTCCTGGCCCCGGCGCGGTGACCGGCAACAGGTAATCATTCCCCTTCTGAACTCCTGGCCGAATGTGCATGCCCGCCGCTGCGGGCCGGTCAGGTTCCCCCGTGAAGGTTCCCCGGGGGCTTATTCGATCACTGAGAATCCGGACGCCTATATGACATTACAAAAAGTACTATCCGTGTCGCTCTTGGTGGCGTTGCTGGGATTAGCGGCCTGTAGCGGTGGAGCACCATCAGCGGTCCAGGACGCGACGAAGCGCCCGGAGCAGGCGACGATCACGGTCGGTGCAATGACGATTCCCGACTGCGCGACCGTGTACATCGCCAAGGCCAAAAGGTACTTCCAGCACGAGGGCCTGACCGTCGACATCAAGACCATTCAGAGCGGTGTCGTGGCTCTGCCGCAACTCCAGGGCGGCACTCTGGACTTCGCGATCGGCAACTACGTGTCGACGCTGTCGGCGCAGGCCAAGGGTGCGGGCCCGTTCGTCTTCGTCGCAGACGCCTACGAGGCGACGCCGGGCATTTTCCAGCTCATGGTGCCCGCCAAGTCCAAGGTCAAGGACCTGACCGAGATGCGGAGCACGCGGATCGCGGTCGCGGGGCTGAACAGCATCAGCACCCTTGGAGCGGAGAACGCGCTGAAGACGGCCGGCATGTCGGCCAAGGACGTCACGCTGGTCCCGATGGGGCTGCCCCAGATGATCAGCGCCATGGAGACGCGCCAGGTCGACGCCGCGGTGCTGGTCGAGCCGTTCATCACCGAGTTCGCCACCAAGTACGGCGGCCGGATGGTCGCCGACCTCATGACGGGCACCATGGCGAACTTCCCCATCGCGGGGTGGATGACCACGGAGAAATTCGCCAAGACCAACCCGCGGACCGCCGCGGCGTTTCGCCGGGCGATGTCCAGCGCTCAGCAAGGCGCGGCCACTGATGACCGCGTGGTCCACGACGCCCTCCCCGCCTACACCCCGATCAGCCGAGAGGTGGCGGCCCAGATCGCCTTGGGGAACTTCCCCCTGACACTGGACCGGACACGGATCCAGCGTGTCGCGGACCTGCTGCGGGAGTTCGGCTACATCCCCGGCCGGCTCGACGTCGGCGCCATGCTGGCCACTTCCGCCACAGGTGGTGCGTCATGAGCGGCCTGCCCCGCCGCGGCCGCGGGGACGGGCAGCCTCCGGCGCGGCACTTCGATGTGTCCCCGGCTGACACCATCCAGGAGATGATCGCGGCGGCCTGGCGCGTGCAGGCGCTGCGCACATTCGTGACCTACGGCTGCGCGCAGCAGTTCGCCCACTACGGCAAGATGACCGCAGGCGAACTGGCGGCGCGGGTCACGGCGGTCGCGGCGGCTCTGGAGCCGATCTTGGCGGCTTTGGAGCCGTACGGGGTGGTGCTGCGGGACGACGCCTCTGGTGAGTACCTGCTGGGGCCGGCCGGTGAGTATCTGCTGCCGGAGCACCCGCACTCGATGCTCCCCGCGGTGGAGTGGGACGCCGTTCCGGTGGTGGAGCAGGCGATGGAGGATCTGCCCGCCACCACGGCCCACGGCCGCTCCGCGGTGGTCGAGGCAGCCGGCGGCCTGTACGGGTACCTGGAGCTGCGCCCCGAGCACCGGGAGCTGTTCGATCGCACCATGGCCGGCCGGACCAGCCGCATCGCCCCGGTCGTCGCACAGCGGGAGTTCGGGGACCAGATCGTGGACCTCGGGGGCGGGGTCGGCGTCCTGCTCGCGCATATCCTGCGTGCCCATCCCCAAGTCCGCGGACATCTTGTCGAGCGTGCTGAGGTGGCCGAACGCGCGCAGAAGTATCTCGCCGCCGAACAGGGCATCGAGGGCCGCTGGCAGGTGCACGGCGGTGACATCTTTAACCCCGCGCACATCCCCCTCGGGGCGCCTGACTACCTCGCCGCGAGCATCCTGCACAACCTGACCGATGACAGGGCGCACCAGCTGCTCACCGCGATCGGCCGCGTGATGGCTCCTGCCAGCCGGTTGTGGCTGGTGGACATGGTGGTACCGCCGGGCGGTGAGCCACACCCCGGCAGGGATCTCGGCCTGCGGATGCTGGGGCTCTTCGGTAGCGCAGAGCGGCGGCTGGACGCCTACAACGCTCTGCTGACACGGGCGGGACTCCGCGTCGCCGAACGCATCCATCCTCTGCCCTGGGGGTTGTCCCTCATCGTGTGCGTCCGCGACGAATGATCGCTTGCCGTCAAGGCGGCAGCACAGACCCCCGGTGGCGGCTCGCTGGAGACTGCTTACCTCCGGCTGGAAGCCCCGCCGGGTACCGGTGCGGGGGAGGCACCCCTCCTCCCTCTCCCCGCACCACATTCCAGCCTCGTTCCGCGACACCCAGAAGGACCTGTGGACAGAGTCACGACCCTGTGGCCGTGGTGGCACAAATGGTGATGGACACGACCGGCGACCGGTGGGCGTACCAGACCGAAGCGGTCAACGCGCTGAGCCGGGCGCTGGGCAGTGGTGGGCGCGCGACCCTGGAGATGGCCTGCGGGACAGGCAAATCCGCGGTTGCCGCCAAGACCGTTGATCAGTTGGCTCCGTTCGGGCGGGCGCTGATCGCGGTGCCGAACCTGGAGCTGATCACGCAGATGGTCGCCACCTTCCAAAGGCACGGCCTGACCGACCTCGGCCAGGTGATCGGAGTGTGTTCCAGCTCGGAGATCCGCTACCTGCCCCGCGGTGCCGGAGGCTTGTCGGCGCATGCGCGGGTCACCACCACGGCGGCTGAGCTGGCCGCGTGGTCGGTGGTGAGCCGGCGGGTCACGGTGCTGACGACCTACCACAGTCTGCCGGTGATCGCTGCGGCGCACGCCAACCACGGCCTGCCCGCGTGGGACCTGCTGATCGCCGATGAAGCCCACCGCACCGCCGGCCGGGCGGGCGGTCCGTGGACACAGATCCACGACGATGTCGCCGTCCCCGCGGCGCGTCGTCTGTACATGACCGCGACCCGGCGCATCCACGAGGGCCGCACCGACACCCCCGCGGTTTCGATGGACGATGAGAAGGTCTTCGGGCCGGTGGCCTACCGGCTGTCGTTCTCCGAGGCGTACCAGCGCGGCCTGGTCGCCGACTACCAGATCGTGGCGGCCACGGTGACCGACACCGACATCAAGGCCCTCACCGACGACCCCGACGTCCGGCTGAAGCTGGCCCGCGCGGCGATCAGCCCCCACGTGCTGGCGACACAGATCACCGTGCTACGTGCCGCCGCCGAATACGGCGTTCGCAGGGCGATCACATTTCACAACCGAGTCGCCGACGCACGCGGCTGGGCTCAGACCATTCATCAGGCATGGAACATCATGCCGCCTCACCACAGGCCCACCGCGGTCAGCGCGTCCTTCATCCACGGCGACCAGGATCCCAAGGTCCGCAGGGCCGCTCTGCAACGCCTACGCGACCACTCCGACAATGACCCTGGCGAGCTGCGCGTCGTATGCAACGCCAGAGTGCTGACCGAAGGCGTCGACGCGCCGGCGGTCGACTCGGTGGTGATCGTCGACCCGCGCAGCTCGGTGGTGGACATCGTCCAGTCGGTAGGGCGCGCCCTGCGTGCCGACCGGCCCGGCAAGATCGCGCGGATCATCGTGCCGGTGCTCATGGCCCCGGGAGACGACCCCGACGTGGTCGTGGAGAACTCCGACTTCGCCAAGGTGTGGCAGGTGCTGCGCGGCATGCGCGCGCATGATGACCGCTTAGCCGCCGAGCTGGACACCGCACGGGTCCGCCTGGGTGGCACGCACATCACCCAGCCGGAAGCCGATTCCGCAACCTTAAGCCCCAATGCCCGAACCTCCGGCACCATGCCCACGTGGCTCGCGTTGACCGGTATCCCGGTGCCGCCAGGGTTCGCCGAAGCGATCACCTTACGCGCCGTGACGGCCGGCTCATCGAGTTGGTGGGAGTTCTATGGAGCGGTCAAAGAACTCCACGACCGCGGGCACAGCCTGGACCTGCCGGCCGGCTACGTCACCGAGTCGGATCTGCCCCTGGGGCAGTGGCTGCGCAACCAGCGCCGGCACCGGGCCTCACTGCCCGCCGAGCGGATCGATCTGCTCGACCAGATCGGCATGGTCTGGGACAGAAAGCGCCATACACGAGACAAGGGCCTGGCCGCCGCCCGAGCATTCGCCGCCGGCAACAACAACAGCCTGCACAACATCCCCAAGTCCTACATCCATGACGGTGTCCGCCTAAGTCAATGGCTGACCTTTCAGCGCCAGCGCCACCGCGCCGGCACCCTCCCGGCACAGCTGAGGTCGGCGCTCGATGCGATCGATCCCACCTGGCATGACGGCGGCCACGACAGCACCGTCGACTGGGAAGCCCATTTCCGTGACGCGCAGGACCACTTCACCCGGCACGGACACCTGCGCCCGCAAGCCGACCATCGCACGGCAAGCGGACGAGACTTGTCCTTCTGGTTGAACCGGCAACGCTACGAGCACCGCGTCGGAAGGCTGTCCACCGAACGCCAGACCAGGCTCAGCGAGATCGGCATGGTGTGGTCCATCTTCGGCGGCGACTTCGAGCAGGGCCTGGCCGCGGCCACGGCTTACGCCCAACAGCACGGCGACCTTGACGTCCCCTCAGCCTGGATCACCGAGGATGACTTCCGCCTCGGGTCCTGGCTGCACAGCCGACGTCACCGCGCGACCCGGCTACCGGCCGAGCAGCGTCAGGCCCTGGAAGCGCTCGACCCCCACTGGGCGTCACGACGCAAGAAGGCAGACACGTGGAACCGCTACTACGCCGCGGCGAAGACCTACGTCGACCAACATCAGGTCCTGCCTTCGCAGGTCACACGGAACCATCTTCCTCCGCCCGAGGGACTCGATTTCCGTGACTGGCTACGGGACCAACGTCAACTAGCCCGCCAGGGCAAACTCTCGCGCGAACGTCGGGCCAAACTCGAGGCCCTGGACCCCGCCTGGTGCCCGGAGCAGACACAGCAACAACTCTGGGACAGCAAACTCCAGGCCGCCGCGGCGTACGTCAGGCAGCACGGCCGGTTGCCCTTCGGCCGGTATGTGCCACGCCCTGAGGGGGATGACTTCCGCACCTGGCTGAACAGCCAGCGCGGGCTGGCCCGGGCAGGCAGCCTTCAAGAGCATCGGCGCCAGGCCCTGGACGCGCTGGATCCCCACTGGCTGGACGGCCCGCCCAAGGACCCTGATCCCTCATCTGCTGCCGAACATCCAGAGCGGCATCCTAAGGCGCCGTCGTGAGCGGCAACCTGACTGTCCTCTCCCTGAACCTGGAGGCCGGCGGCTGGGACGACCACCACTGGCGGCGCCCCCGGCTGAACATGCTGCCCGACCTGGTCGGCCAAGTCCCCGGCGGAGTCGACGTTCTGATGTTCCAGGAAGGCAAGGAGTACGGCTTCCACGGTCAACACCTGCGGTTCCACGCCGAACGTCTGCTGGCCCCGTTCGGACTGCGCAGCTTCATGACCCGCAGCGTCCGCGGCGAGCTGCACGAGCTGCTGTTCGTCCGCTGGCCCAGGCTTCAGCCGCTGTGCCACTACACCCCCGATCTCCCGGGAGTGTTCCACGATCAGGTCGGATGGCTGCGGTTCCACGTAGAAGGACTGGGCAGCGTGCTGGCGGTCCGGTCGGTGCAGTGGGCGAGCTGGAACGGCGACATCCGCTTGGACGAGGCACAGAAACTCACCCGGTACGCCGCACCCGGCGTGGCTGCGATCATCGGCGGAGACTTCAACTCGTTGTGGCCGGACTGCCCCGGCCATAAGGAGTTCGAACCCGACTGGGAGGCGTTGCCGCCGCACAAACGCACCCACAAGACCCTGGCCCCCGGTCTGCGCCCGGATGGGCGGCTCCTCTCCGATCGGCGTGCGCTGACGGTGCTGGCCGAAGCCGGGTTCGTCAACGCCGGATGCCTGGCCGGCGACCCGACCCCGACGGTGCACAGCGACGTCGATCACGGGCAGGGCTCCCGCATCGACCACATCCTGTTCAGCCCCCTGCTGGCACCGGCGGTCATCCCGAACTCCTACCGGGTGTGGGCCAACGACCTGGGGGAGAAGATCAGCGATCACCGGATGGTGTCGGTCCGTGTGGATCTGACCCGGCTGTCCAAACCGGACCGGCTGCCGCCATGATCGCCTGGCCATGCGCCCCGGCCGGCCTCTTGATCTCCGCCGGGATGAGCCCTTCCCTACGCCGCCGAACAGACGCCCCGAACAAGCCCTGATCAAGCCCTGATCAAGCCAACGAGTATTGCGGAGCAGCACAGTGACCCACCCCCTCTCTCCCAACGGTGCCGGAAGGTGCCCGATCAGCGGCGGCGACCGTACGCCGCTGTACGACGAGGCCTTCCACGTCGACCCGGCCACGGTGTTCCGGCACCTGCGCGACACCCAGGGACCCGTGGCCAAGGTCTGGCTCGAGCCCGGCGTCCCGGGGTACATCATCGTCGATCACCAGACGATGCTGGAGGTGTCCCGGGACGACATCTGGTCGCACGACTCGCGGCTGTGGCAGGAATGGCGAACCGGACGCATACCGGACCATTCCGAGCTGGTGCCGATGATGATGTGGCGCCCCAACCTGCTGTTCGCCGACGGCTCAGACCACACCCGGCTCCGCCGGGCGGTGGCCGACAGCCTGGCCGAGATCGACCTGCGTGCGATGGAAGCGGATATCGTCGCCATCGCCAACGGTCTCATCGACGCTTTCGCCGCGCAGGGCACGGCAGATCTGATCACGCAGTACGCCGTTCAATTGCCGCTGCTGGTGTTCAACCGGCTGTTCGGCCTGGACGACCGTGCGGGGCGGGCTCTGGTGGCAATCCTGCGCCGCATCTGGGACGGCAGCGACGCCGTCCGCGCCAACGCCGAACTCGAACGCATGATGGGCCGCCTGATCGGCGCCAAACGCCGTACCCCAGGCAGAGATCTCACCACCTCACTGATCAACCACCATGCAGCGCTCGACGACGAGGAACTCATCCACCACCTGGTCGTCATCATCGGCGCCGGCAACACCCCGGTAGCCGATCTGATCGGCAACACGCTACGCATGATCATGACGGATCGGCAGGCCGGCACCAACGTCGCCGGTCTACGCGACCACCTCACCATCCCTGAAGTGATCCACCGGGTGCTGTGGCTGGATACCCCGATGGCGATCTACCCGTGGGTGTACCCCCGCCGTGACACCCGACTGGGCAACGTGATCATTCCCGCGGGGTCGGCCGTCGGCATGGCGCTGGCCGCAGCTAACCTATCCGTGGCCGAACAGCGCAACGGTGCCCTGCTGCGAGGCAACCGGGCCTACACCTCCTTCGGCGTCGGACCCCACAAATGCCCGGCCGACGACCTGGCGCTGCGCATCGCCGCCATCGGCGTCCAGACCGTATTGCACCGGCTACCCGAGCTGCGCCTGGCCGTGCCCGCTCCCGCCCTCGGCGGGCGCAGGTCGGTGTTCGCGCGTGCGCTGACGGCGCTGCCCGTGCAGTTCACTCCCCTCGGCCACCAGTCCTCCCGGGAAGGCACATGGAACCCTTCATTCTCGACCCCCATGCCGACGTCCACGACCAATCAGCGACGCTCCGCGAGCTCGGGCCCGTGGTCGCTGTCGAACTTCCGGGCAAGGTGGCGGCGTGGGCGGTGACCACTCACAACGCGGTGAACCGGGTACTCGGTGACCAGTGTTTCGCCAAGTCCCGCGAGCATTGGCGCGACTGGCAGCGCGGACGCATCCCCGCCGACTGGCCGCTGATCTCCTGGGTCGCGGTCGACAACATGCTCACCGCGGACGGCGCGGACCACCGACGGCTCCGCACGCTGGTATCGGCGGCATTCACCACCCGCCGCGTCCAGGAACTACACCCGCGCATCGTCGCGATCACTCGCGACCTACTGAACCGAATGGCCGACATGGACGGCCGTCACGTCGATCTCAAGAACGCCTTGGCGCTGCCGCTGCCATTGACCGTGATCAGCGAACTGTTCGGGGTCCCCACCGACAAACGCCAACAGTTACAGAACCTGTGCTCGACCGTGTTCGACCAGACCATCAGCCCGGCCCAGGCGGCGTCCGCCCATCAAGGTCTGCAAGACACCCTGGCCGACATCGTCGCCGCCAAACGAGCGGACCCGGCCGAGGATCTGACCACCGCCCTGATCGCCGCCCGCGACGGCCACGATCGGCTCAGCGAGACCGAGCTGATCTGGACGCTGGTCCTGATGATCGGCGCTGGCTACGAGACCACCACGAACCTGATCACCAACGCGGTACGGGCTCTGCTCACCCACCCCGACCAACTCGCCTTGGTGACCAGCGGCCGGCGCCCGTGGGATGCGGTCATCCAGGAGACCCTGCGCTGGGACCCGCCCATCGCCAACATGCCGCTGCGCTTCACCACACAGCCAGTCCAGATCCAACGCGTACGCATCCCCAAAGGGCAAGCGATGCTTCTGTGCTTCGCCGCGGCCGGACGCGACCCCGCCCAGCACGGCACCGACGCCGACCGCTTCGACATCACCCGCACCCAGCGACGAAACCTCGC
Source organism: Sphaerisporangium sp. NPDC005289 (assembly GCF_040607455.1). Classification (NCBI taxonomy): domain Bacteria; kingdom Bacillati; phylum Actinomycetota; class Actinomycetes; order Streptosporangiales; family Streptosporangiaceae; genus Sphaerisporangium; species Sphaerisporangium sp. NPDC005289. The sequence goes on from NZ_JBEXGS010000019.1 coordinate 112,603, forward strand.
CTTCGGCCACGGCCCACACGCCTGCCTCGGCGCCGCGCTCGCACAGCTCGAAGCACGCATCACCCTCCCCATGCTGTTCGACCGCTACCCCGACCTCGCCCTAGCCGTGCCGGAAACCGCGCTTGAGCACCTGTCGTCCATCGTCGCCAGTGGCCTGGCTGCCCTTCCAGTTACCTACTGACCCGCCAGCGGTCCAATGCCAAGGCCACCCGCGTCGCGGTCCGGACGCACCTGCTGCGGCACACCGCAGCGACGACCTTGCTACGCGAGGGCGCCCCCCGGGATGTGGTCCAAAAGTTGCGCGCGAATCACGGTCAGATGACGCGAAAACCGCAGTTCATAGCACGAAGCCAAAGCCAATTCCGCTAGGCCAGCTTTCGGGCGATGTCCCTGACCACCTCCTGCGCGGCCTGGGGAACGAACTCTCGGAGCTGGCGTTCCATAATCATCCGGACCCCGCTGTCGGCGGCGACGTCCGTCGCGATGGCTTGGACCGTGTCACGGGCCACCACTGCAGTCGCCTCCTGCATCTTGCGCCGGAGGGTCATGGCGATCATGCTGTCGGCGGCGACGTCCGTCGCGATGGCCTGGACTGTGTCACGGGCCACCACCGCTGTCGCCTCCTGCATATGACGCTGCAGAGTCCATTCAACAGGACCATTGAGCCGAGAGAAGGAACCCCCGACGGGGGCGCGGGAGGACACCTCACCGGACCCTCCCCGCCTGCTGTCGCTCAGCCGCGCCACGGTACGTGACAGCTCCTCCAACGCCCTCTGCTGATTGGCGACAGTCAACTGAAGCTCGGCGATGGTCTCTCTCAACTCCGCCACTTCGCTGGGCCGGGCCGGCATGGCTGAACGACTTTCAGCTGCCGCCACGCGAGCCCACGCAGCGCCCCACGCAGCGAGCTCGGGCTCGGTGGCCCCAAGTTCGACCGCCAAGGCAATGATGATCTCCTTGGTCCCCAGGCGTTGCCCCTTCAGCACACTGGACGCTGTTGACTTGGAAATACGCACCTTCTTCAGCCTGGTGCGTTTCTCCAACTCACGATAAGAGACGCCACCACTGCGCAGCATCCGCAGTTCAGCCAGGGCTTCGACGAGTTCCTCTCGCGTCTTCACAGTCGTGAGGTCGATCGTGAGATCGTCCGGGATGCTCTCTGGGTCGTAAGGGTGATCCATCTCCGGCCTTCTTGTAGTCCTTGGCGGCCGCTAACCAGCATAAAGCAGGGTGTCCCGTGATGGCCGACAGATTCTGGGACACCATGAGTACTGTCCCGTGATGGCTGCCGTTCGCCCGGAATTGGGATGAAAGTGTCCCCTCATCTGGTCGGACACCCTTGTCAGACGCTCTTCTGGAGATCGTTCAATCCATCCAGCGGATCGCACCTCGCACCGCTCAATCTCCGGAAGAGCACATGCAGACGCTTGAAATTCTCAATGGACTGATGCAGTTGGCCGCCACAGGCGCAGGTCTGTTCACTGCAATCGTCGTGGCCCGCCGAACCATCAGGCGGCGTGGCGATAAGCGAGACGGCCAGCACCCTGCAGACCAGTAGCAGCAGGAAGCCGAAGCAGCGAGGCCCCATTCAGCAATGCTGCAGGGGTGGAGGGGGACGGAACGGAGGAGGCGCAGGGCAGAGACGATCAGGTCCGCCCTGGCCTCTCCTCCTTCACCTTAGATGCCTCAGCCCGGCATGTCGGGCACCGACAACCTCAGGCAGTCGTGCCATCGCGGCGCGCGAGCTGCTCCCTAGCCTTCTCCGGCAGGGCGTCATACAGAGCCTGGGTGTGTTTGGGCCTACTGATCATCTGGTCGACAAGAGGCCCTAAGGCCCACTCTGTTCTGAGAGCCATGCGCGGGACGCGCTGCGGCGTATTGCGCCCTGTTGCCATGGCGTTCACCGGCCGAGGCGGCGTTCCTGGCGTTGGTCGAGCTGGGGGGCCGGTGCTTGGAGCTGTTGGGATGGCTGAGCGCGGTGGACGTGGCGGCGGCGTTGCTGGGCGCGCTGCTCTTGCCGGCTGCGACGGGCTTGTGCTGCCTGGCTGGACAGGCGAGCCCGCTCTTTGCGGGCCTCGCGTTCGGCGTCCCGTTGCGCTCTTCGTTGGATGGCCGACTCCACTTCCACCGGCTGCGGCTCGGTCGTAGGTGCGCCTTGCGATGGCTCGGCTGCGCGCTGGGCGATGGTCGTCGAAGGGGCGGAGAGGTGGCCGCGTTCGAGGAGGATCTGTCGTAGGTCTTGGGTGTAGACCGGTCGGGTGACGGCGTGGTCGTTGATGCTGTGCCGGTCGCCGAACCAGAGTGCTCCTCGTCGGCGGGCGAGGTCGGTTTGGACGGCGGCCCGGCTGTCATCGGGGAGTGCGAGGTAGGCTTCGGCCGCCTCCTGGAGCTGCGTGGAATTGGGGACGGCGGGCCGTGGTCGTTCCAGGCCGGCGATGGTGCGGGCCGCGACGATGGAGTCGACGGCGTGCCAGTACGCGGAGTGCTCGGGGCCGCCGGGCCCTGGGTAAGAGCCGAGGATTTGGTTCGGATCGTCGGTGGTCACCTTTTGCTGGTCGCGGTAGGCGGCGACGACCCCCAAGTGGCGTTCCCATTGGTGACGTTGGTGCGAATCCGCGGGCGCGCTTCCGAGCGGGGTCGACCATACCGGCCGGGTACTGATGGTGATGCCGGTGAGGTGCCGGACACGTGCGGAGATCAGCTCGTCTGCCTCAGCGACGTAGCGAACGAGCTGGGGGTCGCCCTCACCGATGTAGCGACCGGTGATGAGCCAGGGCAAAAGAGTGGACTCCGGGGCGGCCTGGGGCGGAGCCGGGTGGCTCTCGACATGGTCGCGGATGCGCCACGCGAGCAGACGTCCCGGCGTCTCGGCAGTCAGCAGGTCGTCATCTCGTGCGGTGACGGCGAGGAGGTGCCGGACCGGCCAGCCGCGGGCTTCGGCCTGGGTGAGGGCGGTGACGGCGGAGGGCCATGCGTCGCAGCCGGTGATGGCCTGCGCGAGTGGGCGGGGCAGTGTCTGGTGGGCGAGGTCGGTGTAGGTGTGCTGGGCGAGCAGTGTGGCGGCGTGCTGGCGGCGGGGGACGAGCGTGGCGAGGGAGCGGGCGTCGTCGGCGGCTCGCTGGATGGTCTCGGTGGCGGAGATCTCGTTGCCCTCGCGGCTGATGATGTTGTGCAGGATCTCGCGGGCGGCGTATTGGCGGGCATCGTGGCGGACCCGGTCGAGGCGGTCGTCGGGGTCGTAGGCGAGCAGTTCGTGGGTGACCACGTGCAGGACGGTGCGGTGCCGGGCGCGGGAGAGCACGACGTAGAGGTTCTCTCTGCTCATCTCGGAGGTGATCAGCGGGTGGGCGGTGTCGACGGTGGAGCCTTGGGCGCGGTTGGTGGTCGTGGCGTACAGCAGCTCGACGTTGGCGGCGGCGTAGTCGGCGGGCAGGCGCACGCTGGCGCGGTGTTCCAGGTGCTGGACGGTCAGCGATCCGTCGCGGTGACGGGCCTGGACCGACCAGGCGTCACCGTTCTTCACCCAGTCCTTGCCGCGGTGGACGCGCAGTGTGCGGTCGTTGCGCCGGGTGACGATCCAGTCGCCGGCGCCCGCCCGGTTGCCGTCGTGCAGCGCAATACCCTCGGTCTCGACCTGTCCGGCTTCGATGCGGTCCAGCCGGGCTTGGGCGGCCAGGGCGGTGACGTTCACGCCGGTCGCGGCGGCCATGAGTGTGGTGCGTCCGGCGAGCATGTCGGCCTTCCAGCTCGCGTAGGCCTCCTCGATCATGGCTTGCCGCGATCCGGACCTGATCCGGTTCTGGGCGAGGTAGAAGTCCAGGCCGGTGGAGTCGCCGAGGCGGATTTTCAGGGTCGCTTCGGCTTCGGCGGGGTCGTTGAACCGGTAGAGGGTGGTGAGCTCGACCGCTCCGGCCTCGGTGGCGATAAGGCGTAGTGCGCCGCCGGATTCGACCGCGCCGAGCTGGCGGTGGTCGCCGAGCAGACGCACGACGGCGCCGCGGCTCGCGGCGATCTGGACGAGCTTGTCGAGCGTGAGAGTGCCCGCCATTCCGGCCTCGTCCAGCAGCACCACATCGCCCGGACCGAGCGCGAACATGCGCGCCTGTTCGGGCACCGGTTGCCCTGCCCGGAGCTGGGCGGCGTGACGTCCGCTGGTGTGCTCGTGGACGAACTTGTGCAGGTTCTCAGCACGCACGCCCAACTCTCTGCCCAGGACGTCAGAGGCGGCCGAAGAAGTCGCGAGCGCCACGAGACGTTGCCCGGCCTGCGCCGCGACGTGCGCGTAGGCGCGCATCGCGGTGGTCTTCCCGGCACCGGCCGGGCCCAGCCCCGCCACCACCAGCCGATCATCGGTGGCGAACGTGGTCACAAGCCGGCGCTGACCTGCGTCCAGCGTGACGCCATCGGCGTCGAACGCCCGCAGCGCCGCGGCGACCTGGGCACCGGTAACCTCCACCCAGGTCGAGGTCGTGGCGGCGGCGACCAGGCGCTGCTCGGCGTCCAGGATGAGGCGGCTGGTGAAGCGCGTGGCGGCGTGCTCAACGAACACTGAAGACCCGTCCGAGCGCCGCAGCGGCTCCGGTTCCGTGAGCGGTCCCGCCCGGTCCACCGGTAGGCACAGTGACGGCGACAGGCACGATTCGACGACCCGGGTGACCAGTGCCTGGTGCTGTTCGGGGCCGTCCAGGACAACCTCGGCGCGGACGAGCCGTTCGGCTTCGGCGCGCAGGTTCCACACCGTCCAGGTGGAGCGCATCTGCGAGACACCGGCGACGACCGTGGCGGCCAGAACTGCGATGTCGACATCCGATGCGGCTGCGGATGCGCGCGGCGGGCCGTCCGGGACGGCGCTCATGAGGCGGCCGATGGCGCCAGGCCCGAACCGCTCGGTGAACGACTGCGCCCAGTCGGCGCGCATCTCCTGAAGGGAACGCGGGGTCTTCTTCGCGTCGCGGGTTTCGAGGTTGGCTTGGCGGGCGAGCCGATGGGCGATCTGCCGGTTGGGGTCGTGACCGTGCTCGCGGCGGAACCGGCGCAGGAGCTGCTCGTAGCGGGCCTCGATGTCGGTGCGCCGCGAAGAGAAGAACTCGATGAACTCCAGGCCGATGCCGGTGATCTCCCAGATCGGCTCCCGCTGGTCGCGGGTGTCGGATCGCGCGGTGAAGGTGACCGGGATCCGCCGGCGCAGTTCGGTCTCGAAGGCGGTGTTGTAGAACTCGCTGGCCGCCACGGTGATGCGGTACAGCGCGCGGGCATCCAGGCTGCGCCACTTGCCGTCGACGCCTTGGACCTTGCTGGAGATGGCGACGTGGGTGTGCAGGTTGGGGTCACCGGCCCGGCTGTCGTAGTGGTCGAACATGGCGGCGATCAAGCCGTGCGTCTCGATCTGCGCGAGGCCGCCCTTGCCGGTCCTGGTGAAGGCGGCGTGCTGCTCAAGCATCTCCATCGCCGCGTCGCGGGCGGCTTCATGGGCGTGGCGGACGGCCTGCCGCACGTGCGGGCGCGTATCCAGCGCCCACAGCAGGGCGGCCGACTTGACCGGCGCGAACACGACGTCGAAACCGGCCACGGCGGCCCGCGCGCGCCGCGATTCCTCGGCCTGGACGCGGCTCACCTCGGCCTGGGTGGCCGCCCGGCCGGTCTGCTGCTCGATGACCTCCAGCCGCTTGCCGACCCGGCGGGTGAACTGCTCCAGCGGCTGGTACACCGGGAACCGCGACCCCAGCGTGGCCGCGCGGATCGCCGCGTCCTGGAGTGCGTCGAGCTGCCGCTCGGTCATGTCGGCCCTGAGGTGCTCGGCGAGGTGGCGCTGAATGATGGCGTCGGCACGCGGGTGCATGCCGGCTCCGTACAGGGCCTGCATCTGATCCTCGCTGACCTGCTGACCGTCCAGGCCCAGCAGAGCCGCACCCCGCCCCGTCCACCGGCCTGGGGGGTTGCCTTTGGCCGTGTAGTACTCGGCCGCGGACTGCCCTCGTTCCCACTGCACGTCCCCGCCCGCGACCTGCCGGGTGAGGTAGGTGTAGCCGTCGCCGGCGGTCAGTTTGTGGGTGGTCATCAACGCGACCACCCCGATGATCGTGGGCTTCGCGGGACGCGCCACCACAGGTTACAGCCATCGGACGGACGTGCCCCGGCCGGCTTGCGAACCGGCCCGGATGCACGCGGCGGACGCTCCAGCGTGCCAAGCGGGAAGGCTGCCGAAGACTGTTCGACGGGCGTGCGCTCGGCGCGGCCGCGGGGCTGGGCCGCACTGGCGGCGGGCTGATGCCGCTGGAGGTGCAAGAGGTGTCTTGTTGCCTTCGCTGTGGAGGTGGGCGTCTTCGCCGTACGGGCGGACGAGTGGTGGGGGAGCCGAGGCGGGTGCACGGGCCGGTGCGGGCAGGACGAGAGCGCGCACGCTGGGCCGGCGGAGGGCCGGCGTGCGTGTGCGGGGGGTACAGGGCGGATGCCACAACGGGGTCCTGCCTTGACAACGCTCATATACATCAGTTTAAGGTGGGGCGATGAGTTCGGCCAGCGTGTAAATGATGGTGAGGTGGCTGATTGGGGCAACGGACGACTTCTCGGCGTGCGGCCGCGCTGAGGAAGGCTAGGGAGGCCAAGGCCGCCAGGGACGCCGAACGACTGCTGCGCGAGCGCCGCATCGAAGCGGCGCTCGCGGACTTCTTCGAGTCCTCAAGCCTGGCGGAGCGGATCAGACAGGACGCTGGCCGCAGAGCAGAGAGGATTCTGGCCGATGCCGAGCGCGAGGCGCGTCACGCTGATGCCGCGGCCGGCGCGGCGATTCGGGTGTTGCGTGAGCTGGGTCAGACCAACGCTGATATCGCTGGCCTGTGTGGAGTGAGCGTTCGCCTCGTCAGGAGCATGGCTAACAGTGCATCCGGCGAATTGCCCGACGTGCACGACAATCGGCGATCAAAGGATGACGCGGAAAGCCACGACGGGTACGGTCACGTTGCGGCGGTGCGCGGGCAGGTGAGCGCAGACGGCGGCCCTGTACCCGGTCATCCAGCGGGATTCTTCGCCGCTGGTGGGGAACCCCCCAGTGATATGGGTTCCCCGCATGGCGGGGGGTGGGGAAGCTAGCGTCCGGGGGCGGAGGCGCGTCTCCGCCCCCGACCGTTCACCACGAGGTGCAGAGGTACGCCACAGCGCTGCGCGCGGGCTGAACGCGGCGGTCGGCATGGCCACCGGCGCCTGGGCCGAACGGTAGTCCTCGTCACCCGGAGCTGTTCGCTGATCGGCCCCTGGTGGCGGTGCTGATCAGGTCTTTGAGGTGGATGCCAGCGAGCGGGCAGTCACCGTCGTCACGTGTGTGCGGAGCAGCTGCGAGGCTTCGGGATTGCGGGAGCGGAGCGCGACCATGGCGGTGAGGATGACGTCGCACAGTTCGGCGTCGACGTCCTGCCAGGTGTGGGTGAAGCCCTTGCGGGGGTTCTGGCCGAAGGCGCCGACCACGGCCGCGGCAACCTCGCCGGCCTCCTCGGAGACCTTGAGGATGCGCAAGAGCAGTTCGGTGTCCGTCGCCTGTTTGCTCTCACCGTCTAGCCAGGCTACGAGCTGTTCGACGTTCTGCCAGATGTTGGCGTCCATGACCGCGAGAGTAGCGGGCCCCATTCTGACCAAGGAGACGCAACAGAACAGGAGCGCCTGGTCCGTTCGCCAGCCGCTCCGGGGTGGCGCTCCAGCGCGGGCGGCCGGCTTCGCAGCGGCTTGCGGTGAGCAGGGTAATGCGCAGTCCTGTGGGATGCCGGGCGGAGGCCGCGCCTGCGCCCGGCGCCCACGTTCACCAGCGGGCGGCCATCTCCTCGGGCAGCTCCGTGGCGGAGGTCTTGGCGTTGGCGATCCACGTCGCGATCTCCACGCGCCACGGGTCCTGCTCACCGCAGTCCGTTGCCTGGGCAGCGAGGGCGCGGAGGTCGACGGGAGCGGGGAGCCACGCGGGACGCTCGGCGGTGGCGAAGGTCTGGAGGGTGCGGTGGTTCATGGTCGGGCTCCGTTCCGGGGCGGGAGGGGGAGGGCTCCCGTGCGGTGTTCCTGTGCCTCGACCCCCAAGCGGGCACGGCCGTGTCGCGCAACTTCCACGCCAGGGGTTCCAAGATGTTTCGGACGAAGGAGAAAGATCTTGGAACTCCGGAGCCGACGTCGGCGAAGCACTTGCTTCGCGGAGCTGGCAGCAGGTTGCGCGACGCGGACGGGTCTGCTGCGCTCGTGGCATTGGAATGCCGTGGGGGAGCCCGGCTGACGACCATGCGGTGCCCGGCGCCGCCAGCCGACCGGTGCGGTAACGACGGCCACCATTTCCTGCTTATGCCGTTGGTGCCGCCGAGACAGTGGGGCGTGCTGCATGTGGCGGAACCACGGCCCGGCGCAGAACGACGCCCCGAGCATCGTGGTGAAACGGCAGGCGCGTCTAGGGAGGTGCCGCCTCCTTGGACGCGTCTGCGTGTCCTGTCCTCAGGCGTCGGGCAGCATTTCCAGCATGCCGTCGAAGCGCTCACGCACGGTCTGCGGGGGGAGGCCGTAGCGCAGGCAGTCCTCGATCAGAGCGGCCATCCGGTAGGACGGGGCGACCTCGGCGCATCGCTCGAGGGCGATCTTGGCCAGGGTGCCGTCCCCGTTGATGTAGGCGAGGAAGGCCAGCAGCGCCGCCGGCGCGGCGGCGTACTCGCCGATCGCGCGGCGAGTCGTGTCCTGCCACAACCGCAACTGCTGCTGGGAGTCCAGGGTGAGCAGCCGGGCCCAGGCCTCGTCGCGTACGCGAAGGTGGATAAGGACGATCGACAGTCGCGCCGTCTCCTCGTCGGTGAGCCTGCGGTCCTCACCGATGAGCGAACGGACCAGTTGCAGCCCTTCGTCGAGCAGCAGCCGGGAGGCTGGCCCGTCGCTCAGGAACTCCTGCTGGGCGCGCTCGGTCTCGGCTGCCATCCACACCCGGTCCTCGCCCTCGACCGGTGCCACCATCGCGGCCATCTCCTCGCGGCTGCGGTAGGCGACCAGTCCGGCGAAGGTGGCCTGGGCGGCCAGCTGGGAGGCGTTGATGTCGTAGGGCCGTCCTTCCCTGGGACAGCACTGCGGGTCGGTACACATCAGAGACCACCAGCGGCCGCCGTCCACACGGACCACGTCCTTCACGGCGAGGGTGTCGGCCAGTGTGTCCCACGCCTGGGTCAGCAGCGGGACCGTCATGTCCTCGCTGCCGTAGCCGAGCAGGACCGCGGCCTCGGCGTCGTTACGAACCATGAGGCCACGCATGTGCGCCAGCAGGGCCTTGTAGTGTTCGCGCCTCACCAGATCGAAACGCAACGTGAAACTGCTACCCGGTCCCAAGCCGATGACGACCAGTGAGTCGGTGGGGTGGAAGCCGAGCAGGTACGGCGTGACCGCGACGGCGTTGGACGGGCTGGTGATGACGAGTCTGTGGGAAAGATTCACGGCGAAGTCCTTTACATACCTCGACAGGCAACAGGAGAAGCGAGAACGGCGGGAATCCGGCGGGACGCGCGGCCGGACCGTGCGGGGGAGATGGGGTCCGCGTGCCCCGGGCGACCTCGGCCGCCCGGGGCGAAGGACCGATCAAGCGGCAGAGACGCTCGCGAGGACGGAGTCGGTCTGCTGGGTCTGGACCGAGACGTGGCGGATCTTCTCCAGCGTGAAGACGGCGCTGCCAGAGATCCACTCGCCCTTCTTGTTCTGCCAGGGCTTCTCCACCCGGACGTTGTCGGCGACGATCTCGACGAAGGCGCCGAGGGGGAAGTCGCGGACCAGGCGCTCGGACATCACCGTGTCGTAGGTGACGATCTTGACGCGGGTCTCGGCGGTGGTGGGGATGCCGGCGGAGTTGTAGAAGCGGCGGGTGACCAGGACCCGCAGCTCGCAGCCGACGCCCTCGCGCAGGGAGAAGGTGCGGGGCGCGGTGATGAGGTGGCCGACGATGTGGGCGGACAGCTGGCTGTTCATGGGGTTCCTCCCGGGTCTGCTGCCGGGCGGGCCGGCCGCCGTGGTGGCGGCCTGGGGTTGTCTGCCCCGTCCCGGCAGCAGGCGCCCGCGACGCACGCTCGCCGGGGACGCAACCGGGTGGTCCCGGCCGCCAAGACGTTTTCCGACGAAGGAGGAAAAGATCTGTGGCAGGCCGGGGATGAGCGCAGCGAAAGCCCGGTTGCCGGACACGGCCAGTGCGACGCAGACTGCAAAGCCGGGTCAGGGAGCAGACAGGCCATCGGCACAGGCGGCTGAGTCGCCGTTCACAACCGGCCCCGGTCCCGCGAGCGGCCCTGGCCGTGTCCTGGCGGACGCCTCTCCTCGTCCGTCGTCCTCGTGCGCGCAGCGGACGAGGACGTGCGTCTCGGAGGTGATCATGCACTCGGAAGCGTACGGACGTAGCGCGATTGTCCCTTCCGTGGTGGCTGCGGCCTAGGTATCTGATCGGCTCGACTCAGAACGACGCCGATCCCGCGTCCTGCCCGACGCCGGCAGGGACCGGTGCACTCGCCCACGGATCGGCCGGAGCGGCATTCCAGGAGTTGAGGGAGGGGTGAGGCAGGTCAGCTGCGGGGGCCGCGGTAGTGACACGCTGGGTCTTGGTCATCCTGGCCATGGCGGTGGCCAGGCTGGGGCCGATGTCTTCGGCGTCCAGCTCCACCACCGTTCGGCGTTCACCGTCGGGTGTCTCGTAGGAGCGCTGCTTTAGCCGCCCGCGCACGATGACCTTGTGGCCGCGCTGGAGACTTTCGGCGACGTTCTCGCCTTGCTGTCCCCAGACGTTGCAGGTGATGAACAGGGTGTCGGCGTCCTTCCACTCGCCACTGCTTCGATCGAGGAACCGTGGGGTCGAGGCGAGGCGGACGGTGGCGACGGCTCGCCCTGAAGGGACGAATCGGAGGTCGGGGTCGGCCACCAGGTTGCCGACAACGGTGATGACGGTGTCGTTACTCATGCAGATGCCTTTCGATGTGCTCGGCTGTAGGTAGGGCCAGGTCGCCGCGCTCCGACGGCGCAGAGTCGGGGGCGAAGGAGGTGGCAAGGGGGAGTGGGTGAACGGGGATGCCGTCGAGCAGGAGACGAAGGCGCCTATCGCCTGCTTCGGTGCGCCGGTGAACGTCGACCACGATCGCGTCGCGGTCTTCCCCGGCTTGCGTGCTCAAGGCGGTGGGCCGGCCGGCGTAGAGGAAGACGACGATGTCACCTGCGTCGACATAGATGACCAGTACGCCATCGCGGCGCTCCAGGTGCTGTACCGACATCTCTCCGGCACCGGGCTCAGTCCCTGACGGGACCTCCGGCACGCCGTCGTCGCGCCAGCCCGACGCCTGGTCATTACCTGGGAAACCAGGCCGGCAATCCGGTGGGGAGCATCGAACACCGAACGCCGGACCGGTATGAGAGTGAGGCGTCAATATGCGACTTCCTGTGCGAGGGGAAGAGAAGCCGCCGCCTCCGCCCGGCGGCAGACCAGGGCGGAGGCGGCGACACAGAGGGAACTGAGGCACGCGGCGGATCAGCTGCGGGCGGCGAGCTGGAGGACCTGCAAGGCCCGTGACTCCATCTCGTGCGCGGTGTCGGCGTCGGTGAGGCTCTGGGCCACCGAAGTGACCGCGTGCATCACACCTCCGGCGGTCAGATCGCCGCCCTTGATGAAATGCCCCAGGATCGCGTCCTGGTGCTCCTCGGAGAAGCGCAACTGCTGGGAGACGATCTGGATCGTCTCAGCGGGACGGACGATCGGGACGCCGGCCTTGGCCTCCATCGTCGTGACGATCTTCTGCACGTAGGCGGGGGTGAGGAAGCGGCGGACGGCATCGGTGGTCTTGGCGGTGATGAGTTCGAGGTTCTTGCGGTGGGTCCGTCCGCTCCAGTCGATGACGCCTTCGTCGAGCTTGCCGCCCAGGTGCACAGCCCGGTGGGCGTCGGCGGTGATGGTGTACCCGTTGTCGCAGACCCGGACGACCAGGCGCGGGGTGATGGCGGCGGCTCCGCATCCGGTCTCGGAGTTGGTGATGACGAACCCGCCCCAGATCACCGGGTTGGCCGCGCCTTCGGCGCCGGTGAACGGGCTGCGGTAGCCCTCCAGCAGCCTCGGTGCAATGACCTCGACGGCCGGGGAGAAGACCCGCACGTACATCCGCTGCTCGGTCAGATCGCACCCCTGGACCTGAATCGGGACTCCGGCCTGCTCCACGCCGTCCAAGGCCGCGGTGAGCACGTCCAGGTGGTCCACCCGCTTGTAGGAGTCCGACAGTAGCGCCCGCGCGACTCCAGGGCCGTTGCCCGATCCGCGGAAGGCGCGGACCAGAAACTTCTGATCACGCGGAAGCCGGTCCAGCCAGCCGTTGACATTGGTGTCCCACAAGTCGACGGCCTCACTGCGGCATCGCCGCAGGTACGGAAGATTGATCTTCAGCTTCTCCGCGATGCCCTTCTCGCACGTGACCGTCGGCCGATAGGCACCGTCGGTGCTGGTTACACCGGTCGAGGTCAGGATGGGCTCGGCGCCGGAGATGAGCAGGCGGCCGCGGTCGGCTCGCAGCGCCGTGGGCGGGGTGACGATGTCGACCTTGCGGCCCTGCTGGTCGCGCAGCAGCGCCACCAAGTCCTGCAGGTCAGCATGCCGAGTGGTCAGTTCCTCGGCTGGAGCGGGCGTGGTCATGGGTTGAGGTCCCTTCCGGTCCGGGGGAGGAGCGGAGGGTCCGCCCTCCCGGCGGAAGAACCCCTGCGATGGCCGCCCGCGCAGGGCAACCTGGCGGTCCGGACGGACAAGATGTTCTCCGACGCAGGAGGAGAAGATCTCTGCCAGTCCGGAACGAGCGCAGCGAGAGCAAGGGTTGCCCTGCGCCAGGCCGGCGCCACACCACCACCGCCCGGGAGGGCGCGGCCCGATAGGCCGGTCAATGGCCTGGCCACCCCGGGAGTTCGCGCAGTCCGGTGGTGACCGCTCTGCCCCAATGCGGTCCTCGGCGTGCAGGCTACGCACCGCATCCCAGAGCACAAGCGCTAGCAACTCAGCGGTCACCCCGGGGACGCGGCCCGCCAGATGGTCAAGTTGTCGGTCTGGTAAGGCCAATGGTGTAGTAGAAACTGCGGATGATCTTGCTCCCACCCCTCCTGCAACGTCAGGTAGAAGTCGTCGTCGCGGCCCCTCATAGGCCCCATCCCCTGCGTGATCAGCGCGACCACGGCTGGTCGGTGACGGCGCAGGATGTTGATTAAGTAACCATTGCTGGGCCGCGGCGGCCAGCAAACGAATACCGCCCGGCCCGGGTGCTGTCCCACCAGCCCCTCGTTGGCGACGGCGACGGCCGTCCAGTTCGGTGTGACCGGCGCTGGGCGACCGGGTACGGCCCCGGTTAGCCAATGGTTGCACTCGGGGGAGTAGCAGTCGTAGGCCAGCACATCCCCGCCCAGGTCACGCAGTAGGCGAGCCCAGTAGCCGGCGCCCGCGCCGACCTCTATCAGCGGACCCAGCGCCAACAGGCGTTCCAGCGCGGCGCGGGTGGGGATGGCATGCGCATACAGCTCGCGCAGTTTGAACTGATTGACCTGATTGTTCACTCGGGGGTAGTCGTCCTCGCCGGCATGCTCCGCGAGCCGCTGCCACCAGCGCAGGTAGGCCGGCTCCGAGCCGTCCCAGGCCTGGGTGCGGTCCCGGGGATCGGGCAACCCCTCGGGCAGGGCTGGCAAGGTCGCAGTGGTGATGGGCATGGCGTCCTCTGTGGTGAGTCGGTGGATCAAGAGAGCTTGCCATGCGCTCTGGTTAACGTCGCTGCTTGCCCTGTCCTCGGTTGGGGTACCTCGGGTCGCCGAGCTGGAGCGCGCCTTGGCGGCCGCCGCGCGCGTCGCCGTGCAGGCCGCGTCTCGCATCTTCGCTTCGGTGATGAGCATTAGCGGAGCCCGATGAAGGGACTGGGCCTTCCGTGCCAGAAGATTGTCAGTGAGTCGCGGGCACGAGTCGAGGCGACGAAGAGTAGCGACCGGTCGCGTTGTCGCTCCCGCTTGTACCGCAGCGGATCGGCTGCGCGGTATGCCTTGATCGCCTGCCGGGGCACGATTCCGTCGGATACCCCAGCGATGATCATCCGCTGGAATTCCAGACCCTTGAAGCGGTGCATCGTGCCTACTCTGACCCCGTCCGGTCCGCGAGGGCCATCAGGGCCAATCTCCACGGCGGAGATACCTTTTTCCGCGAGCCGGTAGGCGACCTCGGTGACCATGTCCCCCGTCGGGACGCAGACGGCGATGGCGGATGGCGGGACGTCGTTCCACTGGGCGATCTGGTCGGCGATGGCGTCCCGCTCCTCGTCCCAGGTCTGCAGTCCCCGGAACGCGGGGTGGGGTCCGCGCAGCACCGAGCGGTAACCGGTGAGATTGTCGGTGCCATCATCCATGTCGTCGTAGGTCTCACCGGTCAGCAGGTCCTGGGCGGAATCGAGGATCTCGTGGGTGCTGCGATAGCTCAGGGTTAGCCGGGACGAGCGGCCGCCGCGGATGTTGATTCCCAGGCTGCCGAGCGACACGTAGTTGTCGTAGATCCGCTGGTGGGTGTCGCCGACCAGGAAGATGTCGTCGGGTCCGGGACGGACCATGGCGCGGAGCATCTTCCAGTGCGCGGCGTTGAGGTCCTGGGCTTCGTCCACGACAACGTGCTTGTACCGGTAGTCCAGCCAGGCGCCCGATTCCGCGGCGCGATGGATGAGCTCCTGCCCACCGAGCCGGGCTCTGTCCTCCTCGTATCGGCGGACCCTGGCCGCTCGTTCCATCTCCAGCCTGGCCGCGTGCTCGGCTACTTGCCGCCAGGTCCAAAGTCCTTTGTCGTCGAGGTGCTTGGTGAAGCGCTCAGCGAGCTGCCAAATCTTGGCCCGCTCGGGCCGGCTGATGGACCGCCCGCGTCCGGCCCGCCGAACCTGGAAGTAATCGGCGCGGGAGTTGACTGCCTGGCCGAGGATCACGTGGGACCATTCGGCGGCGAGGAACTCCGGATCCCAACCGGTCTCTCCGAGTTCCAGGAGCAGTTGCCGCCACTCGCGTACGGCCTGTTCGTCGGAGATGAGGCGGCGGTTCTTGCCCTGGGCTGACGCTTGGGCCATGAGTTCGTGAGCGAGTTTGTCGATGTTGACAATGTCGACTCGGTCGAGGAGTTGCTGCCCACCGAGTTCGAGCAGCCGCGTCTTAAGATCTGCGGCGAGGTTGCGGTTGAAGGTGGTCAGCAGGACCGGTTTGCTGTGTCCGGGCCCTATCCGGTCGATCAGATGCTTCACCCGGTGGAGGGCGACGATGGTCTTCCCGGTTCCCGGACCTCCGCTCACCCGCGCGGGCCCGTTGTATCTGCGCTCCACGACTTTTTTCTGCGTCGGGTGCAGGAACACCGTCCAGCGTTCAAAGGATTCGCCGAGCACGGCCTGGAGGGCCGCGTCGTCGGTGGTGACGAGAGTCGCGGGCCGGGTGGCGGCGGTGGCGAAGTCGTCGGCATCAATGTGGTCGTCGGCCTTCACCGGTCCGGTGATCTGCTCCCGGACCTCATCAAGGCTCTTGCCGTCGTGCAGCCCGAAGAGGACGTCGACCGTGAGCTGCGGCGCGGACGCGGCAAGGCCGCGTAGCTCTTCAAGCGTCGTGATCTTTGCGATGAGCGGCAGCAGCGGCTCGGCGACACCGAGCTCGAGTAGCTGCTCGGCGGTGTAGGCATCGAAGAGCCCGCGGGCCTCGGCAGGCCGTAGGACGGTGTCCTCGATCTGTTGGACGTCGACGAACTCGATTCCACCTGTGACGGGGTTGATCTGGTAGGCGAGCCGTTCGAGCTTGTCGTCGACATCTTTGCTGTGCAGCACCGACAGCAGCAGATAGTCCGCGTCCCCGACGTGCAGGAGCAGCGCCCGGTAGTCGGCGGTTACCCACGCCGTGTACAGTCGCGAGCCGTCTTTCAGCTGCGTGAGATTCAACCCGTGGCTGCGGGGGTTCTTGCGGAACTTGTGCTGGAACTCGTAGACGGCGCCTTTGACGGACCGATCGAGCTTGCCGACTTCCTGATCGGCCTTGTCCAGCAGCCGGAGGGTCGCCGCGGTCATCGAACTCCCTTGATCAGCTCAGCCAGTGAATCGGCGTTCCAGTCAGCCGCCGGACGCGCCAGCCAGCCGGCGTGGGCGTATGCTGCGTCCCGCCTCTCGGCCTCGGAGTCGTTCTCGCCGCGGGCGGCCAGCACGACTCCGACCTCGGCCGCGGGCCAGGCCAGTTCGGCCTGCCAGGCCCCTTCGCCCAGCTCGTAGCCCACCTCGGGCGCGGGGACCCCCCGTGCGGCGAGTTCCTGAGCGAGTTTGAGGAGACCCGGCTCCTCGATGTTCAGATACTCGAAGATTTCCGCCCACTCCCCGTCTCCCGGCAGCGCTTCCGGCACCGGAGATTCCACGAGCGAACGTGGGGGAACCACATCGTCGGCGAACAGGTCGATGGGTGGCTGGTCGCGTAGCGCGAGCATCAGCCCGGTTCCGCCCGTCACGGCGAGTTGCGCGGGGTCGAAGCTGGTGAGGGCACTCAAGGCGAGCTGTCCGCCGTCGCCGTCGCCCACCGACAGGAACTGCAGCACATTCCCCCAGTACAGCCAGGCGGCCCAGCGGCGCCGATGCGCGTCTTCGTCGGCGCTGATGGTTTCATCTCGGTCGTCGACGACGGTCAGCGCGGTGACGATGGGCGAAGCTCCTGCCCGTACATCCAGCAGGAGGGTGATCGGGCACCGGTTGTCGTCCTCGGCGCGATACAGGGTGATGGATCCGGTCGTGGGTTCCGGCAGGGATTCGCCGCGCAGCGCGGCCGATATCCGCTCAGCGATGCCGGAGGACGACGAAACGGTCTTCGCCACGCCGGGTTGGCGGATCAGTCCGGCCGCGGCGGCTTCGGCCCGGCGACGCCACTCGGCCTCCGGGGAGGCGAGGAAACTCAGTAGCAGGTCGACGGGGTTGGTCCAGATGTATCGCTCTAGGTCGGCCGGATCACCGTTACCTCGTGGGCCGCGGAGAATCCCGCGGGCGGCGTCCTGCGCGAGTCCCTGGTAGGGCGGCCAGACCCGGGGCCGCTCCGTGCCGGTCCAATCTTCCACGTCGTCCCAGGTGAGTTGGAAGACGACCACCCCCTGCGCGCGCAGTCGGGCCCGGATCGCAGCGTCGTTGGCCAGCCGGTTGTGCTCCACGTTGGCGTGGTAGCGGTAGCCGTCCAGGTAGACGGCCACGACGAGCCGCGCGGCGTCCAACCGCTCGAACACCACGTCGGGCCGGGTCCCGGGCAGGGTGTTCTGTAAGGTCATCCGCCAGTGAGTGACCGTGCCGTCCGGTCCGCTGATCCGCAGGTCCCCCGTGTGCTTGCCGTCGACCTTTCCGCTCTCGGTGAGACTGCCAGGTGAGCCTGGGCGGCCTGCCCAGTCAAGCAGACCCTGCAGGAAACGTCCCTCCAACTCGCTCTCCACCTGCTTCTCCAGAGAGATGCCGGCCACGCTGGACACCGGCGCGATGACCCACTTCTCCCCGTTCTCGCCGAGCAGCTGGTCCAGCAGGTCGAGCGCTTCGCTTCGGCTGACCACCTCGTAGTCCCGGCCGGACACATGGCGCAGC
This sequence comes from Sphaerisporangium sp. NPDC005289, assembly GCF_040607455.1. Classification (NCBI taxonomy): domain Bacteria; kingdom Bacillati; phylum Actinomycetota; class Actinomycetes; order Streptosporangiales; family Streptosporangiaceae; genus Sphaerisporangium; species Sphaerisporangium sp. NPDC005289. The sequence continues at coordinate 130,194 of NZ_JBEXGS010000019.1, forward strand.
AGGCAGCGATGGCACGCCTGGCGTCCCTCACTCACGCAGGGACAGCTTTGGATGACCTCGCGGGCACGCAAGAGCACGTCCCGGAAGGCATCGGAGGATGCCAGCCGATGCAGGTACCCCGTCCCACCGGGCAGGGTGTCGTGCAGGACGAGGAAGTTCCGTACGACGCCGGTGGTGTGGTCGGGCATCCGCGCGGTCACGACGGCCAGGTGATCCGGCTCGCCACCATAATGCGCGTGGATCCCGGCGAGCAGGGCGGCCGTGAACGACAGCAGCCGCTCTCTGACCCTGGCGAGGGCGACCGGCAGCAGGATGCGCAGGGCCTCGGTGGGCAGCTCGTGAGCGAGGATCAGTTCCTCGTGTGTAGCCGTGCCCGGGGACCGGTAGTGCCTGCACCACGTCTGGTGGTGAGCTGCGGCCGGACTTGGTGCTCCCGAAACCGTCGACCCGGCGTCTACGACGTCAGGGCGGCCGTTGATCGTGGTGCCGCCGCAGGTCACGCAGGTGAAGAACGGATTCATCTGCACCAACTGCCCGGCGAAGGTGAGCTCGGTGCCCCGGTCTCCCCGGGCGACGCCCAGGTTGAAAGTGCGGACCACCGCGTGCCGGGTGAAGTCGGCGCCGAAGGTGACCTCCCCGTGCCGCCACGCCTCGGGTTCCACCCGCTCGGAGTCGATATCGACTGCGACGGCGTTGTTGTAGTAGACACGTTCCCGCTGCTCACGGTCGTCGCGGATGAGAGCGTCATCTCTGCGATCCCGCGCCGTCACCCGTCGGGGCCGCAGCACCTTATGCAGATGCTCACTGTCACCGATATCGGTGTTTCCGCACCGGGGGCACCGGCTGCTGTCCTGAGCCGCCCGGTCGGTACGGACGTAGCCGCATTCGGGGCAGATCCGCCACTGCTGCCAGCTGGGCCGCTCAGGCGACCCGATGTCGAGCCCTGAGACGCGGTGCTTGTATCCGCGGATGTAGAAGGAGCTTCCCGGTGCAAGCTCGGTCAACGCCAGCTTCGCCGAGCGGCTGTATTCCCGTAGCTCGCTGTGGTAGACCCGATCCCCCGCCGGGGTCTTCTCCTCCCAGGTGAGGGTGGCTTCCAGCGCGGTCCTGGAGTCGATGAGGGAGTAGTTGGGCAGCAGCCCGAGCTCCACCATCGTGGCGTGCGCGCCCGCCATGCCGATCTCGCTGAGATGCTCGGCAACGGCCCTACGCTCGGCCCGCAGCGATTTGATGACTTTGAGCTGCTCGGGGTCGGAGGGGACCAGCCCATCGGCGGCCTCGCCGATGGCCCGCAACCGGGCGCGCAGATCCTCGACCCGCCCGTTCCAGATCTCCTGCGCGCTGTCGACGGCCTCCTTCAGCCCGGTGAGCGCGAACCGAGTGAGGTCCGAAGCGGTCAGCGGGCTGACGGTCTCCTCGCCCCCCACGGCGGGGAACAGCGCCAGGAACTGCTCCGCCAGGAGCGCCCCCTCCCGCTGGGCTGCGGCGGCAAGCGCCTCCAGCCAGCCGAACAGGGCAGAGGCGAGCCGCGGCATCGGCGGCACCCCGGGAAATCTGTCCCGGCTCGCCAGATCCAGGAGATGCGCGAGGTACTGGCGGCGCAGGATCTCCACGGCTGACAGATAGCAGCCCGGCGGGATGATCTCACCGTCGATCATCTGGCGTGGTTCGGCCAGGTAGTACTGGTCCCGTGAGCGCCGATCAAGGATCGTCAGCACCAGGGCGTTGCCATTGCGCCGACCGGCCCGCCCGGCGCGCTGGACATAGTTGGCGGGTCCTGAGGGGAGCGAGGCCAGGATGACGGCCGACAGATCACCGATGTCGATGCCGAGTTCGAGGGTGGGGGTGCACGACAGCACGTTCGGATCGGTGTAGCCGGCAGGCTGCTTGAAACGAGCCTCGACGTCTTCGCGCTGTGCCCGGGTGAGCACACCGGTGTGCTCGGCGGTCACCACGCGGAATGCGCCGGAGGCACGATAGAGCGTCCGGTAGTAGTCCTGCCGGTACCGATCGTCTGTCGCCGGGACGAGTTTGCCCCCGCATCGGAGCTTCGGGCACGGCTGACCGTTCCAGTCGGCGATCCGGTCGGGGTGGAGGGTCTGTGCCCATGAGCAGACGTCACACTCCACTCCGGCATACGCTGCGGTGTCGTCTCCGAGCCTCCATGCCTGGATGTGCCCGGGGTGCAGGCCGTACACCCGGGTGCCGCCGTCGAGCGTGGTTCGCGCGGCGAGCACTCCGTTCTCCGCCAGGACCGGCAACAGCCGGGTCAGGTACGCCAGCGCGCCCGGCCGGTCCAGGCCCAGGCAGCGGCGCGTCCAGTCCTCATGCCAGCTGCCGGCCCGGGTGGCGACCTTGAACTGGGTCCCGGTCTTGGGCCGGTCAAGCAGGAACGCGGGCGCGGAGCGTCCCTTGGGGAAGGCCGGCATGCCGTCGGGACGGCCACCCCAGATGAGCCAGCGCCGCACTCCGGCCTGGTCAATGTAGGGGTCGAGCCAGCGGTGCCGCACCGCACCACGTCGGCGGAGCTGCTCCAAAATCCCCCGCACGAACGCGACGTACCTCGCCTTGCTGGGCAGTGAGGCCGGCGCGAGCAGATCCTCGTTCTCCTGACGCATCTGCTCGTGCAGGCTCTGGGCCAAAGCGGCGATCCTCGCGGGGTCCTCCAGCAGCACTTCGGCAGCGGCCGTGCGGGTCAGCTCCAGGGTGCGGCCCTGCCTGGAGTGCAGTCCGAATTCCAGCACCGTCGCGAACGCCAGCCGCTCGCCGATCAGGTCCCACGCCTCTCGCGACCCGCTGCCCCCGCTGGAGAGCAGACTGTGGATTCCCGGCCGGTCGTACAGGTCGGGCGGCACGACCGCGACGAGGTTGCCGGGCTCCCCGGCGACGTCGATGAGCGATCCAATGAGGTCATTCAGCGTGCTCGGTTCCTCCTCCGACAGTTGCGAGGCGAGGAGGGAACGGAGCGAGAACTGGTAGGAGCGGTTGGCGACGAATCCCGCCCGGTGCGCGGCGTCCTGCGTGGAGTCGTTGAACAGCAGCGTCTTGCGTTGCTCCGGCTCCAGGTAGCCGCCGGTGAACAGCTGTGTGATCGCCACTGAGGATAGGGTGGCAATGCCCGCACCCAGGAAGAGAGTGCCGTTGTCCTCCTGGCAGGCAGGGCACCGCTCGTCCCTCGCGGCCTGGTCGTTCATCAGGTCCGCGAAGACGAAGACACCACCGTCGATACCTGCGTCCTCGGCCTTCAGGTCCCTGGCGGACAGTGGACGCAGCCGACTCCCGCCGAGGTCCAGCACCGCCACCCCCGCGCCGGAGGCCAACCCGGCCGCGAGCTGCGCCCGCGCCTCCTCCACAGTGGCTGCGATGAGGAGGCGTAGCCGGGTCCGCTCGGTCGCCGACGCCCGGTAGATCCGCTCCGGTGAGACGACCAACTCGGCGGGGTTCTTCAGCGGCGAGACCGCCGCCCAGCCGGACCTGCCGCAGTGCCGGCAGTGAACAGCAGGCAGATACGTGTGGGACAGCAGTGCGGGCGTGTCGGGGCCGCCCGTGACCTGCGTCGTCTTGGCCGTGTCGCCGTACCAGGCGAAGATCGGCTCAGGGGTCACCGCCCGCAGGAGTCGGGAGACCGCCCTGACCCATAGGTGGCTCTCGATGTGCAGGAAAGGGCTGTCGTCTTTACCCCGGGCGTGAGCGAGCAGGCCGACGAACCGGGCGAGCGCGTCCGCGGCCAGTCCGGGATCCTTGCGCAACGCATTGTCCCAGCCGTAGGCACCATCGCGGGGAAGCGGGCCGAGCATCTCCGCCGGAGTCATCGGTCCGCCGTCCAGCACCTTCAGCACCGCCCGCGTGAACAGGTGGCTGCGAAGCGCCTCGCCGAGCTGCTCCTGGTCGAGCGGATGGTAGTCCGAGTCCGGCCCCCTGCTGAGGAGAAGCTCGGCGATCTTCTCGATCGCCGAGGGATCGGCGATCGGATCGGGCAGCGCCGCGAGTTCCTGAGGGCTCGGCACCGGTAGCCGGTAGTCGATCTCCCCCATGAACTCGTCGACGCCCAGCCGATCCTCTACAACGACGGACGCCGCCGGGAACGGCACCCCGAAGACCTGCTCTGCGACCTTGCGGATCTCTGTGCTGTCGCCGCCTTCTCCAAGAGTGGCCGAGGTGGCGACCGGACAGATGCCGCCCATCGGGTTACCCGGCTGAGCCTGGCCGACCGCGGCGGCCAGGCGCCGCAGCAGCATCGCCACGTCGGTGCCCTGCGCTCCGTCGTAGCTGTGGAACTCGTCCACCACGACGTACGCCAGGTCGCAGCCCTCCCACAGCTCCAGGTCCTCGGGGCGCTGTAACAGCAGGTCCAGCATTTTGTAGTTGGTGATGAGCAGGTCAGGCCGTTCCCGCCGGATGTCGGCCCGGTCGGTCAGCACCTTGCCGAACCCCTTAGCAGGGGTGTCGCCGATGTACAGACCGGCTTTAACTCCTGCAAGCCCCGCGTCGGCCAGGTAACGGTCGATCCGCTCGGCCTGGTCGGTGGCAAGGGCGTTCATCGGGTAGAGCAGCACGGCCTTGACCCCGGGCCTGCCCATCCGCTTGCAGTGATCGAGCACCGGGATCAGGAACGACTCGGTCTTACCCGAACCGGTACCCGTCGTGATGAGCGTCGGCTCGGCCGGGCCGTGGAGCGTGCTGAGTCGTTTGAACGCCTCCGCCTGGTGCCGGTACGGGCTGGGCAGACTCGCGGGCGCCCATCCGAGGCAGTTCCGCCAGTCCGCCTCGGCCTGCTGGAACGGGGTGCGGATCCGTAAGAAGGGACCGCGGAAGATACCCTGCTCCGGGTCGTTAAGAAATTGCCCGAGCGCCTCCCTGACCGGCCTCTCAGCGAGCGCGAACGTGGTGGACAGGTAATGGGTGAGGCTCCGCCGAAGCCCCTCCGCTGTCAGCGTCGGCTTCACTTCTCACCATCCCGTACGGCTCCGCCCTTCCAGGCGGTACGCAGCCGCTCGGCAAAGGCGGCGTGCGCCTGCCGGTACTCGCCTTCCCGGTCAGCCTTATAGAACGGCGCCGAGTATCCCTCCGGCAGCAAGACCGTCCCCGGATCGGCCAGGTGCTTCATGAGCTGCTCGAAATGTCCCTTCATCTGGCCGTGACCGTAAGCGTTGAAGTTTTCAGCCAGCTTGCGGCCGTTTGCGTCAAACCACATCGCACTTTCGTATGTGACCAACTGCGGGAATCGGGAGCGGTAAAGTGCCGCCAGCTCCTCAGCATCGATGCCGAGCATGAGAGCCACCAAGGCATCGAGCTCGACAAGGGCGGCACGGCGGGCGCGTTCAGCCCGCAGTGCGCTATCTGGAGTCCAGACCGCTCCAACCGTGCCGAGCGATGGAAGCCCCGGCCAGCTGGCGGCCCAGGAATCGCACGCCCACGAATCGTCGTGCAGTTCGGCCCAGAGTTCCGCGTAGGCCTCGGTGAGGCAGTTGAGCCGAAGCGTGCGAAGCAGGAGTGCATCGGCCAGTGGGTGCTGGGGATCCAGCGCCGGCATCGTCTTGGCCTCAGAAATGCGCAGATGGCTCCGCCCGGTGATCCTCAACAGATAGTCGAGGGGAAGCGATGCCCAAAATCCTGCGGCCAATGCCGTCATCCTGTTATCGCTCAACGCCATGCTGTTGACTGCATCAACATGTGCAGGCCCTGACGGCATAAGTGCGGCGTACAGGCTCCGCTCCGTACTGTTGGGTATCATCACCCGCCAAAAAAGCCTATAAAACTCGGTGTACCGGCGAGTGGCCAGCGGACGTAGCCGGACCTCCAGGTCCTCGCGGGTAACCAACTCCGGGGTGATCTTTTTGCTCGCCGCGAGAGAATTCCGAATCTCGGCGATCAGTTCAGTGTCGACTCGCAACTCCGCCAGCTTCCGATGGTCGAGCCACCGATCCTGGGCCTGTTGGTAGCGGTTGAGGTCGGTCGATCTCTGGTAGTCGGTTGTGGGTACCGCGTTCGGGGCGAGCGTGGCCACGTTCATGACAGGGTCATTCCGGCCCATCAGCGGAGGCTGCTTGGCGAAAGGGGTAGCGACAGTGAATTGCGGGCCGCGCATGATCACCTCCGACCAGTCACCCGGAGCGCCTACACGCCATTCGATTAGCCCATCCTTCTTGGCGTTTGATTCGTGATAACCAGCGCTGATCTGCGGATCAAATGCACTGAGCCGACACTCCACCTGAGAGAGCGCGGCGATGGCACCCTGCTCCGCGCTGGTCACTGGGTAGAGCAGCTTCGTCTCCGCGGCCGGGACGCCGGTCTCCCCGGTCAGCAGTTGCCATTCGGTCAGGACGTCCTCGTTCACTTCGATAAGCCGGTCCCGGTGCGGGCGCAGGTCCCAATATCCGTTGAACTTGATGCCCGGCCGCTCTCCCATACCGTCATGGTCGAATGACCCGGTCAGTGCGGCCACGTCGTACAGCCAGCTCACATGAGTGAAGCCGATCTCTTTCTCAGCTCCGTAGATCTGGACGGCATACTCGACGTTCCAGTCCACATCAGCGAAGATGAGTCGCCGGTTGTGAAAGTGGGCATGTATCCGAAGATGCCGGTAGGCTGCCGCACGGAGCCTGCCTTCCTGGGCTCCGACCATGTGGCTGTCGGGGTGCAGCAGGCCGGCGATGCCGGAGGGGCCGAGACTCCGCCAGGCGCGGACCATGAACGCCCGATACAGATTGACCTGCGTTCCCGCAAGCAGAGCGTGTGTCGCCACGGAGCTGAGGAATTCGACCGCGCCGACGTTGCTGGCCAGCTCGCCCAGGAAGAACGCCCGGTTCGATTCAGCAGTGAGCAGCGCCTCCTTCCTCGCTCGCCACTCCGCCACCGGGGGTTTGTCCGCGAGCATGAACCAGGGATCGAGCTCGGCCAGGACGGGCGCTTCCTCCCAGCGGGGGCGCACCCATGGGGGGTTGCCGATTTGGAGGTCGAAGCCTCCGTGTTTGAAGACGTGGGCGAACTCGATTTCCCAGTGGAAGAAGCCCTGGGCCTGGGCGATGTCCTCGGCGATGTCGAGCCAGGGGAAGCGGTCCTTGATACGGCTCGGCGGGTCCATGAACATCTCGTCCTGGACCTGGTCCTCGTGTTCGGCTAGTTGGTCGAGGTTGTCGATGTCCTCAGGGGCGAACCCCTTTTCCAGGTCGGCTCGGCCGAGGACGGCCTCGGCGAAGTCGAGCCAGTCGTCCAGGTCGGCGAGCGGGATCGTCGAGCGGACCCCGGCGAGGTGATCCACTGGCTTCGGCTGCGGCTTGGCTGTGGGCTTTGAGCCACCGGCCGCGAGCGTCAGCTGCTTGGGACCACCTCCGAAGAGCGAGTCCTGCTCCCACGCTTCGGGGAAGCCCGCGTTATCTCCGCCAAATCCGCTTAGGACTGATCTCTCCGGCTGCTCCCGGTCGCGAGAGCTGTAGGGAGTGGGAAGCGCGGCGGTGAGGGCTTGGAGGCGAGTGTAGATCTCAGCGGACCCGTCGAGGAGGTCGGCCTTGTCTACGGGCCAGAACCAGAGGGCGCACCAGGCATCCATGACGGTTTTGAGTCGCCAGTATGGCGCGCCGACCAGGTGAAGATCCCGGAGAATGTCCGCACGGTCGTATGCGTTCGCCGGCTGTGGTAGATCATCGGCGCCGTAGACGTCGATGCGGCGGCTGATCTCTCGTTCGGAGATTTCCAGGCGCTGCTGGACGAGCCGCCAGAGATATTCGGCGCGCTGAGCGAGTTCCTGCAGCCGCTGGATCTGGCTCCGCCGCTGCCCGGTCTTCTTGCCGGTCGGGGGCTGCCGAATTTGTTTGCGCCAGGCTGCGAGTTTCGCGGTGTCCTGTGTAGCGAGTTGCCTGGCTTCGTTCTCCCCCGCGACCGCGCCCCAGCCGAGCGCAGGGAGCAGGAAGTGATGGATCTTTCCCGGCGATAACGCGCCTGTGGCGAACGGGGCGTCCTCCGGGGCCTGGGTGAGCCAGGCGCCCTTGGCTAACTGCGGCGTGCTGTACACGCGGCGGCCCGCGCCGATGAGGGAGTTGCCGCGGCGCAGGTGCAGGCCGAACCAGGGGGCCTGCAGTCCGGAGTGCATGACGTTCAGCCAGAGCGAGACCTCGGCCAGTTCGACGGCGGTGTTGTTGAGGTCGACGCCGTAGGAGTTGTGCAGCGCGATGTATGCCTTGACTTTCTGAAGTTCTTCAGGGTACTTGTCGTCGTCGAACTTCGGCGCATCGGGCTCGGTTCTCCTTCGGCGGAGGTATTCGGCGGCGACCTGGTTGATGGCCTCATTGAGGAACGCACCAGAGCCAAGGGCTGGCTCGCAGATCCGCCAGTTGAGCAGCTCACGGGCCGGAGTGGTCATCCCCTCCTGGTCGAGGCGGTACTTGAGTGCCAGCTTGACGGTGACCTCGGTCAGCGACTGCGGCGTGTAATAGGAGGCGCTGGTCTGCCGGTCCCGCCCCGCGAGACGGTAGACGAATCCGCCCGGCTCTTTGACGACGCGCTGCATCACGCCGGTCTCCGGGTGCGGCCGCTTGACGAAGACCTCGTCGGCGTACTGGGCGACCTTCGACTCGGGAACCATCCACGAGCCATCCCTTGCATCGCCCTTGGCGACCTCGTAGAGCCGCTCGTTGGCGATGAAGCCCGTGTAGGACATCAGGCCCTCATACACCGCGCCGAGCTGGTTGATGCCGAGCTGCGCGTAGGAGATGAACCCCCCGCGTTCCTTCTTCCGCGCCTTGCGGAGCATGAGCCTGCGCAGGACTTCATGCAGAGTCGCGTTGCGGAGACGGGTGTCCACGACGATGCCCGACCCTGAACCAGGCATGCCTTTGCGGCCGATCAAGCTGATCTTCCCTGCGTCGAACAGCTCCGAGCGCAGCGCCTCAAAGCGCAGCCCTTCACCATCGGACCGCTTCCCATCGGCTCGTACAACTTTGCGCGGCTGGTGGCCTCCATTCACCATGCGGAAGAGCAGGTCCAGCGACTCATACAGGTGGAAGCCGTGGGCGGCCTCTCCGACGAGGTCGCGGACCACCAGGTCACCCAAGCGGGCCAGGCCATACCCCTCGACGTAAGCCTCGTCATCCACAGGGAGGATCTTGAGCTCAGGCCGGGCCTCGGCGTACAGCAAGAAGAGAATCCGGTACAGGTAGCGCAGCGACTCGTGGGTCAGCTGCCCGGGGTCGATGAACTCCTCGGGACGCACACCGGCCTGGCGGAGCCTGGCCAGCACCTCGTCGGCGATGAGTTCGACCGAGATACGGAGCCCTTCGCGTAGCTCCTCGGACACGCCGACGGCGTGCTGCCGGGATCCGTCGATGAGCGCGGAGAGGGCTTCGGCGCCGCCATTAGCAGCAGGCAGCAACGTGTCCGCGCCGAACAGCGCGGCGATCATGTCAAGCTCGCCGCCGGGCTTGAGATCGCCGCGGCCGAAGGCGAGGTCCAGGCTGACGCCGAGATAGCGGCGCTCACCCCAGGTGTGGCGGTCGGCAAGGATCAGCACGCCGCCGGCGAGTACCAGCACATACTTGGGCGGTTGCTCGGCGGAGAACAGGAACGAGGCGAGGTCTGCTCCGGTGTCGATCGACTCCCGGGGGTCCAGTTGGACCGGGGTGAGGAGTCTGCCTGCCACTGCCTGGTCCATGGCGGCATCGACGGTCGTCGCCCAGCCACACTCGATGGCGATCACACTCTGGTCCGCGTACGCCACGGGAACCTGACAGTTCCTGCCGGAGTTGACCACTTCGATCTCTCTCGGCTGCGCTAGAAAGCCAAGCGCGCCGAGCACAGCGATGTGCAGTTCGTGCAGTTTCTTGTCACGCTCCGCCCGTTCGGCCTCGGCGGGGGGGTCGTCGTCGTCGGGGCGGGAGCCGTACTCGATGAAGAAACCACGGTCGTCGAAGAAACCCCGCTCTCCCTTGGCAGGGCGGCGCAGGGCGCGAAGGCCGAGCCGCGGCGTTCTGCAGCCTGCCTTCTCCTCATCGGCCCAACGGGCCAGGACGCCGCGCTTCAGCTCACCGGCCAGGATCTCGGCCAGGTAGTGGCTGGAGAAGTACTCGCCACGGTTGACCAGGGAGTCGAAGGCCATCAGCGGCCCTTCCTGGCGAGCACGGCCAGCACCCGGATGAGCGGTTCACCCGTGGTCATCAAGCTGTTCACCAGTTCCTCCTGCCTGGTCGCGGTCTCCACAACGGCGTCCTTGTCCCGATCCTTCGGCAGGCCGGGGAGACTGTCCTGCTGCCATTTCGCCAGCCGGCTCCGGTAGTCCTCCAGCGGCGCCGCCACCTCCGCGTCCCACCCGGCCCGTCGCTCCTCCAGGTGGTTACGGGCCGCCTGTACCGCGCTTCCGACGAGGGTCTGGAGGTGGGCGAGGTCGACCGTCTCGTTCGTGTTGCTGAGGCGCGGTCCGACACCGGCTCGTTCCAGCGTCTCGAACATGTCCCGCACGACCGGAGCGCTGGGCAGGCCGGTGACGGCCATCCAGGCCACGACGGTGGGCTTGCCGTGGGCGTTGGAGTAGATGCCCTGGGCCAGGAAGACCGGTTCGCCCACCTCCGCGACGATCACCGGTGCCTGTTGGCGGCCGAGCCGTACGAGAACCTTGTCGACCAGCCATTCGACGACCGGGTGGATGTCGCTGAGGTAGGCGATGTCCGGCCAGATGGTGTTCTCGTCGTTGCGGGCGAGGTCGAGCCGCTCCTGGGCGGTCTTGCGGTCGAAGGTGAGCCGGAGTTTCTCCCGGATATTCCGTTCCTTGAGGTAGGACGGAGGAAGCAGCGAGAGCCGGTGCCACAGGTCCGGTGGCGGGGTGAACTGGAACATGTCCGCGTCCCGCTCCAGTTTCAGGCCTTGATCGCCGTATACCTCGCGGATGGCCTCCTCGACGAAGTCACGGGTATCCGTGAAGAGGCTCGGGACCTTCGCGCGGGCGGGGGCTTCGATGGCTGGCGCGACGTTCTCTCCCATCAACGCGGCCCAACCATCGTCCAGCGGCGCCGACTCGTCCAAGGACTGATCCACGGTTTTCCCTGCGAGCAGGTCCTGGATGAGCCTGCGCTCCTCCTTATCCGCCCGGTAGAGGCCGGTGACCGCCTCCGCGCTGCCCAGGCTGGCATGCGCCGTCGCCTCCCGCTCCAGGAGCCGCTTTGAGACGGTGTTGTCGTCCTTCGCACCGTTGCGGGAAGTGAGCATGAGCGCGTGGAACTGCGGCTGCTCACGCTGGCCGTACCGGTCAATGCGGCCGTTGCGCTGCTCGATCCGGATGAGGCTCCACGGCAAGTCGTAATGGATGAGGTGGTGACACTGCTTGTGCAGGTTGACACCCTCGGATGCCACGTCGCCCGTGAACAGCAGACGCACCGGGCTGCCGCCACGGCCGAACTCGTTGATGATCTCCATCTGCTCGATGTCGGAGCACGTCCCGTCCATCCGCCGGACGGCGCTGCCGTCGGTGAACTCGAGCAGGGGCGGCACGACCTCGGCGAGCCATTTCAGCGTGGCGATGCGCTCGGAGAAGACGACCACTCGGCGGTCGCTGCGCGGGCCGACTCCAATCTCCCTCAGAAGCGTCACCAACCGGGCCAATTTGGCGGAGTCATGGTCGGTCATCGCGCCGGCGAGCTCGCCGAGGCGCGCCAAAGCGTCCCACTCCGGTTTGAGGCTCGGCGCGATCTTCTCGCCCAGACGCTGAACCGCTTCCCGCTTGCCCCGGAGGTCGAGGCTGCCCTTCTCTCCCACAAGTCGGCCCAGCGCCTCCCGCTCCTGTTTCAGGCCGGTCTGCTCGCTCATCGTGTGCAGCCGGGTGATGACTGTCGCGGCGAGCGCCCGGTGGGAGGAAAGGAATGACTTGAACAAGGTGTAAGGAAAAAGCCGCCTTTTGTTATCGACCAGACCCTCACCGGCGAGCCACACCTTCGACAGCTCCGCGAGAATCGTCTCCTCGGCGGGGGTCGCCGGGCAGTAGACGGGGACCGAGGGCCCACGATTGGCCCACTCCTTGCCGACGGCGTTTCGGACCTCTGGGCTGATCTTCATGCGCCGGATGTAAAGATGCGCGATCTGCTCGGCCGAGTAGGTGTCCTTATCGGCGATGGCCGCCGGGTCGAGGAGATTGATCAGTTCGGCGAAGGACTTCTTGTCACCGTTGTGCGGGGTGGCACTTGCCAGGATGAGCGCGTCGGCCCGCGGCGCGAGCACCTTGGCCAGCTGGTTGCGCAGGCTGGCCTCCCCGATGAGATTGTGCGACTCGTCGATCACCACGGCGTCCCACTGGATGCTCTCCAGGTGGTGTTTGTACATGTCACGGTTTTTCAGGGTGTCGATCGAGATGATGACCCGCTTGTAGTGCGTGAAGGGGTTGCGGCCCGCAGGGATGCGTTGCTGGATCCGCGAGATCCCGACCGAGTCCAGCCGGATCAGCGGGATGGAGAACCGAGTCCACAGCTCGTGCTGGAACTGCTCCAGCACGTGCTGTGGAGTTACCACGAGGATGCGGTCTCCTCGGCCTCGCCGGATGAGCTCGGCGAGGAGCAGCCCTATCTCCAGGGTCTTGCCCAGGCCGACGACATCGGCGATCAGGATCCTTGGCCGCAGGCCGCGCAGGGCGAGCTCAGCGGGACGCTGCTGGTAGGTCTTCGCGTCCATCAGGAAGGCGTCGGGCAGCGCGAGACCCCGCTCAGACTGAGGTAACGGCGTCTTGCGGATCACCGCTTCCAGGAAGAGCCGGCTCTGCCTGAACCGGGAGCTGGCGTCGGCCACCAGGATGGTCTCCTCGGGCCGGAGCAAGCTGATTGGCTCCAGCTGGGTGAAGAACGTGGCCTGCTGATCTTGGACGAAAGGCGAGATACCAACGGCCTTGATCTTCGAGTGGAGGACCTTCCGTCCTTCCACCTCCTCGATGCCGATCGTCTCGGAGTTGCGGACCAGCCATTCCTCGTCCCGCGCGAGAATCCGCGCCCCCGGCGCGAAGGCGGTCTCGTCCCGAACGGCCTCATCCTGGGTGGTCACGCCGTCCCCTTCTCTTGCCATGGATTCCGTGCTCCCTGCGCCGTCGTCGGCCCTGACTGTCACAACCTCGTGGCCGGTCACAGGGACGGCTGACGTGCATACGACCGGCGGAGCCGATCAGAGAGCCATTCGATCGGCCCTGGCGAACGCTGGGATCCGGCGAGTGGGAACGGAGACGCGACGAGTTCAGTCGGTGCCTCCGCCTCCTGCGGTAAGACAACCTCCGGCCCTGGACCCTTGACGCCGAAAGTCGCTGTCGATAGACCGGTACGCGCCTCGGCCACCGTGATCCCACCCTCGGTGGCGATGCCAACGAGGCGGTCGGTTACCTCGGCCAGCGAGGGACGCTCGGCAGGGGCGAACGCCAGCATGGCCGCCAACAGCTCCTTCAGCGGCCCATCCGCTCCGGACAGATCCGGGGCGATGTCCTCTTGTCCAATTCGGTAGATCAGCACCCGCACGTCATCGGCGCGGAAGGGGTAGTGCCCGGTCAGCGCGTAGAGCAGAGTGGCAGCCAGCGCATAGACGTCGGTCGCGACCGTGAGCTCTTCGATTCTGGCCTGCTCCGGTGCCATGCAGACGGGAGTACCGATCGGGACACCGGATTCGGTGATCACCTGCATCCGCTCGGCCAGCACAGCGAGGCCGAAGTCGATCAGCTTCGGGCCGCCCTCACCCAGGATGATGTTGTGCGGCTTGAGGTCGCGGTGCAGCAACCCCTCCGCATGGATCGTCGCCAGTCCTTCAGCAATGGTCGCGCCGAGGATCGCCACTAGGTGCGGCGCGAGCGGCCCCCGCACTCTGACGTGGGTGTCGAGCGTCTCACCTGGGACGAACTCGACCGCGAGCCACGGCGGCTCCGCCAAGGCGTCGGCCTTCTCCAGGGATGCGATGCGAGAGCCGTACACCGCCTTGAGCACCTTGACCTCTCCGGCGAACCGCTGCCGAATGTCCTGGCGATCGAGGAGACCCTCCCGGATCACCTTGACGGCGACCCGCTGACCGGCCGGCGAGACCCCAAGGAACACCACCCCCATCCCGCCCTGCCCCAGACGCCCCTCCAAACGGAACCCCCCGATCTCACGTGGATCGGGGTCACGCAGAGGATCCATCGGCGCCTACCTGTCGTCGGGGAGATCGGGACGTACAGATGTGACGCCTGATCCTTGCCCGGGGATGACTAAGAGACGTCAGACAATGCCCGGATCTTAAGCGATCTTTAAGCAACTACGCCAACCCCCATCAAGCTGCGGCTTTCATGGGTTTACACGGTGAAGAAGTCCTCGCCGTGGTGGAAGGTCACGCCGAAGGTCCGGCCGATGGTCACTTCCTGGCTACGCATATAGCTGCTCCTGCCTGGGCGAAGGTATCGGCGATCTCCTCGCGGGTGGCGCCCGCGGTCAGCAGGGCGGTGAGCAGGATGCGGGCCTTGTAGGGGTGCAGGAAGCCCGTACTGATCAGTCCCCGGGCGAGCAGGTCGCTCTCAGAACCGGGGAAGCCGTAGGTGCGGGATAGCACAGAGCCGGCCCCTCCACGTGAGGCGAGTACCACGGGAATGCGCCCGGTGGCCTCCGCCAGGATCGGGACGTGTCGTTCGGGTACGTGACCGACGCCCATCGCCGCGACGACGAGGCCGTCCATATGGTGTGCGACGAGCTTCAGGGCCTCTGCGTCGTCGCCGAGGGTCGCGGTGACCAGCGCGACCCGGCGCAAGCTTTTGATGCCGGCCGTACGGTGGATTTTCGGCAGGCGCACAGTTGCAGTGAACAGTTCGCTGCGTTTTCCTAGAAACATGGCGCAGTCGATCTCGTCTCACGCTCTCGCGCGTCAGCGCGAGTTCGTAGGCATGAGTGTGACGGAGCTGGCTGAGGCCGTCGGCGTTACCTCGCGCGCCGTCCGCTACTGGGAGGCTGGAACGCGGACAGTGGGTGATCGTTCATTTGGGCGGCTGCTTGAGGTTTTGGGTTGTGATGCACAAGATCTGACTGGACGTGAGCGAGGAACTGAGACCCTTACGGACCTGCGGCGCGCCGCGGGTATGAGCGCGGAGGAGAGCGCATCCGCGCTGCGAGGCAAACGAGCTGCGCAGGGGTTGAATGTCAGTGCGGAGAAGATCCGTGACCTGGAGTCGGGCAGACAGGTACGCGGTTGGACGTGGCGATCTCCGGAGACTCTTGGGCGGGTAGTGCGGTTGCTGGCCCAGGTGTACGGGGTTCCTGATCGCCTGATGATGGACGCGTGGCGTCGTAGCCGCCCACAAGATCCGCTTCCGGTACTTCCTGCTCGGCGACCCCGCCAGATCTCAACCGAATCTCTGGTTGCTTGGCATGGCCTCAACGAGCGGCAACGCAATTATCTGACCTGCATCTTCTTGCAGGACCAGGAGGCAGAAAAGGAGCAGCGGCGAAAGCGGCACGCCGGCGAGGTGAGCCAGTCGGCGGCTGTATGGCGACGTATGACTATGGCGCTCTCGGCCCCACCCAACATCGTTGGGTACACCACTTTGCAAGAGCGGTTGCGCCGGGCCGGCGTTCATGATCCGGGGGCAGGATCTTCGATGGCGGCGCTGGAGCGGCGCGATCTAATCAGGGCATATCGGGACCGGGTTTACATCGACGGTCTAGGGGATGTGCCACGTACTCGGGTGGAGATGACCCGGCGTGGCAGGGCTGTTGCCCGTGCGGGTCTCGGCGTTCCTCGCGAAACGGGGCCGCCTGCGCCGCTGCTTTCACAATGGTTGTGGAAGATCATGATCCGGGTCGCGCGGGCTGGTGAACGGGGTGTGGACGGTAGCCTGGCCGGGCGTGGACCACACTACCTGGCCGTGGGGCAAAGTCCTGACGGACACACTCCGAGCAGGGGGTTCATCGTGCTCCGCCACCCAGATGGAGTGACTCATGGACCGTATCGGTGGTTTCTCACCGACTCCGGGAGGCGTCACATTATCGACTACCTTGACACTTACCGCACCAAGTATCCGGAAGTCGATACTAAGAGCGTCGAGGCAATCTTCCGTTGATCCTTTCAGGAAGTTCTCCGCTTTTGTCGGTGCCTTGACGTAGGGTTCCGGCTCGTGACGCAAGCTGAGGACACGATCGACTTTCAGCAGACCCACTCCCTCCTGGAGATCGTCAAGGCGTTCGCCGTGTGCGAGCACGCGATAGCTGGCGAGGACCTGGATGGTCCAAAGCGTTTGGGGCATCTCATTGAGGCCCACGCCATCCTGATGGCGGTTTGCGGGCCTGGGCATTTAATCCGGTTCGAGGAACTGCTGGGCAGGCTGACCGGTGACCGAGCGGGTTCCCTTGAGGGCCTGCTGCCCGACTGGATCGACACTGAGGCCCTTGCGGGTGTGCGGCTCCTGGACAGCGAAGGCGTGGCTACCGAGGACGGTTTCGACTTTCGGCACGAAGCTCAGCGCGTTATCCGGGCTGCGGAGAAGGTCGGCAGGTTCAGCGGCCAGGTGACGAAGCCCAAGCTCGACGACGAGTACAGCCAGGAAGCCGTCTTCAGCGCGATCAAGGGTCCCTTTTATGAGAGGCACCGCACCACGTTGGTGGAGAATCCGACGGTTCGTGTCGGCGGACTCACCGATCTCAAACTGCCGTCCCGCGCCAACGGCTTCTACAAGCCGGTCCTGCAGTACGCGCAGCACAATGGATGGTGGTGGCCCTGTCCAGCGTGTGGGTGGCCGATGAAAGTTACGGTCACCCGTTCGGGCGCACGTACCCTTGGCAGGGTCCGGTGCCTGTATCACTGGCATGAGGAGACGGGTGCGTCCTACGAGTTCGTGATGACCTCCAGGAAGAAGACGGCGCCTGAGCTGAGTCCGACCTTTGAGTGCCGAGTGCCGTCGGGACGGTCCGCCCGCTTGTGGACGGGTGCCGTGCCGCGGTTGCCGGAAGCCAAGCTGGTCGAGGACTACATGGCGCTCGTGCGGCCCGTTTGGCGTTACACGGTTGTTCCGGGCTTGCCGGAACTGAGTCTGCATCGGGCTATGGCAGATGCGCTGGAGGGTACTTCTTGGACGTCTCATCTGTGGCCTAACGGGGACCAGTGTGATCTGTGGATCGCCCAGCAGGACGGTGAGAAACCGATGTTTCCCGCCGACTTCAAGGACTATACGTGGGTGAATCATCTGGTCAGCAAACTGCACCTCGACGGCGGTGACAGGGGAGGCGCGGAGTATCTGGTTGTTCCTGATCATCGGCAAGAGCAGGTGGCGCAGCTCGACATGGTGTGCCGCATTTACGGGATGAAGGCGGCGATGACTGCGACCGCCTATCTGGAAATGGTCGTCAACGGGGTCGGGGAAGGCCAGGTATGAGCGGGGAGATGACGGGGCGCGAGGCGGGTCTGGCGGGAGCACTCGCGCTGGCGGCGCTCTACTTTCCCCGTAAGGACGATGAGGGCCGCATCCTGGCGGGATTCGAGGAGGCCACGTTCTTCGCGCACCGCAAGCCGCAGGCATGGTCAGGATGGGCCGGCCTGCCAGCAACGGAGCGCGACGCCATCCGCCAGGTGATGGTCTTGATGTCGCCGGAATGGACGGATCCGAAGAAGCTCAAAGCGGCGGTTCTCGCCCTGCTCGGTACGCATGCCCCTGATCCGGTCCTGGCCGATAAATCAGGTGGTTCTCTGCGTCTACCAGAAGGCGAGCCCCACCTGGCTGACGCGGTCATCCCCCGAGTGGGAGGGGCCTACCTCGCGTACGCACAGCGTGTCACCGGCCCGTTCTTCACCTTCGGCAAACGCCCTAAAGCCCAGGCATTCGCGGGTCCGGGAACCTACAAGACTAGAACCACCTACCTGGGTAAGGAGCACGGCACGACCAGCCGCACCATCCACATCCCAGAAACCCCTGGCTTCCTCGAAGCACCCGGCCACGAGGCATTGCCTCAGGTGAGGACCCGCCCGCAGGGGGACAGGGTGGCGCCGTCGGTCGAGTCCCTCCTCAAGGTCGCCAAGACCCTGAGCGAGCAGGACAAGAGCGTCGCCTACTTGCATCAGACCCTCAAGCGCTTCTTCAAGGGCATGAAGACCACCCGAGGAGAACTGACTGAGCTCGACTTGACGTCAGGAGACCTTCAGGTTCTAAACGCACCCACAGGAAGCGGCAAGACGGTACTCGTCAGGGTTCTGGCATCGTGGGCGACTCTCAACGACATCCGGATCGCTCTTGCGGTGACCGACGTCCGCGCCACCCTGGACATGGCCTGGGACATCAACAAGGACCTCGCCTACTTGCATCGGATCGGAAAGCTCGCGGGTCCAGCTCACTGCACTCCGCTGATGTCGCCGACCAGCATGCACCGTCGGGCCATGGACTACGCGGCCCTCAGCCCGTCTGGCCGGATAGACCAGTGGGATCTCCGGACCAGGACCGATCTCGGCCTACTGTCGGCGGGCTGCGCCCAGCGAGCCTTGATGGATCCGCCGAGCCTGTATCCGTACGGCGAGGAGAACTGCACCTCACTGACCTCCGCAGCTAGTGGCTCAGTCCGTCACACCTGCTCCTTCGCACCGGTGTGCGGCAAGTTCCAGCAGTTCTACCAGGCGACCGACGCGGCCGTGATCGTCACCAACCACGCTAACCTCCTGGAAGGACGCACCCGCATCGGCGTCGTCCTGGACGGACAGGAGTTCCACGGCAAGGCCCGCGGTACTAACGGCATGAGCGTGCTGGAGCTGACGCTGCGGTCCTGCGACGCCCTCATCATTGATGAGATCGACGCCTTCCAGACGCAGGCCATCAGCCGCTGTACCTCCGAAATCACCCTGGCGTCCCGGAAGCGGACCACCGCGCTCCGAGAAATCGATCAGGACGCCAAGAACCTCCCTCTCGCCCATGAGATGGACCTGGTCTCCCCCGTCAGCCATGCCAGGCTCATGGCGGAGATGCTGCTGTTGTGGCTCTGCTCCGATAGCGGATTAAAGCTGAACCCGGGCAACGAAACGGACGGCCCAGATGGGGCCAGCCGGGACAACGCTGGCTGGCGACTGGCCCGCTCCCGCGACCGAGAAATCCTCGAGCTACTCTTTCCGGACGAGACCTCAGCCGAAGAGATACCCCCAGAACTTTTTTCGCTCCTCGACGAGCTCATGCCCGCACGCTGGTACGACGACTCCGCGCCGGGTGAGAATCCTGGCTTCCCCAGTGGGGCCGATTGGGAAGCCATTCAGGCTGCCCTCACGATTCTTACCGCACAACGCGGTCAGGACTACCTCACCGAGACTCGCGAGGAAATGCGCAAACTCCTCGCGGACATCGTGCCGAACGTGCACAAGCGGTCCGCCACGGTGAACCTCCTGGTCACCCGCAGCGTGCTACGAGAACTCGACACCGCTTTGGACAACCTTCGGGAACAGGCACAGGCGCTGCGCTACCTCGATCTCGGGTCCGTCCGCAAGATTCTCGAAGCCATGCGGAGCGGCACAGTCGTCACTCTCTACCCGCTGGCGATGCTGGGCCGATCCATCCACGGTTACCAGGTCAAGGGAATGGAGAACAAGGAGAGGGAAGCCGAACTCCTTACCCGCTCCTTCGGTGGCGACCCACACACCTTCGTCTCCGAACTCGGGGGCCTCACCTCCTTGCTGACCGCCGGCGTGCAACGCCCGATCATGGGACTGTCCGCAACCGCCTACCTCCCACAGGCGGTACAGGAACACATCCACGCCCCCGTCCGCTGGTGGCTGCCCGACACCCGCCCGGAATCCATCGTCACCGTTCCTACTCCCGTCCGCGGACACAACGGCGATGCCATGAGGATCGGAGGACTTCCACCAGAACGGAAACCCAACGCCCTGCGGGATCTCGGCAAGGGTCTGTACGAGCAGCAGCTCGCCAAGCGGTTGGCTTCCTTGGAGCGGAGGGACGAAGACCGGGCCCGTGTCATCCTCGCCGTCAACTCCTATGAGCAGGCCGCCTACCTCGCCTCCGGGGTGGCTCAGGCCGACGGCTTGAGCCACCGGGTATGCCTCCTGGTGAAGAGGTCCGAGAAGCAAAGCTACGAGGAGCACCTCCCCGCGCAGGTCGACAGGATGGTCCGGGAGGAGCTGAAGGACTTCCCCGAACGTGGAGAAATACTGATCGCTCCCCTCGCGGTCATCGGACGGGGCCTCAACATCGTGGTCGGCACCAGATCGGCGGTCAGCGACATCTACCTGTGTGTTCGCCCCGTCCTCAGCATCGAAGACACTGACTGGCTGCACGCGAGCGTCAACGCCGTCGGCATCAATTCTCTCCCCCCAGGGGGGAGTGATGAGCCCCTGGCCGCCCTCATGACGGCCAGCGACGCATCCTGGAGGCAGCTCTCCAAGATTCTGCGTTCGCCAGCCCGGTTCTCCAACATGGACCACGACCTCCGCAAGGAACTCGTGGCGAGCATGCTGGTCATGCTTATCCAACTCGCGGGCCGCGCGCGCCGAGGCGAGACCGATATGACGCTTCACATCGTGGACCACTCCATCCACGACAAGAAGTTCAGTTCCGACCTGGCCACGATCATCAAACAGATCCACGCCGACTGGAACCCGGAACAGCGCGCGGTTATGAACGAGCTCTACGGCCAGGCACTACAGGCATTCCTGACGTACGCGGGCCTCGACAGCGCCATCATCTGAACTACCGAACCCGTCTTCGTCTCCCCCGGGACGGAGGTCGGCATGCTTCCCACATCCGGGGGAGGAACCCGAAAGGCGAGGTACCCCACGATGGGGCGAGGCAACATGCGGCGGGATCTCACCGCGCACACCACATCGATCAGGTGCACCAGGGAACTCCTGGACGGCATGACAGCCCTGGTCTGGGACTTCGGCGATTACCACTCGCCGACGCGCCGGGCATGGCGGGACCTGGGGAGCCTGGCCGCGCGGAACCAGAAAAGGATCAACGGAGAGCGGGAAGCCGACCCGTTCCTCATCCCCTATTCCATCGCTGTCACTGTGCTCCAGCAGATCACTGATGGCTATGTCTACCTGGACAAGTCCCTGGCATTCATGGTCACGCTCAACCCTGTCGAGCCCGCGATCCTCAAGACCGTCTTCACCTACCTGGAAGGCGTCGTCCGAAGGATTCCTCTTGACGAGATCCCCTTCATGGACCCGCCCGACCTAGCCCGCCGGATCTCGACTACCAGTGCACAGCGCCTTAGCCTCGCGGACAACATCCTTCACAAGGAGGACGGCCAACCCGCCAGCCCGGACAACTGGGCCTATGAAGCGGTGAGATGGCACATCGCCAAGAAATTGGCTTCCGTTTCGTTCCTCGACCGGGAAATGGAGCCGATCCGGGAGGAATACGAGGGCAAGGACGGTGAGACCAAGTACAAGACAGTCGGCTGGAGGCCCTCGGGCAATGTCGCGGCCGTGGACTACCGGCCGACGAGCGACGGCGACCTGATCGCTTGGGAAGATCCGATGGGTCCGATCCCGGCGCGTCTCGCTCACCCGGTCAAGCTCAGCGATGTGGCCACTGCCCGCCCCGAGAACCCCACCCGGTCTCAGGTTCAGTACGCGCTGTCCCGCCTCTCGATCAAGATGGCCACCTACACAGCCGAACCCGTTCCGATCCTGAACCTGGACGCCCATGTCCGTCGCATCAACAACACCGTGATCCACGCCAGCACCGTCCTCGTAGATCAAGGAAAGGACCGGCCGCTGCTGTCGCTTTCTCTGGACGGTCGCGGCCTACACCGGACGAACAAGCACGCGCTGGAAATCCTCTCGAAGATGGACGCCGACAGGTCCTCTCTCGATCTCATCGAAGACCGTGTAAAACATGAGTACAGCCTGCTGAACGTCTTGGATGAAAACGGCAAGCGAGTGGAGATCCTCACCCCGGCGCCTGGAGCAGTCCGGCCGACCATGCCGAAGACAGACACCTTCGCCGTCGGAGCGGGCGCGGGTATCCACCATCTGGCGCTGCTCAGGGAACACCTCGAGCGCGTATTCGGCGACAAGGTTTCTCCCTTCGACCTGCGGTCGAAGGGAAACGTCTTCGGGAAGAGATCCCACGAGCCGGCTAGCGCCGCCGAAGGGAAAGAGCGCACACAGAAGAAGGAAAAGGGGGAATACATCGACCTCGTGGGTAAGCCGTCCCCCGAGAGCATCCGTCGGTCGATCGAGGCAGCTGGATATCAGAGGCTTCGTATCCTCTGCCTGTGGTATCGGCACGAGACCCGGATGCGAATGATCCACGGCCTCGCCCACTCCTACCATCTTAATCCAGATGATCTCGACCCTGTCGACGGTGAATTCATCCCAGTCGCGCCCGGAATCGAGGCCGTCTTCCATGACGCCCGAGATCTCCTGGAACACGGGCCCGGCACCCAGCGGGCTGCGGACACCGAAAAGATCACCACTCGGTTTGCTCAGTCGGACGTCCTCCTCGCCGCCTGGTGCGAAACAGAACTCCCCGTGCGCGGCGAAGCTCATCAGGGCATGAAAGCCGCCGATGTGAAGAAGGCTCTGGAAGAGAGCGACGCCAAGCACCAGGTCGTGCGCGAGCTCGCCAAAGCAGCGGTGCCATCCCAGTTCCTCATCGGCCGCTCGTACGACCCCTTCACCAAGACCTTCAACGTCATCAAAACGCCTGAGAAGGCATTCGAGGACCATCGCGTCTACATGGGGCTGCTGGACCTCTACCGGTCCTGCGGCATCGTGGACGACCGCTTCGAACGCGCGCTCTACCCCGACGACGACCCCTACCCACTGCCTCGTCTGGCGTTCTGCGGCATCCACATCCGCAAGCAGGCCACCGACTCCAGGTACAAGGGAGAGCCCAAGAGGATCATCACCGCCTGCGCGATCATCCCCTCCGCCAAGCCTGGAGGCCCCTGGCGCATGCTCGGCTGGAGCAACATCCACCCGAAATGGGAGCACTACACCCAAGCCCAAAGCCATTTCCACGCTGTGGACTACCCCCTTCACACGGAGGACGGGAATAGCGACTTCCAACGCTGGGCGCAGGCCGGCGAAGATGTCCGCATCGCGCTAAAAGAGCTCCACGACGAACTCGACGGACTTCCATACGTTCTGATGATTGATGGCCACGCGTGCCGCCGGGTATGGCCTGGCCTTCAGAATAGCAAACAGGGCCTCGGGAAGAAGCCCGACGATCCGCGGCTCTGGCTCCCCGGAACCGGACTCCCTCCTTCTTGGAACCCCGTCAGCATCATCCGGATGAACTGCGCACAGAAAGAAATGCCGCGCCTAGCCTCCGTTACCGAAAAGCAGAAGAACGGCAAGACTGTTCCGCTTAAGACCTCCAGCGACCTGTACTATCCGGCGGATCAATCCGAAGGTCATCCGTGGTTTCTATTCACCGAACCGAGAAACTACGGCAAGAAGCGCCACGGTCAATGGAAGACGCGCTGGCGCGCCGACCCAGGTCAGGCGTCAAAGAACGCCGATGAGCGCAAAGAAAACGAGCTCAACGCCCCGTGGTACGCCATGACCACCCGTGAGATCACCCCGATGTACACGAGAGACGGCTATAACCGGGAACCTCTCGCTGTCGCAGCCGCACGGCTGAGCCACCAAGCCCTCTCATGGTCGGACCGGACTCGCTACCCTGCCCCTCTCCACGCCGCACTTCAAATGGATCTCGGTCACCCGCAGTACCGTCGCTCTGCACCGAAAGACCCCGAGAGCATGGAGATCCTTAGGCAGGCCACTGGTAACGACGTGTAGGGGCAACCTCTGCCTCTCGGGAGGCGTGATCTCGTCGTCATCCGGCTCCGTCGGCCAAACGCTTCTGAGGCTGATATTCCATGGAGTCTCGGATGTCCCGCCAGAAGAAACATCCGAGAGAGAGGATGTGTCCAGTAAACCGTACAGTCCCACGCGAGTAGATCGCCGCTGGCTGTGCAGCGCGCCACCTGCACCGTGATTGCGACACGTCGATCACCCTCTAGTAACTGAGCGGTAACATTACGTGGTACATGCCGACACGTCTGTTGATAGCCGATCTACCCTCGATGTTCCCCTTCGGCTGGCGGCCACCGAGGTGCGGAGACGTCAAGCTGCCGCGTCGGACGGAGCTGGGCGATGTGGGCGGACAACGAAACCGAGGTTGATCTTCTCGGCTTCGACTTCCTGGTGGACACCCTTTTCGTAGCGCTCACCGAACCGCGGCTGCTCCCGCTGACGGTGGGCCTCCTCGGGGACTGGGGCTCCGGGAAGAGCAGCCTGATGCGTATCGCCCAGCAGGAGCTGCTGAAAATCCGAGACGACGAGGATTCGCCGTCACGGTACGTGTGTGTCGAGTTCAGCCCTTGGCAGTACGAGGACTACGACGATGTCAAGGTCGCGCTGATGACCACCGTGCTCGACGCGGTCGGCACACGAGCCGGCGGCGATCAGCAGGATCAGATGTCTAGGCTCCGCAGGTTCGTCCAGGGCCTCGGCCGGTGGGGGCGCAGGGGCGGACGGGTCGCGGTCTCTGCCGCTCAAACCGCGACTCCGCTCGCGATCCAGGCAATGGATCCGAGCATTGATCCGCAGGTTCTGGACGTGACGAAGGCTGCGCTGAACGCTGCGGCGAGTGAGGCCAACAAGCTTCTCGAAGACCCTAAGCCCAAGCAGACCGCCTCGGGTAACGGCATGGCTGATGCGATCACGGACGCTGGGCGGTTCCGCGCGGAGTTCGCGAAGGTCATTGCGACCTTAAAAGACGTCGACGCTGTGGCTGTGTTCATTGACGACCTCGACCGGTGCCTGCCCGAGACCGTGGTGGACACCTTCGAGGCGATCCGGCTGTTCCTCAACACGCCCAAGACCGCCTACGTCCTGGCGGCCAACCAGGCGGTTGTTGAGTCCGCGATCGATTCGCGCTACCCGCAGCTGCGGCGGCCCGACGGCACCGGGATCGGTGCCGACTATCTGGAGAAGATGCTGCAGCTTAAGGTGGCCATCCCGCCGCTGTCCGCCCCGGAGGCGGACACCTACGTTAACCTGCTGCTAGCCGAACTGCGCCTCGACAAGGAACAGTTCGCCAAGGTCCTGGACGAGACCCGCCGCCGCCGCGAAGCCGGCAACCTGCAGGTGGCGTTCAACATCGGCGTGGCCGGAGCGGTCCTCGGCGACGTCCCACCCGACCTTGTGCGCGACCTGAACTGGGCGGCGAGCATCGCCGAGGTACTCGGGGGCGGATTGCGTGGGAACCCTAGGCAGCTCAAGCGGTTCCTCAACAACCTGTTGCTCAAGCACCGCAGCGCGCAGCGCCGGAAGATCGCCCTCGACCTGCCGGTGCTGGCCAAGCTCATGGTCCTGGAGGAACAACACTTCAGCGACTTCCAGCGCCTGTTCGACTGGCAACTCACCTCGCCCGGTCCTATCCCGGAGCTCGCCGCTGCGGAGTCCATCGCGCGGGCCGGATCGACCACCTCTGAACCGGACGACGAAGGGGGCACGGCACGGCCAGACGAACGCGAGACCGCCGCCAAGTCTTCAGGCGCCCGCCGAACACCCGCGGGCCAGCGGGGGCAGAGAACTCCCCAACAGCCGAAGGTCGCCGAAGAGGTGCGGGCGTGGGCGAACAAATCGCACGTAGGCGCGTGGCTGAGGCTGGAACCTCCGCTTGGTGAGGTCGACCTAGGACCGTACTTCACCTACTCCCGCGACAAGCTCGCCTTCGGTGTCGCCGTCACGCGGCTGCCTCCGCACCTGCAGGAGCTGCTCACCAGGGCGCAGGCCGAAGTTGCCGGAGCACGACGACTCGCGTGTGAGGAGATCGGAAAACTGCCTGATTACGAGCGTGTCCAGCTCGTGGAAGCGTTGGTGGAGGTGCTGACGCGGCGACCGGGCGGTCCGGCCTTCGTCGCCGCGCTCGAACTCGCTGAGCGAGCGCCCGACACTCTGTCGGCCATCTGTGACGCCTTGATGCGGATCCCGCCCGAGGCCGTTCCGCGCGGGCAGGCTGGGAACGCCGTCCGTCGTCTCCCTGCCGATAACCCGACGGTGTCCGCCCTGCTGGATCGGTGGGAAAGCAGCAACGCGTCCGGTCTGAAGAGCGTGATCAGCGCCGCGCGTGAAGCGCAACGACGCAGCGGTCGGCGCTGATGGGCACCTCGGCTGATCGGGCCACGGGTAGCGGCGGAGCGTGGACTCCGCTTAAACACGCGACCACATCCTACGTGCGTGGGCTTACCTCCGGATCTCCGAGCACCCGCACCTATGCCCAGCGGGTGCTGGCTCGCCACGTTCCCGTGTTGGGTGGAGCTGGCGGTGCTGCCGCCGGCGCCCGTGCCGGACGCAGTGGCGTCCAGCGCCTCGGTGCCTTGCTTGCTGGAGTCGGCGGAACCGGGCTGGAAAGCACGCTGACCTCGCTGGGACTGGCCACCCTCGTTGGCCGGACCCGGTTCGATGTACTGGACGAACTGATCACCTTCATCGCCGGAAATGGCGATGACCTGGACTCTCAAGCCGCCCGCGACGCCGCGTGTGACGTGCTCGACGAGGTGTTCGGCGACGCCGATACGTGGACCGAGTTATCCGACACCGCTGAAATGTCAGTTTCGCGGGAGAACCTGCCCATCTTGCTGGAAATGTTCCTCGCTCAGTACGTCTACAACCGGGTTCCCGTCATCGCAGAACGCCTCAGCCGCATCCCCGATCCACACGCAGTACGCCAAGCCGACGAGGAAATGCGCCAGATCATTCAGGTGCTGGTCTCGCTACGCATCCCTAATGACCCTTTCACGGTCGACTGGGCCGGCCCCGAGGGGCGCCAGATCGCAGAGGAAACCGTCCGTATGACTTACAAGGCTCTGCAAGGACTGGACGGAGACGCACAGTGACTACCTACCTAGTGCGCACCGATCTCACCAGCTCGGTGACCGAACCCGACGAGGTCCGCCTGCTCGACTGGGCCCCGGCGAGGACCGCGGCCACAATCCAAACCGGCGACACCGGACCCGAGTTCTTCGCCGACTGGCGACCACCCCGGCCAGCCGCCGACCTCTTCCTGCTAGGCGCGGCCGTGTACTGCGCTGACAAGACCGCCCCACGGCGCGGCACACCGGACTCGTGGACAAGGGAAGTCACCCTCCGGCTTCCCGTCGAAGACACTGCCGCCTGGCACAGCGCCGGTTTCGAGGCGACCCTGCGGTTCCTGACCGGCGACCACTGGGAGATCAGCCCATACAACTCCGACCGGCACCCCCTCGCCAGCGTGGCCGGCGTTCCCAGCGAGGACCAGCCGATCGGGCTCGACGTGGACGGCGTATGCCTGTTCTCCGGCGGCCTCGACTCGTTGTGCGGCGTCATCGATCTTCTGGAAGAAGATCCCAAACGGCGGCTGTGTCTGCTGTCCCACCACGAAGGCGGACAAGCATCCACCGCCCAACAATTCCTCCTCGACGCACTCAGCGAACACTACGGCGCCGAGCGCATCGTCTCCCGCCGCCTCTACCTGCGCCCCGCTCCCGCGAACATTCATCAAGCACGCTCACTGCCAAGGCCACGCGAGAACACCACTCGCTCTCGGTCGCTACTTTTCCTCTCCGCCGCCCTGGCCCTCGCCACCGCTGATGGAACCGCAACGCCGGTGTACGTGCCGGAAAACGGCTTCATCGGCATCAACGTACCCCTCACCCGATCCCGCGTCGGCAGCGCGAGCACCCGTACCACTCACCCGCACTTTATGAACCAACTCGGCGCCGCCGCCACCGTGATCGGCGTGCCGAATCCGGTGCTCAACCCGTACCGGCTGAGCACCAAGGGCGAGATGCTCGCCGAATCCCGGAACGCCGAACTGCTCCGCCGACTGGCGCCGATCAGCGTCTCCTGCTCACACCCCGAGACCGCCCGCTATGTCGGCCGCAAGCAAGGCAACTGCGGATACTGTTTCCCCTGTCTGATTCGCCGCGCCTCGCTGGCCCACGTCGGATGGGACTACGACGAGTACGCCTACGACGTGTTCGATGAGCAGGACGTCACGATCCTCCTGAACCGCCGCAGCCGCCGCGGAGCGGACCTGCGGGCCGTGATAGCCGGAGCCTTCGCGGAACGACCGGATCGGGACGTCCTCCGCAACGGCCCCCTCCCACAAAGCGAACGCGCAGCCTTCACTGGCGTCTGGCGCCGAGGACTCGCGGAGCTTCGCGCCTGGCTAGCCAGCAGAGCCCGCGGGGCCCTGACCGAACTGGTGGAATCGCGGTCGTGACTATTCCGGTGCTGACCGACACCCACTGCCACATCGATGCTTACGACAACCCGCTCACAGTCCTGGATGACGCCCACACTGCGGGAGTACACGTAGTCGCCGTGACTGAAGATCCCGGCAAGTACCGCCTTCTGCGCACCCGCCTGGGCCGGCGCGACGATGTCGACGTCGCGCTGGGCTTCCATCCACTTCGCGTAGGGGATGCATCCCCTCACGATCTCGCCCGATTTCTTCGACTCTTGCCACAGGCGACCTGGATCGGCGAGATTGGACTCGACTTCTCTCGCATCGGAGTGGCAACCCGTAAGCAGCAGCTCCGCGTGTTCGACGCAATCCTGGCCGACTCCCAGGTACGAAGCAGGCCCGTCACCGTCCACAGCCGCGCTGCCGAGCGTGAAACCATCACCCGACTAGCGCAAGCGCAAGTGCCAGCGATCCTGCACTGGTACACCGGGCCTCTAGCCGCTGTAGACGATGCGCTTGCTGCAGGGCTCTGGTTCTCGATCAACCCGGCCATGGTCCGGTCGAAGAAATCCGGGCCCCTGCTTCAACGGCTTCCGAGGGAACGTGTACTGCTGGAATCCGATGGCCCCTTCGCTCGCTCCGGAAATCGCTCAGCCGTTCCTTCCGATCTCGTCGGCACACTCGATCACCTGGCGCGGCTTTGGGGCATCTCGACCAGCGAAGCCCGGAGGACGATAGCGCAGAACCTACTGCGGCTTCACACCTATGATGATGAGCCGCTGGCTGACTAAGTCGATTTAAGCGTCTTGCTGAGGCCAGGGGGAGGGCCAGCATGCGCAGCCGGGTGCCGGGTGACAAACTGAGTGACAACGCCCACGGACTGGCCGGAGGGGATCGGCACGGCCGAGACGGTGTGCGCCACCGGCCGCCTGAAGTCGAACGACCACTTCCTGGGGCCTTCACCCAGCGCGCCAAGGACTCCGGCTTGCTTCGGGGAGCCTGAGGGGTGCTTGGCCCGGAGCCTCGGTAGCGTTCCTCGGCCGGCCTGTCCATCGGCTTGCGTTGTCGTCGGGGAACAGCTCGCCGGCCTGCCGCCGCTTGAAGCTCTCGCTGCAAGCCCTCTCCAGCATGGCGAGCTGCTCCGACTGAACGGCTGCGGCGTTCTCGTCTTCGTCGTAGGCGGCGCTCCCCGGCACGCGGGGATGGTCCCGAGGGCGAGCTGCTCGTCGTCCCTACCGCCGAATGCTCCTCGCGCACGCTGGGATAGTGATGGGGGGAGGAGCAGGCTCGCTCGGGCCGACGTGATGCACATCCTGGGTGACAAACTGGGTGACAACGGGGGTGGACGAGGCTGGACGGTGGGGGACTGCT
Source organism: Sphaerisporangium sp. NPDC005289 (assembly GCF_040607455.1). NCBI lineage: Bacteria > Bacillati > Actinomycetota > Actinomycetes > Streptosporangiales > Streptosporangiaceae > Sphaerisporangium > Sphaerisporangium sp. NPDC005289. The sequence continues at coordinate 159,706 of NZ_JBEXGS010000019.1, forward strand.
GGGGAGGGTATGGGCAGGTCAGAGCGGGTGTTGGTGCAGGTCCTGCACCTTCCTGGTTTGACTTACAAGCGAGGGGTCACTGGTTCGAACCCAGTAGCGCCCACCAGCCAGAACAGCCCCGTCTCCCACCTCGGAAAACGGGGCTCGTGCCATTACCGTGCCATTAGCAGTCACCGGCGATCTTGTTCAGTGACCACTCGCCTTGACGGGTAGCGCCTTCGCGATCTTGCCGTCCATCGCATCGGCGATCTTCCGGTCCGCCTCCGCCGTGCTGTGCTGATAGATCATCGCGGCACGCACGCTGTCGTGCCCCATCCGCTCCATGAGGTCCCGGAGGCTTGCCCCCGATCCGGCCGCGAGCGTGTTGCCGGTATGCCGGAGATCATGGAAGTGCAGACCGGGGAAGCCGATCTTGCGTGTGGCGCTCGCCCAGTTGGCCGCCCGCCGGAAGTTGCTCCGCCGGAGGATGCCACCCCGAGATCCGGTGAAGATCAGCGCGTCGTCTTCCGGACCGGTGTAGCTCGCAAGATGATGTTCAAGCGTCGAGATGATCCCCGAGGGGATCGCGACGGTACGCACGCCGGCCCGCGACTTCGGCGGACCGACCAACAGCTCTCCGGTGTCCAGCTCCACATGCTGTTGCCGAACGCTGACCGTTCCCGTCTTCAGGTCCAGGTCCATCCGCCGGAGTGCCGCCACCTCGCCCCATCGGAGGCTCGCGAACGTGGCCAGTAGGACCATCGCGCGAAGGCGTTCCGGCATCAGGTCGGCGAGCTGGAACACCTGGGCGACGGTGAGCACCGGCCGCTCGTCCGGCTTCTCCTCGCCGGCGCCTTTGATGCGGCAGGGATTGCGCGGGATGATCCGGTCATCCGCAGCCGTCATGAGCACGGCACGAAGGAAGCGGTAGGACTTCGCCACTTCCGACGCACCCACGCCCTTGCCGACGAGCACGGCCCGCCACTCTCGGACCACCGCCGTCTCTATCTTGCCGAGAGGCACGTTGCCGAGATGCGGCACGATGTACCGACGCAGCAGACCCCGGTAGATCTCGACCGTACGGGGCCGAAGGTTGGTCCGTTCGGTGATCCATTTCTCGGCGTAGTCGCCGAGCTTGACCTTGGAGCGCTGCGGGTCGGTCCACTCGCCCGTGATGAGCTTCGCTTCCACGAGCGAAAGCGCCTTGTCGGCGTCTCGTTCAGTGGCGTAGGTGGACTCACCGGTACGCAACTGCCCATCCGGTCCTGGGTACCGGATCTGGAAACGGCCAGAGGGTAGCTTGCGGATGCTGCCGAAACGCCGACGTCCATCCTTGTTCGCCATCAGGCAGCCCTCCCCGTTGCTGAAAGATCGTGGATCTGTTGTCCGTCTGCGCGTGCTTGGGCCTGCTGAAGTGCGGCGCGCCATCGCTGCCGTTCGGCGATCTCTCTGAGCAGTCGTTCGGCCAGTGACGGCACATCGCGGTCGGCGGGCTTGACGACCCGCCATAGGTACTGGTGGGGGTCCACGGGCTGAGCCTGGTCATTGGTTGCCGAAAGGCCGAGCTGTTCGAGCACCCAGGCCCGGCGGTCCTGTTTGTGCTCCGACAGGGTCTTGCCGGACCACTTGCGCGAGACCAGGACGCGGCGGCCCGCGTAGCCCAGGTGCTCGGGCTTGTGAGCCTTGGACCGGCACGAGCCCGGACGCATGCCAGCCTTGGCGCCCTTGGGCTGGACGCCGTACCGCAGCCAGTTCGGGCAGGTGGGTGCGCATGGCTCATAGCGGAGCACGTTCATCAGCCGTTCCACGTGCGCCCGCTGGGCGTCGCTCTTGGCCTCGTGGCATTCGGTCAGTGACTTGGTGAGGTACTTGGTTAGGTAGTACAGCCCGAGATCGGCGCCAGGCGACCCGGCGAGGATGCCCTTGACGTCGATCTGTTGCCCAAGACGCACCACGTGGAAGGGCTTGGCGTCTTCGTCGGCGTCGAGCTGGTCGAGCGCCTGTTCCCAAGTGGGCAACACTTCGCCAGTCGCCGGGTCGAGGTAGTCGCCGGCCTGCCCGTCGCTGCGGTCGTCAGCCACCCAGACCGGCAGGTGCTCGCCCTCGAAGCGGACCACGTCGCACGACGGCCACCACACTTGGTGATAGGTGGCCGCGGCCACGGCCTTGACCTCGGCCCGAGGCATGGTTCCGCGTACGGCCATGTGCAGGTGGGGAGCCAGCCGCCGTTGTGGTTCGACGGTGGCGAAGTACTGAACCTCATACCCGGCGACCCGGCGAAGGTTCTGAACGAACCGGTCGACCACCTTGGGAAAGTGGATGGCATCTCGTGCCGCGCGCACGTAGTCGTACGTCGAGGGGTCGACCGGGGTGCCGTCGTGGCGTACCTTGCCGTAGCTGTCGCAGGTCAGGGTGACGAACAGCGACGGCCGGTAGACCTTGCCATCGGGCGCGTTGAAGGTGCGTCCAACGGTGCGGTTCTCTCGCTGCCGCTTGGGCAGATCCGGAGCGTCCTGCCGGCGACGGGTCGAGCGTGACCGCCGCGGCTTGCCCTCCCCAGGGATGACGCTGCCACGCACGCCCGAGGTGGTCAGCTCGTCTTCCAAGGTGGTGATGACCTCATCCCAGACCGCCACGTCCCCGCCGCTCTGCTCGGCCAGCTCTCGGAGGACATGCGCATCGGCGCGTTCCTCCATGAGCCAGAGCTGACGGTCGGTCGGTGCGGCAGGTTCGGCGACCGGTTCGGCCTCCAGATGCCAACCCTCGCGACACTGGGCCTTGCGGAGCTGGACGGCCCGGTTGGCGCACGGCTCACACTTACTCGCCAGCGTGGCGCCGCAAGGCACGTTGATGACTTCAACCTTCCCGGTCTGGACATCGGTGCGCTTGAGCGGAATGGGCTGGATGCACACGCCGTGTTGCTTGGCAACCTCCTTGATGACGTCCAGGGCCAGCGGCATCGAGGCGCGCACCGCCCGGGGGATCGATCGATCGGCGGGGTTGGTCACCGGGCATCACCGCCGTCCTTAGCCGGGAGCGTGATCGCGGTCTGGCCGCACTCGCGGCACTCCACCAGGCCCCGCACCGGGTCCAGCCACAGCACGTCGAGGCAGCGGCAGATCTCGCAGCGCAAGCCGTCGAGGAGGTGAACGAGGCTCGTCGTCATCGACCCTCACCCACCACGGCGAACTCGGCCACCATGGCGCGGATGTCGACATCGGAGACGTAGGCGGCCCGCACGCGGACCGGTTCGGGGGCGGCCTCCAGCCGCACGTATCCCACGCCGGCGCCGATCATTGGGCTTGAGGAGATCTGGTCGGCCAGCGCGCCCCGGTCGCGTGCGCCGTCGCCGAGCACGAGATCCACCTGACTCGGCTCGTCCAGCCGTAGGGCGATCTTGTCGGGGAACAGGTTGCGGATGTTGAGCACTTCCTTGCGCGGGTCCTGCAACGCCGCCAGTATCCCGACACCGACCGCACGGCCTTGGGTGGTCAGGGTGGCCAGCGCGGCGGTGATGCGCTCTTTCAGCTTGCGGTCGGTCTGGTACGCGGTCAGGAACGCCACTTCGTCCACCACCACCAGGACGAAGGGGTCATGCACGGTGGGGACGTGGTTGCGCTGGACACCGGCGAACCGGCCCGCCCGTTCTTGCATGACCTTCACGGCCATCTCCAGCAGTTCCACGCATGCCTCAGGGGTGGCGGCGTAGTGGTCGAACAAGTCTCGTCCGTAGGACAGCTCCATGAGCTTGGGGTCCAGCGCCCAGATCTCCACCAACCCGGCCCGGCGAGCGGGCAGTAAGCCGCGGATCGCCGACCACAGCCACGACCCCTTCCCCGCCCCGGTCGCGCCGGCCACCAGCACGTGCGTGCCATGTAGCTTGAGCCGGTAGGAGGAGCCGTCTTCGTGCAGGCCGATCGCCACCGCCGAGACCTGCGCATCACGGAGGATGGGCAGCGCAGGGATCGGCGCGGCGAGCAGGTCACGGTGGGGGAGGACCAGGCTGATCCGGCCGGGCTGGTCGAGCTTAATCCGGCACTGCGCATCGGCGAAACCGTGGGCGAGGTTGTCGGCCCGGTCTTGCCACTCGGTAACCGACTGGCCCGACAGCATGCGTACACGCACGATGTCGGCGGTTGGGGTACGGGTCACCTTGAGCAGACGCGGCAGGTACTCACGCCCGCCGATGTGCGCGGCCAGACCCGAGACGACCATGACTGGTTGCCAGTGCCGCCGGTAGGTCCACATCCACCGCCACCACGCCCGCAGCCGAAGCCCCACCGAGGCCGAGAAGGTGACCGGTTCGGCCAGCCGCCACCCGGCCAGCGTCGAGACGGTCGCGACGACCGCCACCAGGGCAAAGCGCCAGCCGTACAACACCCCCAGCGCCAGCGGAGCGACGACGACCAGGCATGCGACGGGGTGACGCCAGACGATGCGGACCAGGCCGGCCACGGCACGGAAGACGATCGAAACGATGGTGAAGATGGCCGGGGTCTTGAGGACGACTGGGCGGAACACCACCGAGTTCGGGACGGTGGAAACGATGTCCCGGGTGTAGTCCCCGGGGAGTTTACGCAGCATAAACTGAACCCCTCTCTCGTGAAATGAGTCTCATGGGAAGAGATCCAGGGGCCGCCGGAAGTTGCCGCTTCCAGCGGCCCCACCTGATCACCCGTCAGGCAGCCTTACCGGGCGTCGCCTGCTGGGTGTGCTGGTCGCGCAGGCGCTCGCAGTCGGCCAGGAACCGCGCCGCTGCGTCGAACAGAGTGCGGGCGAAGGTGACGTGCGTGTCGGTGACGGTGGTGTCGGAGGTCGTGCCGATGTTCACCCAGGCACCGCCGTATTCGACCGACAGGAACGCGCGGGCACTGTCCCCCGCCGCGTAGTAGTCGACCCTGGCGTGTTCGTCGGGGTGGATGCTCACCCCCACCCGGGGTGACTCGCCCGGGTGGATGCTGATGGTGGTGTAGCTGTAGCCGCTCATGCCACGTTCTCCCCTCGCGTCATGTTGTGCGTGTTCTGGTGGTGGTGGATGCGCTCGACCTCGCGGGCGAAGATGGCCGCCTGTTCGGCCAGCTCCCGGGCGAAGACCCGCAGCGCGTCATCGATGCGGGTGGCCGGAAGGACGAGCTTGACCACGCTGGCCCCGGCCGACAGCTCGAAGATCGGCGTGCGGTCGGGGTAGGTGTGGCAGGTGGCCGCCCCTCGGCCCTGGACGTGCAGGAAGGTCTGCGTCCAGGACACCCCCGACCGGCGCGAGGTCACGCGGCGTCCTTGCTCGCGGCCGGGGCCGGCTTACCGATGGACCGGGGAGCGCGCATCTCCCGAGCCCGGATGGAGTAGGCCAGCCGCCCGGTCGCCTGGTGGACGTACGGGGTGACGGTCATGCCCTCGAACTCCACCGGGGTGATGGGCAGGCCCGCCATGGGCGCCGGGGGAACCGGCTGCACCGGAGCGAGGATCTTTACCGCCACCGTCTTCTGCGCGGCCTTGACGGTCGGGTCGGCGTCCATCACCGCGACCTGCCAGACCAGCTCACCGGTGTTCTTGTCCCGCCCCTGGACGAACTTGCCGCCGGTAGAGGCTTCGAAGTCCTTGACCGGCTCGACCTCGCCCACGATGTAGCAGCCGTGCGGGAAGACCTGCTCGAAGTTGATCGGGATGGGCCCCTGTAGCGCCATGTCGTATCTCCTTCCTGTCATCTGCTCAGCCAGGTTGACTGGTCAAGCTGCCCGATACCAGTAAACGCGAAGCCCGCTTGGCTAGTCAAGCAAACCAAGCGGGCTTCATCGGGAAACTTCGATTACCGGATCGGATAGGCGTCCTCCAGCTCGTGACGGTCCCCCGGCAGCACGGTCTGAAGCACCACATGCGCCTTACCGGTCGCATCACAGGCCACCGCATACAGATCCAGCAGCGCAGCCGATGCCGCGACGCCGAGCAGGCCACGTTCCTCCTTGGTCGGGTTACGCGCGGTCAGATGCTCCACGATGTGATCCAGCCCCACCCCGGCCGCCGACTCCACCAGCCGGCCGACCCCTTGCGACAGCTCAGCCGACGCAGCAAGCGCCGTCCCCTCGGCCAGCTCCGGCCGCAGCCACACCGACACGACCTCCGAAGGCTCATCACCTTGATTGACCACCGTCTTGCGCAGCACCACCGAGGCGCCGTCATCCAGACCGAGATAGGCGGCGATCCGCCGAGGAGCCTTGACCAGCCCAGCCGAGACCAGCCGCGTCGTACTCGGGATCTCTTTGCGGTCCAGCAGTTCCCGGCCGGTACGCGGATGCTGCCCCGCGGCCAAGGCAGGCCGGCCACGCACGAAGCGGCCCTTGCCCTGCTCGGAGATGATCCACCCGTTATCCCGCAGCACCCCAAGCGCCTTGACCACCGTCGGACGCGCCATGCCGAACTCGGCCATGAGCTGATGCTCACTGGGCAGCGGAGAACCCGGCGGATACTCCCCGGACTCGATCCGCCGTTCTATCTCGGCGATCAATTGCGCGTACTTGGGGGGTGTGTACTCGAAAGACATCCCGGAACCCTCGCATTCAGCCTGCCTGCCTAATCAAGCACGTTAGCAGGACAGCCAACCCGTGCGTAGGCCCTACCAGCGACAACGCGCACGACCCGACAACCCGGCGAAAGAATCAGCGCATGCGGACGAGCCCCCACGATCAGGAATTCGTGGAGGCTCGCCCAGGACAGGGTCAAGTAGCCCGAACCGGCCCAACGTCGGGGGGAGTACGCGGCGCTGGGACAGCCAGTCCCTTACGCCGGGCTTCCGCCCTGTCCTGCTCATCCAGCCGAGCCGCAAGATCGGCGAGCGTATCGCCCCCCACCACATTGGCGATACCGAACACCGCCGCGCGCTCAGACCAGGAATGATGCCGGTAGGCGACCCACCCACCATGAAAATCGAGGATCTGCCACGTCCTACCGTGACGCTGCTGGAGTAGCCCCAGGGTGATGACAGCGGTCATCGCGACGCCTGCCAATCCCGCGCCCGGCCCACCAGGAACGCCAACGCCTCGGCCGCCTCCTTCACAGGAAAGAGGAAACGCAGGTCGTCATCAACTGGACGCACGCAATACGCCAAATCCTTGCTGCTCGGCACGATCGTCACCGTTGCCCGAAGTTGGCGATCCGCCCCGCGCACCTCCAGCTCAGGGGAGACGTAGCGCGGTACGGCGTAGTCATGAGGGCACAAGCGCAGCCGGATCACCCGGACCACGCGCCCGGCGACGCCGTACCTTTTCAGCTCGTCATTAAATGCAGCGAGCACCGTCCCATACAACGCCGCCACATCCCGAGTCACCAGGTCAGACGCGACCACCATGCCGGCTCCCTTCACTCAGACCAGCAAGCACACGACCCAGAAGGTCAGGCCGCTTCGCCCTCCACCACTGGACACTCGAAGCACGCCACCCGGCGCAGAGCCACGGGCTCGCCCGCCAGTCGAGCCTCCGCATTGACCCGATGAGCCCTGACGAAGCGCCAGCCGCGCCCTCGGCATGCCACGCATCCCGTCTGGTTCTGTTCGCCCTCTAAACGCATGCGTCCAGAGTCGTAAAAGCCAGATTGACAACCCATCCCGGCTCGTTATCCCTTGACGGGATAACCCAAGGTCCCCTACCTGTTGTAGGTCGGCCATCCGTGACGACCTGGGGGACCAGCGCATGCGGGCACAGGCGAGCGAGCCCATCGGCCTATCTATGGCATTCTGGCAGCGCCAGGACGTATTCGACGCGCTATGCGCTCGGGATATCGGGCATGTGTTCCGCCTAGTCCGCCAATACGGCGGTATGAGCCAAACCCGCATCGGTATCGCGGTGAACCTCAGCCAAGGCAAAGTCAGCGCCATCATGAACGGGTCCGCGCAGGTCACGGCCCTTGAGGTTTTCGAGCGCGTCGCCGATGGACTGGCCATGCCCGACCCCGCCCGTATCGCTCTAGGGCTCGCCCCGCGCAGCAGCCCCACGGTTATTCCGTCCCGGGATACCACTTTGCTCCCGCCCGGGACGGTCACCTCGCCACCGGTCGACTCCTCGCAGATAGGGCCACCTACTGTGGATCTCGTCCGCTCAGGGGAGGACGAGGACACCATGAGACGCCGCGACTTCGTCGGACTGACAGGCGCCGCCCTATTCAGCGCCGTACTCCAGCCCGCCCCGAGCAGCCGGCCAACAGACGGAATCGAAGACCTCGCCGCCGCCCTGGTCGACTACCCTGCCGCGACAGACCAGCCGATTGACATCACCGCACTCGCCCGCGGCGTTGCCCAGGCCAAGAGCACCTATCAGGCATGCCGCTATGCCGAGGTGACCGCGATGCTTCCTGGCCTGCTGCGATCTGTACGCATCGCCTGTACGAGCGTGATTGGCGACGCTCGGCATCGCGCCCACGGCCTGGCGGCCGAAGCTCACCACGTCGCGGCGTCCATCCTGCTCAAGCAAGACGACAAGGGTCTCGCCTGGCTAGCAGCCGACCGCAGCACCCAAGCGGCTCACGCCTCCGAGAACCCGTTGATGATCGGTTCTAGCGCACGGATCATCACCCGCGCCCTCATGGATGGCAAACACCACCGCGCTGCGATCAACGCCGCCAGTGCCGCCGCGCAGCGCATGGACACCGCCGTCACTAGCCCGAACGACAACGACCTTTCGATCTACGGGTCTCTGCTCTTGTCCGGAGCCGTCGCCGCCGCCAAGACCGGCAACCGGCACACCGCTACCGAGCTGCTCGATGAAGCCGACCAGGCAGGCCGCAGACTCGGCCACGACGGTAACCACATGTGGACTGCCTTTGGCCCCAACAACGTTCTATGCCACCGGGTCAACATCGCCCTCACCATGGGCGACGCCGGCACCGCCATCGACTTCGCTCGACTAGTCGACATCAACGCTCTACCGATCAACGAACGGAAAGCCACTCTCTTGCTCGACACCGCCCGCGCGTTCCTCACCTGGAACAAGCATGACCAGGCCCTATACGTGCTCCGTGCCGCCGGCGAAATCGCGCCCGAGGAGATCACCGGGCGCCCCGCCACTCTCCGCCTGGTCCGCGACCTGCTCGCGACCGCGCCCATCACCGTAAGGCGCGACGCCCGCGAATACGCCGAATCTCTCGGAGTCTCGGCGTGAGCAAGGTTCTCTACATCATCGTGTGCGCCGCCGGTCCCGCCGCAGACGTGGGCAAGCTCGTCACCCTGGCCCAAGACGACGGATGGACCGTCCAGATCATCGCGACGCCATCCGCCTTGAACTTCATCGACTTGCCAGCCTTGGAAAAGCAGACCGACCGCCCTGTACGCAGCGAGTACCGCAAGCCGGGGGAGCCAAGGTCACCCCAAGCAGACGCCATCATCGTGGCCCCCGCCACCTACAACACCATCAACAAGTTCGCCCAAGGCATCGCCGATACCTACGCCCTGGGCCTGCTCGCCGAAGCCCCGGGACTCGGCATTCCCGTCGTCATCCTGCCGTTCGTCAACAGCGCCTTGGCCGGCCGAGCACCCTTCCGCCGCAACGTCGACCAACTCCGAGCCGAAGGCGTACACGTCCTAATCGGCCCCGGCCAATTCGAGCCCCACGCCCCCAACTCCGGAGGCGACAAGGCCGACACGTACCCGTGGCACCTGACGCTATTGCATCTTGAACTCAACTGACCCCTCCATGGTGTGAACATGTTCCGCGACCAGAGGAATGGGATAGCCACCCATCTGCGCACACGGTCCCCGAAACGGGGGGAAGAGTAGGTATGGTTACAGGTATTTGTGGTGGCAGATAAATTTCATGTGGCGGCTCGTAGGGCAGCGGAATATTTGGGTACCGCTTCTGCCACTCATTCTGTAATCGTACTAGCTTTTCCAGCTCGTGTTGGAACCGCTTCATTCCCGCCGAGTTGCGAGCCGTTGTATTGAACGCACGCCATGCCGAGCGCTCTCGCCGGGTTTGAGCGTGAAGGCGAGCAGTCAGATCCGCCGAAGCTTTCAAATCCGATGCATCCACGTGTCCCGCAGGATAAGTCCCCAGAGGCGATACGATATCTTGCAGCGGTGACACGGTGGCTTGTGGCGATGCGGAGTAGGGTTGGCCGCATCCTGCGATCAAGGTTAAGGCGCAGATGCCCAGTACAAGTCTCATGTATCGACGATATCCGGGCAAGCGTTGTCACGCCTCGTTCCCGGCGCACTCGACGACTCGTTGCCGAATTGTTCTTTTAGGTATCAAGGCGGCAGCGCTCCGCGCCGCCGCACGGCCCGCCGCCCGCTCCGCCCGGCCGGGCGTGCGGCGTGGGCGCCGGTCCCGGCCGGCGGCGGGAACGCGGGCCGCCCGCCGTACGCAGCGCCCGCCGCACCAAACCTCACCCGCCGACCAGGCACGCGCCGCCGCCCAGATGCAGCACGACGATCGCCATGCTGTGGCTTGCCATCTCACGGGGTCGGGGGCGATCGAAGGTCCGGGACTTCGTACCTCAGCCCCGGCCCATCGAGCCAACGGGAGTGAGCCGATGAGACCAACGCAGGTTTCAAGTTCAGGCTTGATCGTGTCTAAGCGCGGTCCGCATAAGCTATTTACGAGAGCGAGGGAAGTGATAGACGCATGCGCTATAATTTTCGAAGCGCTGCGGGCGCCTCGCCTGCTTTATTTGTCCCATGCCCCCGCCCCGGAGATCCCAATACCAAACAGTATCATACGAGGCGTATCCTGGAGCGATGATCGCAGACCCCTTGTAGCGCCCCTTCTCTGTGCAATTGATTGCAGTTAAAGCAAATTGGCGCCCGTGGTCACCGATCGTTAAGGTCTTCGATTCGGCGCCAATTCGATAATCGATGCGGATGTCAAAAGTAACAGCATCACGAGTGATGCGGGACTGAATGTAGAGGGCTTCTTCCTTTCCATTCTTGACATCAAGCCGCTTCTCCTGGAAAAAGAGAGGGCCTGGTTTAATGCCGCTCACATTTCCCAATTCGTAGCCCTTCACGGGAATGCGTGCAACCGGAAGGCGTTCGTCGAAGTTGAACATCAGCTTGACGGTGTCCTCTGGCCCCTGAGGGGGAATTGTTAGATAAGTTCCCCTATATGGAGGCATGCGGTGAATGTTTACTGGACTGACGTTATCAATTCGAATTGCCTGATTACGCCGGCCCTCCAAAGTGATCAACAAGTTCAGGGTCTCAGGCGTAGCCGCGCCAGCAGCGCGCATATCGGATACAAGCCGATCAAGGCTGCGCCATCGCGTCTCCTGCAAGAGCTTCTTCTGGGCAGAAGTCAACTCTACCCCGGAGGGCAGGACAAGCTCACTGCCAGCGTCGAGGTATCTTACGGTGTACCGGAGATCGTTATCCTGTCTCACAACGCTACGTATCCGATCCTTCAGGGCAGGACTGTCAACCACCTCTGGGCCAGCCCAGGAAAGGAGGCCGTAAGCGATGCTGGCAAATACAGATGCCGCAATGCCGAGCATCCAAGTCGCAGGCGATCTGATCCACTTTCTCCACCCCGTCAGGGTGCCCTCGTTTCCAGATTTCTCGGGAGTTTCTCCCCCCACGACAGAACTCGGCTTAGGCTTCTGCTCGCTCTGTTTGGTAAGCGTGGAGGCGCGACGCCGCTTCCTAGGCATCAGCCAAACCCCTCTTCTCGTCGTTGACGACTCAGCTTGCTCGGAACGCTGCCAAAGTATGACAGAAACATCTGCAAGAGCGCTGGAGTTTGGCTTGAGTCCTCGAAGCCGCGTCTCGTTGGCCCGGTGCTGCCAGAAGGATATTCGGTAACGCGGGAGTTCAAGATCCGGAATATACGCGGAATGCACTAGTGCTGGACAAGCTCATGACATAGCCGAGTCGCAGGCGGAGGCACTCAAAGATGCCCCAGCCGTTACGCCCGCAATACCATCGACAGTTGCGGTGGGATCGCGGTGCAGTTTGGGTTGCAGTTCAGAGGCGTGCAGAGCCGTTCAGGGTGGACCACGTATGCCCGTTGACCTGCATTAAACTGCCTGGAACCATGATCGTCCGAGCTTTTAATCCGTGAAGCGCGGGTTGCAACCGGGCGCGTTGAAGGATGCTCAGGAAGGGTGCCTCCGGCGGGGACGCTCGGCTCCGGGGTGGGGTCATGGGGGCGGCTATCGGGTCGTAGGTGGTTGAGGCGGAACTGATCACTCCGTCTGCCGCAACCCAGGCAAGACCAGCAGACCAACTCCTCCGGCACAAGCCCGTCTGTGACCGTTGGCGTCCCATCGCCGAGGAACGGGGACCAGTGGACGTACACGCGAAGACGGGCTTGTGCCTCCGTCGTCGACCTGCTGCCGCTTCGCGGTGGGTCGAGGCAGACGGGGTGATCAGGTGGGGGAGTTGTGCGGGTTCGCGCGGGGTTGTGCATCCGAAGGCGATGTGCGTGCCATCTGCGTGCCTGAGCGCGTGCCACTTCGTGCCATTCGGCGTGATCAATGAGCAGGTCATGACCGTGATCACCGTGCCATTAGCGTGCCATTAGCCAGCCGGGAGCGCGGTTGCTCACGGTCGACCGAGGGTGTTGCGCCGCAGGTCGGGGGAGTGGTTAGGGGATCTTGGCTCCTTACAAGCGAGGGGTCACTGGTTCGAACCCAGTAGCGCCCACCCGGCGAGCCGGTGGTATCGCCCGCCTCCGGCGCAAGGTCCTCGCCTCCGGCTCGGGCGTTTCTCAGCGGGAGCCTTCGGCTCCGGACGAGGGGCGAGCCCCCCGAACTCCCACCTACCACTACCCCGATCTTCACAAGCCCTGGGCATGCGCGTCGCCATATCAGCACCAGAGTGAGCGGGTCAGATTCTGGCGGCGATGATGGGGGGCGAGGCGGTCGGCGATCTCGACGTGGCCGGTGTCGTTGGGGTGGACGGAGTCGCTCAGGTCCGAGCTGGAGAGCCAGCCCTCGGTGTTGACGTAGAAGACCTTGGCGTCGCCGCCGTCGTTGAGGGTCTTCACCGCCGCCTGCGTCTGCGCGGCGCGATACGCGTTGCGCCGGTCAGGAGGTCACGAGCACGTGGACGATCCACTGCCGTTGCGGGATCGTGCAGCCGGGTGTCGTGTGCAGGCATGGGTCGTCGGTCATAGTGACCACGTCCACCGTGCCCGGTTGGGCGGCGCTGTAGGTGGCCGTCAGCGGTTGGCCGGTCGGGAATCCGCCGCTGAGCTGTCGGAGGCTGAGCGCCGGGCCGGTCAACTTGGTCGGCTGGTAGTTGCGGGGAAGGCTCACGACGAGCGTGTCACCGACCCTCAGGCTCACGGTCCGCTCGCTGTCCCCCTCGGTGACCGTGGTGGTGGGGTTGGCTGGTACGACGATGACGTGCACGAGCCAGCGACGCTGGGGCACGGTGCACCGGGGCACGGTGTGCAGGCAGGTGTAGTCGGTCTGAGTTCGCAAGTCGGCCGTGCCCGCTGCTCCGGCGAGGTATGTCGCGGTCAGTGGCCGCCCGGTCGGGAACCCGCCGCCGCCCGACGTCCGAGTCAGTGCGGCACCGCTGGTGGTGATCGGGTCGTAGCTGGCGGGTAACGTCACCGTCACCGATTGGCCGACGGAGACGGTGACCGTGGTGCCGTCGGAGGCTTCGGTGAGCGTGGTGTCCGCAGCGACCGCGGCGCTCGCGCCCAGTTGTGCCACCACCAGCATTCCCGTGACCGCAAGCGTACCCAGACGTGCCGCCAAACCGCCGATCGCAGACATAATCCGCACCATGCATCCGTCGCCGACCAGCGTCAACGACGCGGGTGCGGGCGACAGCCGGGACCGCAGGTCGGCGACGCGTCGATGGGCACATTGGATGAACCGTTCAGTGCACGCCGACGGCGACCCGGAAATCCACCTCGGCCGGGGGCGGCAGGCTCGTCACGACCCTTCCAGATGATGACGATCAAGCCTGCGCCGGCCGACGGAAGCGGAGGATCGAACCGGCCATCGCGGGGTTGCGTCCACGGGGGTGGTGTATGAGTTTCCGCTGGTAGTCAGCGTGGCGTCGTGAAATGAGGACGGCCATCGCGTGATCCTTCGAGTACAAAAGTACAAGATCGAAGGAGAAGGCGATGGCCGTGAACAACAGTGTGGACCCCGCGACCTGGCTGGCGGAGCAGATCGAGACCGGTGATCCGGATCTGGTTCGGAGTCCCAAGCGCTTACTTAGTGGTCGGCACATTAAGATGGCCGGCTCACCGGATTGGGTTCCTGTAGTGTCATGTGACGATCTCTTCTCTCTCACCTTCTCCGACAACTCGTGACGGCGGCCTGTGAGGCTGACAGGATGGTGAGGCCTTCGTCGTTAACTGCTATCAACGGCGCTTCCAAAGCACACGCCACATAAGGTATCCGGGCCCGAACAGACAGGTCAGGCTGATCCCAAGGAAGAACAGCGGGCCAATGGGATCGAAATAACCCGGTCGGTGCACCACGACTCCGTGCCCTGTATCGAGAGCCGGCACGCGGGCTCCTTCAGTCAGCTCAGGCGCATAGTAACCGTTGATCCATACCCTCGCCCGAGCCGTCTGGCCATCGTCGGATCTATAGGAGCCCCACCAGCGGCAGGGGCCGCGCCCCCTGCACTTCAATTCCTCGGCGACGAAGGACCCCATCGTGCCCTGGCGCAGGGCGGCGCGTGCCTCCCATTTGATGCCGTCAGAGGCGACCAAACCGAAAACTACCGCGAACATCGTTGCTAGTGGCACAAGCAACCCAATGGCGATCACCAGGCATCCAGCACCGCAGCCGTTTCGCTCCTCCATGCCGCCGACTCCCGTCCGTGCGGAAAGGAAATGCCTAACCAGGGCAACGTAGGGTGAGGCGTCCAGGTTCCGCCGATTCTGACGGCGATGGTCCAACCTTCGCCGTGAATCATGTGGGAAGCTGCGCGGGACCGCATTGGGTGATGCCTTCGTAGTTGCAGTTCCTGGTCAACGGCAGACCGGTATCCCCGCCGACTGTGGGTCGACAACGTCAGCCGGCGGGTATTCGCCGATGCACGTCAGAGAGCAGGCTGTGCATGGCGCCGCGGAAGACCTCCGCCTGCAGCGGGCCGATGAAGGCGGTGTGCCCGAACACTTCCAGGACCACGAGGCCGTGCAGGTGGCCCCAGGCGCTGATGAAGAGGGCGGCGGCCTGCGGCGGAAGTCCGCCGACCGCTTCGGGCGGCAGCTGCTCGAAGCGGGCACGGAGTGCGAGGCTCAGTGGTGGAACCTCGGTGCGGGCCAGTTGCTCATCGGTGAACGCACCGAACAACTCTCGGCGGAAGACGGCCGCGATCCTGCGGGCACCGGCGGTCGTGCGGCCATCGGAGGGCGCCTGGTAGTCAAGCAGCGGTGTCCCGTAGATGAGCTGAAACCGTGCGGGGTTGTCGAGACCCCATCCCCGGAACGCTTCCGCGGCGGTGATGAACGTCGGCAGGTCGCCGTCCGGCGGTGCGGTGTCGAGCGCACTGCCGGACATGATCACCAGCACCCCTGAGATCATCAGCGCCCAGATCGAGAAGGGCGGCTGGAGCCCGATGCCGGGTGCCGTCCCGCGCCAGCGGTAAGTAGGCGAAGCTTCTGGGACGGGAGCGTCCGCCCGCTGTCAGCCGCCCCGTTCCACATTCCCGACGTTCGCGTCGGGGACCAGAAAGGGCGCCACTCAGGTGAGCCCCATCCCCAGCGGCAGCCGTCCGGTGCCGCCGTACAGCGCCTCCCGTCCGGGCCGTGGACGCCATGCGGTCAGGACCGGCCGGCGCTCACCCCGGAGCGATATCCCCTTACCACAAGGAGTCCTCATGGCCACTGGAGCCGACGCGTCTCCTCCCGCCGGCCGTCCGTCCCCTTGGGCGGATCGGATCGGGCGCACGCTGATGGCCGTCGACGCGGCCGCGACACTCGTCGCGTTCGCGGGCGGGATCCTCATCATGACCAGCGTTTCCGACGACCGCGTCATCACCGAAGCGTGGCGGACGCTCGCCTACGTCGTCTTCGCGGGACTGTGGATCGTGCTCGCCGTCGCACCGCGCCGACAATGGGGACTGTGGGAGCTTCTGCTCTTCCACAAGGGCGCGATCACCGTCTACTGCTTCGTCATGTGGGACAAGCCCGACGCGGCGCAGACCGCGATCATCGACCTCTTCGTCCTGGTGACGACCGCGGTGGCGTACGTGCTCTGCCGCGGCTGGACCAGTTGGCGGACCGGTGCCTCCGAGCCGGCCCGCGGCCGGGGGCCCGCGACCTCGGCCGGGTGACGCGAGTCGATCGGGCTGCGTGAACGCGCTGGTCTCATGGTCGACGTGGAAGGCTCACCATGCCCTCAGGTACGGATCCCGAGATCGGCCTGCCGGTTCGGTCGCGTCGCGGGCGCGAGTATCGCTGAGGCCTTCATCCCGCTGGAGGTGGCGACGGGTTGCCTTGCAGGTTCCGGACGAGTCGCAGGTGGAGTCGACGGCGGACAAGTACCAGAGGAGCCGGCGCACCGGTGCGGGTGAGCGGATGAGTGTCAGGGGTGGAGCCCGGCCGGGCTCCACCCCTGACGGTTGGTCCTGGGTCAGGCGATGGCGCACGCCGCGTCGTTGAGGGTGAACGACGTGGGTTCACCGGTGTTGCCGGTGTGGGTGGCCTGGAAGCCGATGCTGACCGAGGCGTTGGGCGCTATGGCGCTGTTGTAGGAGACGTTCTTCGCGGTCACCTGGCCGCTGGTGAGGCCGTAGGTGGCGTTCCAGCCGGAGGTGATGGTCTGGCCGTCGGGGAGGGTGAAGGCCAGCGACCAGCCGTTGATGGGGGAGGAACCGGTGTTGGTGATCGCGATGTTCTCCGTCAGCCCGGTGTTCCACGCGCTGACCGTGACGCTGACGCGGCAGGCGCCCGGTCCGCCGCTGGGCGTGGGCGTCGGCGTGGGTGTGGGCGTGGGCCCGGTGCCGTCGAGGCCGAGGAAGGTGAGGGCGTAGGGGAACATGCCGGTCAGCGGCAGGGAGTGGCCGTAGCCGGCGAAGCTGAGTCCCTCGACGCCGGCCTGGTTTCCGGTGCCGCCGTACCGGGTCCGGGTGAGGCCCGCTTGGGGCTGTCGGTGAGCGCCGGGGTCTGGCTCACCCCGCGACCCGGTCCGGCACGTAGAGGTACATGTTGAGATTCGTCGGGTTCGTACCGAAGCCGGTCACCCGGGTCAACGAGGCCGCCGCCGCGGCCCGGACCGCCGGCAGCGTGCCCACGACCACCAAGGGCAGGGTGGCGACCGCCAGCACGGCTTTGAGCCGTCGTTTCACGACATGTCCTTGTATGTTCGTCACGCTGCCTATGTCGGACACGGCGGCGCCGGCATGCCCCGGTGTTGAAGGTGATCAATCTTCATGAGTTCTCCCATACGACTAAATGGACGAATGACTGTTAGCGCTAACATCGCATTCGTGTCGCTGGCCGGATGAGTTGAGAGAGCATGCGTGCAGGAGAAAAGCTTGCGGCGTAAAGCGGGCTGAGGTCTCATGCTTCGTCGGCTGGAGCAGAGCCTCGCCTCGATAGTCGGGATGCGTCGTCACCGATGACATCCACCTCAGCCAACCGGCACTCTGCGATCTGCAATCACGGAGCCGAGGCACAGCCACAGAATGCCGACCTGAAATTTTCACGGTTCGGCGAGGCATTCATACAGTTCGTCTACACGCGAGCCCGCTTAGCGCTTGACCTCTGCTGTAGGCCGAACCACACTCCGCTGGAGTGTCACCCCGCGCGACCGGCTGAGCGGTCCGCATCCCTCGCGCACGCATGCCCTTTCATGCGATGCATCAACGCCAACAAACTTACCGGAGCTGATCAGGGCCTAAAAAGTGATCGATCACATGATCAAGGTCCATACAGTGGCGGTGCCGGAGATCGGCGCTGACCGGGGCCAACGGGATCGAGAGGGCGCGCTGAGCGGCACCGACAACTGACAGGAGCAGGTATGACGCAAGATCGGGTTGAGCCGGTGAGCGGGGAGCGGAAGGCGCTGAGCCGGAGGAGCGTCCTGACGACGATCGGGGCCGTGCCGGTCATCGCGGCCGCGGCGTCGGTCGTGGGGGCCACGGAGGC
>NZ_JBEXGS010000020.1:0-154370 GCF_040607455.1 Sphaerisporangium sp. NPDC005289
CACCTATTTCTACCCCGTTTTTTTCACACTCTACCCCTCCCCCCCGCTCTTCCGTTGGGGGCCGCGGGTCGCGCGGCCGCCCGCCGCGGGGGTCGGGCCGCGCGCGCCCCACGTCCGCGTACCGGGTCAGGTACCAGAAGACGCGGCCGCTCGACGGGCCCACCTGGCGGTGGAACGGGGCCTGTTCCCGCATGCGGTGGAACAGCGCGTGCGGGTCGGGGACGTGCCGCGGCGCGGCCGGGTCGAACGCCTGCTCCTGCGTCGTCGCGGTCATCGCCGCCTCCTCAACCGCCCCGGCGGGCCGCCGGCCGCCGAACGCGACTCCCGGAGACGTGGCTCCCGGGGACGCGACTCCCGGAGACGTGGCTCCCCTGGGCCGCCGGCCGGGGGGCGTGGTGGCCGAGGAGCGCCGCCGTCAGGCGCCGGTGGCACGTCGCCCGCTCTGAACGTCCAGCGCGAAGAACCTCCGGGTGGCGCGGCCGAGCTCCTCGGCGCTGTTGTAGCCCCGCCTGGCCAGCTCGACCTGCGCCGATGATCCGTCCCGCCGCCAGTGGCGCAGGAAGATCCTGCCGGAGATCTCCGGCGGCGGCACCACCAGCCGGCCGCGGGACCGCTCGGTGGCCTCGTCGGCGCGGGCCACGGTGTCGGCCCACTCCCGCAGGCGGCCGGTGTCCCGGACGTGCGACAGGACGGCGGGCCGCCAGTCGGCCGACTGCCAGACCGGCCACACGCGCACCATGACCAGCCGCAGCAGCTCGGCGACGGGGAGGGCGGCCGGCTCGGCGTCGGTGAGCCATGCGGCCAGGCTCGGCGGCAGGTCCTCCCCTTCGGCGACGCCGAGCCGGGCGCGCGTGTACGCCTCGAGGGCGGCTCCGCTCTCGCCGGCGAAGTCGCGCAGCAGCCCGGACAGGACCTCCTCGTGCAGCGCGGGGTAGCCGGGATCGAACAGCCGGCCGGCGGTCAGCAGGTCGAGATCGGACATCCAGCGGCCCGGCGCGTACTCCCGCCGGGAGCGCCGTCGCAGCACCTCGTTGTGGGTGATCCCGGTCAGGACGGCCCCCGCTACCCGTGATCCGGGCGATCCGGACACGGCCGGCTCGGGACGGCGGTCGCCGGCGGTACCAGGCGCCTCAGGCTCCGGCCGGGCGGCCTCAGGCGCGCCGGCGGCTCTTAGTGCGGACAGGGCGTCGCGGCGTTTGAGGTCCCACTCCCCCGAGCCGATCATGCGCTCGAGCGCGGCCAGGGCGTCGCCGGCGTCCGGGCCGAGCGCCTCCCCCATCTCCCGCCAGGTCCGGTGCGCGAAGGGCCGCTCCTTGGCCGCCCGCACGATCCGCTCGCCGATCGCCGCCGGGACCAGGTCCGTCCTGGCCCCCTCGCGGCAGCCGTAGCGGATGTTGACCATCGCGACCGTGCCGGCCGGGTACCCCAGGGACGCGGGACCGTGCAGCACCGCGACCTCGTCGTCGCCGTCGACCTCGCCGGTGGCGTACATCCGGTGGACCGTCCCGACGCCGCGCATGCCGTACGGGCCGAGTTCCGCCGCCCGCAGCGCGCCCATGCTGGCCGCGCCGATGACCTCGACGCCCTCGCCGAGCAGCCAGAGGATCTCCTTGTGCCCCACCGACAGCCGCTCGCGGTAGTAGCCGTCGATGATGACGGCGGTGTCGCCGCGGGTCCAGTCCTCGGCGAGCAGGTCTCCCCGGGCCACCGGGGGGCGCACCCGCGCTCCGGGGACGACGTCGCGGATCTCGTCGGGAGAGATCGTCGGTCCGGCGTAGACGACCACCTTGGCGCTCACTACATCACCTCCGGTCGGACGCGGCTTCCCGGCGCCACCACTTTGACCACCGGGACCCCGATGTCCTCGTGGGTCAGGTCGACCACCAAGGGCGCGTGGGAGAAGGCGATCGCGGCGCGCTTGACCACGTCCTCCAGGTCGTCGACGAGGCTTTCGTGCGCCGTGAGCGCCGGGACGGCCTCGGCGGCGGGGCCCGTGGAGGGGTCCGCGGCGGGCCGCGCGGCGGGCTTCGGGCCGGGGGCGTCGTTGAAGCCGGCGTCCAGGTCGTCCCGCGCGCCCGAGACGTACCCCAGCCTGGTCTGCGCCGCCTCGGTGACGGCGCGGGTGAGCGCGATCTCGGAGCTGAGGTGGCAGCCGAAGCCGGTGAACGCCGGAGGGTAGTCCTCGCAGGTGATCCGGGCGAGGAAGCACGGAAGGCCGGTGGGCGAGGGCACCGACCTCACCTCCAGGCGGACCCCGGCCCGCTCGATCATCGAGCAGAGCCCGTCGACCACGGGCGAGCCGAGCGACCGCGGGTCGGCGCGGACGCCCATGTCGCCGCCCCCGGTGAGCGCCGCGGTCATGGCGTCTCTCTCGACCACTTCGTACAGCGCGTGCAAGATGGCCTCGACGAGGGTGTTCCCGCTGGCCAGCCCGTTGGAGGAGGCGAAGAACGCCGGCGGGTTCCACCCCGTCCTGCGCTCGAGCGAGAGCGCCACCGTGGCCAGGGGGACGAGCGTCTCCGAGCCGTCGACCAGGGATCGGGCGGTCACCCAGTCGACCGGCAGGCCGTCGTGCAGGACGCTCGGCTCGCAGCGCGGCAGGTCGCGGACGTCGTAGCCCAGCCGGTCGCCGACGTCGCGGGGGGCCGCCGTCACGGCCGGCGCGAGGGGCCGCTCGGCGTGCCAGAGCTCGACCGACTCCATGATCGCCGACAGCCGGGCCAGCTCGGGGGTGATGCCCTTGCCCTGGGACACCGCGAGCGTCGCGGCGGCGGGGCGGACGGCCTGGAAGGTCGGGATGCCGATGGTGTCGAGACGGGTGATGTCGGCGACCCTGGTGACGCCTACCTGGCGCGCCGCGCGGGCGGCCATCGCCATGGTGGCCGCGGGGTCGTGTGCCCTGTCGGTGCCCGGCAGCCTGACCTTGGCCCGGTCGGACTGCGAGAAGATCCACGAGAGGGAGGCTGTGCCGGTCCGCATGCTGTTGCCCCTGTCCACGGTGGCGGCCCGCGAGCCCGCGGCGACGGCGGGTCCGCCGCGGGCTCGCCCGGTCAGATGTTGCCCGCCCGGGCGAGCAGGGCGCGCCCGGCGACGGCGTAGCTCACGGCGGCGATGACGGCCAGCACGAGCAGGTTCTGCCACGCGGCGGCGAAGCCGAACACCGCCGCGTCGCGCATCCCGTTGATCGCGTACGTCAGCGGGTTGACCACCGACACCCACTGCAGCACGGTCGGCATGCTGTCGACGGTGTAGAGGGAGGGCGCGCTGAAGACCAGCACGAGGAGCGACACGTTCGTGCCCACCATGAAGGTCTGGAAGTCCCTGATGGTGATCGCCGCCGCCAGGTACAGCCCGTTGATCGCGATGGAGGCCAGCGTGAGGGCGGCCAGCAGGCCGGCCCAGCCCTCGGCGCGGAAGGGGAAGTCGAAGATGAGCACGGCGACGCCCAGGGCGACCAGGCTCTGCCCCAGCACCAGCGAAACCCCGGCGAGCAGCTTGCCGAGCAGGAACCGCGAGCGGCGCATCGGGTAGGACCACAGCTGCGTCGCGACCCCGCTCAGCTCCTCCTGGAACAGCGCCATGCCCGAGGTGCCCGCGGCGCTGACGACCGACATCGCCAGCACCATGGGGAGCAGGAAGATCGCGAACCGCAGTGGGACGCCCTTGTAGTCGATGACCCCGACGAGGTTGCTCAGCGAGGTGTTGACCAGCAGCAGGTACACCAGCATCGGTGACAGGCTGAGGACCAGGTTCACCCGGTTGCGGGCCAGCAGCGCGTACTCGCGGTAGAGCACCGCGAACAGGTCGGCCGCCTTGGCGGTCGGGGCCGGGGGGACATTGTGGAAGGTCAGCTCGGCGCTCATGTCACCCCTCGTTCTCGGTCATCCGCAGGAAGACCTTCTCCAGCGAGTCCATGGCGGTGGAGACGCCCGAGATGGCGACGCCGGCGTCCTGGCAGTGCCGCGACAGCGCCGGAAGCACGTCCTGCACGCGGGCGCCGTGGACGCGCACCGCCGAGTCCTCGGCCGTGGCCGCGAACCCGGCCGCCTCCGCCCAGGCGGCGACGGCCCGGCCGGCCTCGGGGTCCTCGACGGTCACCAGCATGTGGGTGCTGCCGAACTCCTCGACGAGCTCGCGCGGCTTGGCGAAGCGCAGCACGCGCCCGTGGTCGACGACCATGACGCGCTGGCTGTTGCGCTCCAGTTCGTCGATGTGATGGCTGGTCCACAGCACGGTCGCCCCGTGCTCCTCGCGCAGCCAGGTCACGAACCGCTCGACCTGGTGGCGTCCGGCGACGTCGAGTCCGGCGGAGGGCTCGTCGAGGATCAGCAGCCGGGGGATGGTGATCAGCGCCCGGACGAGCTGCAGCCGCTGCCGCTGACCGCCCGACAGCTGGAAGCACAGCTGGGACAGGACGTCCTTCAGCCCGAGGAACTCGGCCACCTCCATCGTCCACGGCCGGACCTCGCGCCAGCTCAGGCCGCGGAACCGCGCCGCGATCCGCAGGTTGTCGATCGCGGGGAGCATCATGTCGAACGGGCCGGACTGGTGCATCGCCCCGATGTTGGTCTTGGCGGCGACCGGCTGACGGGCCGGGTCGGCGTCGAACACTCGGAGCCGGCCGGAGGTGGGGGTGGTGACCCCGCAGATCATCTTGATCAGGGTCGTCTTCCCGGCGCCGTTGGGGCCCAGCAGCCCGATGGTCTCGCCCCGGGCGATCTCGAAGGAGACGCCGTCCACGGCCGGCCTGTCGCGCCGTGGATAGCGCTTGGTCAGGTTCTCGGCCGTCACCACGTCGCTCGACACAGCCATAGCCATCACTCCGCCCTTCGCCGCGGCCGTTCCGGCGCGGCAGACGCGTTCATCGCCCGGCAGCCGGGCGTCGGTCCCTTGGCGGCCTCCGATATGGGCCCGGCCATGGGCTCGGCCATGGGCGCCGCCGAAGGCGCCGCCACGGGCGCGGCCCCGGCCCCGATCCGGCGGCCGGGCCGCCGGATCGGGGCGTGGGGCCGCATCCGCCGGCTAGTTCTCGGCGTTACCCGATCCGGACCAGAGCCCGCAGGCGCACAGCATCGCGGCCTCGAAGCCGTGCTGCGCCGCCTCCGGCCTGTTCCATCCGCCGTCCAGGGAGTGGGCCAGCACCTCGGGCACGAGCCCGGGAACCCGGTTCTTGAGTGAAATGAGCAGATTGGCTTCTTCTTCGGTCAAGGTGGCTAATGCCGCCTCAAGTCCCGGCGCCGGTGAATCGCCCAGGATTCCGGCTTCACGCAGACTTCGCTGCGGGTCGAAGGCCATGCCTCCCCCTTTCCGTCGGGTGCGAATTGGACTGCAGGTGAAGTATGGCCTCGCGCCCCGCGGCCGGCACAACCCCACGAACGTGGGCGTATTCCCCGTTCGACGGTAAGGGAAAGGGAAACGGTTCCGCGCCACCTCTCCATGGAAGCGGCCCGGGACGCTCTCCGCGGGCCGGTCGGACGGCGCCCGGCGCGGCCTCGGACCTGGGGAATCAACCGGCCGCATGGTTACGCCATACCGATGATTAACCGTGCCCTTCTAGCGTCAAGGCCAGAGGCCCCAGCAGGGCGCCTCGCGGTCAAGGCGATTCGATCCGGGACTTCTTATGAAACATGTTTCCGATGGCCTGATGGACGATCGCGACAGATTGCTGGTCGTCCTGCTGGCCAGTGGGTACACGACGACGAGAATCGCGCGCGAGATGCGCCTGAGCAGGTACACCGTGGCCGAGCGGATCAGCAAGCTGCTCGACCGGTTCGCCTGCAGCAACCGAAGCCAGCTCGTGGCGTATTCCTATGTTCACGAGCTGCTGCGGGTCGGTATCTGGCCGCCTCGCGCCGTCGAGGCCGGCCGTCTGGAAACGATTTCCGGGGGCTCGTGAACGTGAATACACCGCGCGGTCCGGCCTTTTATGGCCGCGCCCGCGAGCCGCAGCGATATGCCCACGATCGTGGGGTTGTATCGCCCGTCTCATTCGCGGACATACTCGAGCCACACCCAATTTCCTCCCAATAGAGAGGTGAAGGCATGGCCTTCGACCCGAGGGAAGCGCTGCGCGAGGCCGGAATCCTGGGCGGCCCGGTGCCCGAGGACCTCCAGGGGGCCTTCGCCTCCTTGAGCCAGGAGGAGACCGAGCTGCTGATCTCGCTCAAGAACCGGATTCCCGCGATCCTGCCCGAGGTCCTGGCCCACTCCTTGGAAGGCGCGGAGTGGGACAGACCGGAGGCGTCGCAGCACGGCTTCGAGGCCGCGATGCTCTGCGCCTGCGGGCTCTGGTCGGGATCGGGACAGAACTAGCCCGGACGACTCGGCGGTGCGGCCCCGGCGGTCCCGCCTCCGGTGGCCGCACCGCGCCGGAGCAGGGACCGGGGCCGCACCCGCGGTCGCGGACGTGAAGGGAGCCCGGATGCCCGGGAAGCTGGCGGGAAACCGCGCGTTGTTCGACGTGCCGCACGACCTCACCTACTTCGTGAACGGCGCGGACCACCTGGTCGTCAACCCGCAGGCGGGCGGCCGGTGCGTCCTTTCCGCCCGCGAGTTCGCCGTCCTGCGGGCCCTGGCGCGTCCCGGGGCGGGCGGGGAGCCGGCGCCGCTGGAGGACTCCGCCGAGACCGAGCGGACCCTCGCCAAGCTCATCTTGAACTGGGTCGTCTACTACAACGGCAACCGCCCGGAGATCAGGATCAGGGAGGCGCCGCTCCGCACGGCCTACTACGCCATCACCGACGGGTGCAACCTGCGGTGCCCCTACTGCTACGCCTCCTCCGAGAAGTGCCTGCCGGGCGAGCTCGACACCGCCGAGTCCCTCGACCTGGTCTCCCAGATCGCCGGCTTCGGGGCCGAGGTGCTGATCTTCACCGGCGGCGAGCCGATGCTCCGCAAGGACCTGTTCCAGATCGTGGAGCACGCCAAGTCGCTCGGCCTGAAGTGCAACATCATCAGCAACGCCACGATGATCAGGACGCCCGCGCTGGCACAGCGGTTCGCCGAGCTCTTCGACGCCGTCACGGTGAGCGTCGACGGCGGCACCGCCGAGTCCCACGACCGCACCCGGGGCGCCGGCTCCTTCGACCGGACCCACCGCGCCCTGCGGCTGCTCAACGACGCCGGCGTGGTGCCCAGGATCAACCACATCGTCACCTCCGACAACGTCGAGGAGCTGGAGCAGTTCGCGACGTTCATGGACGGCCTGGAGGTGCACAGCATCCGGCTGATGTACCACAACAAACTCGGCCGCGGGACCGGTGACGACTACGACTTCGGCTGGGAGGACCACCTGAGGATCCAGCAGATCGCCTGGACCTCGCCGGTCGCCGGCAAGCTCAAGCCGGACGGGCCGCGCATCGTGACCCCGTGCTCGGTCAAGGGCAACTGCGGGATGGGCGGCAACGAGATCTACATCAACTCCCTCGGCGACGTCTACCCGTGCAAGCTCATCACCGGGCGTGCGGAGTTCGCCGGAAACGTCCGGCAGCGGCCGCTCTCGGAGATCTTCGCCAGTCCCGTCCTCGGGGGGATGCGCAGGAGCACGGTGTTCGGCGGCGACTACCACTCCGACTGCGCGAAGTGCTACATCAAGGCCTCCTGCGGCGGAGGTTGCCGCGCCGCCCACATGTCGGAGTCGGGCGACCTGCGGCGCAACAGCCGCCACCTGTGCCGGATCCTGCGGCACGGCGTGGTCACCCAGCTCTGGCAGGAGGCCGGGGTCGGCCGCGCCGAACTGGCCGCGAACGACCTGGAGATGACCACGCCCCGCCTGGTCGCCGGCGACGACGTCCACCCGGTCTTCGACGACTGGAAGGGCTACGTGCCCGTCTCGCCCGGGGCCGTCAAGGTGGGCGAGCTGCTTTCCATCACACCGGTGTAGAGGAGGTGGAGTGTGACACTCCAGATCAGTGAAGCGGTGGTGTGGCAGGAGACCGCGGACGGCGTCTCGCTGTACCACACAGAGACCGGGGACTTCCGTACCCTGAACGAGACGGGCTCCCGCATCTGGATGCTCGTCGCGAGCGACGGCGAGCGCGAGCCGGTGGTCTCCAAGCTGTCGGGCGAGTTCGCCGGCGGCAACACCGGGATGCTCAGGCGCATCCTGGTGGACGTGCACGAGTTCATCGGCTCCATGATCGAGAACGGCCTGATCGAAGAGCGCCTGTCGTGAGCCGCCCGGCCGCGGCGGCGCGCGGCACCCCGGCCCGGATCGCCGCCCGGTCCCCCGTCGGGGACCACGTCGCGGACCACGTCGGGGATCACGTCCGGTCCGCCGCGCCGGCTCCCGTTCCATGACCACCGCGGTGGTCCTCGGCGGGGGCTTCGCGGGAGTGCTGACCGCCGCCGTGCTCGCCCGGCACGCCGGCGAGGTCATCCTGGTCGAGAGCGACCACTACCCCAGCGGCCCCGGCCCCCGGCGCGGACTGCCGCAGGCCCACCACACCCACGTGCTGGTCACCGGCGGCGCGCGGGCGTTGCGGGCGCTGCTCCCCGGGACGCTGGAGGAGCTGTACGCCCGGGGCGCCCACCGCCGGAGCCTGCCCGGCGAGGCACTGATCCTCACCGCCGAGGGGTGGTACCGGCGCCACCACACCGAGTCCTACCTCATCTCGTGCAGCCGGGCGCTGCTGGACCACGTGGTGCGGCGGCGGGCGCTGGCCGGCGGCGCCGTCCGCGTCCTTGCGGGCACGCAGGCGCTCGGGCTGACCGGCGACGCCACCCGGGTCACCGGGGTGCGCGTCCGGCGCGAGGGCGCCGCGGCCGAGACGATCAGGGCGGACCTGGTGATCGACGCGACCGGGCGCAGGTCCAGGGCCCCGCGGTGGCTGGCCGAGCTCGGCGCGCCGCCGGTCGAGGAGGAGACGGTGGCCTCGGGCCTGGCCTACTCGACGCGGCTCTACCACGCCCCGGCCGACCCCGCCGACCCCGCCGACCCCGCCGCCCGCGCCGCCGCGATGCCGGCGATCGTCCTGCACCCCCGCCCGACCCCGGGACGGCCGGACCAGGGGGCGACGCTCTACCCCATCGAGGGCGGCCGGTGGATCGTGACCCTGACCGGCACCCGGGGCGGCGAGCCGCCGACCGGCGAGCGGGAGTTCGCCGATTTCGCGCGCTCGCTGCGCAGCCCGATCGTGGCCGAACTCATGGCGGCGGCCGAGCCCGCCGGCCCCGTCCGGCCCTACCGCGACACGGCCAACCGGCGGCGCTTCTACGAGCGCGCGGCCCTGCCCGACGGCTTCCTCGCGATCGGCGACGCGGTCACCGCGGTCAACCCGATCCACTCGCACGGGATGTCGGTCGCCGCGCTCAGCGCCCTCCGGCTGGACTCGGAGCTGGCCCGGCGCGGAATCGGGCCGTCGGTCTGCCGCGAGGCGCAGGCCGCCGTGGCGGCGGAGGCGGACCGGTCATGGCGGATGGCGGCCGGACAGGACGCCCGGCACACCGGCCCCAGCCGGGAGGCATCCGGGGACACCGGACCTGGCCGGGCAGCCCCCCGGCGGGCAGGTCCCGGACAGACGTATCCCGGACAGGCGGGACCCGAGCGGACAGACCCAGGGCAGGCAGGTCACGGGCAGGGAGGTCGCCGGGAGGCGACGGCGTTCGAGCGCCAGGTCGGCGCCCTCATGGCGCGGGCGGCGCTGGACAGCCCCGAGCTCGCCGCCGCGTTCTTCCGCGCCCACACCCTGATCGAGGCGGACGCTGACCCCTCTCCGCCATCCCGCTCGGCGATGGGCAGGCCGCGGGCCCCGCTCACCGCCGAGCAGGCGATCGCGCAGTACCCGGGGCTGGACGGATTACGGCGGTCCGGGGCCGCGCCCGCACGGCCCGGGCGCCCGCCGACCTCCGGCCGCGGCCAGGACGTGCCGTCGGCCGGCGACCACGTGAGCACCGTGTGAACCGTGCCGTGTGAACGGTGTGAAACCGGGTGAACCGTGCCGTGTGAACCGTGAGAACCGTGTGATGGGAGAGGACCACATGAGCCCCGAGACCGCCGCGCGCATCCCGCGTGAGCTGCTGTTCGGCAATCCGGTGTACGTGGCGCCCGTGATCTCCCCCGACGGGACCCTCCTGCGCCATCTCGCGCCCGACGAAGGCGTGATGAACGTGTGGGTCGGCCCGGCGGACGCCCCGGACCAGGCGAAGCCCGTGACCCGCGACCGGGGGCGGGGCATCCGGGCCTGCGGCTTCTGCCACGACGACCGCACCCTGTTCTACCTGCGCGACCAGGACGGCGACGAGAGCTGGCGGCTGTACCTGGTCGACCTCGGCACCGGGGAGGAGCGCTGCGTCACGCCGTTCGACGGCGTCCAGGCCCGCGTCCTGGCGCACAACCGGTGGCACCCGGGCACGATGCTGGTCGGGCTGAACAAGGACCGGCGCGACCTGCACGACGTCTACCGGCTGGACCTGGCCACCGGCGAGCTCACCAAGATCGCGGAGAACCCGGGCTACCTGACCTGGGAGATCGACACCGGCCTGCGGATCCGCGGCGGCACCGCGATGAACCCCGACGGAAGCTCCACCATCCACCTGTCCGGCCCCGGCGGAGGCGAGGCGGCGCCCTGGCTCGACGTGCCGCGCGAGGACGCCATGGGCACCCACATCGCCGGGTACTCCCGCGACGGGCGGACCTTCTACCTGCTGTCGTCGGTCGGGGCCAACGCCTCACGCCTGTTCGCGGTGGACGCCGCGACCGGGCGGCGGACCCTGCTCGCGAGCGATCCGGTCTACGACGTCAGGCGGGTCGAGATGGACCCGGCGACGCGCGTGCCGCAGGCGGTGGTGCTGGGCAAGGACCGCGAGGAACGGGTGTTCCTCGACGAGGACTACGCCAAGGCGATCGACCGGATCCGCGGCGAGCTCGCGCTGCTCGGCGTCGACGGCGAGATCTCCGTCGACCGCTCCGACCGCGCCGACCGGCGCTGGACGGTCACCGTGGTGTCCGCCGACCGGCCGGTCGGGTTCTACCTGTTCGACCGGGCCGACGGCCGCCTGCGCTTCCTGTCGGACCACCAGCCGGGCCTGGCGCGCCACCGGCTGTCCGCCATGGAGCCGTTCGTGTTCGCCGCACGCGACGGGGTCGAGGTGCACGGCTACGTGACCTGGCCGGCCGGCGCCGCGCGGCGGGGGCTGCCCGCCGTGGTGAACGTGCACGGCGGGCCGTGGGCGCGCAACTCGTGGGGGTTCGACGAGGAGGCGCAGTGGCTGGCCGACCGGGGCTACGCCTGCGTCCAGGTGAACTTCCGCGGCTCGTCCGGGTACGGCAAGGACTTCCTGAACCTGGGCGCCAAGCAGTGGGGCGGGGCGATGCACACCGACCTGCTCGACGCGGTCGGCCATCTGGCCGCCGGCGGCTCCATCGACGCCTCCCGGGTCGCGATCATGGGCTGCTCCTACGGAGGGTACGCCGCGCTGGCCGGGGCGGCCTTCACCCCCGAGGCGTTCGCCTGCGCGGTCGACCTGTGCGGCCCGTCGAACCTGCTGACCCTGCTGGCAGGAGGGGCCGCCTACATGCGGCCGCTCATGTCCTTCATGCACGCCAACGTGGGCGATCCCGCGACCGAACGCGAGATGCTCTGGGAGCGTTCCCCCCTGTCGCGGGCGGGCGACATCGCCATCCCCGTGCTGGTGGCGCAGGGAGCCAACGACGTGCGGGTGCCGCGCGAGGAGGCCGAGCAGATCGTCGCCGCGCTGCGGGCCAACGGCGTGCCGCACGAGTACCTGCTGTTCCAGGACGAGGGCCACGGACTGGGCAGGCCGGAGAACCGCGAGACCTACTACGCCGCCGTGGAGCGCTTCCTGGCCCGCCATCTGGCATAGGCGGACCCACGGGCCCGCCATCTGGCACAGGCGGACCCACAGGCCCCACACCCACGACCGGCCGATCACAGGGACGCGGAGCCGGCAGGCCGATCTACGGCATCTTCTCCTTCCGGGCGCTCGGACCGCCGATCCGGAGGGCGGACGGCGGCCGGCGTGGGCCCGCAGGCGTGCGGCCCCGGTCCACGGCGCCCATCCACGGCGCCCATCCACGATGCCCATCCACGGTGCCCATCCACGATGCCCGGAGGCGGGCGGGAGGCCGGTAGAGTCCTGGCGTGGAGCGAGAAGGCGTGGCCGGGCTGCTCGCCGGCGCGGGGGTGGACGCCAGGCGCCACCGCAGGGCGCTGGCGCTGCTGTGCGAGGGCGGGTGGTGGACGCTCGCCGACCTGGTCCGGGCCACCGCCACCTCCCGGCGCGGCGTCGAGGCGCTGCTGCGAGTGGTGTCGCCCGAACGGTCCGGCGAGCGGTTCCGCCTGGCCCCCGAGCAGATCCGCGATCTGCGCGCCCTGCTCGACGACGACCCCGCCGCGGCCACGCCCGTCGTGCCCCACCCCGCCGCGGCCACGCCCGTGGTGCCCCACCCCGGCGCCGGGTCCTCACTCGCGGGCCTCGGACCGGCCGATCCGGTGGGACATCTCCTTCCCGGTTACGGGCAGGTGGTCGAGCGGCTGGAGAAGCTGGTCGCGGGGGCTCCCCGGGGGCGGCACGTGCTGGACCACGTGGCCGCGACGCCGGAGACGGTCGTGCGCAGGGCGCTGCTGCTCGGGGCGAGGTTCTGGCTGCCGGGGGCGCGGCTGCTGTGCGTGGGCGACCACGACCTGACCTCGCTGGCGGTCAAGATGATCCATCCCGGCACGGAGGTCACGGTCGCCGACGTCGACGAGCGCATCCTGGCCTACATCGACGAGCAGGCGCAGGCTCTGGGCTTCACCGTCCGCACCCTCTGGGCCGATCTGCGGCTCGGCCTGCCCCCGGCGGCCCGCGGCCAGGCCGACCTCGCGCTCACCGACCCGCCCTATACTCCCGAGGGCGTCGGGCTGTTCGTCGCCCGGGCGGTCGAAGGGCTGCGCGAGCCGGAGGAGGGGCGTGTGCTGCTCGCCTACGGCGCGAGCGAGCGCACCCCGATGCTGGCGCTGAAGGTGCAGAACTCCCTGCACGAGCTGAACCTCTGCTACGAGGCCGTCTACCCCGACTTCAACCGCTACTTCGGCGCGGAGGCCATCGGCTCGGCCGCCGACCTGTACATCCTGCGCCCCACCACCAAGACCCGGCCCGCCGTCGCCGCCCGGGTCGACCGCTACGGCACCGGCATCTACACCCAGGGCCCCCAGTCGGTCGAGTCCCGCCCGGCCGCCGCCGGCGCCGCCGATCCCGGTCCCGGCTTCGAGCCGGGGGTGCTCGTCGGCGACTGGCCGAAGGACGTGCTCCCCGGCACGCCGCGTGCCCGCCTGGCCACCTGGCTGGCCAAGCCGTACGCCGCCGCTCACGACCGCGCCGCCGTCTTCGTGCCTGCCGGCCTGGAGGCCGCGCTCCCCCGCCTCCTGCTGGCCACCCGCGCCGGCCACGTCCGGGTCCGGCTGGCCGAGCCGCCGCGCGACCTCGACGCGCTGGCGGAGCCGCTGTCCCCGGTCTACCGGCTGACCGCCGGCGGCGCCGTCCTGGACGCCGTGCGGGTGGACCCGCCCGCGGACGCGACGGGACGCCTGTTGCGCGCCATCCTGGACAACGCGCACGGCAAGCTCGCCAACACCTGGCGCGAGGGGCTGATCCGCGCACGTCCCGAGCTCACCAAGAAGCAGGCCAGAGCCGTCATCGGCGAAGCCGCCCCGTGGGCCGGCGAGGTCACCGTCCTCGAACTGCCCCTCCACCGCCTGCGCGACCTGCGCCCGGCCGTGGCCGCCTCACTCGGCGCTCCCGTTCCCGCCTGATCACCTCGTGCCCGTCTGATCACCTCGTGCCCGCCGGGGCGCGTACGCGCCGGGCCGATCGTGCCCCGGGCCGTGCGCGCGGCCCGGGCGCCGGTGGGGTGGACGCGGCGGCGGTCAGGTGACCTCGCGCTTGGGCGGTGACCAGGTGTCGCAGGCGCCCGCGCGGGCGGAGCGGTAGCCCTTTCGCAGCCAGCGCAGCTGTGTCGGCATGGCGCCGTGGTCCTGGACCGCGCGGTCGGAGATCGTGCCCTGGTAGATGTAGCGGAACAGCGCCCAGGAGGGCATCGACCGGCGCAGGGCCCCGATGCCGACGCCCGCGAAGCACTCGGCCTGCAGCTCAAGGCGCCTGTTCACCGTGTCCCGCTTGGCGAGCGACCCGGCGTCGTCGTAGGCCTCGCCCATGTAGTCGGAGATGTAGGCCATGTTCTGGACATGGTGGCCGTACTCGTGGGCGACCACCTCGGCCAGGTCCGCGGCGGCCGCCGGGTGCAGGTCGTACCGCTCGACGATCACGTAGAAGGTCCGGGTCTGGTCGCAGTAGGTGCCCTTGGCCCCTTTGGCGGGCATCAGCCCGCAGTCGCGGTCGCGGACGCGGTGCCGGACGAAGCGGCGCGGGGGCAGCGTGTAGTAGATCCTCGCCAGCGCGAACTGCCGCGCCCAGACCCGGTCCAGGCAGGAGGCGACCGCCTCCATGTACTTTTCGGCCGACGGCCACCGGCCCGCTCGGATCGCCGGGACGCGGCACCCGCCCCGCGCCTTGGCGACGGCGTACAGCGGGTTGCCCACCGCGGCGATCCGGCCGCGCGGAGGCAGGATCGTCTCCGACTCCCGCTTCTCGGCCCGCGCGAGAGGCACCCGGGCGGGCGCGGCGGCCACCGTCACCCCCGCGGCCGGCCCCGCGATCGCCCTCGCCGTCCCGGACTCCGTCCCCGGCGCCGTTCCGGACTCCGTGCCCGGCGCCGTTCCGGCCAGGATCACCGTCCCCGTCACCGGCGCCGGAGCCGGAGCGGGAGCGGGGGTGGGGGAAGGCGCGGGCGCGGGCATCGGTGCGGCGGCGGGGACGGTCTCCGGCGGCCGGGCGGAAGCGGGCACGGGCGGGCACGCCGGCACCGTCTGCCCGGCGTCGGCCGCCAGCAGGACGCACGCGACCAGCAGCGGGAGGAGACGGCGCATGATCGCGAAGTTTAAGCGCCGTTTATTACGAAATGGCGGTCAGCATTACCGATATAACGAGATAGCGCCGTCCACCGGGGCGAGCGTACGAGCTCGCTCAGTCGCGGGCCATCGCCTCGAGGGTCTCGATCATGTGCTCGCGCAGTTCGGTGAGCCGCACGTCCAGGATCAGCGAGGCGATGCCGGGATTGTTCTTGATCATCTCACGCAGGCCGCTGTACCCGGGGCCGTGGACGAAGCTGTGCCGCACGACCGTCTGGCCGGGCTCGTCGCCCGGCACCAGCTCGTAGTGCCAGCGCGACGAGGGACGCTCGGGGTCGCCCTCGGGGTCGAGCACGAGCCATCCGAACGTGTGGTTCTCCTCCACCTCGGTCACCACGCAGGTCACCGTCCAGACGCGGTCCTCGCGGCGGTTGGTGCCCTGGAACCGGGTGCCCTCGCGCACCTCGGCGTCCGCGGGGTCCACCCAGGCCCCGTGCTCGCACTCGGGACTGAAGTCCCCGATGCGCGGGACCGCCGTGATCCTGTCCCACAGATGCTCCGGTGAGGCGTCCACGGTGACCTCCAGGTCCACCCGCGCGCCCGTGACGCCGTAGTCCTCCATTGCCGACCTCCGCGTACCCGTCCTGGCCATCGGTCCGGTGCCCACCTCGCGATGAGGGTCCCTCGAACAACTATCGTGCGCAAGGGGGCCGGACGTTGCGGTGCGGCCGGTGCATAGGGGCACAAGTGGGGTGACCCCGCGCGCTCGGGGCGTGATCAGAGATCGGGGGCCGCGCCGTCCATCATGGGGCGCACCTCGACGCCGGTGTAACGGGCGTCCGGGATGAGGGCGGCGAGCTCGACCGCTCGCTCCCTGTCAGGGCATTCGACGAGGTAGTAGCCGCAGAAGTGCTCCTCGGCCCCGGCATAGGGCCCGTCGGTCGCGTGGACGGCGCCCTGGCGCACCCGGACGGCGGCGCCGGTGGAGGGGTCGGCCAGCGCCTCGGTGCGGATCATCTCCCCCGACTCGGTGACCATCGCGACGAAGCGTTCGTGACCGGCGAAGATCTCCCGGCGCTCACGCTCCGGAAGCGCGTCCCAGGTGACGGGGTTCATGTAGATCATCAGCATGTACTTCACGGGCGCGCTCTCCTCGGCCCGGCGCCTCTCGCGGGCGCCTCACACCGGGGGGTCGGAGCCGCCGCGGCGTTCTCGACATCCGGGAGCGCTTCTCGCGCCGCCGGGTCAGGTGGGATCGTCGGCCGAGGGGCCGGTCGCCAGGGGGTTGCAGGTGCGCAGCTCCCAGTGGCTGATGGCCGGGTCGTTCAGGACCTGGGCCACCGTGGCCTGGATCTGGTCGCTGGTGGTGTCGTCCGCGGTGTCGACCCGAATGACGATCTCGCCGTTCGCCTGCCGGAGGTCTTTACGCCATTTGTCGGGCAGCAGGGCCAATATCCGGATGCCGTCTATGGGGGAATTGGCCGAAGGCTGCGACGTGGCGGCGCGGTGCATCGTCAGCTCGACCAGCATCGTCACCCGTCCCTCGTTCAGTCCCAGGTGGTGCCCGGGATGCCGGTGGTACAGCGGCCTATGCCGCCGGTACCGCCGATGCTACCCGAGAGGGCGGACACGACGATCGAGATCGTCCGTTTCGCCGGGAATGACGATGTCTGCATTTCCTTTTCCATTTCCGAAGGACGCGCAATTCGTCCGCGTGCAAATGACCGGGGATTCGACCACCGCGGCCGGCGAACCGGCCCGCGTGGCCCCGCCACCGGACGGGCGGATGGACGGCGGCGGCGCGACGGACACGGCCCGGCGGCGAGGCGGCGGGCACGGCCCGCTCACGTCCCGCCGCCCCCGCGCCGCGGCCCGCCGTCCCCGCGCGCACGGCCGCCGTTCCGGGCGGCCCCGCCGCGGCCGGCCGGGTCAGGCGAAGAGCTTGGCCAGCCAGTCCTGCCAGGCCTGCTCGACCTTCCTCGGGTCGGCCTTGTCGGCGAAGATGTGATGTCCCACCACGACCGTGTCGTGCTGGCCGCGGATGAACCGGTACAACCCATCGCCGGTCCGCACCCCCAGGAAGTCCGGCGCCACATAATCGGCCACCCCCTCGATCGGCGCGAAGCCCTCCGGCGTCAACCGCACCCGATCGCCCTGAACGACCTTCCCCGACAATCCCAGACCACGCTCCAGCACCGACCACACCGGCTCCACCCCGCCGCCACCCGGCCGCGCCGCGAACACCACCAGCGCGAACTGACCGGGAAAATGCGTCAGATACTGGTCCAGCGTGTGCAGATACATGTCCCAGCCGCGCTCCAACGCCTCCACCTCCGCCTGCCATCCATCACCCAGAACACCGGTCTGCGCCAGCCGCAGCACCGTGCTCTCCTGTCCTTCGCCTTCAAGGAGGAACTCGAAGGCCATGTAGGTGCCGTCCTCGCTCTCGGCGCCGCGGAAGGCGAAGCGGCGCCCCGGCTCCCACGCCGTCACCGTCGCCTCCACCGGGAAGTCACCGAAGAACTGCACCGCCTTGCCGCCCACCCACGGCTCGACCTCATTGCGGCCCAGGAACCAGGAGTTCAACCCCGGCCCGCTGGCCACCGCCTCCCACACCTGCTCGGCGCTCGCCCGCAGCTCGATCTTCTTGCGCACTTCGAACGGATGCGTCATCACGACTCCCCTGGCCCTCGATGCCTTGTCGCCCTGGCCGTCGCCCCGGTGTCGGGGCCGCGTTCCGGCCATGGCTCTACGGTCGCACCGAACACTTTTTTTGTCAAGACTACGATAGTTGTCGGCTGATGGGCATACGGAAAGACCGGCCCGCCCGTGCGGCGAACCGGTCTCTACCAGCAGCTTTCTAGGCGGACTCGCGCACCACCAGCTCGGTGGGCAGCACCACGGGGTCGGCCTCACCACCTTCGAGCAGGCGCAGCAACAGGCGCACCATGGCCGCCGCCTGCTCGCGGAAGGGCTGACGGACCGTCGTCAGCGGCGGCTCGGTGTAGCGGGCGGCCTCGATGTCGTCGAACCCGACGACCGCCACGTCGTCCGGCACCCGGCGGCCCGCCTGCCGCAGCGCCTGCAGCGCCCCGATGGCCATCAGGTCGTTGGCGACGAACACCGCGTCCAGCGCCGGGTCGTCCTCCAGCAGCTGCCGCATGGCCACCGCCCCCGACTCGCGGGTGAAGTCGCCGATCGCCACGATCGAGCGCCGGTCGGACCCGTGCAGCACCGACCGGTAGCCCGCCAGGCGGTCCTGACCGGCGATCATGTCGGGTGGCCCCGCGATCGTGGCGATGCGCCGCCGCCCGCGTTCGAGCAGGTGGCGCACGGCCGTCTCGGCGCCGCCCACGTTGTCGTCGTCGACGTAGGGCAGGTTGACGTTGACGGCGGGCCGGCCGTAGGACACCGCGGGGACTCTCATGCGGGTGATCGCCGCCGGCAGCGGGTCGGCGCCGTGCATGGAGATCAGCATGACGCCGTCCACGTGCCCGCCGGTCAGATAGCGCTCCACCCGGGCGTGGCTCGTCGGAGTGCCCGCCAGCATCAGCAGCACCTGCTTGTCCGCGGCCTCCAGCTCGGCGCTCGCCGAGCGGATGACCGTGGAGAACATCGGGTCGTCGGAGAACACCCTGGTCGGCGGCTCGGACACCACCAGCGCGATCGAATCGGTCCGCTGGGTGACCAGACTGCGCGCCGCGAGGTTCGGGACGTAGCCCATCTCCTCTACGGCGCGCATCACCGCGTCGCGGAGCTCGGCGGTGACGGTCGTCCCCCCGTTGACCACCCGGGAGACCGTGGCGCGGGAGACCCCCGCCCGTGCCGCCACGGCCTCGAGAGTAGGTCGTCTCATACCTGTGTCCTCCAACGATGCTCGTCTACGTCGACTCCCTGACCACCAGCTCGTTCTGCATGATGACAGGCTCTCCGGGCTCTCCGTCCAGCAGCCCGAGCAACAGCCGCGCCGCGGCCGCCGCCTGGTCGCCCATCGGGCTGCGCACGGTGGTCAGCGGCGGCGCGGTGTACATGGCGGCCTCGATGTCGTCGAAGCCCACGACCGCCACGTCGTCGGGCACTCTGCGCCCCGCCTCCCGCAGGGCGTGCAGGGCGCCGATGGCCATCAGGTCGTTGGCCGCGAACACCGCGTCCAGCGCCGGGTCGTCCTCCAGCAGCTGCCGCATCCCCTGCGCGCCGGAGACGCGGGTGAAGTCCCCGATGGCGACGTTCGACCGGCGCCCGCTCTCGCGCAGGGTCTCCCGGTAGCCGGCCAGCCGGTCCTGGGAGGGGATCATGTCCAGCGGGCCGGTGATCGTGGCGACCCGGCGGCGCCCGCGCGACAGCAGGTGGCCGGCCGCGAGCGAGGCGCCGCCCACGTTGTCGTTGTCCGCGTACGCGACCCCCGGCGCGGTCCTGCCGAACGAGACCATGGGCACGCCCATGCGCGCCAGCGCCCCCGGCAGCGGGTCGGGCCCGTGCATCGGGACCAGCAGCAGCCCCGCCGCGTGCCCCGCCGCGATGAACCGCTCGATACGCGCCCGGCTCTCCTTCGACCCCGCCAGCATCAGCGTGACCTGCTTGCCGGCGTCCTCCAGGACGCGGCTCACGGTGCGGACCACCGTGGAGAACATCGGGTCGTCGGACACCACACCTTGGGGCGGATCGGACACGATCACCGCGACCGTGTCGGTGCTCTGGGTCGCGAGGCTCCGGGCCGCGCCGTTGGGCACGTACCCGAGCTCGCGCACGGCGCGCAGCACCTGGTCGCGGATCGCGGGCGTGACCGAGGTCTCGCCGTTGACCACCCGCGACACACTCGACTTCGACACCCCGGCCCGTGCCGCCACCGCCTCCAAGGTGGGTCGTCTCATGCCGGTCCGTTCTCCCTGATGACCTCGCGGTAGTAGATGCCGCTGTCCTTGACCAGCCGCCGCTGGGTGGCGAAGTCGACGTGCACGATGCCGAACCTGCGGTCGTACCCCTCGGCCCACTCGAAGTTGTCCAGCAGCGACCACACCAGGTACCCGCGCACGTCCGCGCCCCCCTCGATGGCGGCGTGCACGGCGCGCAGGTGCGCGTCGATATAGGCGGTGCGCTCGGCGTCGTGCACCCGGTCCCCGGACGCGCCCGCGGTCACCACGTCCTCGAAGGCGGCCCCGTTCTCGGTCACCATCAGCGCCGTCCCGGGGTAGTCGTGCGAGAGCTGGAGCAGCAGGCGCGACAGGGTCTCGGGGACGATCGGCCATCCCATGGCCGTCTTGGGCGCCTCCACGCCGGGGAAGGCGATGTCCTCGCTGCCGGGCCAGGCGGCGTCGGCCGGCTCGCCTCGCTTGGACCGCACCACACAGGGGTTGTAGTAGTTGACCCCGATGACGTCGGTCGGCTGGTGGGCCTCCTTGAGATCGCCGTCGTGGATGTGGCCGGTGCCCCCGTTCCGCTCCAGGATCTCCAGCATCTCGGCCGGGTACTCTCCGAGCAGCACCGGGTCGAGGACCTGCCGGTGCAGCATCGCGTTGGCGCGGGTGACCGCCTCGGCGTCGGCCTCCGACACCGGGGCGTCCGGGTCGAGCATCCCCTCGGGCGTCACCACCAGCGAGGAGTTGACGACCAGCATGATCTCCCGCGCGCCCGCCGAGCGGAGCGCCTGCGTGGCCAGCCCGTGGGCGAGCACGAAGTGGTGCGAGGCCAGCAGCGCCGAACGCGCGTCCGTGCGCCCGGGCGCGTGCACGCCGTTGCCGTAGCCGAGGAACGCCTGCACCCACGGCTCGTTGAGCGTGGTCCAGTGCCGCACGCGGTCGCCGAGGCGCGCGTGCACCACCTCGGCGTACTCGGCCAGCCGGTGGGCGGTGTCCCGCGAGGTCCAGCCGCCGCGGTCCTCCAGCGCCTGCGGCAGGTCCCAGTGGTACAGGGTCACGTACGGGGTGATTCCGGCCGCGACCAGCTCGTCCACCAGCCGGTCGTAGAAGTCCAGCCCCCGCGTGTTGACGGGCCCCGCGCCGTCCGGCTGCACCCGCGGCCAGGACACCGAAAAGCGGTAGGCGCCGAGGCCCAGGTCGGCCATCAGCCGGACGTCCTCGGCGTAACGGTGGTAGTGGTCGCACGCCACGTCGCCAGTGTGCCCGGAGGCCACCTTGCCCGGGGTGCGGGAGAAGGTGTCCCAGACCGACGGCCCGCGGCCGTCGTCCCTGACCGCCCCCTCGATCTGGTACGCCGCCGTCGCGGCGCCCCACACGAACCCTTCCGGGAAGACCGCCCGCCCCTGCGTCGAATGCGAAGCCAGGGTCCCCCGACTGGTCACGGTCATGATCATCCTTTCACGGCGCCTTGCATGATTCCGCCGATTATCTGTTTGCCGAGCAGGGCGAAGACGATGACCAGCGGCAGGGTGCCGAGCGCGGTGCCGGTCAGGCTGAGCGCGTAGTCGCTGATGTAACCCGCCGCCAGCGTGGAGAGCGCGACCTGCACGGTCGGGTTCTCCGGGGTGAGCACGATGAGGGGCCAGAAGTAGTCGTTCCAGGCCGACATGAACGTGAGCATGCCCAGCACGGCCGCCGCGGGCCGGGCGGCGGGGAGCACCACATGCCAGAACAGGCCCCAGGTGGTGCAGCCGTCCACACGGCCGGCCTCCAGCAACTCGGTCGGCAGGGCCCGCGACAGGTACTGCGTCATGAAGAAGACGCCGAAGGCGTTGGTCAGCGCGGGGACGATGAGCGCGTACATGCTGCCGGTCCACTCGAGCTTCACCATCAGCAGGTACAGCGGGATGATGCCGAGCTGGGTCGGCACCATCATCGTCGCCACGGTGAGCAGCAGCAGGACCTTGCTGCCGCGGAAGCGCAGCTTGGCGAAGGCGAAGCCCGCCAGGGTGGAGAAGAACATCACCGACAGCGCGATCGAGCCGGCGACCAGCACGGAGTTGAGCAGCGCCAGGGCGAACGGGACGGTGTCGAAGACGCGGCCGATGTTGGCGAGCAGGTTGCCGCCGGGCAGCAGCGGCGGGGGCACGTCGGCCAGCGCGGCGTTGTCGCGGGAGGCCACCACGACGCTGTAGTAGAGCGGGAGCGCCGAGAAGAAGGCCACCGCGATCAGCGTGAGGTAGATCAGGGTGCGGGCGGGGCCCGCCGTGCGCGGCATCACGTCAGGTTCCCCCTCGTCCGGCGGGTCAGCAGGTAGTTCACGGCCGCGATGACGACGATGAAGAGGAACATCATCCAGGACACGGCCGAGGCGTAACCGAAGTCGAGCTTGACGAAGTTCTCGTAGATGAACAGCGACAGCGTCTGGTACTGCCGGTCGGGGCCGCCCGTGGGGCTGTAGACGCCGAACAGCAGCGGCTCGGCGATGACCTGCATGGCGCCGATCGTGGAGGTGATGACCACGAAGACGATGGTCGGCCGGATCATCGGCACGGTGATCTTGCGGAGCTGGGTCAGGCCGCCGGCTCCGTCGATGGTGGCCGCCTCGTACAGCTCGCGCGGCACGGCCTGCATCGCGGCCAGGAACAGGAGCGCGTTGTAGCCGGTCCACCGCCACATGATCATGACGGAGATGGCGATGTGGGAGGTGGCGGTCCCGGCGTTCCAGTCGATGGCGCCGGCGCCGAACCACGACAGCACCCAGTTGATCAGCCCGTAGTCGCGGCCGAAGAGCTGGCTGAAGATGACGACGACGGCGACGACGCTGGTGACGTTGGGCAGCAGCAGCGTGACGCGGAACAGCGTCTGGGAGCGCAGCGGGCGGTTGAGCAGGTGGGCCAGCCAGATGGCCAGCAGGAGCTGCGGGACCGTGGAGATCACGCCGATGGACAGCGTGTTGAAGGTGGCGTTCCAGAAGTAGTCGTCGCCGAGGAGAGCGCTGAAGTTGTCCAGGCCGATGAACTCGTGGACGTCGGACAGCAGCGTCCACTCGTGGAGGCTCACCCAGGCGGTGTAGGCCAGCGGGAACAGCCCGAAGGCGCAGAACAGCAGGAAGAACGGGGCGACGTAGGCGTAGGGGGACGCCTTGACGTCCAGCCGGTGGGCGAGGTGGCGCCGGTGGGCGCGCGGACGGGACCGCACGGGCGCGGGGGGCGGCGGTGTCGCCGCCAGGTTGTCGGGGGCACGGGTGGCCATGGCAGCTCCTTTCGGCAGGCCATCGGGTCCGGCGGCCGGGCCGCGCCGCCGGGGGCGCCCGGCCGGGGTGGACGGCCGGCGGCGCCGCCGGGGCGGGCACGACTACCAGGGGACCTCGCGGATCGGCGGCCGGCCCGCTGGTGCCGGGCCGGCCACGCGTCGCGGGTTACTTGATCCGGTCGAGGTCCTTGACGGCCTGCGCCCACGCGTCCTGCGGCGACTGCTTGCCCTGTTCGATGCGCTGGAGGGCGTTGCCGAAGGCGGTCAGGACGTCACTGGCCTTGGGGCCGACGTGCTGGGGCCTGAGCGCCTTGGCCGCGTCGGTGAAGATCTTGCCGGTGGGGGCGTCGTTGAAGAAGTCGTTCTTGAACCCGGTGATCGTCGGGTCGTCGTAGAGCGCGGGGATCGAGGGCAGCGCGCCCGCGTCGGTGAACAGCTTGAGCTGGGCGTCCTTGCTGGTGAGCAGGTCGATCAGCTCCGCGGCCTCCTTGGGGTGCTTGCCCTGCTTGGGGGCCATGAGGTGGGTGCCGCCCTGGTTGCCGCCGCCACCGCCGGGCACCGCGGCGACGTCCCACTTGCCGGCCGTGGTGGGCGCGGCGTCCTTGATGCTGCCGGTCTTCCAGGACGGGCAGATGATGGTGGCGAACGAGCCCTTGGTCAGGCCGGTGTTCCACGGAGGGCTGAAGGCGGCGAGCTTGGCCGACTCGTCGGCCTGGATCATCTGGGCGTTCAGGTCGAACGCCTTCTTGACGTCGGGGTTGGTGGCGGCGATCAGGTTGTTCTGCTCGTCGTAGAAGCCGACGGGCGCCTGGTCGACCATGGCGCGGAAGTTCTCGCCGGGCCCGTCGAACCACTTGGCGCCGGAGACCTTGGCGGCGACGAACTTCTTGCCCGCCTCCATGTAGGCCTCCCAGGTGGGCCAGAGCTTGGAGACCTCGTCGCGGTCGGTGGGCAGGCCGGCCTTCTTGAACAGGTCGGTGCGGTAGCACATGGCCAGGCCGCCGACGTCGGTGCCGAGGCCGAGCAGCTTGCCGCCGTCGGCGGACAGCCCCTGCTTCCACTTCCAGTCCAGGTAGTCGGACTGGCGCTTGCCCAGGCCGTACTCGTTGAGGTCGTAGAACCTGTCGGCGAGCGGGGTGAAGGTGGCGATGTAGCCGGCCTCGACGGCCTCGACGTCGGCGGCGCCCGCGCCGGTGGCGATCTGCGTGGTGAGGTTCTTGTGGTGGTCGTTGAACTGGGAGCGGCGTTCGACGATCTCGACGTTCGGGTGCGTCTTCTTGAACTCCTCGTACAGCGGCGCGAAGTGGAAGTCGCTGAACAGCGCGACGGTCAGCTTGATCTTCTCGGCCGGCTGGGCGGCACCGGAGGAGGCGCCGGCGCCCGCGCCGTCACCTCCGCCGCCGCCGCAGGCGGTGACACTGACGGCCAGCACCGCGGCGAGCAGAGGGGTGACCATCCCGGGGCGGAACTTGCCCATAGACCCTCCTGGGGGGCGAATAGTGGATCTTGGAGGGAGCGCTCCCCGAGAAGCGTCACGCCGCCCCCACGTCCGTGTCAACGGGTTCACCGGTAACGATCGCCGTGATGTGCACAAGTGGAGCGGCGACGACACAAGAAAGCGCTCTCTAAGATCGATATGAGTATCCGCAGGTCAGAGCGTGTGTCGTATTGACACCGCCTTATGACTGAGAGCGCTCTCAGCGCGATTCTCCGGGCGTTTCGCGGGTGATCGGCAGGTTTCCTTCGTGTTAACGGGCCACTTGACAGCTCTTCACACGAAGCGCAGTCTCGGCTTCCAGGGAGCGCTCCCCGAACCCCCCACGCCATCCCGAGGAGACGCCGTGAGATTGCCCCGCGGCCCGAGCCGCCATCGCTTGGGCCTGCTGTTCGCCACCGTGGCCGCCGTGATCACCTCCTGTCTCACCCTGGTCCCGGCCGTGGCCGCCGCCCCGCTCGCGGCGTGCGGCACCGACAACGCCGCGCGAGGGCGGCCGGTCACCGCGTCGTCCGCCGAGAACATCGCCTTCCCCGCCGCCTCCGCGGTCGACGGCGACCCCGGCACCCGCT
Organism: Sphaerisporangium sp. NPDC005289; assembly: GCF_040607455.1. Classification (NCBI taxonomy): domain Bacteria; kingdom Bacillati; phylum Actinomycetota; class Actinomycetes; order Streptosporangiales; family Streptosporangiaceae; genus Sphaerisporangium; species Sphaerisporangium sp. NPDC005289. The sequence continues at coordinate 25,088 of NZ_JBEXGS010000020.1, forward strand.
GGTCCAGCGCGTTCAGCGACCCGCAGTGGATCCAGGTCGACCTCGGCTCGGCCAAGGAGATCTGCGGCGTCACCCTCAGCTGGGAGGCCGCCTACGGCCGGGCGTTCCAGATCCAGACCTCCTCCGACGCCGGCGCCTGGACCCCGATCTACACCACGACCACCGGCGCCGGTGGCACGCAGAACCTCGCGGTGACCGGCACCGGGCGCTACCTGCGGGTGTACGGCACGCAGCGCGCCACGCAGTACGGCTACTCGCTGTGGGAGCTGGCCGTCCAGACCGGCTCGGGGACCCCCACCCCCACCCCCACCCCCACCCCCACGCCGACGCCGAGCGACCCCGGGGGCGACAGGCTGCTGTCGTACGGCAGGCCGGGCGTGGCCTCCACCACCCAGGACGACGTCAACTGCGGCGGCTGCGTCGCATCCAGGGCGTTCGACCGCGACCCGGCGACGCGGTGGGCGACCAGCTCCACCACCGGATGGGTCGACCCCGGCTGGATCTACGTGGACCTCGGCGCGACCGCGCAGATCCACAAGGTGATCCTGCAGTGGGACCCGGCCTACGCGCGGGCGTTCCAGATCCAGACCTCCCCCGACGCGGTCACCTGGACCCCGATCTACACGACGACCACCGGCACCGGCTTCAAGCAGACCCTGACGGTGAACGGCACCGGCCGCTACGTGCGCATGTACGGCACGCAGCGCGCCACGGCCTACGGCTACTCGCTGTGGGAGTTCCAGGTCTGGGGCACCGGCGGCGCGCCGATCACCCCGCCCCCGCTGCCATCCGACCCGCGCAACCCTCCGCAACTGGTGTGGAGCGACGAGTTCAACGGCGCGGCCGGCAGCAGGCCCGACCCCGCCAAGTGGACCACCGACACCGGCACCGGCCCGAACAACGAGCTGGAGTACTACACCAACAACAACGCCTCCATGGACGGCGCGGGCAGCCTCGTGATGGAGGCCCGCAAGGAGGTCACCGCGGGATCGTCCTGCCCGGGCGGCACCTGCCAGTACACCTCGCACCGGATGAACACCGGCGGCAAATTCACCTTCACCTACGGCCGCGTCGAGGCCCGGATCAAGGTGCCGAAGGGCAACGGCCTGTGGCCGGCGTTCTGGATGATGGGCGCCGACTTCCTCACCGGCCGCCCCTGGCCGTACAACGGTGAGGTCGACATCATGGAGGTCCTCGGCAAGGACACCAAGACCGCCTACTCGACGCTGCACGCTCCCGCCTACAACGGCGGCGGTGGCTACGGCTCGCCGTACACCCTGACCGGCGGGGCGGACTTCTCCGACGACTTCCACGTCTGGGCCGCCAACTGGGACAGCAAGGGCATCGTGTTCACCCTCGACGGCCGAACGGTCTTCACCGCCGACAAGGCGACGGTCGAGGCGACCCGCGGGCCGTGGGTCTACGACCACCCCTTCTACATCATCCTCAACCTCGCCGTGGGCGGCGACTGGCCCGGTCCGCCGGACGCCACCACCGGGTTCCCCAAGCGGATGCTCGTGGACTACGTCCGCGTGTACCAGTGACCGGGTGACGCGGCCCCTCCCCTCCGGCGGCCCTCCTGTCCGGAGGGGAGGTCATCAGTGCGATATGTCGCCAATGGCGTCCTGTGACCATCGAGCGACATCCCACGGCTACCCTCCCGAGCCATGAGTTCCAGAATCGGCCGGGTCCTGGCCGCCGCCGCCACCGCGGCGGTGGCCGCCGGCCTGCTCGCCTCCCCCGCGCCCGCCTCAGCCTCCGGCGGCCACACGGTGAAGGTCACCGTGATGGCCACCTCCGACATCCACGGCAACGCCCTTAACTGGGACTACTACAAGAACGCCGAGTACGACGACAGCGCGCACAACGACGTCGGGTTGGCCAAGGTCTCCACCCTGGTCGGTCAGATCCGCGCCGACCGCGGCGCCGGCCACACGCTGCTGTTCGACTCCGGCGACACCATCCAGGGCACACCGCTCGACTACTACTACGCCAAGGTCGAGCCGATCACCGAGACCGGCCGGACCCATCCGATGGCCAAGGCCATGAACGCCATCGGGTACGACGCCGTGACGCTCGGCAACCACGAGTTCAACTACGGGCTCCCCCTGCTGGCCACCTGGGTCAAGCAGATGAAGGCGCCCGTGCTCGGCGCCAACGCCGTCTCGGCCAAGACGGGCCTGCCGGCGTACCGGCCGTTCGTCATCAAGACGATGAAGGTCAAGGGCGACAAGCCGATCAAGGTCGGCGTGCTCGGCCTCACCAACCCGGGCATCGCCATCTGGGACAAGGCCAACGTCGAGGGCAAGCTGAAGTTCCTGGACCTGGTCGCCACCGCCAAGAAATGGGTGCCGGTGATCCGCGGCCTCGGCGCCGACGTCGTCATGGTCACCGCGCACGCCGGCGACAACGGCCTGTCCTCCTACGGCACCGACCTGCCGGTCGAGAACGCCGCGGCCATGGTCGCCGAGCAGGTGCCCGGCATCGACGCCGTCCTGTTCGGCCACGCCCACAACGACGTCCCGCAGAGGTTCGTCACCAACAAGGTGACCGGGCGGCAGGTGCTGCTGACCGAGCCGGGCAAGTGGGGCCAGCGCCTGTCGGTCGTCGACTTCACCCTGGCCAAGCAGAAGGGCCGCTGGACCGTCGCCGGCAAGTCCTCCACCACGGTCAACACCAACACCGTGGCCGAGGACCCGAAGATCGTCGCGCTGATGAAGGACCAGCACGACAAGACGGTCGGCTACGTCAACCAGGTGATCGCCCAGTCCAAGGAGCAACTGTCGGCGGCCGAGTCGCCGTACAAGGACACCCCGATCCTGGACTACATCCAGAAAGTGCAGACCGACCTGGTGAGCAAGGCCATCGCCGGGACGCCGGACGCCTCGCTGCCGGTGCTGTCGATCGCCGCGCCGTTCAGCCGCACCGCCGTCTTCCCGGCCGGCCCGGTGAGCGTGCGCGACATGGCGGGCCTGTACGTCTACGACAACACGCTGTTCGGGGTGAAGCTCACCGGCGCCCAGATCAAGGACTACCTGGAGTACTCCGCCAAGTACTTCGCCCAGGTGGCCCCCGGCGCGCCGGTCGACCTGGCCACGCTCACCAACGCGGGCGGCACTCCGGACTACAACTACGACCAGCTCTCGGGCGTCACCTACGACATCGACATCTCCCAGCCGGTCGGGCAGCGCATCGTCGGCCTGTCCTACCAGGGCACCCCGGTGACCGCGGACCAGCAGTTCGTGGTCGCCGTCAACAACTACCGGCAGTCGGGCGGCGGCGGCTTCCCGCACGTCGCGACGGCCCCGGTCGTCTACAACGCCCAGGTGGAGATCCGCCAGGCGCTGATCGAATACGCCACCGCCTCCGGCACCATCGATCCGGCCACCTTCGCCGACCCCAACTGGAAACTCACCCGCACCGGCGTCCCGGTCTTCTAGGCACACCCTCTCCCCCGGCCGGCGCCCCTCATCTCACCCGGGCGCCGGCCGCTTCTATACCGGCAACCGTCACGCCCCGTGCCCACCTCGGTCGCTCCGGCCGGCCGCGAATGTTAGATTGTGTTCACCATCTTACGTGCGGGGCGTCGCCCGCGCCCTGGAGCCTGGACGGTTCTTGCGCGGACTCGCTGGTGCGACGGATCGGCGGTGGGCGCGGCCGACAGGAAGCCATGGCGGGCGATAGACGGCAGGCGTAATCTTAAACTCGGGGTGTTGGTCCGCTGGTCGATGTGACGACCTGCGCCGGGGCAAAGGCTGGCATTACGGAGGGTGATGGATGAGTCGCGTCTCGCAAGCAGAAGCGAAGGTCAACCGAGAGCGAGTGGTGGCCGCGGCCTCTCGGCTGTTCCGTGAGGACGGTGTGGTCAAGGTCGGCATCGCGGATGTGATGAAGTCGATCGGACTGACTCAAGGCGGCTTCTACAAGCAGTTCGCCTCTAAAGATGCTCTCATTGACGAAGCGGCCGCCAAGGCCTTCGCGGACAACTTGCAAGACCTCGTGGCTCTGGACCACGAGGCCGGGGGGCATCAGGCGGCGTGGCAGTCACTGCTCGAGTCCTACTTCTCCGTCGAGCATCGCGACAACCCTGGCACTGGTTGTCCCGCAGCCGGTTTCGCGGGCGACATTGCGCGTGAGCCCGAGCACAGGGAGACCTACGCCAGGGGCGTCCAGGAACTCGCGGGGTGGATCGCGCCTGGTGACGCCGGCCTGGCCGCCTATGCCACGCTCGTCGGCGGCATACTTCTTGCCCGTGCCACCGCAGGCACGCCTTTGTCGGAGCAGATCCTGCAGGCGGCACATGCGGCGGCGGCGAAGGTTGCCGACAGTGGTCAACCGGAAACCGACTGACGTGCAGGCCACCTCGGCGTCCTGACCCGCTTGGTGTCCCGCAGGGCTGGGTGCGCGGCGCCGGTGTTGTCGGCGGACGCTGCGGCCCTGGCCAACCACGTCTCACTGGTACTGGCCGGCGAACCTACCGGCCAACTCGACTCAGCCACCGCCGAGCAGATCTGCGACGCATTCCGCACCGCCAACGAAAAGCTCGGCACGGCCATCGTTTCGTCACTCACGACCGGGCGGTGGCCTCCGCGGTCGACCGCACCGTCGCCATCCGCGACGGCCGCACCGTCTCCTAGGTCGTCCGCCACACCAGCTCGTGTGATGCGCCGTTCGGGTTCCGAATTGGACGGAGTGCAGCCGTCAGGCTGTGCGTGGCCGAACGAGTACGTGTGCGTGAGATCGATGGCGTGAAGGCGAGCCCCCCGCGCGGAACGGCCCTGACCTTGGGGGTCAGGGCCGTTGCGTCTTCAGCTCCCGGGCCATTCACCTGGCCGGTTCCGGTCGGGATGACGACGTCACTCGGAGGCGCCGGCCGCCGCCGCGACCGCGGCACGTACCTCCTGGGCGAACCCCTTCACGGTGTAGCCCGGGGGCAGGCTGTCGATCAGGACGATGTCCGAGATCGCGTTGCGCACGCGCAGCGGCAGAATCGCCTGGTACTCGGGCGAGCGGTACCAGGCCTCAGCGGCGGCACGGTCGGGGAACTCCATGAGCACGACCAGACCCGGCCACGAACCCTCGATCGTGTCGGCTGTTCCGTTGGCCAGCCACTTCCCGCCGAACGGCCGGACAGTGGCCTCGACCTGCTCCAGGTACGACAGTCCCTGCTCGTTCGGGACGTCGCCAGGGATGCGGAGATGGTTGATCAGGTAGGTGCTCATCGGAGGTTCCTCTCAAGGCGGCTAAGCGTGGTGGGCGCGTAGCGACAGTTAAATTACTACAGTAATCTAACCTGATGGACGGCGATTCGCGCAACTTAGATTATTGGTGACATCTATCACGTGGACGCTGTGAGGCGGGGCCTGCATGATGGGCCCGCACATCATGCCAACGCATCACCTGCCCTTATGAGGTTCGAATGACCCTGCCGTCGCTGTTGCTGGTCCCCGGCGCGTGGCACAAGCCCGAGCATCTGCAACTCCTCATCGATGACCTGCCCGGCATCGATGTCCACACCGTGGCCCTCACCTCGTGTGGCGACGATCCCAAGGCGCTGGGCGACATGTACTCCGACGCGGCCGCGATCAGGGCCGCGGTCGAGGCGATCGGCGGGCCCGTGGTCGTCGTCGCGCACTCCTACGGCGGCGTCCCCACCACGCAGGCGCTCGCCGATGCGTCCAACGTCAAGAGCATCGTCTACCTCGCCGCGTTTCAGCTCGACGCAGGGGACTCCCTGCTGTCGAGCGCGGGCGGCGACCCGGCACTTTGGTGGGAGTTTCACCGGCAGGAGGGTGTCGGCGACTTCCTGACCGTCGCGAACCCGGTTGAGGTGTTCTACGGCGACGTGGACAGGAGCGTTGCCGAGAAGGCGGCGGCAGCCCTGGGTTACCAGTCCTACGCCGCCACCACCCAGAAACTGACCGCCGTCGCCTGGCAGATGATTCCGAGCACCTACATCATCTGCGAAGCAGACGGCGCCATCCCGCCCTTCGTCCAGGAACTCTTCGCGAAGCGCGCCGACAGGACGCTGCGGCTGAACAGTTCGCACTCGCCCTTCCTGTCGCAGCCCTCCGCACTCGCCCAGCTCATCAGGCACGAACTCAGCCTGCCCTGAGCCGGCCGGCGCGGACTCCAGCCGGAGCGTGAGCCCGGCTGCCCCTACCGCCCGCCAGTCGCGTCCGCTGCGGCCGACGGGCCACCAACCGCTTCCCCACGGCTCCGCGGGTCGCCGCTCGTGGGCAAGCAGGAGATGCGATCTCGTGACCTGGTTCACTACGGACAAGCCCGAAGTGTTTCGCTCCGAGGCGGGGCCTTTTCTCGCCGCACGTCCCGACCTGCACACCATGCTGCTGTCCGGACTCGACACGATCGAGCAGCTGCGGTCCGGGGGCGAACCCCCGCCCACAGTGCTGGGCTGGTGGCGGGAACCGGATGAAACAGCGACGACGGCCGCGTTCGTGTGGATGCCACCGCACCTGCTGACCGCGAGCCGCCTTTCCCAGGCCGCGGCAACGCACCTGGCCGGACTCCTGGCCACCCAAGCTCAGCCGTTCACACAGCTCCTGGCCGACGACTCATCAGCCCGTGCCTTCTCCGAAGCGTGGCAGACGACCACCGGCTCCGCGCCGAAGAGCGGACCGCACCTGCGCCTCTATCGTCTTGGCCGGCTCGTGGGCCCCGACGTCGCACCGCCTGGGGCACCGCGGACGGCGACCGACGGTGACCGGGCTCTTCTCCACGACTGGTGCACCCGTTTCGTCACGGAAGCCGGCTCGCTCGGAGCGGATCTCGACGCATTCATCGACGAGCGGATGAGCCGGGGCGGTTGGCGGTTGTGGACGGTCGGGGACGAACCAGTGGCCATGGCCGCCATGACGTCGGTGGTGGCCGGCACGGCTCGCCTCACCCCCGTCTACACGCTGCCCGAGCAACGCGGCCGGGGCTACGGCTCCGCCGTCACCGCAGCCGTTTCCCAGGCAGCCCGCGACGCCGGCGCGGAACACGTACTCCTCTTCACCGACCTCGCCAACCCGACGAGCAACAGCGTCTACCAGCGCATCGGATACCGCCCCGTCTCGGACTACCGAATCGTGGTGTCCTGACACCTCGCGCCCCATGGTCCCGAGGCCTGCGGCACCCGCCGGCGACCACGGCCCGGTGCCTGGAGCGGAGACCGCCGGGTGAGTACCAGGCGCGAGACTGGGCGGCCCCACCACCGGTCGGCCAGGCTAGAGCTCGGCCTGCGCCTCGCCACGACGGCGCCGACCACGCGTCCGAGCGCGGATGCACCGTCCGCGGCCGCGGCGGACTGGAGGACTCCGTCACACCCCGCCAAGGCGGGCCGCGGCTCCGTCTCAGTCGTCCGCGACCGCCCGATCGGCCTGCGTGAACCTCTCCAGCAGCTCAGGACATTCCTGCGCGGACAGGGCGAGTGTTTCGTCGAGAGTGGACGCGATCGTCGCACCCGCCAGAGCAGCATCGGCTGCGCGCTCCGCGACGGCGTAGACATCCCTCAATTCGGTGCGGATGCTGTAGCCGATGGGGCAGTTTGCCGATGGGGCCGAACTGTGCAGGCCGAAAAGGGGGCCGTCGTCCAGCGCGCTTTTGACGTCGAGCAGGGTGATGGCCTCGGCGGGTCGGGCAAGGCTCCACCCGCCGGGGGTACCGCGGTGAGAGACCACAAGCCCTGAGCGCCGCAGCCGGCCGAGCAGGCGGCGAATGACGACGGGATTGGTGCGCACGCTGCCCGCGATCCCCTCCGAAGTGGCCGGGGCGCCGCCTACGCGCGCGCGCAACTCCACCCATTGCAGCGCGTGCACTGCGATCGACAGGCGGCTGTTCGCGCTCATCTTCTCCCCGGATCTCGGAGTACCGCGTGCACTCCGCGACTCTATGCCGACGGCTTCAACACCTTCGCCGCGCCCCAGAGCGAGCCGGGATTGACACGGCGCGGGTGGCGGGCGAGCACTGCCTGGTAGAACTCGAGCGCGCTCGCCCTGGTCGAGAGTGCCTCCTCGACGTCCAGGAGGTAGGCGATCGACTCCTGGATGTTGGACGGGTCGTCGTCGTGGTCGGGGTGCTTGTGGCCGGCGACGACATGCTCCGCGCCCAACTCCTGGATCGTCCGCAGTGCGGCGATCCACTGCGCGCGTGAGTCGGGGTCGGTCTCGGCGAGATACATGTGGGTGTGGTTGTAGACGACGTCTCCGGCGACGACGAGCTTGGCGTCGGCAGCCCACAGGACGCTGGTGCCCTCGGTGTCGGTGTGGCCGGTGTCGACCACCCTCAGCTCATGGCCTTCGAGGAGGATGCGGTCGCCTTCGAGCTCGTCGGGGACGACCGCGACCGGGATCTGCCCAGGGAAGAGCCGACCCCAGAACCCCTCGCGCCAGTCGTCCTCTGCCTGTATGCGGGCGCCCGCAACGGCTCCGGCGGTCGCGACGGCCTGCACCCCCGGGAAGGCCTCGAGCAGCTGCCCGATCCCGTAGATGTGGTCGCCGTGTCCGTGCGTGCAGTAGATGTGCGTGAGCTTCCGCTCGTGCCCTCTGATCCAGTCGATCAGCCTCTCATTCTGCTCGATCGTCGTGAAGGTGTCGACGAGTACGGCGTCGCGCTCGCCGAGGATCAGCGTCGCCGAGTTCATCACCCAGCGCAGGTCTTCGTTGCCGCCCGGCGGGAGGTCACGGACGAGTCCCTCGCGGCGGGCGAGGAGTGTGTCGTAGCTCAGATCGGTCATGGGCCTCTCCCCCATCAGTAGATGTAACCATTATTGATACATCGGCCACCCCCTTAGGCAAACTCGCACGTCACGCCATGGTGTGCCCGAGGAGCCACCCGCCCCGGGCAGTTCGTCACCGACCCCCTGTAGCCGCCTCGGGAGCGCGGGTTGCCGATCGCCGCCGAGGAGGCGGGCCGACCGCCGTGCGGCACAGCCGTCACCCCGACGGCCCGACGATCATCTACACCAGGGCCGAGTGGGACGCCTTCCTGGCCGGCGTCCGCGCGAGTTCGACTTCCAGTAGAGGCGGGCGGACGCCGCACGAAGTCGCCGCGAGCCGGTCGCGGGACCACGTCGCCGCGGACGCCGAACGTCGCAGACCGGCCGGCACCCGTCGTCTTCGCCGTCCTTCGTTCACAGGGCGTGCGAACGCCGATCTCACATGGTCACGGTCACCATGACCAGGCGTCCAGCCATTGACATCCGACTGCTGGGGCGGAGAGGCTAGAGTCGGCCGGAGAGCGCTCTCCGGCAGCGTGAGAGGAACCAGGGTGACCGACGAGTTCGACGACGGGTTCGATGACGTGGTGCGCAAGCTCAGTCTTGAGCGGAAGGTGCGGTTGCTCACCGGGGGCACCGCCTGGAGCACCTACGCCGAGCCGGATGCCGGGCTGCGCTCCCTCGTGCTGTCGGACGGCCCGGTGGGCGTGCGCGGCCCCGGGTGGGACGAGCGCAGCGTCTCGCTGAACCTGCCCTCGCCGACCGCGCTGGCCGCGAGCTGGGACGAACGCCTGGTGGAACGGCTGGGCGCGCTGCTCGGCGACGAGGCCCGGCGCAAGGGGGTCGACGTCCTGCTCGCCCCCACGATCAACCTGCACCGCTCGCCGCTCGGCGGCAGGCACTTCGAGTGCTACTCCGAGGACCCGCTGCTCACCGCCCGCATCGGCGTCGCCTTCGTCCACGGCGTGCAGTCGCGCGGAGTCGCCGCCACCGCCAAGCACTACGTGGCCAACGACTCCGAGACCGACCGGCTGACGCTGGACGCGCGGGTGGACGAGCGGACGCTGCGCGAGCTGTACCTGGCGCCCTTCGAGGCCGCCGTCGAGGCCGGGGTGTGGGTGGTCATGGCCGCCTACAACGGCGTGAACGGCGCGACCATGTCGGAGAACCCGCTGCTGGCCGAGCCGCTGAAGGGCGAGTGGGGCTTCGACGGGCTGGTGGTGTCCGACTGGGGCGCCGTCCGCTCGACGGTCGCGGCCGGGCGCGCCGCGCAGGACCTGGCCATGCCGGGGCCCGACGGCCCGTGGGGCGAGGCGCTGGTCGCCGCCGTCCGGGCGGGCGAGGTGCCCGAGGAGGCGATCGACGACAAGGTCCGCCGGCTGCTGCGCCTGGCCTCCCGCGTGGGCGCCCTGTCCTGGCATGGCGCCTCCGGCGGCGCCCTCCACGGCCAGGCCGCCTCGCGCGCGCCGGAGGGCGCCCCTGGTGACCCGACGACTTCCCTCGGCGGGACGGCCTCTGGGGCGACCGTCCCTGCTTCCGCCGCTGGCCCCGCGTCTTCCGTGGCCCCCGTCGCCCCCCTTCCCAAGAGCGTCGTGCCTCTCGCCGGGGAGTCCTCCGCCGGCCTCGCCGAGGGCGTCGTGCCTTCGGCTGACGGGCCGGGCAGGGTGGGGGCCGGGGCGGCGGAGGGGTTGTTGCGGGAGGCGGTGGTGGCGGGGACCGTGCTGCTGCGCAACGAAGGACCGATCCTGCCCCTGGACGCCGAACGGCTGCGCACGGTCGCGGTGATCGGGCCGAACGCGGCCGCGCCCCGCATCCAGGGCGGCGGCAGCGCGGGCGTGTACCCCGTGCGCACCGTGTCGCCGCTTGAGGGCATCCGTGCCGCGCTCGCCGGGCGGGCCGAGGTCGTCCACGCCGCCGGGGCGCACATCGACGACACGCCCACTCCCCTCGGCCTGGACGGCGCGCGCGACCCGCGCGGCGGCGAGCCGGGCGTGCTGGTGCGCCTGCTGTCCGCCGACGGCGAGGAACTGCACGCCGAGCACCGCCTCACCGGGCGCGTCCTGGAGCCGACCATCGTCGGCTCGCCGGCCGCCGTCGAGATCCGCGCCCTGCTGTGCCCGCGGGTCGGGGGCCGGTGGACGCTGGCGGTCGCCGGGTGGGACCACGTGAGCCTGGCGGCGGACGGCGTGACGCTCATCGACGACGAGGTGGGGCGCGACAGCGACGACCCGGCGACGGTGTCGCTCAACCCGCCCTACCGCCGGGCGGAGTTGGAGCTCGCCGCGGGCCGAGAGGTCGAGCTGGTGGCGCGGCGGCGCATGGACCCCGGCAGTGGCGTGGCCTTCGTGCTCGCCGCCGACCCGCCGCGCCGTTCCGAGGAGGAGGAGTTCGCCGCCGCCGTCGAGCTCGCCCGAGGCGCGGACGTCGCCATCGTCGTTGCCGGCACGACCGAAGAGGTCGAGAGCGAGGGCTACGACCGCGCCGGCCTCGCTCTGCCCGGCGCGCAGGACGCGCTGGTGCGCGCGGTGGCGGCCGCCAACCCCGCCACGGTGGTGGTGGTCAACTCCGGCGGCCCCGTCGACCTGCCGTGGCGTGAGGAGGTGCCGGCGGTGCTGCTGAGCTGGTTCCCCGGCCAGGAGTACGGGCACGGGCTGGCGGAGGTGCTGTTCGGCGCCGCCGAGCCGGGCGGGCGGCTGCCCACCACCTGGGCCGGCCGCGCACTGGCCGGGACCACGCCGGTGGACGGGGTGCTCGCCTACACCGAGGGCCTGCACATCGGGCACCGGGCCTGGCTGCGCGAGCCGTCGCCCCCCGCGTACTGGTTCGGGCACGGGCTCGGCTACACGACCTGGGCGTACGAGAGCGTCGAGGCGCCCGGCGAGGTCGAACCTGAAGCCCCGTTCACCGTCCGCGTCCAGGTGCGCAACACCGGCGGGCGGACCGGCGGCGAGGTGGTCCAGGTGTATCTGACCCGTCCCGGCAGCGGTGTGGAGCGCCCGGTGCGCTGGCTCGCGGGGTTCGCCCGGGTGCAGGCCGGGCCCGGCGAGAGCGTGGAGGCGCGGGTCGAGGTGGCGGCGCGAGCGCTCGCCCACTGGTCGCCCGAGCGGCACGCCTGGGCCTTCGAGCCCGGATCGTTCACGGTGCTGGCAGGGCGTTCCTGCGGGGACCTACCATTGACCGCGACGGTCGCGGTGGCGGCCCCGGCGAACTGACCGCGGCGGCGGCCTGCCCTCCCCAGCGGAAGGGCGGGCCGCCGATGGCGGCACACGGTTCACCGGGCGACGCCGCCCGCGTCCCGCTACGGGACGCGGACGGCACAGGGCGGTGCGGTGGCGGAGCCAGTGACGGAGCGGACGGGGCCGGGACGCAGCCGGTGGCGGCGTGGATGGAACAGGGCGATGCCGGGGCGCGGCCGGTGGTGGCGCGGACAGAGCAGGGCGGTGGGGTGGCGGTGCGGACGGGGCCGGGCGGTGCGGGGCATCGCCTTGTGACGGCCGGACGTTGGAGAGCGCTCTCCAAGCATGCTATAAAGGCCCCATGAGCCTAGGTCGCCCACCAGTGCCGGCTTCCCCGACCCTGGAGGACGTCGCGCGTGCGGCGGGCGTGTCCCGTGCCACCGTCTCCCGGGTCATCAACGGCATCCGCAACGTCGATCCCGCCATCCAGGAGACCGTCAGGCAGGCCATCGCCGCCACCGGCTACGTGCCCAACCGGGCCGCCCGCTCGCTGGTCACCCGCCGCACCGGCTCGATCGCCCTGGTGGTCTCGGGCGCCGGAGAGGAGAGCGAGGAGAACCCTTTTCACAGCCAGGTCTTCGCCGACCCGTTCTTCGGGCGGGTGGCCTCCGGCGTGGTCGGGTTCCTGCGCCCGCGCGGCATCCATCCGACCCTGATGTTCGCCGAGACCGACGAGACGCGGGCCCAGGCCATCGCCTACCTGCGGCAGGGCAACGCCGACGGGGCGATCCTGGTGTCCACCGAGGCGCGCGACCCGCTGCCCCGCCTGATGGTGGAAGCCTCGCTCCCCGCCGTGCTCTTCGCCCGGCCCCCCGAGCCGATCCCGATCAGCTACGTGGACCTCGCGCACCGCACCGGCGCCAAGCTCGCCGCCGACCATCTGATCGCGCGGGGCCGCAGGCGGGTGGCCACCATCGCCGGGCCGCTCGACGTGCCGGCCGCCCAGGACCGCCTGTCGGGCTTCCGCGACGCCATGGCGGCCCACGGCCACCCCTACATCCCCTGCGCCGAGGGCGACTTCACCCTGGCCAGCGGCGAGGCGGCGATGGAGCGGCTGATGGCCGAGCACCCCGGCATCGACGGGGTGTTCATCGCCAACGACCTCATGGCCCAGGGCGCCCTGCCCGTGCTGCGCAACCACGGGCGGCGCGTGCCCGAGGACGTCGCCGTCGTCGGGTTCGACGACAGCAGCGCGGCGACGGCGAGCCGGCCGCTCCTGACGACGATCCGCCATCCCGTCGAGGACATGGCGGCCGAGATGACGCGACTGCTGCTCGCCCACGTGGACGACCCCGACCGCGCGGTCACCTCGGTCATCTTCGAGCCGTCCCTGGTGGTCCGCGACTCCGCCTGACCGCGCCGGCCGCCGGAGCAGGCACGCCCCCCGCACGCGCCTCCCTCAGGCCGCGCCGGCCGCCGGAGCAGGCACGCCCCACCGCACCCGCCTGCCTCAGGCCGTGCCGGTCGCCGGAAGGGCCGAACGACTCCGCGGCCCGGGCATCTCGCCCCTGTGCGGGCCGTCCGGCGGCCTGAGAGGCTCGGAATCCCCCGGCGGGTGGAGGGACGCCGCGGCGTGCGCGCCCCCCGAACCGGCCACCACTGTCGTGCAGGGAATGATGGTCGAATGCGCGTGATATCCGAATCTCGGCTCGCCTCGGTGCTGTCCGGCCTGCCGGGCACTCCCCGGGTGGTGGCCGGCGGCAACTTCTCCACGCCGTGGCGCGCCCTGTCGGTGCTCGACGCGGCGGTCCCCGAGTACCGGCTGTTCATGTTGAACGCCCAGGCCGGCGTCCCCGGCCGCGAGGGGGTGACCCTGGAGTCGCCGTTCGTCGGGCCGGGCATGCGCGGGCGGGACAACCTGCGGTACTTCCCCGCGCGGCTGTCCCGGGTGCCCGACCTGCTCGCCCAGGCGCTGCCGCCGGACGTCGTGCTGCTGCACACCACCCCGCCGGTGGACGGCACGCTGTCGCTCGGCACCGAGGTCAACATCCTGCCGGCGGCGATCGAGCAGGTGAGGGCGCGCGGCGGGGTGGTCGTCGCCCAGATGAACCCGCGCATGCCCTACACCTACGGCGACGCGGTGCTGTCGCTGGAGGAGGTGGATTACGCGATCGAGGTGGACGAGCCGCTCGCCTCCCCCGCGCCGCGCCCGCCGAGCGAGGTATCGCGGGTCATCGGCGACCGGGTGGCCGCCCTCATCCCCGGCGGCGCCACGCTGCAGCTCGGCATCGGGCAGGTCCCGGACGCCGTGCTCGCGGCGCTGCTGTCGCGCCGCGGCCTCACGGTGTGGTCGGAGATGTTCAGCGACGGGGTGCTCGCCCTGGAGAAGGCCGGCGCGCTGGAGGCGGGCGTCCCGGTCACCGCGTCGTTCGTGTTCGGCGGCGCCGAGCTGTACGACTGGATCGACCGCAACGACCGGGTGCGCCTGCTGCGCACCGAGAAGACCAACGACCCCGCGCTGATCTCCCGTCAGCACGCGCTGACCTCGGTGAACGGCGCGTTGCAGGTCGATCTGTACGCCCAGGCGAACGCGGCGCGGGTGCGCGGGCTCATCTACTCGGGCTTCGGGGGGCAGACCGACTTCATCGTGGGCGCGCTGCACTCCCCCGGCGGGCGGGCGATCATCGCGCTGCCGTCCTGGCACCCCAAGGCGGACGTCTCGACGGTGGTGCCGCGGCTGGCCGGGCCGGTCACCTCCTTCCAGCACAGCTTCATCGTCAGCGAGCAGGGCGCCGCGGCCATCTGGGGCCACGACGCCGCGGGCCAGGCACAGCAACTGCTGGACAACGTGGCCCACCCCGGCGCGCGCGACGAGCTGCGCGAGGCCGGCCGCCGGCTCGGCTTCCCGCTGCGCTGACCCCCGCGAGAGCCGGGCCCGGCGGCGGGGACCGCCGGGCGTGGCCGAGCGGGGCCGAGCGGGGCTAGCCTGGGCCTACTTCACCGCACCCGCGGTGAGTCCCTGAACCAGGTATCTCTGCAGGAGCAGGAAGCCGGCCACGACCGGCACGCTGACCACCAGGGACGCCGCCATGACCTGGTTCCAGTACACGTTGTTCTCGGTGGCGTAGCCGCGCAGGCCGACGGCCAGGGTGCGGGTCGACTCGTCGGTCATCACCGAGGCGAACAGCACCTCGCCCCACGCGGTCATGAACGCGTAGATGGCCACCGCGACGATGCCGGGGATCGCCGCCGGGATGACCACCCGGAACAGCGCGCCGAGCGGGCCGTTGCCGTCCACCTTGGCCGCCTCGTCCAGCGCGGTGGGGATGGAGTCGAAGTAGCCGACCAGCATCCAGATCGAGAACGGCAGCGAGAAGGTCAGGTAGGTGACGATCAGCCCGGTGCGGGTGCCGTACAGCTCCAGGCCGGTCGCGTGCCCGAGGTTCACGAAGATCATGAACAGCGGCAGCAGGAACAGGATGCCGGGAAACATCTGGGTCGACAGCACGGTGACGGTGAAGATCCGGCGCCCGGCGAAGCGGTAGCGGCTGACGGCGTACGCGGCGAAGATCGCCACCGTCACCGACGCCACCGCCGAGATGGACGCCACGACCAGGCTGTTGACGAAGTACCGGCCCAGCGGCACCGTCTGCCAGATGTCGTAGAAGGGCCGCAGGGTGAGGGTCGAGGGGATCCAGTCGAACCCGCTCTGCACGTCGCGCAACGGCTTGAGCGAGGAGCTCGCCATCACGTAGAGCGGCAGCAGGGTGAACAGGGCGAGCAGGCCGAGGACGGTCCAGCGCACCCAGGGCAGCCATCGGGGCTCACGCATCGCTCTTCCTCCGGGAGGTCGTCACCAGGTAGACCGCGGTCACCAGCAGCAGGAACAGCAGCAGCAGGACCGACATCGCCGAGCCGGAGCCGAAGTTCCAGGTGATGAACGAGCTCTGGTAGATGTGCACCGAGATCAGGTCCGCCTGCGGCGGGGCCGCCTTCCCGAACAGCACGTACGGGGTGTTGAAGTCGTTGAAGGTCCACAGGAACAGCACCAGCAGCAGCACCTGGTTCACCGGACGCAGCATGGGCATGGTGATCGAGCGCAGTTGCCGCCACCATCCGGCGCCGTCGATGGCCGAGGCCTCGTACAGGTCGTTGTCGATGTTCTGCAGCCCCGCCATGAGGATCAGGAAGGCGAACGGCCAGGTGCGCCAGACGCACACCACGACCACGGCGGCGAAGCTGTTGCCGCCGATCAGCCAGAACGGGCGGTCGCCGAACAGGTGGAGCTGGTCGACCAGGACGTGGTTGACCAGGCCGGTGTCCCGCTGGAACATGAAGCTCCAGGTGATCACGCCGGCGTAGACGGGCAGCGCGTACGGCACCAGGAACAGGGTTCGCAGCAGGCCCCGCCCGCGGAAGGCGCCCTGCATCAGCACGGCCCCCGCCGTGCCGAACAGCCACGACAGCCCGACCGCCAGCACCGTGAACACCACCGTGACCAGGAACGAGTGCAGCAGCGCGGCGCCCACCGCGGAGTCGACGTCGACGGCGACCTTGTAGTTCGCCAGGCCCGTGAACGGGGCGGCCGACCAGTTCCTGATGAAGAACTGCGTCAGCCGCAGGAAGCTCATCCAGGCGCCGACCAGCATGGGGATGACGTGGATCAGCAGTTCGAGCAGGATCGCCGGGAGGATCAGCAGGTACGGCAGGCCGGCGCGGCGCAGCCGTGCGAGGAGCCCGGCGGCGGCCCGCCGCCCGGCTCCCGGCGGACGCGGCCCGCCGTGCGCCGTCGCGGCCGTCCGCCGCTCGTCATGGTGAGGCGTGGTGCGCGCGACCATCTGTTCCTTCTCGGTTCGGCAGGGCCGGTCGTTCTCGGCGTCGCATGGTGGTTCGTCGTCCGCTGTCGCCGCGCCGCCCGGCCGGCCGGCGGCCGGGAGGCCGGCGGCCGGGAGGCCGGCGGCCGGGAGGCCGGCGGCCGGGAGGCCGGCGGCCGGGAGGCCGGCGGCCGGGAGGCGAGGGTGACGGGCGGAGCCGGGCGGGCGGCGATCGGCGTCCGATCGGCGTGCCCGTCCCGGCTCCGGCATGGCCGCAGGTGTCTCGGGGGCGCCTCGGTCAGCTGCCCGGCTGGACCTGCTGGTTGGCCTGGGTCAGCTTGGCCTTGACGGAGTCGTCGGTGATCGGCTTGCCGCCGGCGGCGTCCGCCCAGAGCTGGTTCATGGCCGTGCCGACCAGGGTCTCGAACTGGCTCTCCTCGGGCACCTGGGGCAGCGGCGCGGCGGTGGTGGCCAGGATCTGCTGGAAGGTCTTGATGGTGTCGGTCTGGAACGCCGGGTCGTCGTAGCCGTCGGTGACCGTGGGCAGCGAGCCGTAGGTCTTGTTGAGCAGCTTCTGCTCCTCCGGGCTGGTCATGAACTTGACGAACTTCAGCGCGCTGTCCTTGTCCTTGGTGAAGTTGAACACCGACAGGTTGATGCCCGCGACCATGCCGTTGACCTGCTTGCCGCCCGCGCTCGGGTCCGGCAGCGGGATCGGGGCCAGGCCGATGTCGTCCTCGGACATGTCGCTCGCCTTGATGTTGGAGGCGATCGACTGCCACATCAGCATGCCGGCCTTGCCGTTGAGGAAGTCCTGCACGGCCTCGGTGCCGTTGCCGTACTCGGCGTTGCTCGGGTTGACGATCTTGTGCACGGCCATCAGGTCGAGGTACTGCTTGATGCCCGCGACGTTCTGGGGCGAGTCGAACTGCGGCTTGCCGTCGGGGCCGAACAGCTCGCCGCCGTGCTGCTGGGTGAACACGAAGGCGTGGTGGGAGTTCTCGCTGACGCTGGCGCCCTCTACGGCGAGGCCCCACTTGCCGCCCTTGGTGAGCTTCTTGCCGTCGGCGATCAGCTCGTCCCACGTCGCCGGCGGCTTGTCGATGCCGGCGTCCTTGAACATCTTCTTGTTGTAGAAGAGCCCGTAGGTCATGCCGTAGATCGGCACGCCCACCGGCGGCTTGCCGGGGGCGCCGGTCGCGGCGAGGCTGGGGCCGAGGAAGCGCTGCTTGCCGCCGAGACCCGACAGCAGCGTGTCGTCGAAGGGCAGGAAGGCGCCGGTGGCCTGCAGCGAGGCCGACCAGGTGTTGCCGATGTTGACCACGTCCGGGCCCTTGCCGGAGGTGGTGGCCGCCAGGATGCGGTTGAGCAGGTCCGCCCAGGGGACCACCTCGACGTTGACCTTGATGCCGGTCTGCTGCTGGAACTTGTCCAGTTCGGGCTGCAGGATCGACTTGTCGGCCTCCAGGCTGGGGCCCTGGTTGGAGGCCCAGTAGGTCAGCGTCTTGCCGGCGCCCGATCCGGAGCCGGCGGTCGCGCCGCCCGCGCTTCCGCCGTCGCCGTCGCCACCGCCGCACGCCGCGGCCGCCGCGAGCACGACGCCCGCGATCGCCAGGTAACCGAACTTCTGTATACGCACTGCAATCCCCTCAGATCTTCGCGACCACGGCCGGGGCCGCTGGTGTCGCCGTACGCGGGAGCGGCTTCGCCGGGAGCACGGGAAACCGCGGGAGGCCCTCGAACCGCAGGTGGAGCGCGAGCATGGAGGCGTCGAGCCGGTCCGGGAGGGACCCGGCGGGGGTGCGGGGTGGATGCACGGCCCTCTCCTTGTCGCAGGGGGTGTCCGCCGCCCGTCCTGGCGGCGGGGGCTGGAGAGCGCTCTCCTGACCGAGACTGTCTGGATTGGGAGAAGTTGTCAACACTCCAATGTTGACGATTTGGAAACACGCCCGGAACCGCCCTGGTCATCGAGCATTCGGGACGAAACCGGCACGTGACCGAGTCGCGGGGAAACCGCTCTCCATGATCGGCGTACCGGCGTGACCTCCGCCCCGCGCCCCCGCCGGCGGTCCTCCGCCTTCGGGAACCGGCGCCGGGGGCCGATCGTTTCCCGTGCGGTCAGGTCATACAGGCACGGCCAGAGAGGAAACCGTGGTCTTCAAACGGATGCTGGGAGCGCTGGGAGTCGGGGGTCCCTCGGTCGACACGGTGCTGTCCACCACGCGGGTGCGGCCGGGCGGCACGCTGACCGGTGAGGTGCGGGTCAAGGGCGGCGACTTCCCCTCCGACATCGAGTACGTCTCCCTGTCGCTGGTCGCCCGCGTGGAGGTCGAGTCGGGGGACTCCGAGCACACCGGCACGGCCGAGTTCTTCGGCGCGCGGGTCTGCGGCCCCTTCCACCTGCGCGAGGGGGAACTGCGCACCATTCCCTTCCAGATGCCCCTGCCCTGGGAGACGCCCGTCACCGAGGTCAACGGCACGCGCCCGCACGGCGCGTTCGTCGGCGTGCGCACCGAGCTGTCGGTCGCCAAGGCCGTCGACAAGGGCGACCTCGACCCGATCTCGGTCGTCCCGCTGCCCTCACAGGAGGAGGTCCTGCGCGCCTTCGCCCGGCTCGGCTTCCACCTCAAGAGCGCCGACCTGGAGGCCGGGCGGCTGCACGGCGTCCACCAGCGGCTGCCGTTCTTCCAGGAGATCGAGTTCCACCCGCCCGCGGCCTGGGCCGGCCGCGTCAACGAGCTCGAGCTGACCTTCGTCGCCGACCCGGCGGGGCTGGTGGTGGTGCTGGAGGCCGACAAGCGCGCCCGCCTGTTCCAGCCCGGCCACGACGCCATCGGCCGCTTCCAGGCCACCCACGAGCAGGCGGCGCGCATCGACTGGGCCGCCGAGATCGGTCGCTGGCTGGACGGCGTGGCGAACGGCCACCACACGGCCGGACACAGCGGGTACAGCGGACATGGCGGACATGGCACGTACGGCGGCCAGTACTGGCACCAGGGCGACCCCCACGGCCACGGCGGGCACTACGGGCACCACCGCGACCACCACGACGGGCCGGGCTGGGGCGCGGTGGCGGCGGCCGGCGCCGCCGGCGTCATCGGCGGCATCGTGGCGGCCGAGGCGATCGACGAGATCGGCGACTTCTTCGACGGTGACGGCGGCGACGGCGGCGACGGCGGCGACTGGTGACCCCCAGGCGGGACGGCCGGCGATCCCCCCGGCCGGGGCGGCCGGTGACCGCCCCGAGGCGAGCCCGGCCGATCGCCCCGCGGACGGCCGATGACCGCCCCCGGGGCGGGGGCACGGGGCGCGGCGGTCAGCGGAGCGTCTCGGCGGCGCTCCGCTCGTCGAACTGGGTGCGGTACAGCTCCTCGTAGCGCCCGCCGGCGGCGAGCAGCTCGTCGTGGGCGCCGCGCTCGACCACCCTGCCGTCCTCGATGACCAGGATCAGGTCGGCGGCCCTGATGGTGGACAGCCGGTGGGCGATGACCACGGCCGTCCGGCCGGCCAGCGCTTCTCCCAGCGCCTCCTGCACCGCCGCCTCTGAGGTGGAGTCCAGATGGGCGGTGGCCTCGTCCAGGATCACCACCCGGGGGCGGGCCAGGAGCAGGCGGGCGATGGTCAGCCGCTGGCGCTCACCGCCGGAGAGCCGGTAGCCGCGCTCCCCCACGATGGTGTCCAGCCCGTCGGGCAGCCCGGCGACCAGCTCCTCCAGGCGGGCGCGGCGCAGGACCTCCCACAGCTCCTCCTCGGTGGCCTCGGGCCGGGCGAGCAGCAGGTTGGCGCGCACGGACTCGTGGAACAGGTGCCCGTCCTGGGTGACCATGCCGAGCGTCTCGCGCAGCGACTCGGCCGTCAGGTCGCGCACGTCCACCCCCGCAAGCCGCACGGCGCCCGCGTCGACGTCGTACAGCCGCGTGAGGAGCTGGGCGATCGTGGACTTGCCCGCCCCCGAGGAGCCGACCAGCGCGACCATGCGGCCCGGCTCGGCGCGGAAGGACACCTCGTGCAGCACCTCGACGCCGCCCCGGGTGTCCAGGGTCGCGACCTCCTCCAGGGAGGCGAGCGACACCTTGTCGGCGGAGGGGTAGGCGAAGCTCACGCCGTCCACCTCCACCGACACCGGCCCGTCCGGGACGGCGCGCGCGCCCGGCCGCTCGACGATCAGCGGCTTGAGGTCGAGCACCTCGAAGACCCGCTCGAAGCTGACCAGGGCGCTCATCACCTCGACGCGGGCGCCGGCCAGGGCGGTGAGCGGCGCGTACAGGCGGGTGAGCAGCAGGGCGAGGGCGACGACGTTGCCCGGTTCGAGCTGGCCGCGCAGCGAGTAGAAGCCGCCCAGGCCGTAGACCACGGCGAGCGCGAGCGCGGAGACCAGGGTCAGCGCGGTGACGAACACCGACTGCACCATGGCCGTGCGCACGCCGATGTCGCGCACCCGGCGGGCCCGCTGGGCGAACTCGGCGGACTCGGCGGCGGGCCGGCCGAACAGCTTGATCAGCGTCGCGCCGGGCGCCGAGAAGCGCTCGGTCATCTGGGTGCTCATCCGCGAGTTGTGGTCGGCGGCCTCGCGCTCCAGGCGGGCCAGCCGCGAGCCCATGCGCCGCGCGGGGACGACGAAGACGGGCAGCAGCACCAGCGCGAGCAGGGTGATCTGCCAGGACAGGCCGATCATGACGACCAGGGTCAGCAGGAGCGTCACCAGGTTGCCGACCACGCCCGACAGGGTGTTGCTGAAGGCACGCTGGGCGCCGATGACGTCGTTGTTCAGCCGGCTGACCAGCGCGCCGGTGCGGGTGCGGGTGAAGAAGGCGACCGGCATGCGCTGCACGTGGTCGAACACGGCGGTGCGCAGGTCGAGGATGAGGCCCTCGCCGATGCTCGCCGACAGCCAGCGGGTGAGCAGGCCGAGCCCGGCGTCCAGCAGCGCGATGACGGCGATGAGCCCGGCCATCGTCACGACGCTCTCGAAGGCCGCCCGGTGCACGATCGCGTCGACGACCCGCCCGGCCAGCACGGGCGAGGCGACCGCGAGCACCGCCGACGCCACGCTGAGCAGCAGGAAGAATCCCAGCATGCGGCGGCGTGGCCGGGCGAAGGAGGCGATGCGCCGTAATGTGGCCCTGGAGAAGGGCCGCCGGTCTTTGGCGTGCATCGCGCTGTAGAGCGAATGCCACGCCGTCATTTCCATGCTCACAAGGAACCCCCGTGTGTCGCCGCGCCGCGCCGGGCCGCGTCGCGAAAGAGATCACCGGACGTCGCCGTCCGCGATCCTCCGGCCGGTGACCCATCGGTGAGCCTAAAACCTGAACATATGTTCACGTCAAGCGGTTTGCGCTGCTCCCGGACGGCCGGGACCGTTGTTTTCCGGGCGTACCGGCCGGGCATGGTCGCATCGTGCGGGATGAGACCGGCGAACCGGGCGTGGCGCGCTCCGAGGAGGGCCGCCCGCGCGAGCGCGGCGGCCCGCCCGCGGCGGCCGAGGAGGTCACGGTGACGGCCTGCGAGAACGGCCCGCTGCTGGTGCGCGGCCCGTTCACCCTGCTCACCCAGGACGGGCGCCTCATCGACCCCGGACGGGCCACCGTGGCGCTGTGCCGCTGCGGCCGCTCGTCGGTCAAGCCGTTCTGTGACGGGTCGCACAAGGCCGCGCGCTTCCGCACCGGGACCGAGCCGCAGCGGCCCGGCTGACCCGGCGCAGCCGGCGCGCCGAGTGGGCCGCCAGGTGGATGCGCCTGCCCCAGTACGGGATCCCCCTGCCGGTGACGCGGGCGGCGAGGGCGAGCCAGCTGCACACGCCCCGTTCGAGCACCCAGCCGGGGGCCAGCAGCGCGCTGGTGAACGGGTAGACGCGCCGCCCGCCGCCGCGGCGCCGGCCGGTCTCGGCCAGCAGCACCACGACGAAGGCGCCCGCCAGGGCCGCCCGGTGGCGGCCGAGCAGCAGCGCGGCTCCGAGTGCCGGCAGGACGGCGAGGAACAGGGCCATGCGGGCGGGCTGTGCCAGGTCGTCGTAGGCCTGCCAGACCCGCTGCGCGCGAAACCGCCCCGGACCGGGCGGCAGGCGCCGGACGAACAGGTCGCGCGGGCGCAGCTCACGGCCGCCGTGCGCGCGGACCGTGCGGATCAGCTCCAGGTTCTCGAACAGCACGTCGCCGTCGTAGCCGCCCATCCGCAGGAACGTCGATCGGCGCACGCCGAAGGTGCCGGGGTAGTCGGCACCGAAGGCGCGGTTGAGCAGCGTGCGGGCGGTGTCCCATCGGGCGCGCCAGGGCAGCGGCCGGTAGTAGTTGTGCGGGCGCACCAGGTCGGCCTCGCCGAGCAGGTCGCGCACCCTGGCCAGGGAGAGGGCGTCGTAGCGCACGTCGTCGTCGGCGATGACGACGCGCTCGGAGCGCGCCCGCCGCATCCCCGTGGTGACCCCGTCGACCTTGCCGTTGAGGAAGTCCAGGCCGGGGTCGGGCCGCACGTGCACCGCGGCCACGCCCCGCCACGCCCGCGCGTGCCGCTCGAACAGCTCCGGCGGCGAGCCGTCCACCACGACCACCCGCGCGTGCTGCGAGACGCGGCGCAGGTAGGCGGTCAGCTCGCCGAGCCCGTCGTCGCGGGACCAGCGCAGCGGCAGCACGTAGTCCAAGCCCCTCACAAAGGCTCACCGCCGCGCAGCGAGCTCTCCCCCGCCTCCCAGCGGCCGAGCAGGTGGCGGGCGAACAGCCGCTCGAGCGTCAGGCAGCAGGCGGCACCGAACAGCACCTCCCCCGCCAGAGACGGGTGGGCGGCGGCGAACGCGCCGCACATGTCGTGCGCGGCGAGCTGCTCGTGGACGGCGTCGGCCTGCACGTGCTCGTCGTAGAAGCGGGCCGTGGCGGCGTCGGCGCCCAGGCGCCGCAGCCCGCGGGCGTATTTGGCGTTGGGCTGGGACGAGGTCATCTCCAGGGCCGCCAGGTGGCCGAGCAGCGCGCCCCGGTGCCGCCGGTGCAGCCCGAACAGCGACATCGTGGCCAGGGCCGCCAGGGTGATCGCGGGGACGCGGTCGACGTAGTGCCCGTAGTCGTCGCACAGGCCGAGGCCGCGCATGGTGGCCCGGTACAGCTCGGCGTGCATGCGCTCGCGGCGCCCGCCGCCGTACTCGTCGGCCTGGATCTCCACCAGCGCGGCCTTGGCCCGCCCGCGCAGGCGTGGGATGGCCCAGGTGTGCGGGTCGGCCTCCTTGAGCTGGTAGACCGAGCGGTGGACGACGAACTCGCGGAACCGCTCGGGCCCGGCGTCGTGCGCGAGGTGGTCGGCGAGCAGGGAGTCCCCGTCGCCGCCGGCGGCCAGTTCGGCCAGCGCCGCCGGGACGCGCTGGGCGCGCACCGGGGCGGGGCGGCGCACGGCCCGTGCCAGGCCCTCCTCCAGCCGCCGCTCCAGCCGCGCGCGCAGCCGCAGCAGCGACGGGTGCCACTCCCACCGCTCGTCGACGCCGTCGAAGCCCTGGTAGTGCAGCTCGTAGCAGGCGTACAGGGCGATCTGGAGGTCCTCGTCGTGCAGGGCGGGCTCGCCGGAGTCGACGGCGACCTCCTCCAGCTCGCGGGGGGCGCCGGCCAGCCGCCCGAACAGGAACGCGCTGAGCGGCCCGCGGGCCTCGGGCAGCCGGGGCGGGGCGGGCGCCGGTCCCGCGTCCTCGGCGAGGCCGGCGACCGCCGGGGGTCGCGGGGCGCCGGTCTGGTCAGGGTGGGTGCGCTTGGCGGGTTTCAAGGGCTGCATGGCCGCGTGGGCTCCTCACGTGCGTCGTGCCGGCCGCCGCCGCTGACGGCGGGCCGCTGCTCGGCACGTGCCCGGTGTCCGCGCAGGTCAATCGGGCGAGGATCCGGTGGACGGCGTGTCGTGCGGCGTGTCGTGCGGCGTGTCGTGCGGCGTGTCGTGCGGCGTGTCGCCGGCGCCACGCGGGACGGTCTCAGGCTTTGCCCGAACCCATGCTGCGGATTTGCCTCCGCTCGGGTGACCTGTCCGAGATGTCATGGTTAGGTGAGTCTTGTACCGCGCCGTACTGGCGTATCCCGGGAAACCCATCGCGACGCTCCGCAGGCCGAGGGCACCGTCCCTCAGGGTCACAGAAGAATCTGGTTACGGAGTGATTCTCATGCTCAGACGACTCATCGCCACCGGTGTCCTGCTCACGGCAGCCCTCCTCGCGGCAGCGGCTCCCGGCCTCACCCGGGGCGGCGACTACGACGACGACGATGACGACTGGGACGACGACGACGACGATTACTACTAGGGGCCGCCGGAGTCCCCGGTCCGCGGATCCCTTCCGAGGACCGCGAGCGGGACCGCCGCGACGGGCGGACCCGTGACCGGCAAAGCGCCGCCCCGCGAGAGACATCTCGCGGGGCGGCGTTTCACGTGTCGCCTCGGCGGTGGCCGGAGCGGGAAGGGGTCAGCAGCGCCTGCCGGCGTTGATGCAGTCGACCGCCCGCTTCATCAGCGCCTCCGACATCACGTTGATGAAGTCGCCGTGGTCGGTGATGGGCTTGTGCAGCTGCTCGGGGAAGCTGTCCACGGCGAAGCCCGGGCCCGGCGGCACGTTGTAGGTGATGCGCTGCTCCAGGGCCGGGATGGCCTGGAAGCCGTTCGCGCACGAACCGTCGGCCGCGGCGAAGGCCACGTGGGTGCGGTGGTTGGCGCTGTCGATGTTCTTGCCGTCCCAGCAGCTCTGGAACTTGAAGGTCCGCACCACCTGGCTGCCGCGCGGGCAGATCGGGTACTTGTCCTTCAGCTGCCGGTTCTCGAACCCGGTGCACGACCAGCTCGCGTTGGCGTTGGTCGGGCCGTTGGTGAACGACTTGGCGTCACCGGTGATGATGCGCAGGAACAGCGGCATCGCGACGACCTTGCTGGTCGGGTTGCCGCGGAAGGTGATGGAGACCGACGCCGGGCGGACGATGCGGCCCACGTTGCCGTCCAGGCCGCCGCCGGCCTTGTCGGCGTCGTTGCCCCGCTGGTTCTGCAGGCGCACCACCGGCCAGTAGTGGGTGGACTTGTCACCGTTGGAGCAGGTCGTGCCCGCGGCCTGCAGGCTGTCGTTGGTCGAGAAGCCGCTGGTGTCGAGGTTGCCCACATAGTCGTGCACGTGGTGGGCGCCGTTGGTGACCCCGGGGGCGACGATGACGTTGTCGGAGTTGAAGTGGCCGTTCTCGTTGCGCCCGCAGCGGGAGGAGAAGGTGCCCCGCGAGGCGTTCGCCCCGTCGGCGGGCCGGTTCACGTTGGGCTGCACGCGACGGATGTCGACGAAGTCGTCGGGCGAGGGGCCGGTCGCGCCGCCGGTCGGCGAGGCGCTGGCCGAGGGGGAGGCCGACGGGCTCGCCGAGGGGTCGCCGCCGCCGGGCGGGGGGGACGCCGAGGGGTCGCCGGTCGGGGAGGCCGACGGTTCGGGGGAAGGCGTCTGCCCGCCGCCGCCCGCGCCGTTCTGAACGGTGCAGGTGGCCAGCCCCGACAGGCCGGTGGCCTGCGCGCCGGCGCGCCGCAGCGCGGTGGCGATGCGGTTGATGACGATCGAGCGGCCGATCCTCAGCGGGTTCAGCACCGCGTTGCGCACCACACCGGCGTTGCCGGCGCGGGAGCCGAGGCGCGCCAGGATCTGGTTGGCCTGGCCGATCTGCCGGTCGAGCAGGGTGAGGTTGCGCTGGACCTCCCGCTGGGCGGCCGAGGGGACCTCGGGGAGCTTGTCGGCCACCGACGGGCAGTTGACCGTGCGCCTGGCCGAGTTCCCGGAGCGGGCGCCGGCCGAAGCGCTCGGGTCGGCGGAGGCGGACGCGGAGGGGTCGGCGGCGTCCTGGCCCTGTCCGGCGCCCTGGTCGGACGGCTGGTCCGACGCCCCTCCGGAGGCGGAGGGCTCGGGGGTCGCGGCGGCCTGACCGGCGCTCGCGGAACCGGTGCGCACGGCGCAGCCGGCCAGGTTCTCAAGGCCCTCGGGACGCTCGGCGACCCGGCCGATGGCCCCGGCGATGCGTTCCACGGTGGCAAGGCGCTTGGACTTCAACGGGTTCAGGATGGCGTTCCGCACGAAATCACTGCCGCCCTGCCCTTGGGTGGCGACCAGCCGCTTGTTCGCCTCGGCGATCTGCGAGTCGAGCAGCGCGAGGTTGCGCCGCACCTCGTCGGCCGCCGACGCCGGAACGTCGGAAAGCTCGTCCGCGACCGACGGGCAGTTCACCGTCGGGGCGGCGGTGGTGCCGGCGAGGCGTGAGGCGGCGCTGACGGCGGAGGCCGAAAGCGGCGCGTCCCGGCCCGGCACCTGCCCAGCCGGGGACAGGCTCGCCAGAACGAGGCCGACCCCCGCCCCACCTAGGGCAAGCAAACTCAGGACGGGCCTGAACCGCCGTCTGTGCTGAATTCCCATTACTAGAACTCCTCCCGGAGTACGTGCTCATGGCGGCATTGGTTGGTGCCCCATCGGCACGAGGTACGGGCGGAGGCGCGGGAGAGTTCGACGTACGGCGAAGAAACTTTCCGAATTTCTTCGGCCCCGCCGGACCCGTGCGAACCCGGGTGAACCGGACGACCGCGCGCCGCGTACCCGCTGACGGTGACTTTCGCACGGCACAGTGACACGGCACAGTGAATGGGAGAACTGCCATGGGACGCCCAAGCCTCGGCACGCAGCTGACGACGCGCGCGAGCGCCGTACTCGGGTGCGTTCTCGCGCTCGGCCTCGCCACGGGATGCGGCGGCGGGGCCTCCGGCGGGCAGGCCGCCCCCGCCGCGGCGGCCGCCCCGGCGGCGGACGCGGGGCCGCCCGCCACGCTTAAGCAACTCGCCACCAAGACCGGCTGCAAGAAGCCTCAGGTGCAGACCGACGCCGAGGAGCTGCGCCAGGGAGTGTGCAAGACCGACAAGGGCCAGTACACCGTGACGACGTTCGCCACGGACAAGGGCAAGAACGACTGGCTGGAGGAGGCCAAGAAGTGGGGCGGCAACTACCTGGTGGGCACCCGGTGGGTGATCGCGGGCAACGACCCGGGTGTGTTGCAGTCCTTCAGCGAGAAGGTCGGCGGGAACATCGAGACGGCCGCGCCGTGACGCCCGGGCCGGCGCCCGCACGCGGCGGGCACACCGAGCCGGGCCGACACGGTGAGCCCGGGGAGCCCCGGAAGCCCGGGGGGCCGGGTGGCCGCCGCGCCCGGCCCGGCCGCGCGGCGACGCTGGCCCTCTGGACCGTTCTGGCCGGGTGCCTGCTGACCGGGTGCGGGGGCGCGCGGGCCGCCGCCGGGGCCCCGCCCACCGTCGAGCAGATCGCCGCCCGCACCGGATGCGTGAGCCCGCAGTTGCAGGTCGACGCCCAGGAGCTGCGGCAGGGGATGTGCAAGACGGCGCGGGGCCAGTACTCGGTCACGACGTTCGCCACCGAGAAGGGCAAGCAGGAGTGGCTGGACGACGCGCTGAGCTACGGCGGCGCGTACCTGGTCGGCACCCGCTGGATCGTCCTGGGCAACACCCCGGAAATGCTCGAGCCCTTCCGCGTGACGCTCGGCGGCACCGTGCGGACGGGCGGGCACACGATGCCGTCCGGGGAGCCCATGCCGCAGGATCACACCATGTCCGAGGGGCACTAGATGCCGGCGGACGGAACCCGGATGCCGATGCCGTGACCGCCG
This sequence comes from Sphaerisporangium sp. NPDC005289, assembly GCF_040607455.1. Taxonomy (NCBI): domain Bacteria; kingdom Bacillati; phylum Actinomycetota; class Actinomycetes; order Streptosporangiales; family Streptosporangiaceae; genus Sphaerisporangium; species Sphaerisporangium sp. NPDC005289. Next base: position 53,430 of record NZ_JBEXGS010000020.1, read on the forward strand.
CGGCTCTCCCCGGCCGCTGGAACCCCCGCCTCGTTCGCCGATACGCGTGATTTGCGGTAGATGAGACGATAGCCGGATGGACATCCGCAGCAGGAACAACGTCGTGGTCGCGGGACGTCACGGGGCCCCGGTCCTGATGCTGGCGCACGGCTTCGGCTGCGACCAGAACCTCTGGCGGCTGGTGGCGCCCGCCCTGGCCGAGGAGTTCCAGGTCGTGCTGTTCGACTACGTGGGTTCGGGCCGGTCGGACCTGTCGGCCTGGAACGAGGACCGCTACGGCTCGCTCGACGGCTACGCCCAGGACGTTCTGGACATCTGTGAGGAGCTCGACCTTCGCGACGTGGTGTTCGTGGGCCACTCGGTGAGCTCCATGGTCGGAGTGCTGGCCGCGACGCGCGAACCCGGGCGGTTCGGCGGGCTCGTGCTGCTGGTGCCCTCGCCGCGCTACATCGACGACGGGGACTACCGGGGCGGGTTCAGCGCCGCCGACATCGACGAGCTGCTCGAATCGCTGGAGGACAACTACCTGGGCTGGTCGGCGGCCATGGCGCCGGTCATCATGGGCAACCCCGAGCGTCCGGAGCTGGGCGAGGAGCTCGCCGGCGCGTTCTGCCGCACCGACCCGGCCATCGCCCGGGTGTTCGCGCGCGCCACCTTCCTGTCCGACAGCCGGGCCGACCTGCCGGCGGTGAGGACGCCGACGCTGATCGTGGAGTGCGATCAGGACGTGATCGCCCCACGCGAGGTCGGCGCGTACACGCACGCGGCGATCCCCGGCAGCCGCCTGGTCACGCTCCGGGCGACCGGCCACTGCCCGCAACTGAGCGCGCCCGAGGCCACGGCCGCGGTGATCGCCGACTTCGCCCGAGCCTGATGCAGAGCTCCCGGCCGACGGACGCGGCTTTCGCCGCGCTGCTGGAGGACAGCGCCGAGGATCTCTACGAGAACGCCCCCTGCGGCTATCTGTCCACGCTCCTCGACGGGCGGATCGCCAAGATCAACCAGACGCTGCTGGGCTGGCTCGGTCACGAGCGCGACCAGGTGGTGGGCCGGATGTCGTTCTCCGACCTGCTGACCGTCGGCGGGCGGATGTACCACGAGACCCACTTCGCGCCGCTGCTGCGCATGCAGGGCGAGGTCGGCGGCATCGCGCTGGAGATGAGGACGGCGAGCGGCGAGCGGCTGCCCGTCCTGGTCACCTCGACGGTGAAGACCGGCTCCGACGGCGCGCCTCTGCTGATCAGGACCACGGTGTTCGACGCCCGCGACCGCCGGGCCTACGAGCGCGAGCTGCTGCGCGCCCGCCAGGACGCCGAGCGCGACCGCGAGCGGCTGCAGAACGTGGTCGCCACGCTCCAGCGCAGCCTGCTGCCGCCGTCGCTTCCGCGGGTGCCGGGGCTGGAGGCGGTCGCGCACTACCACACGGCTTCACCCGACAATCTGGGCGGCGACTTCTACGACCTGTTCCCGCTGGGCGACGGGCGCTGGTGCTTCTTCCTCGGGGACGTGTGCGGCAAGGGTCCGGAGGCGGCGGCGGTCACCTCGCTGACCCGCTACACGCTGCGCACCGCCGCGCTGCACGATCCCGGGCCGGAGAGCATGCTGAGGTCCCTGGACACCGTCCTGCGGGACGGGCAGGCGGCCCATCCGGCGCCGCGCTACTGCACGCTGATCGTCGGCACCCTCACCCCGGACGAGGGCGGCTTCGCCGTCACCCTGGCCGCCGGCGGCCACCCGCCGGCGCTGCTGCTGGGCGCGGACGGCGGGGCGCGGCATCTGGACACCACCGGTGGCATGCTGGTCGGGGTGATCCCCTCCCCCGTGTTCGTCACGGTGGAGGCGCGCCTGCGGCCGGGCGACACGCTGCTGCTCTACACCGACGGGGCCATCGAGGCGCGCCCCGGGCCGGACAGGGAGCGCTTCGGCCAGGACGCGCTGCTGTCCTTCGCCGCGGAGCTGGCGCCCGCGCCTGCCCCGGCCGTGGTCGAGGCGGTGGTGGCCCTGCTGGAAGGCTTCGGCGCGGGCCTCGACGACGACACCGCCGTGCTCGCGCTGAGCGTCCCCCGTGCCTCGCCCGGGGACGGAACGCCGGCCTGACCCGGCCGCCGGCCCCGGGCGACACACCCGGAAGGCACACGTGAAAGCCACACCCGGACGACGGGGCCGGGTGCAGGGAAGTTCAGGCGCTGGACAGGGCGCCGGACGGGCAGACCTGCACCGCGCGGCGGGCCGCCGCCTCGTCCTCGGCGGCCGGCTCCTCCGCCAGCAGCAGAACCGTGCCGTCGTCCTCGCTCTGGTCGAAGACCTTGGGCGCGGTCAGGGCGCACATGCCGGCCCCGATGCAGCGCTCGGTATCCGCTTTGATCCGCATGAGCGGTGTTCCTCCTACCAGGCCACCGGCAACCGGTGAACGCCGTAGATCGCCATGTTGGACCGCATCGCCACATCGTCGGCCGGTACGGCGAGCCGCAGGCCGGGGAAGCGCCGCAGCAGGGCCGGGTATCCGATGCGCATCTCGATGCGGGCGAGCTGCTGACCCAGGCACTGGTGGACACCGTGGCCGAAGGCGAGATGCCCCATGGCCTGCCGTCTGATGTCCAGCTTATCCGGGTCCTCGAAGCGCTCGGGATCACGGTTGCCCGCGGCGAGCGACAGGGTCACGGCCTCCCCCGCCTTGATCAGGTGGCCGGCCAGCTCGACGTCCTCCAGGGCCGCCCGGACGGGGCCGAGGTGGACGATGGTCAGGTAGCGCAGCAGCTCCTCGACGGTGCCGTCGGCCAGCGAGGGGTCCTCGCGGAGCGCGGCGAGCTGGTCGGGGTTGCGCAGCAGCGTGTAGGTGCCGAGGGCGAGCATGTTGGCCGTGGTCTCGTGGCCGGCGATGAGCAGGAGGATCGCCACGCCCGTGAGCTCCTCGTCGGTGAGCTGCCCGGTCTCGATCAGCCCGCTGACCAGGGCGTCGTCCGGCTCGACGCGCTTGCGCGCCACCAGCTCGCCCAGGTAGGCGTCCAGGTCGTCGAGCGCCCCCTGCACCTGCGCGGGGGTGGCGTCCAGGTTGAGCAGCGTGGAGGAGTACCCCTGGAAGCGCTCGTGGTCGTCGTAGGGGACGCCCAGCAGCTCGCAGATCACCAGGGACGGGATGGGCAGCGCGAACGCCTGCACCAGGTCGGCGGGCGGGCCGAGGCGCTCCATCTCGTCGAGCCGGTCGGCGGTGATCTTCTCGATCCTCGGTTCGAGCTGCTTCATGCGGCGGACGGTGAACTGGCCGGTCAGCAGCTTGCGGAAGCGCGTGTGCTCGGGCGGGTCCTCCCGCAGGAAGAAGCCCGGACGCCGGCGGGCCTGGGACAGCCGCTGGTTGATCGGGGGGTGCAGCAGTTCCAGCCGGGTGCTGAACCGCGGGTCGGCGAGGACCGAGCGCGCGGCGGAGTACCCGGTGACCAGCCAGCCGACGTGGCCGTCGGCGTAGAGCATGGGGCGGACGGGGTCCTCCTCGCGCCACCGCCCGAAGGGGGCGGGCGGGTCGAGAGGGGTCTCGCGGGTCAGCGGGAAGGTCACCGGCTGGGATGCGGCCTGGGTCATGAACGCGCTCCTCGACATTGACAACCACTGTTACAGGACGTCGTTCTCGGTGCTCACAGAAAACAGTACCTCCTCTGATATTGCAATGGATGAAGTTTCTTGGCCGATGCAGTAAAGTTCCGCCATGGCCGGTGGTCCAGGACTCCGGGAGCGCAAGAAGCTGCGCACCCGCCGCACGCTCATCGAGACCGCCGTGCGCATGTTCGAGCAGCAGGGGTACGACGAGACGACGCTGGCCGACATCGCCGCCGCGGCCGAGGTCTCCACGCGCACGTTCTTCAGCTACTTCGCCGGCAAGGAGGACGTGGTCTTCTTCGACACGCGCAGGCGGGTCGACGGGGCGCTCGCCGTCATCGCGAGCCGCCGGCCGGGCGAGCCGGTGGCCGACCTGCTGCTGCGCGTCGCGGCCGAGGCGCTGAGCTTCGACACCGAGGAGGCCGAGCTCGCCATCGAGCTGCACACCGCGCGCACGCGGCTCATCATGTCGGTGCCCGCGCTGCAGGCGCGCGCGTTGCACCTGCTGTTCGAGGTGCAGCGCGAGCTGGCCGGCGCGCTGTTGCGGGCCTACCCGGGCGAGCTCGACCCGATCGAGGCGGCGGCGGCCGTCGGGGCGTTCATGGGAGCGGTCAAGCAGGCGGTCATGGCGGCCCGCGACCGCGGAGACCCGCCCGATCTGATGCGGGCCGCGGCGCGGCGGGGCATCGAGGTCGTCCTGGACGGCCTGCGTTCGCTCGGCCGCCCGCAGGGGCGCGAATCAGGCGCGAATGACGACGGCATCGCCACACAAGTGTAACCGACCAGGTCATATCGCGTGCATTGTGGGCGGATTAGGTCTGATCCACCCTTTCGGCCCGCCACCAGCCGGTTTTACGCCAAAATCATGGTCCGGGGGCATCCGCGTAGAGAGCCCTCGACCATGAAGGCCCGGCTCCAGCGGAGTCCCGCGTCAACTTCCCGGCGAAATTGCATTGCGGCGCGGCTGTTCCTGGTGTTCCGTCGCGCTGTGGGGTACATGAGATGAACAGTGGCGAGACTCCGCCGTTCGGAGAGGGCAGCGGCAGGCCCCAACCCGGAGAGGCCCCGCTCGTCGGGCGGCGCGAGGCGCTCAAGTCGTTCTCCCAGGCGACCGACGCGGCCGTCACCCGCGGTTTCCAGTTCCTCACCATCGTCGGCGAACCGGGCGCCGGCAAGACGCGCCTGCTGGCCGAGCTGACCGCGCTCACCACCGGCCTCGGGTTCACCGCGCTGAGCGGCAGGGCCGCCGAGTTCGAGCAGATCATGCCCTTCAGCGGGCTCGTCGACGCCCTGGACGACCACCTGGAGGCGCGGCGCGACGATCTGTGCGAGCGGCTCGGGACGGCGCAGGCCCGCCGGCTCGCCGCCGTGTTCCCCGCCCTGGCCGCCAAGATGCCCGACGCCGACGACGGCGCCGACCAAGACGAGAACGCCGACCTGAGCGGCATGGTCCGCTACCGGCTCTACCGCGCGCTGCGCCAGCTCATCGACGAACTGGCCCACCCTGGAGGGCTCGCGCTGATCCTGGACGACGTCCACTGGGCCGACGACAGCTCCGTGGAGTTCCTGGACCACCTGGTCCGCCACCCGCCGCGCGGCAGGGTGCTGCTCGCGGTGGCCTACCGGCCCGCGCAGGCGGGGCCCCGGCTGTCCGCCCTGGTCATGGGCGCGGGCGCGCGGGGGAGGCAGGTCACCGTCGGCCCGCTGACCCGCGCCGAGGCCGAGGAGCTGCTCGGCCCGGGCGTCAACCGCACCCGCGGCCACGCGCTGTACGAGGCCAGCGGGGGCAACCCCCTCTACCTCGAGGCCCTGGCGCGGATGAACCGGCTGGACGTCGGCGAGCTGCCGCCCACCGTGCGCGCCGCCCTCCAGGTCGAGCTCGGCGACCTGTCCCCCCGCTCGCTGCTGGTGGCTCAGGCCGCCGCGGTCACCGCCGACGAGTTCGAGCCCGCCCTGGCCGCCGTCGCCGCCCAGGTCTCCGAGGGCGCCGCGCTGGAGGCCCTCAACGAGCTGGGAGCCCGCGACATCGTCCGCCCCGCCGCCGCCGGGCGCTTCCGCTTCCGCCACCCGCTGGTGCGGCAGGCCGCCTACGAGTCCTCGGCGCCGGGCTGGCGGCTGGCCGCGCACGCCCGGCTGGCCGGCCACCTGGCCACGCTCGGCGCGCCCGCGACCGTCCAGGCCCACCACTTCGAGCGGGCGGGCTCCTTCGGCGACCGGCGGGCGATCGCCACCCTGGTCGAGGCGGCGCGCAGGGTCGCCCCGCAGGCCCCGGTCACCGCCGCGCACTGGTTCCGCAAGGCCCTGGACCTGATGCCCGACGAGCCCGCCACCCTGGAGGACCGGCTGGAGCTGCTGATGGAGCTGAGCCGGGCGCAGAGCGTCAGCGGCCGGCTCACCGAGGGCCGCGACACCGCGCGCGAGCTGCTGCGCCTGCTCCCCCCGGACGACCACGCGCGCCGGGCCAGGGCCGCGCGCATCTGCGCGCTGATGGAACGCCAGCTCGACCGGCCGCACGAGGCGCGGGCCCTGCTGCTGGACGAGCTGCGCCGCATGCCCGACCCCCGGGCGGCGATCGCCGTCCCCCTGCGAATGCGGCTGGTCGCCGAGAGCATGATGCGCGGCGAGTTCCGCGCCGCGCAGGCCGTCCTGGACCTCATGCCCGACTCCGGCGACGACTGGCAGCCCGACCTGGCGGCGGCCGTGGCCGCGCTGCGGCCGATGCCCGCCTACGCGGCCGGGCGCATCCCGGACGCGCTGCGCCACGCCGACGCGGCCGACCGGCTCATCTCCTCGGCGCTGGACGAGCACCTGGCCGAGTGGCTGGACGCCGTCGCCTGGCTGTGCTGGGCCGAGACCAACATGGGCCGCTACCCGGTGGCCCTGCGGCACTTCGAACGCGCCGCCGCCGTCGCCCGCTCCAGCGGGCAGACCTACATCCTGACCAACCTGCTCGCCGGCAAGGCCAAGACGCTGCTGCACATGGGGCGGCTCCCCGAGGCGCTGGCGACCATCGACGAGTCGGTCGAGGGCGCCCGGATGCTGGAGTCCGGCCAGCAACTGGTGTTCGCGCTCACCCAGCTGTGCCTGGCCGCCGCGTGGACCGGCGACCACGACGCCGGCCTGCGCGCCGGGGAGGAGGCCGTCCAGGCCGGCGTCGGCGCGGGCGAGGCGTGGGGCGACATGGCGCGGCAGGCCCGAGGGGTGGCCCTGGTCACCGCGGGCCGGCTGGAGGAGGGCGCCGAGGCCATCGTGGACGCCTGCTCCAAGTTCGCCGACTCGCGCCTGGACCGCGGCACCCTGGTCTCCAGCATCGAGCTGCTCGCCCACGCCGAGGCCGCCCTCGGCCGCCCGGCGGGGGCCTCCGCGTGGGCCGACCGGGCCGCCGCGCTCGCCCACCCCGACCTGCCGGCGTTCTCCGGCCTCATCCCGCTCGCCCGCGCCCACGCGCTGCGGGCCGGGGAGCCGGCCGCCGCCGCGGCGCTCGCCGACGAGGCCGCCTCCATGCTGTCGGCGCACGAGCGCAGGGTGGACGCGGGGCGGGCGCTGCTGCTGGCGGGCCTGGCCTACGGGAACGCGGGCGAGCGCAACCTGGCCCGCGAGCGGCTCCAGGAGGCCGCCACCGTGTTCGAGGCGTGCGGCGCGCGCGGGCTGCGGGCGCAGGTCATGCGCGAGCAGCGACGCAACGGCGTGCGCGTCGCCACCGCCGTGCAAGGCACGCCGGGCGCCGCCCCGTACGGGCTGTCGCCCCGTGAGCTGCAGATCGCCACCCTGGTGGTGGAGGGCCTGACCAACCAGCAGATCGCCGAGCAGCTCTTCCTCAGCGTCCGCACCGTCGAGACCCACCTGTCGCACATCTTCGCCAAGCTCGGCGTCGGGTCGCGCGTCGGGGTGGCGACCAAGCTCAACCGCGGCTCATGAGGGGCCCGCGCCCGCCGGGAGCCTCTCTACGAGGTACGGGCCGGGGCCGCCGGATGTACGGGGTTTCCACGATGCCGCGCGCCCCGCGGGGTTGGCATTGTTGGGGCGGGTCACGAACAGGAGGTCGGCGAGATGGAGCACCGTATTCCCCGGTACACGCTTGAGGGCGTGTCGGGCGCCGAGGTGTCGGTGCACCCCTTCTCCACCGAGGACGAGCTCGGCCTGACGCTCACGCGCTTCTTCGCCGAGGAGTCCGACGACGTCGTGCTGCTGGTGCACGGCCTGACCTCCTCCAGCGACATGTTCATCATGCCGGAGCACCGCAATCTGGTGAGTTACCTGCTGGACAGCGGCTTCGGCGACGTCTGGACGCTGGACTTCCGCATGAGCGGCCGGTTCCCCTACAACATGGAGACCCGGCGGCAGACTCTGGACGACATCGCCCTTCACGACCACCCCGCAGCCTTGAGGGAGCTCCGCCGTCACGTTGGGGCACGGCGGATCCACGTCATCGCGCACTGCCTGGGGTCGGTGTCGTTCCAGATGAGCCTGTTCGGCGGGGCGCTCGACGGCGTCACGAGCATGGTGGCCAACAGCGTGGGGCTGACGCCGCGGGTCCACCCGAGGGCCCGCGTCAAGCTCGCGTTCGGACCGGCGTTGCTGGAGTACGGCCTCGGCCTGTGCTACATCGACCCGCGCTTCCACGACGCTCCCCCGCTGACCCGCCGCTGGCTGATGGCCCGCGCGGTCTCGCTGTTCCACCCCGAGTGCCGCGAGCCGGCCTGCCACATGCAGAGCTTCATGTGGGGCTACGGCCGTCCCGCGATGTACCGTCACGGCAACCTGGCGCCGCAGACGCACGTCCACCAGCGGCTGGCCGACCTGAACGGCGCCGCGGACGTGAACTACTACCGGCACATCAACAAGATGGTGCGGGCCGGGCGCGCGGTGAAGTGCGACCCCGGCAACCCCGCCCACGGGGCGCTGCCCGACGACTACCTGGCCGGCGCGCACCGCGTCGAGACGCCCGTGCTGTTCCTGACCGGCGAGCACAACGACGTGTTCACCGACTCCAACATCGTCTGCCACGACATCCTGTCCAGGCGCGCCCCCGGCCGCCACGAGCTGCACGTCCTGCCCGGCTACGGTCACATCGACCCGCTCATCGGCAAGAACGCCCACGTGGACGTCTTTCCGCACATCCTCGACTTCCTCAAGCGCCATGCCGGCTGAACACTATGACGCCGTGGTCGTGGGGTCGGGCTTCGGTGGCGCGGTCGCGGCGTACCGGCTGGCGGCGGCGGGGCTCTCGGTGGTGGTGCTCGAACGGGGCCGCGCCTTCCCGCCCGGCGCCTTCCCGCGCAGCCCCGCCGAGATGGGCAAGGCCTTCTGGGATCCGCGCGAGGGCCTGTACGGCATGTACGACGTGTGGAGCTTCGGCGGCTGCGACTCGGTGGTGGCGAGCGGCCTGGGGGGCGGCTCGCTGATCTACGCCAACGTCATGCTCCGCAAGGACGAGCACTGGTTCGTGCACGAGGAGCAGATCGCCGCGGGCGGCTACGAGTCGTGGCCGGTGACGCGGGCCGATCTGGACCCGCACTACGACGCGGTCGAGCGGATGCTGGAGGTCTCGCCCTACCCGCTGGACCATCCGGCCTTCGACGTGCCGAAGACCCGCGCGATGCAGGACGCCGCCGCCGAGCTCGGCCTCGAGTGGCGGCTGCCGCCGCTGGCGATCAGCTTCGCCCCCGGACGGGGCGCGGAGCCGGGCATCGGCCTCCCCATCGCCGAGCCGTCGTACGGCAACGTGCACGGCGTCACCCGCCGGACGTGCCGGCTGTGCGGCGAGTGCGACATCGGCTGCAACGACGGGTCCAAGAACAGCCTGGACCACACCTACCTCTCCGCGGCCCGCCACCACGGCGCCGAGCTGCGCACGCTGCACCAGGCGCGGGCGATCCGGCCGCGGCCGGGCGGCGGGTACGAGGTGGACTACGTGCGCCACCGCCCCAAGCGGGGATCGGGCACGATCGGCTGCGACCGGCTGGTGCTGGCCGCGGGCACGTACGGCACGACGTACCTGCTGCTGAAGAGCCGTGCCGAGCTCACGGGGCTCAGCGGCACGCTGGGCACGCGCTTCTCGGGCAACGGCGACCTGCTGGCCTTCCTGCTGCGGGCCAAGGACCGCACCCGCACCCGGCCGATCGACGCCAGCCGCGGCCCGGTGATCACCAGCGCGATCCGCCTGGCCGACGACGCCGACGGCCCTCGCGAGAGCGGCCGGGGCGCCTACATCGAGGACGGCGGCTACCCGGCGTTCGTCGACTGGCTGGTCGAGGGGGCCGACGTCGGCAACGAGATCGGGCGCGCCGCCCGGTTCATCGCCGAGCGCGTGCGGGCGCTGGTCACCCGCGACACCAACCTGTCGGCAGAGGTCGCCGGCCTGCTGGGCGGCGGCGAGCTGTCGGCCAGTTCTCTGCCGCTGCTGGGCATGGGCAGGGACGTCCCGGACGGTGAGCTGCGGCTGCGCGGCGGCCGGCTGGACGTCGAGTGGAACCAGCAGGCGAGCGACGAGTACTACGGCCGGCTGCGCGCGACGATGCGGCGCATCGCCGACGTGCTCGGCGCCGAGCACGCGGGCATGCCGTCCTGGCTCGGAAAGCGCATCATCACGGTCCACCCGCTCGGCGGCGCGCCGATGGGGCGGCATCCCGGCGAGGGCGTCTGCGACGCCTACGGCGAGGTGTTCGACCATCCCGGCCTGTTCATCGCCGACGGCGCCGCCCTGCCGGGCCCTGTGGGCGCCAACCCGTCCCTGACCATCGCGGCGCTGGCCGACCGCATGAGCACCCGGCTGCTGGAACGACGGCCTGTGGCGACACGGCAGAGGAAAGAAGGACAGGTTGACATGAGCGTGGGAACGGGACGGGTGCCCGCGCACCCGCATGCCGAGGCGCGCGGCCTGGCGTCCGCCGGGCACGGCGAGCGCACGTCGCTGTCGTTCAGCGAGGAGATGAGCGGCCACATCGCGCTCGGGGTGGACGACCCGCGCTCGGGCGACCTCGCCGAGCGCTCGCACGGCGGGCGGTGCACGTTCCGGCTGACCATCTCCATCGAGGACCTGGACCGCTTTCTGGCCGAACCCGAGCACCTGGCCCGGGCCGAGGGATGGGTCGACGCCGACTTCGTGGGGGGCCGGCGCCCGGTCGAGCGGGGGTGGTTCAACCTGTTCACCTCGGGCGGCGCCCCCGACCGGCGCGAGATGCGCTACCGGCTGTGGTTCACCGGCGCCGACGGGCTGCCGCGCACCCTGGCCGGGTGGAAGGACGTCCATCACGGGCCCGCCACGCGACTGTGGCTGGACACCTCGACCCTGTTCACACGCGTGATGTGGGGTCACGTCCCGGAGGGCGAGGACGGGGAGGCGGAGGTGGCGGGCGCCGGCACGCTGCACATCCAGCCCATGGACCTCGCGGCGACGCTGAAGAGCTTCCACACGCAGGGCCCGCACGGCATCGCCGCGCTGGCCCGGTTCGGCAGGTTCTTCGTCGGCCAGCTCTGGGACGTCTACGGACCGGGGTGAGGCGGAAACCCCGAGGCGGCCGATCGGCGTAGGGGGAGGTGGATCCCCCGCCGATCGGCCGCCGGCTCCGGAGCCCGGCGGGGCGCCGGGTCGCGGTCGCGCGGTGGCCGAAGCCGCGACCGCTGTCGCCTCCGTCCCCTATTTGGAGGGGTTAGGGGAGGGGGGCGGGGGCGTCGGCAGGGCGGCGAAGTCCACCTTGCCGGTGCTCTCGAGCAGCGTCATGTGCTTCATCACCACATCGACCGCGACCTGCGCGAACGCCCGGATCTCGGAGTTCTTCGTGCCCGCGCGCACCACGGAGACGACCTGGAAGACCTTTCCGTGGGCGCCGCGGAGCCGGTCGGCGAACACCTTGTCGTAGGCGGCGCCGTTCAGGCCTGACAGCTCGGCCATCCACCCCTGCTGGTCGGCGTTGGGCGTGCTGGGCAGCGCGACGTTCAGCTTGGCGGCCAGGGCGCGCACCTGCTCGTCGAGCTTGGTGTGGTCGGCGGCGAGTTGCAGGCCGACCTCCTTGACCCGGGAACTCGCGGCGCGGTCCTGCGCCTGCTGGCCGGTCGGGATCTCCCAGAGCCCGGCCTGGCGCACCTTGACCAGGAAGTCGCGGTCGGCGGGCCCGAGGGGGCCCGACTCGGTCTCGACCCAGTCGCCGGGCGAGGCGCCGCTGGCCGACAGGATGGCGTTCGGCGCGATGGCGAACACCGCGATGGTGGCGATGACCAGGAACGCGAGCGCGGCGAGAACCTCGACGAGTCGCATCGACCTGAGTTGAAGCCGGTTCACCTGGTTCTCTCTCCCTTTCGTGTCCCGTGATCCCTCGGGCGCGCTGTCAGGGGGAGGTACGGCCCCGTCCCGTCATCGGTTCATGCGTTGTGACGGGATTTTCGGATTTTTACGGAAGTTGCCAAATTTCCTCACGCGACGGATGATCCGCTGCCACCATGTGCCTGTGCAGCGTCATCGCAGCGTCCGGTCCCGACCGGAGGAGGCGCACGACGACTCCGAAGAGCAACTGGTCACAACGCTCTACCGCGAGTTCGGCGGCCCCCTCCTCCGCAATGTGCGCAGATTGACTGGAGGCGACCAGCAATGGGCAGAGGATGTCGTCCAAGAGACGGTCTTCCGCGCGTGGCGGAACGCCGGGAAACTCAACAGGGAGCCCGGCCTGCTCTGGGCCTGGCTCATGACCGTCGCCCGCAGGATCGTCATCGACGCGCATCGCCAGCGCTCGGTACGCCCGCAGGAGGTCGAACCTGACCGCCTCGACAGCGTCGCCATCCCCGACGGCTCCGAGCCGATGCTGTCGGCGATGGTGGTATCGGAGGCCCTGTACAGCCTCTCGGAGGAACACCGGGAGGCGCTCGTGCAGACCTACCTCCACGACCGTACGATCAATGAAGCGGCAGAAGTGCTGGGAGTTCCGCCGGGGACGGTCAAGTCCCGGGTGTACTACGCGCTTCGCGCCCTCCAGAAGACGATGAAGGAGAGGGGGTGACCGGTCTGATGGATTCACCCCCTCACGTCGAGGTGGCGGCCTACATCCTCGGGATCCTCAACAAGGAGGACTCCGAGGCGTTCGATCGCCACCTGCCCGACTGCCCCAGCTGCCAGGAGGAGCTGCGGGACATGTTCGAGCTGCCCGACGCGCTGGATGTGATCAAGCGCGGCATGAAGGGGACGACGGACGGCGCGGTCCGGGGCTCGGTGAACGGCGCCGGCCCGGTCTTCGGCGCCGACCGCGCGCAGCCGCCCGGCCTGAACGGCGCCCTGTTCGGCGGCCTCGACGACGCCGTTCCCGGGGGGCCGCGCCTGAACGGCGCGGGACCGCCCGCGCTCAACGGCGCCCCGCTCAACGGCACGGCGCCGCCCGGCCTGAACGGCGCGCCACGCGCCGGCGCCGGTCCCTCGCCCGACGGCGTGGTGCAGGACCTGTGGTCACCCGGGCGGCGGCGCCGCTCCTCTTCTGGCCGCCGGCACGCCGCTCCCGCCTCTCACGCCAGGTCCCGCGAGGAGCTGGCCGAGTCCCGCGTCCGGCGTCGCCGCGCCCTGCTGCTCGGCGTCGCGGCCGCCCTGGTCGTCGGGGTGACCGGCGCGACGGCCTCGCACGTGCTGTGGCCCTCGCCCGGCACGACGGTCGCCGCCTCCACGCCCGAGGGCTCCTCCTCGCCGGAGGTCAAGGAGGGCACCAGCCCCGACACCGGGGTCAGCGGCTCGGTCGGCATGGTCCCCAAGGGGTGGGGCACCGAGGTGGCCTTCCGGCTCAGCGGCGTGCGCGGGCCCGAGCGGTGCAGCCTGGTGGCCGTCGGGCGCTCCGGCGACACCGACGTGGTGTCCGGCTGGCGGGTCGCCCCCGGGTCGGGGTACGGCGTGCCGGGGTTCCCCGAGCCGCTGCGCCTGACGGGCGGCACGGCGCTGGCCAGGAAGGACATCGTCCGCTTCGAGGTGCGCAGGGACGACGGGGTCCGCCTGCTGGAGATCCCCGTCGCCTGAGCGGCGCGGAGGCCAGGGGCGACGGGGACGCCAGAGGGGGCGTACGAGGGGGACGGGGCGGGGGGCGTTATCGACTATCGCCTGCTCTCGGTCGGCGCGGCGTTGAGCCGCAGGGCGAGCGCGGGGCACATCTCGATGGCCCTGCGCGCCTCCCCCTCCAGGTTGGGCGGCACCGAGGCCGTGCTGACGACCGGGTAGCCGTGCTGGTCCAAGCGGATCAGCTCGGGCACGACGTAGGAGCACAGCCCGTGGCCCTCGCACCGGGACCAGTCGAGGATGAGCTGGGCCTCCGAGGCGCGGGCCGAGGCCTCGGCCGGCAGCGGAAGCACGCCCTTCACCGGCAGCCCGCAGGTACCGTACGCCGCGTGGGTCATGACGTCCTCGGCGAACACGTCGATCGCCGAGAGCAGGAACCGCGCGGTGCCGTCGGGGTGCCCGCAGGCGCCCCGGCCCTTCATCGTCGCCGCGGCGCGCTGGACGGCCTCGATGTGGCCGTTGCCCTCCGCGAGCGCGCCGAACGCCTGCGCCAGGTCGGGCAGCCCCATGTAGCAGGGGCCGCACTGCCCGGCGCTCTGGCCGGCCATGTAGCGGGCGACCCTCGCGGACTCTCCTAGCGGGCAGGACTCCCAGCCGAGCGGCACGACGATGCCGGCGCCCAGGGCCCCGCCGAGCGCCTCGAAGCCGGCGCGCGACACCTCGGCGCGCTCGACGGCCTCGGGGCTCATCCACTTGCCGTGGTAGCCGCCGAGCAGCACTCCCTGCCCGACGGTGGCGTCGCACAGGTCCAGCACCTCCCGCAGCCGCACCCCGGTCGGCGTCTCCACGACGGCCGGTCTGCGGGCCGACCCGGTGACGCTGAGCAGCACCGTTCCCGGCTCCGACGCCAGGCCGACCGAGGAGTACATGTCGACGCCGAGCATGGCCATCAGGGCGAGCTGGGCGTAGGTCTCGGCGTTGGACAGCATGGTGGGCATGCCGCCCACGCCGCTGTCGCTGGAGCGCACCTTGCGTCCGGGCGGGATGGGCCGCTCGCCGTTGATGCCGCGCACGAGCGCGCCGCCCTCACCGGAGATGAAGCGGTCGGGCATGCGCACCACCCGGACGGTGTCGGTCATGCCGCGCTCGTGGATGGCGTTGAGCAGCGAGCGCTCGCCCGGACCGCCGTGGGCGACGCCCACGACGATCTCCACGGCCGACAGGGCCCTCGCCACCAGGTCGGCGCCGTCGAGGATCAGGTGCGGGGCCCGGGTGAGCAGCACCTTGTCCTTGTGCGCGGCGGGCTCGCCCTCGGTGGCGTTCACGACCACCGTGATGGGGGCGCCGCGCCGGCCCGCCGAGTCGATGACGGCCCTGAGCTTGCGGGCGAACGGGAAGCCCGCTCCCCCGCGTCCGCGCAGGTCGCCGAGCTCGGCGAGGGCGATCAGGTCGTCGATCGGCAGCCGCGGCATGCGGCCGTGCACGCGCCGGTGGGTGTCGTAGTCCAGCCGGGGCGAGCTGTCGAGGCCGGCGGTGAGGCGACCCGGCCCGATCCTGAACACGTCGGGAACCCCGTACGTGGTCATCGCCGTACCTCCTTTCGCAGTGTGACCCAGAACTCCTCGTCGAAGACGTCGTCGACGCGGATCTGCTCGGCCTTGCGCCCGGCGTTGCCCGCGCGCATGGCCTTCGGGCCGCCGCCGTCCTTGGGACCGACGGTCACGACCATCCGCACCAGCAGCGCGAGCCCGACCACGGCCAGCGAGACCACGTAGCTCATGGTCACCCAGTCGGCGGCGGGCCGCCCGGCCGTGAGCCCGTGCACGATGGCGACGGGCCAGGACAGGTAGGCCGTCACGTGCATGGCACGCCACAGCCACGGCCAGCGGATGCCGACGAAGCTGCCTCGGAAGGCGCCGGTGGCGGCGACCAGGATCATCAGGTCGGCGGCGACGGTGCCGAGGCCGACCGCGAAACCCGACCCGCTGAAGGGCAGGAAGGCGTCCGCGGGGATCACGCGGCCCCTCATTATCTGCAGGATGACGTGCGTGATGAGGAAGCCGACGGCGAAGACGGCGAACGCACGGTGCAGATCCTGCATGAAGACGCGGTGACGTACCGCGAGGATCATCCGATCGGTGGCGGCCAGTCCGACGGCCACCGTTCCAGTCAGTCCAAGGAGAGCGAACACCCCCGAGTAGAAGATCAGAAAAGCCTGCACAGAGGCGAGGACCGATGCTCCGAGCAGAGCGGTACCCGCCAGAAGCGACGTTGACGTGAACAGCCCGACCACGATTGGGGCCCGTGATCGAGACCGTTGCGGGGCTCGTCGATGTCGCGTTTCTTTCATCCCGTCCTCCGCCAGATAACGCGGTACCGGCACAAACCGGACAACGTGGGGCTGGGTGCCTACCGGGATCATCGGGACATTTGCGCGCGCGATCACACTAGCGCCTCTAGAGTCCCCTTGGTACCAGAACGTTACAGAAATTCGGCGTGCTTGAATCGTCAACCACCGGCGCGTCAATACCCCCGCCGAACTGGGCGAATAACGGACGACGCGCCGTATCACGGCATAAATCGGTGGCCGGTGAGGGCGCTCCGCTCTAACGTTTGACCACGTGGAGACTCTCAGCCGCCGCACGATCGCCGACGCCGGCGGCCGTCCGGTGCTCAGCTACGTCGAGGGCACCCGCGCCGGACGTCCGTACGCCGACCTGGTGGAGGTGCTCGGACCGGGCGCGCTCGACCTCATCCTCCGCGATATGCCCGGCTGGGTGGTCTCCGGCGACGAGAAGCTCGGCCGGCTGCTGATCGAGGCCGGCGGACGGCCACTGCGCCACGCCCACGTCCTGTCCCGTGACCTGCGCGCCGACCCCGCCCCGCCCGGCTGGGCCGAGACCGGCCACGGGGTCGTCGCCTGCGAGGCGGTGCCGCCGGCCGAGGTCTTCCCGGCCTGGCGCGCGGCCTACCCGCCCGGCCATCCCGACCGCGACCACGGCGACGACGCCACCGTCCTGCGCCGGGCTCTCACGCCACTGCTCTCCGGCGCCTCCTACGGCCCGCTGCTCCCCTGCGGCGGACTGCTGCTGCACGACCAGCGGGTGGTGGCCGGCGTCATGGTCGGCCGGCTGCGCGGAGAGCCCCCGTTCGGCGGGCCATGGGTGCTGGACGTCTTCCGCGACCCCCGCCCGCCGTTCGCGGGGCTCGGCGCCGTGATGCTGCGCCGCGCCCTGGCGCTGGCGACCCTGCACGGACTCGCCGCCCTCGGGTTGGCGGTCACCGACGGCAACCCGGCGCGGCGCCTGTACGAACGCCTCGGCTTCCGCCTCATCTCCTCCTCGATCACCGTGATCGTCCCCGGCTGACCGCCGCGTCCCGCCTCCCGGGCGGGCCAGGCGAGCGCGCAGCGCCGGCCGTCAGGAGCGCAGGAAGGCCAGGACGGCGAGCACCCGGCGGTGCTGGTCGCCGTCGTCGGCGAGCAGGCCGAGCTTGTTGAAGATGCTGCGCACGTGCTTCTCCACCGCCCCGTCGGTGATCACCATCAGGCGGCCGATGGCCGGGTTGGACCTTCCCTCGGCCATCAGGCCCAGCACCTCGCGCTCTCGCGGGGTCAGCGAGGCCAGCGGGTCGTCACGGCGGCGGCGCACCATGAGCTGGGCCACCACCTGCGGGTCGAAGACCGTTCCGCCCGCGGCCACCCGGCGCAGCCCGTCCATGAACTCCTCGACGTCGGCCACGCGGTCCTTCAGCAGGTAGCCGACCGCTCCGCGGGCGTCGGCGAGCAGGTCGTCGGCGTAGGACACCTCGACGTACTGCGAGAGGATCATCACCGGCGAGCCCGGCACCTGGCGGCGGGCCTTGACCGCGGCGCGCAGGCCCTCGTCGGTGAAGTCCGGCGGCATCCGCACGTCCACCACCGACACGTCCGGACGGTGTTCGGCGACGGCCCGCACCAGCCCGTCGCCGTCGCCCGCCTCGGCGACCACCTGGCAGCCGAACTCCTCCAGCAGCCGTACCAGGCCGGACCGGATGAGGACGGCGTCGTCGGCCACGACTACCCGCACGGCACCTCCGCGACGATCAGTGTGGGGCCGCCGGCCGGGGACTGCACGACCAGCTCGCCGTCCACCGCGCGCAGCCGGTCGGCCAGCCCGGCCAGCCCGTGCCCCTTGGCGACATGGGCGCCGCCGACCCCATCATCGCCGATCGACAGCAGCAGCGCGTCACCGGTGCGGTTCAACGACAGCGTGCACATCTGGGCCCGGCTGTGCTTGGCGATGTTGGTGAGCGCCTCGGCCGCCACGTAGTACACGGTGTTCTCCACCACGGCGGTGTACCGCTCGACGACCTGCACGTCCAGCTCGACCGGGACGGTGCAGCGGCCCGCGAGGGCGGCGAGCGCGGGGGCGAGGCCGCGATCGCTCAGGATCGGCGGGGCGATGCCGCGCGACAGCGCCCGCAGCTCGTCCAGCGTCTCGCGGGTCGCCGTGATGGCCTCCGCGAGCGTCGCGTGCGCGGCCTGCGGGTCCTTGTGCAGCTGGCGCTGGGCCCGCGACAGCTCCATCGCCAGGTACACCAGGCGCTGCTGCGGCCCGTCGTGGATGTCGCGCTCCAGCCGACGCAGCGCGCCGGCCTCGGCCGACACCGCGGCGGCCCGGCCCTCGGTGAGATCGTCGATGCGCTCGTGCAGCTCGGCCACGCCGGTCAGCAGGGCGCGGCCGATGCCCGCCCGCAGCAGGGCGGACCCACGTATGACGCCCGGCAGGGTGAGGCAGAACACCGCGCCCACGGACAGGTAGAACGCGCTGTTGACCAGGTAGCCGTCGCCCAGCCCGAGCAACTCGGGCAGCTCCTTGTTGCCGGGAATCCTGCCGGTGATCCACCCGTAGAGGGGGTAGAGCACGCTGCTGACCGCCACCGCCCACCACACCACGGTCACCACGAAGGTGGCGATCGCGATCGGGAACACCAGGATGCCGTGCAGCAGGTCCAGCCACGACTGGCCGCTGGTCAGCGGGTGCAGCATTCGGCGCACCCATCCGGCGCCCTGAGGGGCGCGGGGGTAGCGAGGGCGGGCGACCGGGCGGGCGAGGATCTCGGGCAGCATTCGCCGCTCGACGTCGGCGAACCCGCGGGCCACCAGCAGGGTCACGGCGAGGATCGGCAGGCCGACCAGCGCTGGGATGCTCCCGCCGCCCGCCGAGAGCCCGGCGATCAGGATGGCGAAGCTCACGACGCCCATGGGCAGCCCGAGCAGGGTGTAGCGGGTGTCGGCGCCGAGCCGCCTGAGGAGGAATCCCATGGCCACCAAGGTACGAGTCACGGCCCTCCCCGGTGCAGCCCGTTGGCAGGCGTCCCGTTGGTAGGGCTGGCCCTACCGTCCTTGGTGGCGTTCCCGGCCGTGAAAACACCGGTCCGCGTCACTGCGCCTGCCCCCTGCGCCGCGACAGGCTCAGCTCACTGAAACCCGCCGGAGTTCCCGCCCCGGCCGAACCTCCGGCTCCCGGCCGGCCGGTCCTCATCACCCGAGGATCCGGGCGGCCTCCCCCCTGGGGATCCACGGTCCCGGCCCGCGGCTCACCTGATTGCCGTGGCGGCTCGGGGGCCGTCCCGGTCGCTCGTCCGCAGCCACGCCGACAGACAGTTATGAGGTGCGCCGTGCCCGCGCTACTCGACAGACCACCGGCCCTCCCCGCGGTCCAGGTGACCGGCGGCGGCGCCGTCCGCCCGGCCGCCGCTCCCCCGCGCCACGGCCGCCCGGGCCGGGACGTGTTCATCGACCTGCTGCGCCTGTTCGGCATCGCCGTGGTGATGCTGGAGCACTGGAGCATCCCGGTCCTGTCCTACGACCACGGCCGCATCGCGACCGGCAACGCCTTCGCCGCCCCGGGCGCCTTCGTGATCACCTGGCTGTCCCAGGTGATGCCGCTGGTGTTCTTCGCCGGAGGGGCCGCCAACGCGATCAGCCACCGCGCGCACCGGGCCCGGGGGCTCGCCGGCCCGCTGTGGCTGGCCGGGCGCGTGCGCCGCCTGGCCTGGCCGGTGCTGCCGCTGGCGGCCGTGTGGATCCCGCTCCCCCACCTGCTGCTCGCCCTCGGCCTGCCGGCGCAGCCGGTGGAGACGGCCGCGCGCCTGGCCGGTCAGCTGCTCTGGTTCCTCGCGATCTACCTGGTCGCCGTCGTGCTGACCCCGGCGCTGCTGCACCTGGGCGAGCGGCACGGGTGGCGGGTGCCCGCCGCCCTGGCCGTGGCGGCGGTCGCGGTGGACGTGGTGCGCTTCACCTGCTGGGAGCCGGCCGGGTACCTCAACATCGGCCTGGTGTGGCTCGCGGTGCACCAGCTCGGCTTCCTGTACGCGAGCGGGCGGCTGGCCGGGGCGCGCCTGATGGCGGCGGGCGGCTTCGGCGCGGCGGCGGCGCTGGTGGCCTTCGGCCCCTACCCCGGCAGCATGATCGGCCTGCCCGGCGCGGCGAGCTCGAACATGGCGCCGCCGACCGTCGCGCTGCTCGCCGTGGCCTTCGGCCAGATCGGCCTGGCGATGCTGCTGCGCCCCCGCCTGGTGCGGCTGGCGTCCCGTCCCGTCGTCGCGCGCGCCATGGCGTGGGCGGGCCCGCGGATGATGACCGTGTACCTGTGGCACATGAGCGCGCTGTTCGTGGTCGCGGGCGTGAGCGTCGTCGGGCTCGGCCTGGCCACCCCCGCCCCGGGCGGCCCCGCCTGGCTGGCCGGGTGGCCGCTGTGGCTGGGCGCGCTGCTGCTCGTCCTGCGCCCGCTGCTCGCCCTGTTCGCCCGCTTCGAGGAGCCACCGGCCATGGCGTTCCGGACGACCGGATGGGCGCGCCCGGTCTGGGCGGCGGCGCTGTGCGGCGGCGGGCTGCTCGTCCTGACGGCGGCCGGCTTCGTCCCCGGCCCCCTTCCGATGCTCGGCGCCTGCGCCCTCACCGGCGGTCTCGCCCTGCTCACGCCGCCGTCCGCCCTGCGCTCCCGGCGAACCGTGCCGTCAACCACCGTCCACGCCGCGGCGGCGCACCGCTGAGGCGCCCGAGACGCGGACGGCACCGCTTTCTGGTACCACTCGCCGTGGCGGGTGGGGGGTCAGGGGGCGGGGGTCAGCCACACGTAGCCGGCGAATCTGCCGGTGACGTGCTCTCTGCGGTAGGAGTACAGGTCGCCGGTCTCGATGGTGCAGCGGGCGTCGTGCCGGACGTCGGCGACGCCGGCCCGCTTGAGCTGGGCGGCGATGCCGGCGCGCAGGTCCAGCGCCGGGGTGCCCTCACGGGTGACCGACCAGGCCTCCGGCAGTTCCTCCGCCACCTCGGCGCGCATCTCCCCCGGCACCTCGTAGCAGGCGCCGCACGCCATCGGGCCGACCAGGGCGACCAGGTCGCCGGCGCCGCGGGCGCGCATCGCGGCGACCAGCGCCGGCACCACCCCGGCGACCGTGCCGGCCCGTCCCGAGTGGGCCGCGCCGACCAGGCCGCGCGCCGGGTCGGCGAGCAGAACCGGCGCGCAGTCGGCGACCAGCACGGCCAGGCCGAGACCGGGGCGGTCGGTGCAGACGCCGTCCAGGGCGGGCGGCTGCTGCGCGAACGGCTCGGTCACGTAGGCGACGTCCGGGCTGTGGACCTGCCGCATGAACACCACGGCGCCCGGGTCGAGGCCGAACTCCCCGGCGGTCAGGGCGCGGTTGCGCGCCACCGCCGACGGATCGTCGCCGACCGCGCCGCCGAGGTTCCTGGTGTCGTACGGCCCGGCGCTGACGCCCCCGTGACGGTCGGTGAACGCCATCCGCACCCGGTCGATCGCAAGCACCACGCCAGCTTACTCAGTGCCTTCGATCGACCGGCCTGCGCCCGGGCACACCCCCGCGATCATGGTTCTGTTCCGTTTCACCCACCTGGCGGGCGGCGCTGATCTACCTTTGCATCTGCCCGGCGCCGGTGCGCCGGGGACGGACCGCACTACGACCGGGAGCCGACGACGTGGATGTCCCTTCACTGCCCATCGCCCTGCTCATCGCCGGCGGCGTCCTGCTCCTGGTCTGCCTGATGCTCGGCGTCTTCCACCGGTGACCACCCCGCCCGGGCGTCAAGGCCGGGCGCGCCCCCGCGGCGACGGACGTGGGTTGGACGACGCGCGGAACGTGACCTCGGGATAGCGCGAGGACGCTTTGTCGAGGATGGGCCGGCGCTGCGACTTCAGGTGCTGGTCGAGAAAGGCGGCCACGTACGTGCGGGTGAGCTCCGCCCCACGGGCGGCGGGCAGCATGCCGGGGAGAGGTTGCAGGCCGATGACCTCCGCCAGCAACGGGATGTCGGTGAAGGACTGGTGTTCGGCGTCCGGCAGCACGAGCCAGCGCTTCCACCCGGTCAGCAGCTTCCAGTCACGGTCCCAGGAGGTGTCACGGCCGCCCGGGACGTGCTCGCGCGACCCCATGAACATGAACGGCCGGGAGAGGCCGCTCTTGGGGATCCGGGCGTAGCCGGTGCCGTCCATGTCGATTCCGGCGCGTACGCGCGGGTCTTTCACCATGGCCGCCACGGCGGCGGCTCCGCCGATCGACTGGCCGACCATCGCGATCCTCCCGCGGTCGATCAGGCCGGAGTGCCGCCACGTGGAGGTCAGCTGGTCAAGGACGAAGGAGACGTCGGCGGCCCGGCCCTGGACCACTCCCGTGCCGAAACCGGGGTCGGTGTTGCTGTCGCAGGCCAGGCATTCGGCGATCCGGCCGCCGGACAGCGTGGTCACGTAGCTTTCGTAGGTGTGGTCGATGCCGGCCACGACATAGCCTCGGCCGGCGAGGTCCTCGGCCAGGGAGGTGAGGGTGCTCATCGGCTTGGTGAAGCCGGGTGAGAGCACCACCAGCGGGAGCCTTCGCCCCTCGGGTTCGGCGTCCTGGACGGCGTTGGTCCGCGTCCTGCTCAGCAGATCGTACGGCGCGGTCGACATCCCCGAGCCCCTCAGGAGCAGTTCTGCTTCCTTGGCCGTCATGTAGGGCGCGCGCGGCCCGTCGCGCCGCTTGGCCGGGTACCACAGGGTGACCTTGAGTTCTCTGGCGCCGGCGTCGGGATCCCAGGGATCGGGGCGGGAGGTGTCGGTCAGGTGCAGGACGGTGGTGCCCACTGGATGGGGGCCGGTGGGGGCGGGCAGGGCGGCGGGGCCGGACGGCGTGGCCCGCGGGGCGTCGGCTCTGGGCGGCGCGGGCGCGGAGCAGGCGGACGTGGCCAGGACGGCGAGTCCCGCGGCGAGGGCCAGGAGCTGTCTCATGGCGAGGTCCATCCTCATGTGTGCAGCAGGGTCAGGGCCTTGGCCAGGGCGGGGTCGCGTCCGGCGGCCGCGTCCTTCGGGGTCAGGGGCACGTAGTGGTCGGGCGGCACGCCGATGCGGTCGATGACCTCGCGGCGGGGCCCCAGGTGGTGCTTGGCGGGGAAACTCAGAATGGTGTTGTCGGCGAGCAGGTATCCCCGCGCCGGGCCGGAGATCACGCCGGCGGTTCTGGTGCCGACCAGCCGCCCGAGGCGCAGGTCCTTGACCGCGGAGCTGAAGTGCTCGCACGCCGAGGCGCAGCCGCGGTCGGTGAGCACCACCAGCGGCAGGTGGAGCAGTTCGACGGTGTCGTCGGTCGGCGCGGCCTGGCACGTGCCCTCTGCGGTGCACTGGTAGGCGGTGTCAGCGCCGTGGACGAAGGCGCTCAGCAACCGGGTCGCCTCCAGGGGGCTGCCGCCGCCGTTGCCGCGCAGGTCCAGCACGACGCCGGACAGCGTCCGGCCGGCGCGCAGCCTGGTGATCTCCCGCAGCACCCGGTTCGCGGAGTCGGAATCGAAGCCGGTCATCCGCACGTAGGCGATGTCGTCGTCCAGCCGCTTCGACCGCACCACCCGCAGAGCGGCCGGGTCCCGCGGGAAGAGGCCTGGCGTGAGCGTCACGCTCCAGCGGCGGCCGGTGCTCTGCCGCAGCAACCCCAGCCGCACCGGCCGCGCCTGCGGATACCTGGGGTAGAGGGCGGCGATGGCGCGCGTGCCCTCGCCGTCGACGAAGGGCGCCGAGCCGTTGATCGATTCGATGAGGTCGCCGGGACGCAGCCCGGCGGCCCGCGCCGCGCCGCCCGGCACGGCGGTGACGAACAGCGGGGCCAGGGCGGTGCCCGGCTCGGTGTCCGCCTGCGGGCCGCCGACGCTGGCCTCCAGACCCAGGCCGTAGCCGTCGCCGTCGTAGTAGCCGGGCGGCCGGCTGTCCTGGTGCGTCCAGCGGGCGTGGTCGTCGCCGAGGGCGGCCACGATGGCCTGGAGGGTGACGGCGGCCAGCTTGTCGCGCAGGCCGGGCGCCCGGTCGGTGATCGTGCGGAAGGCGGTCTCGAAGGCGGTCCAGTCGGCCCGGCGGTCACCGGTCAGCGCGGGCATGGCCGCCTCGGGCATGTCGCGTCCGTCGCGGTCGAGCTGCCGCGTCAGGGCGGCGAATCCGGCGGTCAGCAGCGACCGGGCGTCCAGCGTGGCGCCGCCGTAGTAGTTGCCGAGGATGCAGAAGTACGCCTGCCGGACGACGTCGATCGTGGTGGGCGTCTCCGCCTCCGCCGGGCCGTGGGGCGGCGCGCACACCGTACCGGCCGCCGTGCCCGCCTCGCGGCGCGGCGGCGCGGGGGCGGTGCAGGCCGCCGCCAGGAGAAGGGCGAGCCCGGCCGCCGCGGTCCTCACGGACGTCATGACACGCGCCTGCGGATCCACCGGAAGCAGAACCCTGTGAGGCCGAGGGTGAGCAGGGCGTAGATCCCGGTCTCGATCCACTGGAAGGGCCAGAAGCGCTCGAGGGGCTGGTAGGTCGCCCGCTGCCGGTAGCCCAGCCGGTTGATCTCGGCCGTGCACCCTCCCGCCATCGCTCCCTGCGGCGAGCAGGGTCCCGTCGTCGTGGAGACCGGGACCCCCCGCGCGACCGTCGTCGACGGTCCCGGGCCTCCGTCTCCGCTGGAGATCACGCGTCCGGTCTTATCCACCAGTTCGCTGGACAGGACCCAGGCGCCCGCGTGGCCGGGAACGGCCGACGTCCTCAGGAAGACCTGCAGGGATCCGCCCTTCGGGGCGCCGAAGCCGTCCACGTTCTCCCGGCCGAGCTCGAAGGTCCCCGCGACGGGGGGCATCAGGTGCGGGCGCACCAGCAGCGGCATCGCTATCTGGATCGCGACGAAGGCGGCCAGGGTGAGGGCCATGGCGGGCAGCGTGCGGCGCACCAGCATGCCCACGGTCACCCCCAGGACGAAGGCGAAGGCCGCGTATCCCATCGGGGCGATGCCGCGCGCGCCGAACACCACGGGAGCCATCTGCGCCATCTCCGGGACGGCCGACTTGTCCAACGGGGCCGACCACCAGGTCACCACCAGGCCGCAGAGGCAGGCGGCGGCCATGGCCGAAAGGCCCATGAGCCCGAGCTTGACCGCCAGCCACCGGCCGCGGCTGATGCTCTGGTTCCACACCAGCAGGTGGGTGCCGGCCTCCAGCTCGCGGGTGATCAGCGGCGCCCCCCAGAACAGCCCGGCCAGCGCCGGCAGGATCAGCACGACCATCGTGAGGGCCAGGAAGAGGGTGTCGTACTCGCCGAAGAACCGGTCGAAGAAGTCCAGGCAGGTGTTGTCCGGGGTGCAGGCGGCGATCCCGGCGGCGTAGTCGGATGCCAGTTTCGGGCCGGTCAGGGCCAGGGCGGCGGTGATGACCACGAGTACGGCGGCCATCATCGTGGCCGAGCCGCGGAACTGGCGCCAGGTCAGCCAGATCATCGCCGCACCTCCAGGGCGACCGGACCGTCGGCCTCGGTGCGCTGATCCATATAGGCCAGGACCAGGTCCTCCAGACTGAGCTGGGAGACCGTCCAGCCGGGGTCGTGAATCCGGGCGTCGTCGGCGCGGACCACGTACGTGCTCTCCCGCTCGGTGTGGCGGACGGAGACCACGTGCCCGCCGGGGTCGCGGCGCGGGCCGGTGAGCCGGCGATGGGCGGCCAGCAACGGCTCGACCTCCCCGGCCAGCCGGACGCGGGAGTCGACGAGCACGATCAGGTAGTCGCAGACGCGTTCCAGGTCGGAGACCAGGTGGGAGGAGAGCACCACGCTCAGCCCGTGCGCCGCGGCGGCCTCCGTCAGCCCCTGCAGGAACTCGCGGCGCGCCAGCGGGTCGAGCGACGCGACCGGCTCGTCCAGGATCAGCAGCTCGGGCCGCTTGGCCAGGCCCAGGGTGAGGGCGAGCTGGGCGCGCTGACCGCCCGACAGCCTGCCCGCCCGCTGGCCCGGGACGAGGCCCAGCCGAGCGACGCGCTCCCGTGCCAGGGCGCCGTCCCAGCGGGGGTTGAGCCGCGCCCCGAGCCGCAGGTGGTCGGCGACGGTCAGGCGCGCGTAGACGGGGGTGTCCTGGGCGACGAACCCGACCTTGGCGAGCTGCTCGGGCGTGTCCCCGGGCCGGCCGCCGAGCACGACGATGCCGCCCGTGCTCGGTTCGAGCTGGCCGCCGGCCAGCTTCAGCAACGTCGTCTTACCGGCTCCGTTGGGGCCCACCAGCCCCACGACGTGGCCCGCCGGGATGTCGATGGTGCACTCGCGCAGCGCCCAGCGCCTGCCGTACTTCCTGCCCAGTGCCTGGGCCTCCAAGGCAGCGATCATGCTATGTCCCCTCTTGAGGAGTGGTCGAAAGGATGATGGTGAAAGGGCCTCGATGCCTTCGCCGGCCCCCGGCGGCGACCCCTGCTCCGGACGGCGCGGCGGGATGGCGGGAACGAAACTAGGGACCACCCATGCCAGAGCGCGTCGGCCGCCGTACCGAGATCGCGTAGCTCCCGAGAACGAAGGGCCGCCGGGTCATCCCTGCGATGTACTCCCCTGGACCGTGGGCCCCGTCACGACGGCCGATGCGGCGGGGACGGGCAGGCGTGACAATGTGCCGGTGGAAACCGGTGAACGACCGCCGTGGTGGCGGCAGGTGCTCGACCCGGGCGGCCCGCTGGACGAGGACGACCAGGACCGGCGTGGCGAGCGGCTCCCGAAGCCGTCTCGCGCGGCCTTCGCCGCCGACGTGGTGATCGCCCTCCTTCTGGCGGTCGCCGCGGTCGCCGCGTCGGCGGGTCATCCCGTGCTCGGCTCCGGCGAGGACCAGGCCCACGTGGTCGAGCTCCTGCGGCTCGGACCCGCCGGCGCCCACCCGCCCGCCCCCGATCCCCCCGCGGCCCCCGATCCCCCCGCCGCTCCCGACCCCCCCGCCGCTCCCGACCCCCCCGCGGCTCCCGATGCCCCCACGGCTCCCGATGCCGCGACCGGCCGGCCCCTCTTTCATGGCGTCGCGCCCGACGGCCCGTCGGGCGGCGTGGTGCCCGACGATCCGTCCCGACTCTCCGGCCGGCCGTCCGGCGTCACGCCCGACGGCCCGTCCCCACTCTCCTGCCACCGGTCCCGCGTCACGCCCGACGGCCCGTCCCCACTCTCCTGCCACCGGCCCGGCATCGCAACCGTCCATCCTCCACCCGACGGGCCGCCCGCGTTCCTGGTGGCGATGACGGCGTTACCGCTGGCCCTACGGCGCCGCTACCCGCTACTCACCTTCTGGGTGGTGCTGGCCGCGGCGCAGGCCACCCACTCGTACGCCACCCTGATCACGGTGCTGACCTGCGCCGTCGCCGCGTACGGCGCCGCCGCCCACGGCCGCAACCGGGTACTGGCGATGGGGGGCCTCGTGCTCGCGGCGGGGCTCGCCGGTGGCGCCTTCCGGGACGTCACGCCCGAGCTGCCGAACTGGATGGGGCCGTTCGTCGTCCTGCTGAGCGTCGGCGTCGTCGGGAGCTTCGTCCGTTACTGGCGGCGACGGCTGGGAGCGAGCCACCACCGGTTCGCCGAGCTGCGGCAGACGCAGGCGGAGGCCATGCGCAGGGCCGTCGCCGAGGAGCGGTCCCGGATCGCCGCCGAGCTGCACGACGTGGTGACCCACAATGTCAGCGTGATGGTGATCCAGGCGGGCGCGGCGCGCAAGGTGATGGACGCCGAGCCGGAACAGTCGAAGCAGGCTCTGCTCGCGATCGAGTCGGGCGGCCGCGCCGCCATGTCCGAGCTGCGCCATCTCATGGGCCTGCTCGCCGGCCCGGGCGGCGACCGCCTCGACGGGCCCGCCGACGGGCTCGCGCCGCAGCCGGGGCTCGACCAGCTGGACGCCCTGGTGGAACGCGTCCGCGCCGCCGGAGTGCCGGTGCGCGTCACGGGGTCGCCGCCCGGGCCGCTGCCACCCGGCGTCGACCTGGCCGCCTACCGCGTCGTCCAGGAGGCCCTCACCAACACGATCAAGCACGCGGCCGGCGCCGCCGCGGCCGTGACGATCGGCCATGACGGCGACTGGCTCGAGATCGAGGTGACCGACACCGGCGGAGCGCGGACCGCCGGATCGCGCACCGGCGGCGGCAGAGGGCTGATCGGGCTGCGCGAGCGGCTCGCCGTCTACGGCGGGACCCTGGACGCCGGGCACATGGCCGGGGGCGGGTTCACGATCAGGGCCCGCGTCCCCTGGAGGACCGCATGACCGGCCGACTGCGCGCCGTCATCGCCGACGACCAGGCACTGGTGCGCACCGGATTCCGCATGATCCTCGCCGCCGACGGCATCGAGGTGGCGGCCGAGGCCGCCGACGGGGACGAGGCCATCGCCGCGGTCCGCCGCACCAGGCCCGACGTCGTGCTCATGGACATCCGGATGCCGCGGATGGACGGCCTGGAAGCCACCCGGCGGATCCTCGCCGGCGGCGCCGAGGACACCCGCGTACTGATCCTGACCACCTACGACCTCGACCACTACGTGTACGCGGCGCTCGCCGCGGGAGCGAGCGGGTTCCTGCTCAAGGACGTCACCCCCGAGCACCTGGTGGCCGCGGTGCGGCTCGTGCGCTCCGGCGACGCCCTGCTCGCGCCCACCATCACCCGCCGCCTGGTCGAACGTTTCGCCCGCCGCGACACCGTGCGGCCCGCCCTCCACCGCGACCTCTCCCAGCTCACGCCCCGGGAACTGGACGTGCTGCGCCTGCTCGCCACCGGCCTCAGCAACGCCGAACTCGCCGACCGGCTGACCCTCAGCGTGGCCACGGTGAAGACCCACGTCGCCCGCGTCCTGTCCAAACTGGGCCTGCGCGACCGCGTCCAGGCCGTGGTCGTCGCCTACGAAACCGGCCTCATCTCGCCCGGCGACCCCACCTGACCTACCTGGAAGACGATGCATTTGCGGGCGAGGCCGCGGTCGGCACCTGCTTGAAGGCCTCAGCCCGCTCTCAAGCGGACCGGACGAGGTTCACGGTGCTGTGGAAGCGAGTGCGTCCAACGGGTCGGCCAGGACGCGGGAGAAAGCGAGTTCCGCCGCGCCGACCAATGGGGCGTCATCGCGCAGCATCGAGGTGCGCAACCCTACCCCCCGGGAGACGGGCAGGACACTAGCCGCCACGCGCGCGTGGACCTGGGGTGCCGCACCCGGGTAGATGTCGCCGAGTGTGCCGCCGAAGACGACGACTCCGGGGTTGAAGAGGTTGATCAGGTTGACCACGCCGATCCCGAGCCAGTCGCCGACACGGTCCAAGGCCTTGCGGGCGGCCTCGTCACCGTTCTCGGCCGCTTCCACGACGGCTCGTACGCCATCCCGCCCGCCCGGCCCGCTGGTGCGTCCGGACGCCTCCAGCAGCGCCGCCTCGCCCACTTCTGCCTCCAGGCAGCCGCGCGAACCGCAGTTGCAGGAACGGCCGCCAAAGGGATTAACGATCATGTGCCCGAGTTCGGCGCCGTAGCCGTCATCGCCGCCCAGCAGCCTGCCGCCCACGATGATGCCACCACCCACCCCGACATCCCCATGCAGGTAGACAAGATTCTGGTGGCCGATGCCCGCTCCGCGTTCATGCTCGGCCAGCGCGCCCAGGTGGGCTTCGTTGCCGACTGCCACGGGCAGCCCCAGCCGCCGGCTGAGCGCGGGCACGAAATCCAGGTCGGTCCAGCCCACGTTGGGAGCCAGGAGCACCATCCCGTCGGCGGCCCTGACCAGACCGCAGTACGACGTGCCGACCCCGAGGCACCTCGCGCTCCGGGGCGCCGCGTCCACGAGCGCGCGGCCGAACCCGGCCAGGACACCGACCACCTCGTCGAGATCGGCATGCCTGCTTCGCCGCCGGGGCGCCTCCCTGCGCTCCAGTACCGGACCGCCGAGCCCGACCCTGGCGGCGACCAGCCGATCCACCGCCACATCGAAAGCCAGCACATACCACCGGCCGCTCTCAGGCCGCACCACCAGCGACGGCCGACCCGCCCGACCCGTCGTACCCGAAGCCTCCTCACGCACCAGACCCGCAGCCGTGAGCTGCGTGGCCAGCGCCAGGATCGTGCTGCGGTTCAGGCCCAGCCGGTTCGCCAGCGCCGCACGCGAGATCGGCCCTGCCAGATGCACCTGCCGCAGCACCGCCCCGAGATGGTGTCTGCGGATTTCCTCCTGCGGAGTGTCGCCCTTCACGGCACTAGTAGTGCCATCGCCGGCATCACGTACCGGACCCACCGGCGCGGCCCCGACGCTTCATCGCTCATGAACCCCGACGCTACCGGTCGCGACCGAGATCCTTTCCCTCAACGTCGAAGACCTCGACCTCGACAACCGCCGCGCCCCCTGCGATCCAGAAGCATTCGGAGTCGGGGCGCGAGCGAAGCGGTGTGGTGCGGCTGCGGGTGTGCGACGACGGCGAGAGGGCGCGGGTGGAAGTGGTCGACGAGGGGTCGGCGGAGAGCGTCCCTCAGGTTCCGGCTCAGGTCGATCTCCTGAGTGAGGGCGGCCGTGGCCTGTGGCTGGTCCGTGAGCTGTCATCGGCATGGGGATGGGAACAGACCGGCGCACACCGCACGGTCTGGTTCGAGATCAAGGCGTGACCGGCTCCATCGCGGTCCGTCACTCGCGCGGCGGCGGGCCTCGGGCAGGGCGAAGGTCGCCTTCAGGAAGGCCGCGCCGAAGGCACCGTTTTCGGGCACCGAGCCGGGCTCACCTGAGCCGGCCCCGGTCCGGGTGAGCGGACCGGGGGGCGGGTCATTTCAGGGATTGGTAGAGGGCCTGGGTGCGGGTGGCTATGGCGGGCCAGCTGAAGTGGTCGACGGCGCGGCGGCGGCCGGCCTGGCCCATGGCGGCGGCGAGGGACGGGTCGTCCAGGAGCCGGGTCACCCGGGCGGCGATGGCGTCCGCGAACGCGGCCGGGGCGAGCGGCTCGCCGTCGGCGCCCTGCTCGATGGGGACGAGCAGGCCGGTCTCGCCGTCGGCGACGACCTCGGGGATGCCGCCGGTCGCGGTGGCCACCACGGCGGTCTCGCAGGCCATGGCCTCCAGGTTGACGATGCCCATCGGCTCGTAGACCGAGGGGCAGACGAACACGGCGGCGCGGGTGAGGATCTGGATGACCTGCGGCCTGGGGAGCATCTGGGATATCCACACGACGCCCGACCTGCTCGCGCGCAGGTCCTCGACCAGCCCGGTCACCTCCGCGGCGATCTCGGGGGTGTCGGGGGCTCCGGCGCACAGGACGAGCTGGGCCTGCGGTGGCAGCGAGCGGGCGGCGCGCAGCAGGTGGGCCAGCCCCTTCTGGCGGGTGATGCGCCCGACGAAGACGACGTAGGGCCTGGCGGGGTCGATGCCGTGCGCGAGCAGGACGTCGGTGCCGTGGTCGGGGGCGTACTCCTGGGTGTCGATGCCGTTGTGGACGACGGTCACCCGCTCGGGCGCGATCTCCGGGTAGCAGGCGAGGACGTCGCGCCGCATGCCCTCCGACACCGCGATGACCGCGTCGGCGTTCAGCAGCGCCGTGCGCTCGGCGAAGCCGGACAGGGCGTAGCCGCCGCCGAGCTGCTCGGCCTTCCACGGGCGCAGCGGCTCCAGGCTGTGGGTGGTGACCACGTGCGGCACCCCGTACAGCAGCTTGGCGACGTGCCCGGCGAAGTTGGCGTACCAGGTGTGGCTGTGCACGACGTCCGCACCCTCGCACGCGGCGGCCATCTCCAGGTCCACGCCGAGCACCTGCAGGGCCGGGTTGGCGGACGCGAGGCCGCCGGGGACGCCGTAGGCGTCGACGCCGCCCTCCTCGCGACGCGCGCCGAAGCAGCGCACCCGCACGTCCAGCAGACTCCGCAGTTCTCTGGCGAGATATTCGACATGGACTCCGGCGCCGCCGTACACCTCGGGCGGGTACTCACGGCTCAGCAGATCGACGCGCATGCGTAAACCTTAATGGTCCAGGGTGTTTCGTCGGGTTTAGCTGGGTAAAGCCGGGTAACGTCGGTGCTATGACGACGCCCAAAATCCTCGCGATCGTGCTGGCCGGTGGCGAGGGGAAGCGGCTGATGCCGCTCACGGCCGACCGGGCCAAGCCGGCGGTGCCCTTCGGAGGGATCTACCGGCTGGTCGACTTCGTGCTGTCGAACCTGACCAACGGCGGCTACCTCAAGATCGTCGTCCTGACCCAGTACAAGAGCCACAGCCTCGACCGCCACGTCACCCGCACCTGGCGCATGTCGACGATGCTCGGCAACTACGTCACCCCGGTGCCCGCCCAGCAGCGGCTCGGCCCCCGCTGGTTCGCGGGTTCGGCGGACGCGCTGTTCCAGAACCTGAACCTGATCTACGACGAGCTGCCCGAGCACTGCATCGTCTTCGGGGCCGACCACATCTACCGCATGGACCCGCGGCAGATGGTGGAGCAGCACATCGACTCGGGCGCCGACGTCACGGTCGCCGCCATCCGCCAGCCACTGGCGCTCGCCGACCAGTTCGGGGTGATCGAGACCGACCCCGCCGGGCACCGGATCGTGGCCTTCCGTGAGAAGCCCACCGACCCCATCGGCCTGCCGGACGCCCCCGACCAGGTCTACGCCTCCATGGGCAACTACGTCTTCAAGACCCAGGCGATGATCGACGCGCTCAGGGAGGACGCCCTCGACCCGAGCAGCAAGCACGACCTGGGCGGCAACATCATCCCCATGTTCGTCAAGTCCGGCGGCGCCGAGGTCTACGACTTCGCCCACAACGCCGTCCCGGGCTCCACCGAGCGCGACCGCGGCTACTGGCGGGACGTCGGGACCCTGGACGCCTACTACGAGGCGCACATGGACCTGGTGTCGGTGCACCCGGTGTTCAACCTCTACAACGACCGCTGGCCGATCTACACCGGCCACGACCCGCTGCCGCCGGCCAAGTTCGTCCACAACGACGGCGACCGCGTCGGGCACGCCATCGACTCGCTGGTCTCGCCGGGCGTGATCGTCTCAGGCGCCACCGCCGTGCGCTCGATCCTGTCGCCGGGCGTGGTGCTGCACTCCCACTCCCTGGTGGAGGACTCGGTGCTCATGGGGAGCGTCAAGGTCGGCCGGGGGGCGATCGTCCGCCGGGCCATCATCGACAAGAACGTGGTGATCCCCGACGGCGCCCGCATCGGCCTGGATCTGGAGTTCGACCGCTCCCGCTTCGCGGTGACGCGCGAGGGCGTGGTGGTGATCGGCAAGAACGAGGTGGTCGAGCGCTGATCGGCGCGCGGTGCGCCGGACACGGGAGGGCGCGTCGCCTACGGCCGGGGTGCGGAGTGCGGGGCGTCCGGTGTGTCCAGATATCTTGCCTATGGCGAGTGATTTCATGGCAGCGCGTGAGCGGGCCATCGCACCACATGGGTAGGGCAGAGACATGACCGGACGCGGCCCCGACGACATGGGCGACGACGAGCAGCTGACCGAGATCGAGGAGTGGACCGACAACCTCCCCATCGGTCACGAGATCGTGGGCGACGATCCGGCCGACCGGGACGGCATCTCGCGCCGGTTGTGGCAGGAGGCCCCCGAACGCGCCCATGTGCCGCGCGAGGAGTACCGCTTCGTGGCGCCGGACGAGGGCGCCCACCCCGACGAGGAGTCCGAGGAGTACGCCTCGGAGGTCGGCGCGGACGACGGCGACTTCTCCGCCGAGGAACGCGCCATGCACATCGAACGCGACTGAGCGGCCGCTACGGGGACGAGGGGGCCCGAGGAGGGCTGTCACGGGGCGCGAGGGCCGAGGGGGCTTGCGACGGGCGCGAGGGGCCTGAGGGGGCTTGTGACGGGAGGGCGGCCCCGTCGGTCACGGGGCTGACGGCGGGAGCCGGTGCGCTTCACGGCTCTTTCTCGTCGTCATATCTTTCGGCTTATATCGTGCGATCTGCGCCCGGGCCGCCATTCCATTCGCGGCGGTGGAACCGGGTCGCCGGCGGTGATTCTGCGGTACCGGCCGGGTGGGGCTTTTCTGGGTGCCGGGTCGCGGTCATTTTCTCCCGGGGCGTTCGGCGGGGCGATCGTCTTTCTGTCGTGAATTCGGTCGCCGGTCAGTCCCAGGTGGTTCCGGCGGTGCGGGAGTAACCGTCCCACGTGGTGCCCGCGGTGCGCGAGGCGGCGTCCCAGGTGGTGCCGGCGGAACGGGTGGCGGTGGCGGCGGAGAAAGCGGTGGAGGTCATTTCGTTCTCTCTTTTCTCGAGGGCTTTTCGTTTCGTCCTTGCACGAACAACTCTCCGGCATTCACGGCCCCCGGGCCAGACGATTCGGCGGCAGCAAGCTGCACGGCCGTGACCGCTTCCTGCCATCGGGCGGCGCGCGTGCCGGCCGGGCCGCCGGCGCTCCTGGCGGGAGCCGCCCGCGAGGAGGCCGGACGCGGGCGCGCCGAGGGAACGCGCTGGCGCGGAGGGGGGTGCGGGGAGGGGGAAGACGTCTCGGACGACGGGGCCACGGGCTGCGGGGCGGAGCGGGGAGCCGCTCGCGTCGCCGGGCGTCGCATCCGGTCGGCCGGGCCGAGGGGAATTCCCATATCCGGTGCCGGCCGGGTTTTATCTGGTTCTCCCGCCGTCGTCGCGGACCGGTGGTCCGTTCGCACCGGCGGGGTGTTTCTTCTCTGTGCCGTCGGCGGGCGGTGCCGCCGGTCTTTTCTGTCGGAAAGGGTTTCTCAGCGGGACATCAACGGACGGGGCCTGTTATCCGGGCGGGATATATCGTCAGTCCCAGGTGGTTCCGGCGGTGCGGGAGTAACCGTCCCACGTGGTGCCCGCGGTGCGCGAGGCGGCGTCCCAGGTGGTGCCGGCGGAACGGGTGGCGGTGGCGGCGGAGAAAGCGGTGGAGGTCATTTCTTTTACTCTTTTCCGGAGTGTTTTCGTTTTGTCCTTGCACGAACAACTCTCCGGCATTCAAGCCCCCCGGACCAGACGATTCGGCGGCAGCAAGCTGCACGCCCGTGGCCGTTTCCTGCCACCTCTCCGCCGCCAGGTCCCGGACGATCTGCCAGATCCGGTGCGATTCGGGCGTCCGGCCGCGCTACAGTCCCCGGGTGGTGAGATCACGTCCGTTCTGGCGGCTGACGGCGGCGGAACGCCAGGTGTGGGAGGCGTATCCCTCCGGGGCATGGGTCGATCTGCGCACCGGTGACCCCGCCCGCGACGACCCGGCCGGTGGTGGCGCGTGGGGGCCCGAGCGCACCGTGCGGGCCGAGCTGGTGACCGCCCTGATGCTCGGCGCCCGTCCCGCCAAGCCCGGCCAGGTGGCCGGGCTGCGGCTCGCCGGGGCGCGCATCACCGGGATGCTCAACCTGTCGGACGCGACGCTCACCAGCAAGCTCCACCTGCTGAACTGCCACCTGTCCGGCACGGTGTCCCTGACCGACGCCACCACCAAGGGCATGCGCTTCCGCGGCTGCGACATCCACCGCATCCGCGCCGCCCGCTGCACGGTGGACGGCCTGCTGGAGCTGGACTCCTGCACCGTCCACGCCGGAGTTCGGCTGGACAACGCCCACGTCACCGGCCAGCTCCGGCTGGCGCGGGCCCGCCTGATGGCCCCCGACCTCGACCAGAGCGGCCCGCAGAGCCACCGGCCCTCCGAGAGCTACCTGGAGGACGTCCGCCGGCCGTTCAGCGACGCCGAGAAGCGGGAGCGGGGCTGGGACCAGAACCACTGGGCGCTGTGGGCCGGCGGGCTGACCGTGGAGGGCGGCGCCTTCTGCCGCGACATCCGCACCGTCGGCGGCCTGCGGCTCATCGGCGCCAAGTTCAACAGCGGCCTGTACCTCCAGCGCGCCGTGATCAAGGGGACCGGCGGCCACGCCGTCTACGCCGACCACATGCAGGCCAGCAGCGTGGAGTTCAGCGCGGGCTTCACCGCCGAGGGCACCGTGCGGCTGCGCGGCGCCCGGGTCACCGGGGTGCTGTCGTTCGACCAGTCCGTGGTGAGCGCGCAGGGCCGCGCGCTGCACCTGAGTCACATGCAGGTCGACGAGCTGATCCTGACGCCGGCCTTGATGGAGGGCGGGGTCAACCTCGGCTACTCGCGCGTGGGCGTCCTGCTCGACCATCCCGGGGCCTATCCCGGCCACGTGCACCTGAACGGGTTCGCCTACGAGTCGCTGCGCGGCGAGGCCCGGCTGGCCGACCGGCTGTCGTGGGTGAGCCGCGACCCGGGCGGCTACCGTCCGCAGCCGTACGAGCACCTGGCCGCCTGGTACCGCAGGATCGGCCACGAGCAGGAGGCGCGCCGGGTGCTGCTGGCCAAGCAGCGGGCGCGCCGCTCGACCATCGGCCCCACCGGGCGCCTGGCCGGGCTGCTGCTGGACCTGATCGTCGGGTACGGGTACCGGCCGTGGCTGGCCGGGGTGTGGTTCGCCGTCCTGCTGGCCGCCGGCACCGCGATCTTCGCCACTCATCCGCCCTCCCAGGTCGGCCTGGACGAGCGGCGAGTGTTCCACCCCTTCCCCTACACCCTGGACCTGCTGGTGCCGGTGAGCGTCTTCGAGCTGCGCGGCGCCTGGGAGCCGGTGGGCTGGACGCAGTGGCTGGCCAACATCCTGATCGCCTCGGGGTGGATCCTCGCCACGGCGCTGATCGCCGGCGGCACCCGCGTCCTACGCCCGTCCAATCCCTGACCGGGGCTCGCGGCCGTCCTGGACGGCCTGTCCGGGGACGCCGGGCCGCACGGACGTCCCCGCCTTCCGGGGCGCCGGGGCGGCGGCGGGGGCGTCCTCGACGCGCAGACGCGGCATCGCCTGGGGATGGTTCTCGCGGATGTAGGCGACCAGGTGCTCGCGGACGTCACACTTGAGGTCCCACACGCTCGGCGCGTCGGAGGCGCTCATGAGCGCGCGCAGTTCCACCAGGCCGTTGGCCTGGATGTCGGTCACCTGGAGGGTCCAGTCCTTCTGGTCCCACAGCGGGTGCTCGCGCAGGCAGCGGTACAGCTCGGCCCGCAGCTCGTCGACGGGCACCGTCCAGTCGACGTAGAACATGACGTGCCCGACGACGCGGCTCTCGTAGCGGGTCCAGTTCTCGAACGGCGTGGAGGTGAAGTAGGACACCGGCAGGATCAGCCGGCGCTCGTCCCACAGCCGCACGACGACGTAGGTCAGGGTCAGCTCCTCGATACGACCCCACTCTCCGTCCACGACCACGGCGTCGTCGAGCCTGATGGCGTCGCTGAAGGCGAGCTGCAGCCCGGCGATCAGGTTGCTGAGCGTGGACTGGGCGGCGATGCCGGCCACCACGCCGGCGATGCCCGCCGAGGCCAGCAGGCCGGCGCCGAGCGCGCGGACGGCGGGGAAGCTGAACAGCATCGCCCCGGCGGAGACGACGATGATGACCGCGGCCGCCACCCGGCGGACCAGGGTGATCTGCGTGCGGATGCGGCGGGCCCTGCGGTTGCCGATGCCCTCGACGCCGTTGAGCCTGGCCAGCACCACGTCGGTCACCGCGTAGGCGGCCTGGATGACCAGCCAGGCCACGCAGGCGATCAGCAGGACGGTGACGGTCTGCTGCACCGCGAACTCGAACGACCTGCCGGACATCCCCGGCGCGTAGACCGTGTTGAAGGCGACCACGGCGGCGGTGGCGAAGCCCGGCCACGTGCACCGCTCGACGACCGGCCCGGCCAAGGAGAAGCGGCCGTTGACCCTGCGCGACCGCAGCACGCGGCGCAGCAGCTCGACGGCGACGAGCGCCGCCAGGACGACGACGACCAGGACGATCCAGTTCACTGCCGATGACACGGGCGGCATCCCCTTCTCCGGTTTCCCCACTGTCGCACCGGCCGGGCGCCGGCGGACCGGTCCGGCGCCCTCGGCTTTCACCAGGGCCCGGACCGGCTCCGGCGATCCTTAACCAGACTTTGATCCGAAAACCACCCGTAACGGGGTGATAAACCTCACACGAGGTCCCGCCGCACGGTGACACGGCGCTCCGGGAGCGGTCAGAACACCTCGTCCAGGCTCACGGTGCCCTCCACCGCCACCTGGTAGGCCGACACCCTGCGCTCGAAGAAGTTGGCCAGCTCCTGCACGTCCTGGAACTCCATGAACGCGAACGGATTGGCCGTCCCGTACCGCTCCGGCAGGCCGAGCCGCGCCAGCCGGCGGTCGGCGACGTACTCCAGGTACTCGCGCATCCGCTCGGCGCTCATCCCCGCCAGGCCATCGCCGCACAGGTCGCGGGCGAAGGCCAGCTCGGCGGCCACCGCCTCCTCGATCATCCGGGTCACCTGGGCGCCGAGCTCGTCGTCGAACAGGTCCGGCTCCTCCGCGCGCACCGTGTCGACCACCGAGAAGGCGAACTCCATGTGCATGGACTCGTCGCGGAACACCCAGTTGGTCCCGGTGGCCAGCCCGCCGAGCAGGCCCCGCGAGCGCAGCCAGTACACGTAGGCGAAGGCGCCGTAGAAGAACAGCCCCTCGATGCAGGCGGCGAAGCAGATGAGGTTGAGCAGGAACGCCCGCCGGTCCCCCCGGGTCGACAGGCGCTGGAGCGCGTTGATCGAGTCGATCCAGCGGAAGCAGAACTCGGCCTTGTCGCGGATGGAGGGGATGTGCTCGACGGCGGCGAACGCCTTGGCCCGCTCGTCGTGGTCGGGCAGGTAGGTGTCCAGCAGCGTCAGGTAGAACTGGACGTGCACGGCCTCCTCGAACAGCTGCCGCGACAGGTAGAGCCGGGCCTCGGGCGCGTTGAGGTGCTGGTACAGGTTGAGCACCAGGTTGTTGGCCACGATCGAGTCGCCGGTGGCGAAGAACGCCACCAGCCGGTTGATCAGATGACGCTCGCCCGCGCTCAGTTCGGCCAGGTCGGCCAGGTCGGACTGCAGGTCCACCTCCTCGACCGTCCAGGTGTTGCGGATGGCGGTCCGGTAGCGCTCGTAGAACTCGGGGTAGCGCATCGGGCGCAGGGTCAGGTCCATGCCGGGGTCGAGCAGCATCACTGGCAGGCCTCGCAGATCTCGGGGTTCTCAAGGGAGCAGGCGACGGCGTCCTGGTCGAGCGCCTGAACGGGCCCGGACGCGGGTAGGGAAGCGGGTGGGAACGCCGGCGCGCCGGGGCGCGGGGCCGCGGCGGGCGCCTGGGCGGCGACGGTGGCCTGCGCGATCCGGGTGGCCGGGCGCGAGCGCAGGTAGTAGGTCGTCTTCAGCCCGGCCCGCCAGGCGTAGGCGTACATCGAGGAGAGCTTGCCGATGGTGGGAGCGGCCATGAACAGGTTCAGCGACTGCGACTGGTCGATGTACGGCTGGCGCGCGGCGGCGAGGTCGATCAGCGCCTTCTGCGGCAGCTCCCAGGCCGTGCGGTACAGCCGCCTGAGGTCCTCGGGGATCTGCGCGATCTCCTGCACCGACCCGTCGGCGCGCTTGACGGCGTCCCTCATCTCGGGCGTCCACAGCCCACGCTGCCGCAGGTCGCGCACCAGATAGCGGTTGACCTGCAGGAACTCGCCCGACAGCGTCTCGCGTTTGAACACGTTGGACACCTGCGGCTCGACGCACTCGTAGCAGCCCGCGATCGAGGCGATCGTCGCCGTGGGCGCCACGGCCAGCAGCAGCGAGTTGCGCAGGCCCGTCTCGGCGATCCTCGCGCGCAGCGCCTCCCACTCCTGCGGGTGGGCCGGGGTCGCCTGCGGGAAGTGATCCAGGTGCAGCACTCCACCGGCGGCGCGGGTGTCGGCGTAGGAGGGGTGCGCGCCGTGCGCGGCGGCCAGGGCGGCCGAGGCGCCGTAGGCTGCCAGGGCCATCTCCTCGGCGATCCGCGTGGACAGCGCCAGCGCCTCGGGCGAGTCGAACGGCAGGCGGGCCGCGAAGAACACATCGGCCAGGCCCATCACGCCGAGGCCGATCGGGCGCCAGCGGCGGTTGGCCGCCTCCGCCTCGGGCGTCGGGTAGAACCCCCGGTCGATGGACCTGTCCAGGAAGCGCACCGCCGTCGCCACCGTCGCCCGCAGCCGCGCCCAGTCGACCTCGCCGTCCACCAGGTGGGCGGCCAGGTTGACCGAGCCGAGGTTGCACACGGCGGTCTCGGCGTCGCTGGTGACCTCCAGGATCTCGGTGCACAGGTTGGACAGGTGGATGACGTTCTGCGGGCGCGCGGTCTGGTTGGAGGCCCGGTTGGCGGCGTCCTTGAAGGTCATCCAGCCGTTGCCCGTCTGGGCGAGCGTGCGCATCATGCGGCCGTACAGCGTGCGGGCCGGCAGCTGACGGACGTGCCGGCCGGCGGCCTCGGCCGCCCGGTAGGCGCGGTCGAACTCCTCGCCCCACAGGTCGACCAGCTCGGGGACGTCCTTGGGGTCGAACAGCGACCAGGTGCCGTCGGCCTCGACGCGGCGCATGAACTCGTCGGGGATCCAGTTGGCCAGGTTGAGGTTGTGGGTGCGGCGGGCGTCCTCGCCGGTGTTGTCGCGCAGTTCGAGGAACTCCTCGACGTCGGCGTGCCACGGCTCCAGGTAGACGCAGGCCGCGCCCTTGCGCCGGCCGCCCTGGTTGACCGCCGCGACGCTGGCGTCCAGCGTCCGCAGCCACGGCACGATGCCGTTGGAGTGCCCGTTCGTGCCCCGGATCAGCGAGCCGCGCGACCGGACGCGGGTCCAGGAGATGCCGATGCCGCCGGCGTACTTCGACAGCCGCGCCACCTGTCCGTACCGCTCGTAGATGGCCTCCAGCTCGTCGCGCGGGGAGTCGAGCAGGAAGCACGACGACAGCTGCGGGCGCCGGGCGCCGGAGTTGAACAGCGTCGGCGAGCTGGGCAGGTACGACAGCGTCGAGATCAGCCGGTACAGCTCGCCCGCCTCGGCGACGCCGTCGGCCAGGCCGCACGCCACGCGCAGGAAGAAGTGCTGCGGCGCCTCCAGGACGCCGCGGGTGACCGGGTGGCGCAGCAGGTAGCGGTCGTAGACGGTGCGCAGCCCGAAGTACTCGAACCGGGCGTCCCCCTCGGGGTCGACGAGGGCGTCCAGCTCGGCGGCGTTGTCCCGCACGAACTTCGCGAGGGCGTCCTGCACCAGGCCGGCCTCGTGCGTGGCGGCGACCGACTGCGAGAACGACCGCACGCCGTGCGCGGCGGTCTCCTCGGCGATCTCCTCGGCCAGCAGGCGCGCCGCGACCCGGGAGTTGGCCGGGTCGGCGATGACCCGCGCGGCCGCCTCCTCGATGGCCAGGCGCCGGTCCGCCGCCCGCCGCCCACCTCCGCCACCGTCGTCCTCCCGCGAGTGGGACGGCGGCAAATCGCGTGTCACGGTCACGTGCTCTCTCCTCGTGCGCTCGAATCCCCGTACGAGGGCACGCGGCGGCGCACGTCCGGTGAGCGGCACCCTGCGGGCACGCCGGACGACCCCGTCACGCGGCCCACCCTCGAGGCCTGGACGACTCCAGCGTCACCGGCAGGTTTTCGGGCTCGCGGGCGCCTGGCACATGCCTACCGGCCGTCGCTTCCCAGGCCGCCGACTATCGCGGCCCAGTGCTCATATGACGGCTTTCGTTCCCGCTCACCGCTGCGGGGCAGCCCCGGAATCTCACCGGGTTCCCTCTCACGTCGCCCCGGGGGGCGAACCAGCGACGATCAGGATCCTACATCTAGTGGCCCCGAGCGCAAGCACCCCCACAGGTTGTGTACGCGACCCCACTCAAGCGGGCGCGGGCGATGCCCCGGCCGCCTCGGCACGGCCCCGCTCCTTTGGTGCGATGCGGCGCCTCAGACGCGCAGGCCGAGTTCGCCGAGGGCGCGGCCGAGGCGGGCGGACTCGACACGGAGCCACTGCCGGAAGTCCTCACCCTCCAGGTACAGCGGCGTCCAGCCGCTGCGGGCGCACAACTCCCTCCAGCGCGGGGAGCCGGCCAGGTCGCGGCACATTCCGGTCAGCGCGGCCCGGTCGCCCTCGGGCAGGCCGCCCGGCCCTATCAGCCCACGCCAGTTGGCGCAGTTCACGTGCGTGTCGCACTCCAGCAGCGTCGGCGCCTCCACGCCGGGGATGCGGTCGGGCGAGGAGACGGCGAGCGCGCGCAGCCCACCGGCTCGCAGGGCCGCGCGCACGCCGTTGTGGCCGGCCAGGACCGCCCCCACCTCCCCCTTGGCCAGCGCGGCGACCGCCTCGCCGCTGGTGGGGTAGGCGACGTAGCGCAGCAGGCGCGCGTCCACGCCGAGGCTCTGCGCCAGCATGCCGAACAGCACGTGGTCCACCCCGCCCTCGGCGCGGCCGCCCAGCGCGAGCCTGCCCGGGTCGCGGCGCATGAGGTCGGCGAACGCGCCGAAGGTGGCCAGATGGGAGCCGTCCAGCACCACCAGGGCCTCCCACTCGCCGCACAGCCGGGCCAGCGGCGTGGTGCCCGCGAACGCGGTCGCCTGCCGCGCCGCGCCGACCGTGCCGACCAGCTCGGGGTCGGCCAGCAGCACCTGCCTCGGGTGCGGCGCGCGCCCGAACTCCGTCAGCGCCGTGTACTGCGGCCTGTTCACCACCCGCAGCTCTCGCACCAGGGTGTCGCGTTCCGCCACCGTCTTGAGCGCCCGCGCGACGCGATCGGCTTCACCGCCGGACGGGCCGGGTACCACGACCGGCAAGGTCACCGACCCGAGCTTGCGAGAACCGGAGGGGTCCGCGCATCCCGCCGCCAGCGCCACGAGCCCGGCACCGAGCGCGAGCACCTGCCGACGACGCATACTTCACGCCCTTTCCCCCGTTATTGAACTAAATGCCCATTTCCGGCTCCGCACACACGCCCGCCTCGCCCGGCGGGCCGTCCGCCGCGAACCCCCTCTGGACGCCGCGCCGGCGCCCGGATCGTCACGATCCCCCATACGGGGGACGAGGTTCCCGTCCCGGGGGGAGTCGGCGGGCCGGCGGCCCGATGGAACGTGGGAACGCGCGAGTCCGCGCACCCCACCCACGTCCCCCAAGGGAGCGACCGTGTCCCCCGCACCGACCACCCCGCCCAGCACCCCCGCGGACCCGCCGAGAACCCCACCCGGCCCCGCGCACACGTCCACGACGCCGTTCGGCGCCTTGCCCCGCCACGCGTCCGCGCCGAAGGACACCGCAGGCGCCCCGTCCAGGCGCACGGACGCCTCCGAGGAGGCGACGGACGTCCGGTCCCGCCACGCGACCGCATCCGGCGACAGGGCGGGCCTGCCGTCCGGCCGTGCGGGCGCGGCCCCGGGGGCGGCGCCGCGCGGCGGAGCGGTCGCGGGCGGGTGGACCGGGTACGCCGCCGCGGCGTGGGCCGCCACCTACGGCGTCGTGGCGCTGTTCTGGACGATGACGGGGACGGGGTATCCGTTCGGGGGCCCGGCCTCGGGGGGAGACGCGCCCGTCCTGCGAGGAATCCCCGCCGAGATCGCCGCACCGGTCTTCGCCGGTGTTCTGCTCGCGACCTCGGTCGCGGTGCTCGCCATGGCCGGGCGCCACGCCGTGCGCCTGCGCGGGCTGCCGCGCGCGGCGCTGCTGACCTTCGGCTACGCCGTCGCACTCTCCCTGATGGTCCTGGTCCCCGGCGCCGACCTGCTCGCCCTGACCGGATACGCCCCCATGCTGATCCTCGGCGCGCCCTTCGGCTGGCCCAAGGGCATCGACTACTCCACCGTGTTCGACTGGTCGCTGCTGAACCAGGCGTGGTCCCTGGCCGGCGGGTTCCTCGTGGGCGCCGCCGTCCTGTCCTGGCAGCGCCGCGGCCGGGGCGCCTGCGGCCGGTGCGGCCGCGACGGCGACGTGCCCGCCGCCGCCCGCGCGCGCACCGCCGCCTGGGCGCGCCGCGCCACCGCCGCCGCCGTCGTGATCCCGCTGCTCTACTCGGTCAGCCGCCTCGCCTGGCTGGCGGGCATCCCTCTCGGCATCGACCGGGCGATGCTGCGCGGCCTGCACGAGAGCGGCGGGGTGTGGGCGGGCGCGGGCCTGGCGACCTTCGCGGTCGTCGGAGCGGTCCTCACCCTCGGGCTCGTCCAGCGCTGGGGCGAGGTCTTCCCCCGCTGGATGCCCGTGATCGCCGGGCGCCGCGTCCCGGTCCTGCTCGCCGTGATACCCGCGGCCT
Source organism: Sphaerisporangium sp. NPDC005289 (assembly GCF_040607455.1). Taxonomy (NCBI): domain Bacteria; kingdom Bacillati; phylum Actinomycetota; class Actinomycetes; order Streptosporangiales; family Streptosporangiaceae; genus Sphaerisporangium; species Sphaerisporangium sp. NPDC005289. Next base: position 97,313 of record NZ_JBEXGS010000020.1, read on the forward strand.
ACGTCTCCCCGGTGGTCTTCGCGGCGGGGCTGGGCATCGTCACCTCGCCCGCGATGTGGCACCTCACCGGCTACAGCACGGTCCTGATGATCACGCACGTGCTGTGGCCGCTGTGGGGAGTCGCGTTGGCGGTCGCCACCTACGGCTACCACCTGCGGCGGCGGACGGCGTGCCGCGCCTGCGGGCGGAAGGGCTGAGCGGCCGTGCCGGTGATCTCCGACGACGCGCTCGCCGCGTGGACGCGCCGGTCGCTCGCCCGCGTCGACGAGCTGCTGCGCTCCACGCTGCACAACCCGCGCGACCCGTTCCTCACCACCGTGGCCACGCACCTGCTGAACGCCGGCGGCAAGCGCCTGCGCCCGACCGTCGTCCTGCTGGCCGCGCGGTTCGGCGACCCCGCCCACCCCCACGTGGTGCGCGCCGCGGCGGCCGTGGAACTCATGCACGTGGCCTCGCTGTACCACGACGACGTCATGGACGAGGCTCCGGTCCGCCGCGGCGCGCCCAGCGTCAACGCGCGGTGGGGCAACCGCGTGGCCATCCTGGCCGGTGACTACCTGGTGGCCAAGGCGGGCGAACTCGCCGCACCGCTCGGCTCCGCCGCCCTGGAGGCGCAGGCCCGCATGCTGACCCGGCTGGTCACCGGCCAGCTCCGCGAGACGGTCGGGGCCGGTCGCGGCGACGACCCGGAGCGGTACTACATGAGCGTGATCGCCGACAAGACGGCCGCCCTGTTCGCGCTCGCGGCAGGACTCGGGGCGCGCGCGTCCGGGGCGACCGACCAGGCGGCCGGCGCGCTGGAAGCCTACGGGGAGGCGCTGGGCATCGCGTTCCAGCTCTCCGACGACCTGCTCGACCTGTCCGAGCCGACGGCGCGGGCCGGCAAGCCGTCGAACGCCGACCTGCGCCAGGGCGTGGCCACCCTGCCCCTCCTGCGCGCCCTCGCCTCCCGCCGCTCCCGCGGGCGGGACCGCGCCCTGGAGACGCGGGGAACCGGCAGGCGCACCTCCGGCAGGCCGGAAACCGGCGGGCACACCGCCGGAACACCGGGAACACGCGAGAAAGCCGACTCGGCGCTGCTGCGGCGTCAGCGGCGAGACTCGGCGCGGTTGCGGAGGATGTTCGCCTCCGGACGGATCACCGGCGGCAGGGACGTCGCGCAGGCCGCCGAGCTGCTGCGGCGCTCGCCCGGTTTCGCGCAGGCGCACGCGGAGGCCCGGCGCCACGCCGACGACGCCCGCCGGGCGCTGGAGCCGCTGCCGCCCGGCCCCGCCCGCGATGCCCTGCGCGACCTCTGCGACCACGTCGTCTCCCGCGCCACTCCCCCGGCCCCGCCTCCTGACACCGGCCCCTGACCCGGTCTCCCGGCACCCGCCTCCGGATACCGGTACGCCCGGCCGCCGGCGTCATGAGCCCCATCGGGCATGCCGGCGAGGTCACCGTCCGGCCGGATCCCTCACCGACCCTTCCGGCATGCCGGGCACCGGCCACCACGGGCCCGGCACACCCGGCGTCCTCACGGAGCCGGCGGGGCGATGAAGCCGGACTCGTAGGCGGCGATGACCGCCTGCGTGCGGTCGCGGGCCCCGAGCTTGGCCAGCACGTTGCCGACGTGGGTCTTGACCGTCTCGGCCCCGACCACCAGCCGGGCGGCGATCTCGGCGTTGGACAGGCCGGTGGCCATCAGCCGCAGCACCTCCTCCTCCCGTTCGGTGAGCCGGGCCCGCCGGAGCCGGTCGGCGGCCGGCCCGCCCGGGGCGCCGCGGCCGTGCGCGCCGGCAAGGCGCCGGATCGCCGCCGGGAACACCAGCGACTCCCCCCGCGCGACCAGCCGGACGGCCTCCACGACCTCGGCCGGGCGGGTGCGCTTGAGGACGAACCCGCTGGCCCCGGCCCGCAGGGCGTCGTACACGTGGTCGTCGTTCTCGAAGGTGGTGATGACCAGGACGCGCGGCGGGGTGCCGGACGCGGCGAGCAGCCGGCGGGTCGCCTCGATGCCGTCGATGGCGGGCATGCGCACGTCCATGAGGAGCACGTCCGGCCGGGTGCGGGCGACCATCGCCATGACCTCGGCCCCGTCGGCGGCCTCGCCCACCACCTCCAGGTCGGGCTGCGCCCCGATGATCACCCGCAGGCCGATCCGGACGAGCTCCTCGTCGTCGACGATGCCCACCCGGATGGTCACGCGCCCTCCCCCTCCTCCACCGCGCCGGCCGCCCCCTCGCCGGGACGCCTCGGCCCCCCGCCCGCCGGTCGTCGTGCCGCCGCCTTCCGGCCCTGCTCCGCCGGGAGCCGGACCGAGACGTGCCAGCGGCCGGACTCCTCGCCCGCCGTCATGGCGCCGCCGAGCAGGGTGACGCGCTCGCGGATGCCCGCGAGCCCTCTGCCCCCCGCCTCCCGCGCGCGCCGCCCGGTGACGGGATTGGACACCTCGATCGCCAGCGTGCGGCCGTCGGCGGCGACGCGCAGCGTCACGGGGACCGGGCCCGCGTGCCGGAGCGCGTTGGTCAGGCATTCCTGGACGATGCGGTACCCCTCCCGCGACACCGGCTCGGGCAGGCCGGCCAGCGAGCCCTCGACCCGCGTGCTGACCGCCGCGCCGGTGCCCCGCGAATGGGCGAGCAGGCCGTCGAGGTCCGCCATCCCCGGCCACGACGGCGGCTCGGGCTCGCGCAGCATGCCGAGGACGCGGTCGAGGTCCTCGGTGGCGGCGCGCCCGGTCTCCTCGATCGCGATCAGGGCCTGCCGCGCGAAGGCCGGATCGGTGTCCAGCAGGTGGAGCGCGGCACTGGCCTGCAGCATCGTCACGGTCAGCGCGTGCCCGATGGAGTCGTGCAACTCGCGGGCCAGCCGGTTGCGCTCGGCGAGCCTCGCCGCGCGCTCCTCCAGCGCGGCGATGCGCTCGGCCGCCGACGGCCCGAGCAGGACGGGCGCCATGACCGCCGCCAGCGCCCCGAGCCCGGCCACGGCGTACACGACGCCCACCAGCAGGGCGACGCCGACCGGCAGGAGCAGGCCGCCGCCCTGCTCCTCCAGCGGCCCGAGCCACGGCGGGTCCACCGTGCCGCCGGCCGCGCCCGCCCACCGCACGACGAGGATAACCCCCGTCACCAGGGGGATCAGGATCAACGCCCCGACGAGCCCGCCCACGGCGAGGTGGACGGCGAACCACAGCGCCGCCCGCGACCGGGTCTCCCAGGCCGCTCGCCCCCGCTCGGCCGTCTCGGGCGGATCGGGCAGATCGACGCCCAGCAGCGAACGCGCGGCGACGATCTCGAGCGCCCTGGTGCCGCGCAGGAACGGCGGCACCACGCCGATCGCGACCGTCAGCGCGAGTACGAGCGCCAGCACCCCGCGCGGCACCTGGCCGACGGCGAAGGTCTGCGCGAGCATGCCCGCGACCAGCAGGTACGGCAACAGCAGCACACCGCCGAGCAGCAGATGCACCGCCCGCCGATAGGTCCCCCCACTGACCAGCGGCCTCACCGCCGCCCGCATCCGCACCCCGTCATTCTGCCCGCCCCACCCCAGCGACCGCCGCCCGTCGTCCGGGTGCGCGGACGGGGTGGGTCAGGCGGGGCGGGCCTCCAGGTAGGAGATGGCGGGCATGGGGAGGTGGAAGGTGGTGGTCAGGGTGCCGGAGGTCGTGAGGGTACGGGTCGGGGGGTGAAGTTCGTCAAGGGTGTCGCGGGTGTGGAGGACGGGCCACTGGTCGGGGGCCGGCCAGTCGCCGCCGCCCATGGAGGTCCACACGGCCTCGATGTTGGAGTGGCGCTCGTCGATGCGGTGGTGGGTCAGGACGTACGGGCCGTCGGCGAGGCCGGTGAGAGTGAGGGTGACGCGGCGGCCGAGGATCGGGGCGCCGGCGGCCTTGGTGTGGTCGAGGGTGCCGTTCCACACCAGCACGCCGACCCGGCCGTCGTCGTGCCGGGACGCCCACGTCTCCACGCCGGCGACGTCGCCGGCGACCTCCACGGCGAGCTCGTCGTCGCCGAGCCGTTCGGCCAGGGCGAGGGCGTGGTAGCGGGGTTTGCGCAGGTTGCCAACGGTGAGCAGGCCGAATCCGCCGTGGAACAGCCGGGGCGGCCGGCCGAGCTCCTCGAAGTGGTCGGAGGCCACCCAGTGCGACAGCGCCTCGACGCGCCCGGCCGCCGACCGCATGCCGTGCAGGACGAACGCCGCGCCGAACGGACCGTCGCCGACGCCGTGGAAGTGGGTGGGCGTCGGGCCCCACTCGGTCCACCAGATCGGCGTTCCCCGCCTGTCATACCTGGCCAGGACCGGCCGCCAGTCCAGGGGCGCGTTGCCGTAGGTGTGGGTGGAGACGAAGTCGAGCGGCGCGCCCGACCGGGCGGTGTGGGCCACGAGCTCCTCGACCCAGCCGTTGGCGGCGCTGGCCGGGCCGCCGACGCGCAGGCCGGGGTGCACGCTCTTCACCGCCGCCGCGGTGACGTCGTACAGCCGGAGGTACTCCTCGGGGGTGCCGCTCCAGAAGACCTCCAGGTTGGCCTCGTTCCACACCTCGAAGGACCATTCCTCGACCAGCTCGCGCAGCCCGTAGCGGTCCGCGAGATGGCGCACCAGGTCGTGCACCAGGTCGCCCCAGCGGTCGTGGTCCTTGGGCGGGGAGATGATCGCGCGGTAGTCGAACACGGTCTTGGCCGGGTCGGCGGCCAGGTCGCGCGGCATGAAGCCGAGCTCGACGACCGGCCGCAGGCCGAGACCGGTCAGCGTGTCGTAGACCCGGTCCACGCCGGTGAAGTCGTGCACCGGCACGCCGTCCACCTCCCGGTAGACGCCGAGATCGTCGCCGAGGATGGCGTGCGCGCGCACGGAGCGCACGCCCAGCTCCTCGTGCGCCAGACGCAGCGCCTCGGCCAGCTCGGGGCCGATGGGACGGCCGCCGGTCAGCTCCGCGCTGAGCAGGTGCGACAGGTGCTCCGAGCCGATCATCGGCCGCCAGGGCCGGGGCAACGGCCGGGTGACGCGGCCGGCGTCCACCCGGACCGCGACGGCCCGGTCCCCCGCGTCGTGCGGGGTGGCGGGGACGGGCGCGCAGAACGGGCCGGCGATGTCGGTCGAGCCGAGCGCCGCCACGACGTAGTGGACGGTGCGGCCCGGGGTCACCGCCGTGTCGACGTAGCGGGCGCCGGGCACGCCGGCGACGTCCACGTGCTCTGGCTTGGTGGTGGTGAAGGGGCCCTCCGGGCTCTCGCCCCGGTGGACGAGGTAGCCGATCGCCCCGTCCACCGGGTCCCATTCCAGGGTGACGTGCCCGGCGCCGGCGGACGCGCGCAGGCCACGCGGCGCGCCGGGGGGCGTGGCCGCGACGCCGGCGACCGCCCTCGCGTCGCCGGAGCCGCGGTGGATGCGCTCTCGCCAGTCGGCGCGGGCGGAGTCGGTCATGTCGGCTTCTCCCCGATCGGTCGATGGAGGTCCGCTGGTCGCGGGGTCAGCGCGGGCGGGCGTCCCATTCCTCGGCGCCGAGGACGGGCTTGAGGAGGCGTTCGGCGCCGCCGGGGGTGTAGTAGCGGCGCAGCGCGTCGCCGCCGAGCGCGTTGCCGAGCGCACCCATGATCATCCCTTGGTCGAGAGCCAGGTACTCCTTGGCGACCCTGCCGCTGCGCACGGCCACCGCGTCGTAGAAGCCGCCGGGCCCGTAGGAGTCGAAGCCGGCCCGCAGCCGCGCCAGGTTGTCCAGCGCCTTGGGCCCCGCGTAGCGCAGGGCGAGGAAGGAGGCGTGCGGCGTCACCACGCCGTCCCCGTAGTGGCCGGGTTCGGGCTTGGCGGGACGGCAGTCGCCGAAGCCGGGATCGGTGGAGGTGCGCTCCTCGTCGGAGGTGTAGCCGTCGGTGTCCATTCCGAGGGGGTCCACCCCGTACTCGCGGTAGCCGCCGGCCGGGTCGTCGGACGGCGAGAAGCCCCAGTAGCCGTACTTCGCCTCCCGCAGGCCGTGCTCGATCTGCGCGGCGACGTACACCGGGTGGTTGCGGCCCCAGCTTCGGGGGCCCCAGCGCTCCTCGGGGACGACCAGGTCGGCCATCAGGGCCTCGAACATGCTGCCGCCCCAGGTGGGGACGTACCGCATGCCCCGATAGCCGTAGGTGCCCTCGAAGACCTTGATGCCCTGGTAGTTCCGCCAGGCGCCCTGCGGTCTCTGGTCGGCCCACCCCCAGTCGCAGGTGTCGGGGAAGGTGCGCCACAGGCCGAAGTAGTGGGTGGCGGGCACCTGGCCGAGCGCGATGGCGACGTAGCTGACGATGCGCGTCTCGGACATGGCGCCGTAGCGATGGCAGGTGGAGTACACCGTCGTGCCGGTGTGGGCGTAGTCGGTCTCCTGGGAGCAGCCCTCGGGCTTGTCCGGCCAGTAGCCGCCGGTCATCAGCCCGGTCCCGGCGTCGGCCCTGGCCTCGGGGTCGTAGAAGGCGGTGAAGTCCATCCGCGACAGCAGCGCGCGGGCCTTGGCGGCCTGCTCGGGGACGGCGTTGCCGGCCATGGTCAGCGCGACGGCGAGCCAGGCGTTGTCCACGCTGGACACGAAGGGCTGGACGGGGTCGCCGCTGTCGGGCCAGGTGCGCACCACCTGGAGCGTCGCCGGGTCGTACCAGTTGTAGTACAGCCCGGTGGCGGCGTCGTGGTCGAGCCGGCCGAGGGCGTTCAGCACGCGGGCGACGCGCGCGGCGGCCTCGCGGCGGTCGATGAGCCGCAGATCACGGGCGGCCAGGGTGCTCCACAGATAGGTGCCGGCGTTGGTCGGGGAGGTGACCTTGGCCCGGGTGGACAGATCGCCCGACACCTTGTCGGCGGGCAGCCCCGTGCCCGGGTCGACCATGGCCGTCATGGAGCGCCAGGTGTCGGCGGCGTACCCCCGCAGGACGGCCGCCGGCGAGTCCGCCTTGGCTGCGGGGGCGGCGGCGGCCACCAGGGCGAGGGAGAGCGCGCAGGCGAGGGCCGTCTTACGAACGGTCCGCATCGATCGCATGGGTGGCATGAGCACCTCGGATGGCTTGACTGCTGGGGTGGGGGTCATCTGAGCCCGGCCGTGGCCACGCCCTGGACGAAGTAGCGCTGGAGGAACACGAACAGCAGCAGGACGGGGGCGATGACGACGACCACCCCGGCCAGCAGCAGCCCGTAGTGCACGGTCTCCCGGCCTGACAGGCTCGCCAGCGCGACCGGCAGGGTGTACATCTCCTTGCGCTGGGCGACCACCGCCGGCCAGAGGAAGTTGTTCCAGGAGGTCATGAAGGTGATCAGGCCGAGCGTGGCGAGCACCGGCTTGCAGAGCGGCATCACGATGCGGAAGAAGATGCGCATCTCCCCCGCCCCGTCCACGCGGGCGGCGTGCACCAGCTCGTCGGGGATCTCCCCGATGAACTGCCGCATCATGAACACGCCGAGCGGGGTGACCAGGCCGGGCAGCACGATGCCGGCGTAGGTGTCGGCCAGGTCGAGGCTCGCCACGGTGACGAACTGCGGGATGAGCAGCACGATGCCCGGCACGAACATCTGCAGCAGCACCAGGCCGAACACCACGCGCCCGCCGGAGAAGCGCAGCTTGGTGAGCGCGTAGGCGACCATCGAGCAGAACAGCAGGTTGGAGGCGACCACGACGGTGGCGACGACGGCGCTGTTGGCCGTCACCCGGACGACGTCCATCCGCTCGAACAGCGCGGCGTAGTTGTCGGTGATCCACTGGAGCGGGAGGAAGGTGGGCGGGTCGCGCCTCAGCTCGGCGTCCGGCTTGAACGAGCCGAGCAGGGTCCACACGAACGGGCCCGCGACGGCCACCAGGCCGATCGTGAGCGCGGCGTACAGCGCCGCGACGCGTGCTCTGTTCACGGTCACGCTCCTCACCTTCCGGGCCGCAGCCATCGGAACTGGGCGAAAGAGAACGCGGCGATGACGGTGAACAGCACGGTCGCCGCCGCCGCGCCGTAGCCGTAGTTGCCGGAGCCGAACTGGCCGAAGATGGCCAGCGAGGCGGACAAGGTCGAGTCGAGCGGCCCGCCTCTGGTCATGACGAGCGGCTCCTCCAGGAACTGCATGAACCCGGCGGCGCTGTAGACCCCGCAGAACAGCAGTGCGGGGCGCAGCATCGGCACGGTGATGCGCCGGAACTTCGCCCAGGCGCCGGCGCCGTCCACGCTCGCCGCCTCGTACAGCTCCTTCGGCACGCCCTGCAGCGCGGCCAGGAAGACCACCATGTCGAAGCCGAAGTTGCGCCACGCCGTCATGACGACGAGCGCGGGCAGGGCCGTCCGCTCGTCGAGCAGCCACGCGGGCCCTTCGACGCCGGCCGACCGCAGCAGGGCGTTGACCGGCCCGGCCTGTGGGTCCAGCAGCAGCCGCCAGGCCACGGCGACGCCGATGATGCTGGTGACGTAGGGCAGGTAGTAGCCGAGCCGGAAGAAGGTGCGCAGCCGGGTGACGCCGGAGTTGAGCAGGACGGCGGCGCCCAGGCCCAGGGCGATCGTCAGCGGGGTGGTGGTGACCACGAAGAACAGCGTGTTGGCGGCCGCCCTGCGCATCGTCTCGTCCTGGAACAGCCGCTCGTAGTTGCGCAGGCCGACGAAGTTCACCGCGAACGGGTCGCGCACGTCGGTGCTGCGCATGTCGGTGAACCCCATGGCCAGCCCGGCGAGCAGCGGCAGCGCGTACATCAGGGCGAACACCGCGAGGAACGGCGCGGAGAACAGCCAGGCCCGGGCGGTCCTGCCCGGCGGGCCTGCCGCCGAGGGCCCGCGTGTCGGCCGCGGAAGCGGCCGCGCGCCGCCCGCGGCGTCGATTCCCGCCCGGCCCGGGCCTTCGCCGCGGGCCAGGCCGGAGTCGAGGGCGGCCATCACAGGCCGGTGCCGACCGCGTCGGCCTGGGCCTGGACGGCCTTGGCCGCCTCCTGCGGGGTCGAGCGGCCGCGGACGACCTTCTCCACCTCCTGGTCGATCACCTTGGAGATCTGGTCCCAGGTCGGGACGGGCGGGGGCGTCTTGGCGTCCTTGAGCTGCTCGCCGAACACCGCGACGCGCTTGTCGGCGGTCAGTTCGGGCAGCCGCCAGGCGGCCTGGACGCTGGGCAGGTCCTTGACGGTGGCGAACCAGGCCGCCTGGGTGGCCGGTTCGCTGAGCCAGCGGACGAACCTCCAGGCGGCATCCCTGTTGCGGGAGTCCTTGAAGACCACCAGGTCGCTGCCGCCGATGAAGCTGGTGCCGCCCACGGCGCCCTTGGGATAGGGGGCGACGCCGAACTTGCCGCCGAAGCCGGCGCCGCCGTCGTTCTCCATGGCGGCGATCATCCACGGCCCGGAGAAGTACGCGCCGACCTTGCCCTTGTAGAAACTCGCGGGGAACGACGCGGGGTCGACCTCGCTGGAGGCCAGGCCCTCCTTGAAGTAGGACCGCTGCTGGGCCAGGGCCTTGACCATCTCGGGCGTGTCGAAGGTCCACTGGCCGTCGGGCCCGGTGATGGAGCCGCCCTGCTGCCAGACCAGCGGCAGGATCTCCTGCCAGGAGCCCACGGTGTAATTGAGGTTGAGGCCCTGCGTGGCGCCGGCCTCGCGCAGACCCTTCGCGAAGGACTTGGTCTCCTCCCAGGTGGCCGGCGGAGTCAACTCGGCCTTGGCCGCCAGGTCCTTGCGGTAGTACAGCACGCGGGTCTCGACGTACCAGGGCACGCCCCACGCCGTGCCGTTCACCTCGACGGTGTCCCAGGCGCTGGGGAAGAACGCCGACTTGTCGATCAGGTTGGCGGGCGTGGGGTCCACCGCGCCGGTCTTGGCCAGCTCGCCCATCCAGGTCGAGCCGATCATGCTGACGTCGGGGGTCGCGCGGGCGGCGATCGCCGCGGTGATCTTGTCGTGGGCGACGTCCCAGCCGACGGGCGTGACCGTCACCGTGAGGCCGGGGTTGGCCTGCTCGAACCGCTTGGCGAACGCGGCGAGCGCCTCGCCCTCCGAGCCCATGGCCCACACCGCGAGGGTGCCGGTCGCCTTGGCGGATGTGTCGACGTCCTTGGGCCGGGCGGCGGCGCCGCCCGTGCCGCGCCCGCAAGCGGGGACGAGCAGCAGGGTGGCGGCCAGCAGCCCGGTGAGCGCCCGCCTGCCGCGCGCGGCCTTGGTCTGGTGTGTCGTGTACGCCGTCAACTCAGTGACCTCCCTGGGGGGTGCGGCCCGCAACTGCCGCGGATGATCAGCTCGGTGTCGAGGGTGCGGTGGCCGGGTGCGGCGCCCGCGCCGGCGATCAGCCGGTCCAGCGCGCGGGCGGCCTGGGCTCCGAGCTCGCGCATGGGCTGGCGCACAGTGGTCAGCGCGGGCCGGGCGTGCCGGGCGGCCATGATGTCGTCCCATCCGGTGACGGCGACGTCGTGCGGCACCGACAGCCCGAGGTGCTCGGCGGCCAGGATCGCCCCAAGGGCCACCTCGTCGTCGGAGCAGATCACCGCGTCGGGCCGCCGGCCGCCGGCCAGCAGGCGGAGCGCGGCCTCGCGGCCGGCCTCGACGGTGTACTCGGCCGTCGCCACCGGCTCGACGGCGGCGCCGAGCACGCCGCGCACGCCCTGCCAGCGCTCGTCCACGTCGTCGCCGGTCGCGTACGGCGCGCCGAGGAAGGCGAAGGCGCGGTGGCCGTGCTGGAGCAGGTGGCCGGCCAGCGCCCGGGCGGGGGCGGTGTTGTGGCTGCGCAGGGTCACCGCGCCGGGCCTCGGGGCGTGCGAGATGAGCACCAGGGGCAGCCCGGAGGCGGCCAGCTCGTCGATGACGTCGCCGGGCACGGTGCTGCCGAAGACCGCCAGGCCGTCGACCCGCCCTGCCAGCTCGCGCACCAGGTCACGGACCGGGTCGCGTCCCTTGGTGGACAGGATGACGACCGAGCGGCCGAGCTCGGAGGCGACCTCCTCGTAACCGATGAGCACCTCGGCGAAGTAGGGCCCGGAGAGGTTGGGGAAGACGATGCCGTTGGCGGCGTGCCGGCCCTCGGCCAGGCTCACTCCCGCCCGGCTCGGCGTGAAGCGCAGTTCCTCGGCGGCGCGCAGCACCCGTTCGCGGGTCGCGCCCGCCACCGGGCCGGTGCCGCGCAGCGCCCGCGACACCGTGGCGATCGACACTCCGGCCCGCTGCGCGACCTCGTAGATCGTCACACCGCCCGGCACCGAGGCGTCCCGCCCGTCCATGCGACCTCCTGCTGTGTAAGCGCTTCCACTCGTGAGAGCAGGGGCGATGGGCTGGATGGAAGCGCTTACAGTGGTGCCTCTATGCCCGCGTCACGGGCAGGTAAACAACTCCGCACCGGCCGCGTGGGGGCCTCCGGCCGACGTGAACCAGCAGATGCGCCGCCCGCCGACAGCTCCCCCCACTGACCAGCGGCCTCACCGCCGCCCGCACCGGCACCCCGTCATTCCGCCCGCCCCGCCCCGGCGTCCAGGGCACGGGGAGACCCGCGGTGCGGCATGGCGGCCGTGCGCGGTGCCGGCCTCCGGCGCCCCTCTCACCGGGCGCCGTTCAGGGCGGTGAGGTGGTGCTGCCGCGCACGACCAGGTGGGTGGCGAGTTCGACGCGGTGATGCTCCGGGGGGTCACCGGCGGCCAGGGCCATGACGAGCTCCGCGGCGGCGGCGCCCATCTTGGCCAGCGGCTGGTGCACCGTGGTCATCGGCGGGTCGGCCCACTGAGCGAGCGGCAGGTCGTCGAACCCGACGACGCTGAGGTCTCCGGGCACCCGCAGCCCCGCGCGCAGGGCCGCCTGGTACACCCCCAGGGCCTGAAGGTCGTTGCCCGCGAAGACGGCGGTGGGACGGTCCGGCAGGGCGAGCAGCGCCTCCGCCTCGGTGCGGCCCGCCTCCACGTAGAGCGGGCAGGTCCGCAGAAACCGGGGATCGACGGGGACGCCCGCGGTGTCCATGGCGGCGCGGTAGCCGTCGAACCGGGCGCGGCAGCACATCACGGTCAGCGGCCCACTGATCACCGCGATCCTGCGGTGCCCGAGCTCCAGCAGGTGCCGGGTGGCCGACAGGCCGCCGTTCCAGTTCGTCGCGCCGACCGAGGGGACCCGGTGACCCGGCTCGCCGTACGGGTCGAGCGCGACGAGCGGGATGGACCTGCTGGCGAGCTGCGCGTGCTTGTGGTCGCTCAGCTCGGCCGAGACGGCGATCACACCGGCGGGGCGCCGGGCCAGGACCTCCTCGATCCACGCGCCGTGGGGAGAGTTGTGTCCTTGCATGTCCGTGACGGCCACGGTCTGGCCGTAGGACCGGGCGACCTGGTTGACACCGCGGATGAGCTCCAGCGCCCACAAGCTGTCGACGGCCTGGAAGAGGATCTCGATGATGGCCGTGGACTCGGCCCGCTCCGGCCGGCGCTGCCAGCCGTGCTCGTGGATCAGCTCCTCGATCCGCCGCCGGGTGGCCACCGACACGCCGGAGCGTCCGTTGATCACCTTGGACACGGTCGGCGGGGACACCCCGGCCAGCGCGGCGATCTGCGCGACCGTGACCTCCTGGCGGCGCCGCGGTCCCATCTCGACGGGAGGGCCTGTGCTGGTCACAGATGGAGTCTACGGAACGAGCACGAAGCATTCGTGAAATGTTCAGAATCATTCGTGAAACCGATGCGGTGACCTGCGGCAGAGCGACCGGTTCACCCGAGAGGTGTCCTCCGATCCCGTCTCATCCCCATGATGCGGTAACGAAACATGAAGGCCGGAGGTGTTCATCATGAAGAGACCAGGCTGGAGGGGCCGCCCCCGGGCGGCACTGTCCATGGCGCTCGCCGTCGGGGTGGCGTCGTTCGCCGTCGTGACCGCGACGAGCCCGGTGCAGGCCCTCGCCCGCCCGCCGCTCGGACAGAGCATCAAGGTCAACCAGGTGGCCTACGCGCCGGGCATGGCCAAGCAGGCGACCGTCGTCACCTCCTCCTCCTCGCCGCTGACCTGGAGCCTGCTCAACGGCTCGGACCAGGTGGTGGCGACGGGGACCACGACCGTCTTCGGGCAGGACGGCCCGTCGGGGGACACGGTCCACAAGATCGACTTTTCCTCGTACACCGGAACCGGCACGAACTTCGTGCTCACCGTGGGCAACGAGTCCAGCCGGTCCTTCGACATCGGCGCCGACGCCTGGAAGAAGCTGCCCTACGACGCGCTGGCGTTCTTCTACCACCAGCGCAGCGGCATCGCGATCGACGCGCAGTACGTGGGAAGCCAGTACGCCCGGCCCGCCGGCCACCTGAACCTCTCGCCCAACCAGGGCGACAACAACGTGCCCTGCCGCAGCGGCTGCGGATACCGGCTCGACGTGCGCGGCGGCTGGTACGACGCGGGAGACCACGGCAAGTACGTGGTCAACGGCGGCATGTCGGCCTGGCAGCTGGTCAACATCTACGAGCGGGCCAAGTACGTCTCCGGCGCGAACAGCACGGCGTTCGGTGACGGCACCATGGCGATCCCCGAGCGGGGCAACGGCGTGCCCGACATCCTCGACGAGGCGCGCTGGGAGATCGACTTCATGTTGAAGATGCAGGTCCCGGACGGGCAGCCGCTCGCCGGCATGGCGCACGCCAAGATCCACGACCAGGCGTGGACCGGCCTGCCCCTGCGGCCCGACCAGGACCCCCACCCCCGCCTGCTGTCCGCGCCCACCACCGCCGCCACGCTGAACCTGGCCGCGTCCGCCGCGCAGTGCGCCCGGGTGTGGACCTCCATCAACTCCACCTTCTCCAGCCGCTGTCTCACCGCCGCGGAGAAGGCGTACGCGGCGGCCAAGGCCAATCCGTCCGTCATCGCCCCGAGCAACGACGACCAGGGCGGCGGCTCCTACGTCGACACCAAGGTCACCGACGAGTTCTACTGGGCGGCCGCCGAGCTTTACGTCACCACGGGCAAGCAGACCTACCGCGACGACCTCACCCGCTCGTCCCTCTACTACGGCAGGAGCTTCACCAACGAGGGCGCGCAGTGGTCGGAGGTCGGCTCGCTCGGCGACATCACGCTCGCGCTCGTGCCGAACGGCCTGACCTCCACCATCGGCCAGCAGTTGCGCGACCGTTTCGTCAGCAACGGCGACACGCTGCTCGCCGCGATGCGCGGACAGGGCTACCCGGTGCCGTTCGCGCCCTCGGGCGGAGGCTACATCTGGGGCTCGAACAACCTGATACTCAACAACGCCGCCCTGCTCGCGCTCGCCTACGACTTCAGCGGGCAGGAGCGCTTCCGCACCGGCGTGTTCGAGACGATGGCCTACGAGTTCGGGCGCAACCCGCTGGGCCAGTCGTATGTGACCGGGTACGGCGACCAGCCCTCGCGCAACGTCCACCACCGGTTCTGGGCACACCAGCTCGACTCCTCACTGCCCATCGCACCGCCCGGCGCGCTCGCCGGCGGCCCCAACAGCGGGCTGCAGGACCCGGTCGCCCAGGCCCGGCTCAGCGGGTGCAGGCCGCAGAAGTGCTACCTCGACGACATCGAGGCATGGTCGGTCAACGAGGTCGCGATCAACTGGAACGCGGTGCTGGCGTGGGTGAGCGCCTGGACCGCGGAGAAGGCCGGCCCGTCCCCGAGCCCGTCGCCCTCCGCGACCCCCACCCCCACTCCCACCCCGTCGCCCTCCGCGACGCCCACCCCCAGCCCGTCGCCGTCACCGTCACCGAGCCCCAGTCCGTCGCCGTCCCCGAGCCCCAGTCCCTCGCCGTCCCCTTCCCCCTCGCCGAGCCCGTCGCCGTCGGGGAACACCGGTGATGCCTGCACCGCGACGTACGCCCTCACCAACCAGTGGCCCGGCGGCTTCGGGGCGACCGTCACCGTGAAGAACACCGGGACCGCCACGATCAGCGGATGGACGGCCGCCTGGACCTTCCCCAACGGCCAGACGATCACCCAGCTCTGGAACGCCTCGTACACGGTGAACGGATCCAACGTGAAGGCCGCGAACCTGTCCTGGAACGGCACGCTCGGGGCCGGCGCCTCCACCTCGTTCGGCTTCAACGGCTCCTGGAACGGCACCAACGCGATTCCGTCCCAGGTGACCTGCACTCCCGCCTGACGGACACGGCCCCGCGCGACGACTTCCGGCGCGGGGCCGGCCTACGGCAAAAATGCAGTAGTGACCGATCCGGCCGGAAATGTGAGGATTGGAGTCGTTTGCCGTTGAGTGATAGGTGAAAGCATGTCAGACGAGCACGGCCGCAGGGCGCTGGTGGTACGGGGTGGCTGGGAAGGGCACGTCCCGGTGGAGGCCACCGACCTCTTCATCCCCTTCCTGGAGAAGCAGGGATTCGAGGTACATCGAGCGGAGTCACCAGCCCCCTACGCGGATCCCGAGTTCATGTCCGGGGTCGACCTCATCGTGCAGTGCTACACCATGGGCACGATCGAGCCGGAGGAACTGCGGGGGCTGGAGGCCGCCGTCCGCGCCGGCACGGGACTCGCGGGCTGGCACGGCGGCATCGCCGACTCCTTCCGCGCCTCCTCCGACTACCTGCATCTCATCGGCGGGCAGTTCGCCTGCCATCCAGGAAAGGACCCGGCCGAGCGGGAAGGCTCCCCGGCCGACAACTTCGTCCCCTACACCGTGAACATCCTGCCCGAGGCGAGCACCCACCCCATCACGGCGGGCATCGCGGACTTCGACCTGGTGACCGAGCAGTACTGGGTGCTGGCCGACGACTACGTCGACGTGCTGGCCACCACGACGCAGAAGGTCCGCCCGTGGGACCCCTGGCACCGCGAGGTCACCTCGCCCGCGATCTGGACCCGCCTGTGGGGCGACGGGAAGATCTTCGTCGCGACCCCGGGACACAGCCTGGACGTCCTGAACGACGACAACGTGCGCACCATCATCGAGAGGGGGATGCTGTGGGCGAGCCGGTGAACGTCGGCGTCGTCGGATGCGGCGTCATCTTCGCCCAGTACGGCCAGACCATCGAACGGCTGCCGGGGCTGCGGCTGACGGCGGTGGCCGACCTCGACCTCGAACGGGCCAGGGAGGCCGTGCGGCCCTACCCGGGCGTCGAGGTGCTGAGCGTGGCCGAGTTGATGGCCGACCCGCGCATCGACGTGGTGCTCAACCTCACCATCCCCGCCGCGCACGCCGAGGTCGCGTTGCTGGCCATCGCGGCCGGCAAGGACGTCTACTGCGAGAAGCCCCTGGCCGCGAACGCCGTGGACGCCGCGCGGGTGCTGCGCGCCGCCGCCGACGCCGGGGTGCGCGTGGGGTGCGCGCCCGACACGGTGCTCGGCGTCGGCACCCAGACGGCCCGCAAGGCCATCGACGACGGCCTGATCGGCAGGCCGGTCGCCGCGACCGCGACCATGATGACCCCCGGCCACGAGATGTGGCACCCCAACCCCGACTTCTACTACGCCCCCGGCGGCGGCCCGCTCCTGGACATGGGCCCGTACTACATCACCAGCCTGATCACCCTGCTCGGGCCGGTGACGACGGTCGTCGGCGCCGCCGGGCGCACCCGGGACAAGCGCGTCATCGCCTCGGGCCCCCGCCGCGGAGAGGAGATCCCGGTCACCATCGACACCCACGTCACCGGGGTGCTCGTCCACGCGTCGGGGGCGATGTCCACGCTGGTGATGAGCTTCGACGGGGCGGCCACCACCGCGCCCAAGATCGAGGTGCACGGCGAGCAGGGCTCGCTCTCCGTTCCCGATCCGAACCACTTCGACGGGCCGGTCATGCTGGCGAAGGTCGACGAGCGGAGCTGGGAGCCCCTTCCCGTCTCGGCCGGCTACCTCGAGGCCGGGCGCGGGGTGGGGCTGGCGGACCTCGCGGCGACCCCGGCGGGCCGGGAGCCCCGCGCGGGCGGGACGCTGGCCTACCACGTGCTGGAGGTCATGGAGTCCCTGCTGTCCGCCGCGCACTCGGGAACCGCGGTGACGCTCACCAGCACCTGCGAACGTCCTCTTCCCGTCGCCCTGCAGCCGGCCGGGTGAGCGGCCGCGCGCGCTCGCGGCAGGTGACCGGCCGCACGCGCCACAGCGGCAGGTGAGCGACCGCGCGCACCGCACCGCAGGTCCTCGTCGCGGGGCGCCCTCGCCCCGCGACGGCGACCTCGGCGTGACCTCGCGCTCGCGGTGGCCTCGCGCTCCGGGGTGACCTCGCGCTCCGGCGTGACCTCGCGCTCCGGGGTGGCCCCGCGCTCAGGGGGGACTCGCGCTCGCGGTGATCTCCGGCCCGGGCGCGATCGCCGCGCTCCCGCCGCGCCGCGGGCGGGAGGGGCCCGGCCGGTGAGGCTACCGGCGGCGGCCGCGGGGCTTCAGGCGGATGGTGGGCAGCGGCGGGGCGGGGATGCGGGCGAGGGCGGTGCCGCCGACGTCACCGAACGCGGCGCCCTGCTCCCACTCCTTGCGAAAGCGCTCGATCTCCTGCTGGTCACGGCCGACGAAGTTCCACCACATGAGGATCTCCTCCTCGAACGGCTCGCCGCCGAGCAGCAGCGCCCGGCCCTGCCCCGCAGAGGCCAGGGCGATCTCGGAGCGTCCGCTGCCCAGGTAGAGCATCGGGCCGGGGGTCAGGCGCGTCCCGTCGGCCTCGACCTCGCCGGACAGGGCCAGCACCGCGTACTCGAAATCGGGGCGCAGGGGCAGCGTGATGGCCGACCGGTCGTCGAAGGCGACCTCGGCGCCGGTCAGCGGGCTGTGGACGCGGGCCGGCGACACCAGCCCGGCGAGCTCACCGGCGAAGACGGTCACCTGGACGCCGGGCGCGACCAGGCGCGGCAGGTCCGCGTGGTGCTCAAAGGACGGTTCGGCGTGGCGGGACGCGCTGGGAAGCGCCACCCACAGCTGCACGCCGTGGATCACCGAGTCCGGCCGCACCGACTCCTCGGAGTGGGCGATGGCGCGGCCGGCCGTCATGATGTTCAACCGGCCCGGACCGATGAGCTGCTCGCTGCCGACGCTGTCGCGGTGCAGCACCTCGCCCTCCAGCAGCCACGTCACCGTCTGCAGGCCCGTGTGCGGGTGCGGGCCGACGCTCATGGTGGCCCGCTCGGGGCCGTAGTGGTCGAGGAAGCACCAGGCGCCGACCATGCGGCGTTCGCGGCCGGGCAGCGTCCGGGTCACCTTGATGCCGCGCGTGCCGCCGAGGACGACGTCGCGGCCGGCCAGCAGCTCGCGGACCGGTCCTTCTGCGGCCTCGCCCTCGCCGCCGCAGGCGGTCTCGTGCGGTTCCCGTTCCAGATTGCTCACCCGTGCACAATACGATCCGCCGACCGATGCCCGGGAATGTCCCGCCACCTGCGCCGCGGTCCCCTGCCCGCCCGGCCCTGGCGTCCCGGCGTCCCGCGTCTCCCAGGCATCGAGGCGTCCCGGGCGTCCCGCGTTTCCCAGACGCCGAAGCGTCCCGGGCGTCCTGGGGCGTCCGCGCGGGACGGGGACGCCACGGGCCGGCGGGCGGCGCGGCTACTCGACGGTGACGCTCTTGGCGAGGTTGCGCGGCTTGTCGACGTCGCGTTCGAGGGCGACGGCGGCGTGGTAGGCGAACAGCTGCAGGGGGATGCCGAGCAGGATCGGGTCCAGCTCGACCTCGTTCTTCGGGACCACGATGACGTCCTCGGCCAGCTTGGCGTCGGGGACGCGGTGGCCGACCATGAGCACCTTGCCGCCGCGGGCACGGATCTCGCCGAGGGTGGTGAGGTTCTTGTCGAGCAGTTCGTCGTCGGGCACGATGGCCACGGTCGGCATGTCGGGGCCGATGAGGGCCAGCGGGCCGTGCTTGAGCTCGCTCGCCGGGTAGGCCTCGGCGTGCACGTAGGAGACCTCCTTGAGCTTCTGGGCGCCCTCGCGGGCCACCGGGTAGCCGCGCACGCGGCCGACGAACATCATGCTCGGGTGCGGGGCGTACTTGCGGGCCAGGGCCTCGATGGCGTCGTTCTGCTTGACGATCTCGGCGATCTGGTCGGGCAGCCTCTGCAGGCCCTCGACGATGCGCCGCCCGTCGGCGGGCGACAGGTCGTGCACCCGGCCGAAGTGCAGGGCGATGAGCGCGAACGCCACGGCGGTGGAGGTGAAGGCCTTGGTGGAGGCCACCGAGACCTCCGGCCCCGCGTGCAGGTAGACGCCGCCGTCCACCTCGCGGGCGATCGCGCTGCCGACGGCGTTGACGACGCCGAGCACCCGGCCGCCCTTGCGCTTGAGCTCCTGCACGGCGGCCAGGGTGTCGTAGGTCTCCCCCGACTGGCTGACCGCGACGTACAGGGTGTCGTGCTCGACCACCGGGCTGCGGTAGCGGAACTCCGAGGCGGGCTCGGCGTCGGCGGGGATGCGGGCGAGCTCCTCGATGAGCTGGGCGCCGATCTGGCCGGCGTAGTAGGCCGAACCGCAGCCGATGATCTTCACGCGGCGGAAGGCGCGGGTCTCGCGGGCGTCGAGGTTCAGTCCGCCCAGGTGGGCGATGTTGAACCGGCCGTCCAGGCGGCCGCTCAGCGTGCGGGCGACCGACTCGGGCTGGTCGGAGATCTCCTTGAGCAGGTAGTGCTCGTAGCCGCCGGTGTCGTAGTGGCCGGCGTCCCAGTCGACGGTCAGCGGCTCCTTGGAGGTGGCGCGGGCGTCCATGGTGAAGGTGCGGAACCCGTCGGCCTTGAGCACGGCCAGCTCGCCGTCCTCCAGGTGCACCACCTGCCGGGTGTAGCGGATGAGGGCGGCCACGTCGGAGGCGGCGAACATCTCCTTCTCGCCGATGCCGATGACGATCGGGCTGCCGTTGCGGGCGACGACGATCTCGCCGGCGCGCTGGGCGTCCAGCACGGCGATGCCGTAGGTGCCGACGATGCTCTTGAGCGCCTTGCGGACCGCCTCCTCCAGGGAGTCGGTGTCCTCGACGGTGCGGGCGATGAGGTGGGCGAGCACCTCGGTGTCGGTCTCGGAGAGGAAGACCGCGCCGTCGGCGACGAGCTTGGCCCGCAGCTCGCCGGCGTTCTCGATGATGCCGTTGTGGACGACCGCGATGCGCTGCGCCGTGTCGAGGTGGGGGTGGGCGTTGACGTCGTTGGGCATGCCGTGGGTCGCCCAGCGGGTGTGGCCGATGCCGAGGCCGCCCTTGAACCGCGCGGGCACGGCCGCCGCCAGGTCGGCCACCCTGCCCTTGACCTTGCGCATCTTCAGGCCCTTGTTGCCGACGACGAGACCGGCCGAGTCGTAGCCGCGGTACTCCAGCCGCTGCAGGCCCTCCAGCAGGATCGGCGCCGCGTCCTTCGGCCCGACGTAAGCCACGATTCCACACATATAGATCTCCTTGGCGTTAGCCGTAAACGATGCGGCGCAGTTGGCGCAACGACAGCCCGGGAGCCGCGACGGGGCGGGCGGAGAGCTCGGCGGCGATGGTGGGGAAGATCTGCTCGTTGGTCATGCCGCGCGCCTTCATCTCGCCGTGGCGGCGGCGGACGTACTCCTCCAGGGACTCCGAGAAGTACGCCACGACCTCGGCGACCACCCGTGCCGCCTCTCCCGGGCGAAGCAGGGTGGTGCGGGTCAGATGCGCGATCAGATCTTCGTGGGAATGCTGCCGTGCCGTTGACACAGGGCGAGACTTTACGCAGGAAAACGGCGGCACGCCAAGAATCCTGCCCGATTCCGGGCAACGATACGCACCCGAGCGTCTCGATCCAGCCCCATCTCGCCGCGCCGCGCCCCTGGTACGGGTGCGATTCCACCCTCCGGTACGCACCCCTGTTCCGCGTGGACTGTGCACGCGCGGCCCGGGGACGCGCTAGAGTCATCTGCGTACCCGGAGAGCGGTTCCCTCCGAGGTCATGCGGACGTGGCTCAGCTGGTAGAGCATCACCTTGCCAAGGTGAGGGTCGCGGGTTCGAATCCCGTCGTCCGCTCGGAAAGATCCTGGTGGAGTGGCCGAGAGGCGAGGCAGCGGCCTGCAAAGCCGCGTACACGGGTTCAAATCCCGTCTCCACCTCGACGGGATCTCGCACCGCCGGGATCCGGTAAAGTTGAAAGGCATCGCACGGGCGTCACCGCCCGGGTGATCATGCGGACGTGGCTCAGCTGGTAGAGCATCACCTTGCCAAGGTGAGGGTCGCGGGTTCGAATCCCGTCGTCCGCTCTGATCCTCATCGAGGGCGATTAGCTCAGTGGGAGAGCGCTACCTTGACACGGTAGAGGCCACTGGTTCAATCCCAGTATCGCCCACCACCTCCATCCCCAGGCCGCATGGCCTGGGGATTTGCACGTTCACGTCCTCGCCCGCTCCCGCTCGGTGGCGAGCCGTCCGGGTTCGCGAGGCGGGCGATCAGGTCGCGCCGTCGATCGAGGCCGTGGCCTGCGGGGCCGGCGGCTGGGCGGGGTGCCCGGGGGCGGCCCTCCCCCGGCGGATGAGGTACTCGGCGACGGCCAGGGCGGCGGCTCCGAGCAGCACCTCGCTGACCGTGGAGACCAGGCGGCTGGCCACCGCCACCACGGCGGCGGCCGGGGCGGGCAGGACGACGCTCAGCGCCGCCGTCAGCACCGCCTCGCGGACGCCGATGCCGTCGGGGATGAACACGGCCGCGATGCCGATCGTCGTGGCCAGGGTGAACGCCCCGACGCACAGCGCGAGCGACCGGGCCGCGGGCGCGCCCATGGCGATGGCCAGCGGCCACAGGTGCAGCCCGGTGACCACCCACGACAGGCTCTGCCAGCCGACCGCCAGCCGCACCCCGCGGACCGAGGCGGCCTTGGCCGCCGTGGGCCGGCGCAGCAGCCGCAGCAGCAGCGCGGACCCATGGTTGATCAGTTGCGGCCGCACCAGGACGACCACGATGAGCACGGCGGCGCCCGCCAGCCATGCCGCCTGCGCGCCGAGCATCTGCACGCCCGCCAGCAGCCCGACCGTGAACCCGCTCAGCAGCACCAGGCTCATGACCACCGCCGCCGTGCTGATCAGCCGGGCGAAGGTGACGCCGTTGGCGGTGGCGACCTTGGTGATGGCGATGATGCCGGGCACCCTTCCCGGCACGTACTTCGACAGGAAGCCCACGAAGAAGATGCGCACCACGCGCGGCTCGCTGACCGGCGGGCCGATCTCCAGCAGCACCACCCGCCAGGCCAGGAACCCGAACGACAACCCGGCCATGCTGGCCACCAGCGCGCCGGCCAGCAGCAGGGTGATCTGCGCCGGGTCGCGCCGGGTGAACAGGACGCCGACCACCCCCCAGTCGAGGCGGGACAGCGTCAGCGCGATGGCGCCCGCGACGGCCAGCGCGAAGGCCGCGATCAACGCCCGCTTCAGCGGGCGGGGCAGGCGCGGGAGCCGCAGCCGCCGCAGCGGCCCCGGTATCCGGGGAGGGAACCGCCGTGCCGGTGGGGGGACGCTGCTCGCGCTCACTCGCGCGCACCGGCCGTCGAGGCCGGGGACAGGCCGGTCCTGACCGGCTCGCCCTGCCGGCGGGCCAGTTCGTAAGCGACGCGTAGCAGCCCCACGCAGGCGCCGAGGAAGAACGCGGTGTGGAAGCACAGCTGCATCCAGCTCACCCACAGGGCGAAGCGGGCGCCCCGGTACCGGTAGGTGAACCCGATGAACCTGCCGTTCATGCGCAGGAACACCGCCAGCGTCGCCGCCGGCACGAGCAGCAGCCAGGGGCTGAGCAGGGCGAGCGGCAGCGTGAGGAAGGTCGCCGTCGCCGAGGCGGAGGAGACCCGCGGCGGTTTGCGGCGCCTGTGCTGGCCGGTCCCGATCATGTTGAGCTGGAAGCCGACCCGGCCCTCCCCGCGCAGCCGCCGCGCCCGCACCATGATCAGCGGAAGCGTGGTCGAGCGGACGAACCGCTCCACCAGGCACCCCCAGAACCGGTCCTCGTCGTCGGCCCGGGTGACCACCGAGGTGTCCACCACCAGCCGGTAGCGGGACGGCACCCGCGTGCCGAACTCGAAGTCCTCGCCGTCGCGCAGCCGCTCGTCCAGGCGCCCCGCCTCCTCGAAGACGTGGCGCGGGATCAGCGTGCAGGACAGGAACGTCGCGGTGGTCTGGCTGCGCTCGTAGTGCTCGCAGATGACCCGGTACCGCTCCACGGGGCCGTCGTCGTACAGCGGCTCCTTGTCGTAGATGCCCTGCACCATCCCCGCGTCGGGCGTCCGCCGGTAGGCCCTGACCGCGTTGTGGACGGCGTCCGGCGCGAGCGCGGTGTCGGAGTCCACGAAGAACAGCAGCGGGGCGGAACTGCTCGCCACGCCGAGGTTGCGCGCGCCGGCCGGGCCCTGGTTGCGCGGCGGCTCGACGATCGTGCACGGGAACTCCCCCGCGATGTCCAGCGAGCCGTCGGTGCTGACGTCGTCGACGACGATCACCTCGGCCGCCGGGTAGGTCTGCGCGTACACCGATTCCAGGCAGGCGCGGAGGGTCTTGTTCTTGTTGTAGTTGGGCACGATGACCGCGACATCACCACGCCAGGCCAACTCGTCAGGCATATTCGTTCCCTTCGTCGGTAAGGTCACCGGCCGTGCCCCGCGCGCCGGTCAGGACACCGACATGACCACGCGCTGGGCCCGATGGTCGGACAGCCCCGCCGGGCCGGGCAGCTCGTAGCGGTGCACGGCCACGTCGGGGGTGGTGTACAGCCAGTCGATCCGCCACAGCTCGGCGGTACCGGCCAGGTAGGTCGCCGGATAGAGGGACGAGAGCGCCGGCGTCCGGTCGACCAGCCGCTCGGGGAGCAAGCGGCGGATGCCCATCGCCGGGGAGGTGTTGAGGTCGCCGGCGAGCACCACGGGGTTGCGGTTGGCCGCGATGTCCGCGCTGATCGCCCGGAAGCTCGCCTCGCGCCGCAGGGTGTGACTGTGATCGAGGTCGCGCGACTCGGCGCTCCACAGCCGCCATTCGGTCGGCGGCTGGGAGATCTGGCCGTCGTAGAAGGAGACCACCTTCCCGCCGACCTCGATGTCGGTGCGCAGCGTCTCGACCGTGTAGCCCTCGGTCCAGGCGCGCAGCGCCTCGGGGATCGGCTTCTGGTCGGCCGGAAGCCACGGGCGCACGTCCAGGCCGCGGTGGGCGACGATGGGGAACCGCGACAGCGTGATCTGCTCGCCGGACACCGCGATGTGGTACCCGGGGAACTCCCGGCGCAGCTCGGCCGTCTTGTCGATGCGCTTGGCGAGGTCGGCCGTCCAGCGCTGCGAGGTCATGTCGCCCGCCGCGGTGTCGACGTAGAGGTACTCCATCAGCAGGTAGACATCGGCCTTCAGGCTGTGCAGGTAGGCGTAGAACTCGGGGGAATACCGGTCGCCCTCGGCGGTGCGCCAGTCCTGGTCCCAGAACTCGGTGTTCCAGGCGGCCACGGTGATGGCCCCCGTCGGGGCGGGCGGCGGCGTGTACCACAGGGTTTCGTAGTTCACCCCGCTCCGCCCGGCGCCGAGCAGCACGGTGACCGCCAGCAGCGACATGATGCGCCAGCGGACCGGTCGGGCCAGCGGCGCCACGAGCATCAGCGCCACCGGGACCGCGAGGAACAGCAGCGGCGGGATCAGGTCGATCGGCGCCCACAGTGAGGTGCGCCCGCTGGCCAGCAGGTGGCACACCACGAACACCAGCCACGCCACGGAGGCGGTCACGACGAGCTTGGTGCCCAGGCACCATCGCCGTCGCGGGCGGATAGCACGCCCCACGCGCGCCGCCCAGCCCGCACCGGGCTCGGACGGCGGGCTGAGGGGCTGCTCCTCGATCACGGCGTCCCGGTCGCGCATCGACACCATCCTCGGAGAGATCGACACCATTCTCGGTGCGTGGGTCGGCGTCGAACGTATTGACGCGGTCTTGTCGCATCCTTGTCAGCCGCGCACCCTTGTCAGCCGCGCCGCCGGAGGCCCGGCCCGGAGGACGGACACGACAAGAATGGGACAAGCCCCCGTGCTTAGCGTGAAACGGACACGAGGTCGGACACCCCCGTGTCGCGACCACGGCTTCTAGCCACTGGAGCACACCATGAGTCGGGAGCACCCCGTAGTCTCCGTCATCATCCCCAGCTACAACCGGTCCGACGTGTTGCGACTCTGCCTGGATGCGCTGAAGGCACAGACCTACCCGCACATCGAGGTCATCGTGGTGGACGACTGCGGCACCGAGGACGCGGCCGAGGTCGCCGCCTCCAAGGGCGCGAAGGTGCTGCGCACGGAGGTCAACGGCGGGCCGACCCGCGCGCGCAACCTCGGCGCCGAGCACGCCACCGGCGAGATCCTGTTCTTCCTCGACGCCGACATCGCCCTGGACCCCGACGCCGTGCAGAACGCGGTGGAGATCCTCGACGCCCAGCCCTCGGTCGGCGCGCTCGGCGGGATCCTGCTCCCCGAGTCGCTGATGTCCCAGAGCCTCGCCTCCCAGTATCGCGCGCTGCAGATGTACCGCTGGTGGATGCCGGCCCACCGCCCGACCCTGGAGCTGCACGCGGCGGTGCTCGCCGTGCCGGCCAAGGTGTTCGCCGAGGTCGGCCCGTTCGACCCCGAGCTGCGCGAGACCGTCTCCTCCGACTACCGCGTGCGGGTGAACCGCGACCACGAGGTGCGGCTCACCGACACGGTGCGCGGGCGCAAGGACCACGACGCCACCGTGCGGACGATCCTGCGCAAGGTGTTCCGCCGCGCCCGCCTCAGCGCGATGGACTGGCGCCAGGGCGAGACGCCCGGCGACTCGGTGCCCCGCGCGGTCGGCGGCGTCCTGCTGCTCGCCGCGGTCCCGGCCCTGGCGCTGCCCCTGGTGGCCGGCCGCGCCGGCGCGCTGGTCCCGCCCGCGCTCGTCGCCGCCGCCGCCGCGCTGGACGGCACGACCTACCGGTTCGCCTTCGCCCAGAGGGGCGTCCCGTTCGGCGTCTACTTCTCCGGCGTCCATCTCGCCGTCACCTTCACCGGCGCCCTCGGCGGGGCGGTGGGCGTCCTGCAACGCCTGGCGCTCTCGCGCCTCACCAAGCCCGCCCAACTGCTCGCCGCGCAGGACTAGGCGCCATGCGCGTCATCGGCACCGGGTTCGGCAGGACAGGGACGCTGTCGCTGAAGACGGCGCTGGAGCGGCTCGGCCTCGGGCCGTGTCATCACATGGTGGACGTGTTCCGCCACCCCGGCCGGATCAGGCCGCTGCTGGAGGCCGGACTCAGGCACGGACGGGACGTGAACTGGGACGACGTGCTCATCGGCTACGAGTCGTGCGTGGACGGGCCGACCTCCGCGCACTGGCGGGCACTGGCCGAGTACTACCCCAAGGCGAAGATCGTCCTTACCGTCCGCGATCCGGAGCGGTGGCTGGACAGCATGCGCGGCACGCTGTTCATGCAGCGGCAGCGGATGAACTCGCTGCCGGGCCGGGCGGCGGTCGCGCTGTCGTCGCTGCTGGGCACCGATCTCGCCGCGTTCGTGAAGATGGTGGACACCACCCTCGACGCCCGCACCTTCCGGACCCCCGCCGACCGCGCGCCGGAACGCGCCATCGAACTGTTCAGGGCGCACACGGCCGAGGTCGTCGCCACCATCCCGGCCGAGCGGCTCCTGATCTTCGACGCGCGTGAAGGCTGGGAGCCGCTCTGCGCCTTCCTGGAGGTCCCCGTGCCGGACGAGCCCTTCCCCCGGGTCAACGGCGGCTCGGAGTTCACCAGGACCGGCCGGGGCCGCGCCGCGCCGCTGCTGCTGCGCCGGAGCGGGTGAGCGGTGCCGCCGGGCACCGGCCGTCGGAGTCGCCCAGCCCTCGTCTCCGCCGCGCGTCCCGCGGCGCCGCATGCCCCTCTTCCGCGAGGAAGCGGCAAGTAACCGTCATCACACTGCGGACGGCCCGAAAGGGGTCATCGATCATGGACGAACGAAGGCCGCTCGTCTCGGTCATCGTGCCGAACTACAACTACGCCCGCACGCTCGGTCTGTGCCTTGAGGCGCTCGAGCGCCAGACCTATCCCCACATCGAGGTCATCGTCGTCGACGACCGCAGCACCGACGAATCGGTGGAGATCGCCCACCGGCACGGCGTGCGCGTCGTGGTGACCGACACCAACATCGGCGCCCCCGCGGCGCGCAACCTCGGCGTGGGGTACGCGCGCGGGGAGGTGCTGTTCTTCCTGGACTCCGACCTCGCGCTCGCCGAGGACGTGGTCGAGCACGCGGTGGACCTGCTCACCGCGGACCCCTCGATCGGGGTGGTGTGCGGTACCTACGACCCCGAGCCGCTGATCGCCGACAGCATGGTGGAGCGGTACCGCAGCCTCCAGCTCCACTACTGGATCTCCGGTGACGAGGGGGACATCACCACCATCTACTCCGCGCTGTTCGCGATGCGGGCGGAGGTCTTCCGCGAGATCGGACCGCTCAACCCCGCGCTGCGGCACAGCGAGAACGCCGAGTACGGCCACCGCGTCACGCAGCGGTACCGCATCGTGCTGGACAACAGGATCATCGGCAGGCACGACCACGACGACCGGCTGAGCGTGGTGCTGTCGAAGTTCTTCCACCGCGCCCGCCTGCACATCCCGCTGTACCTGCGCCGCCCCGACTTCAACGGCGGCCCGGCCAACAGCAGCCGCGGGTGGGGGTCGCTGGCCGCGCTGTTCGCCGTGCTCACCGCTCCCCTGCCGGCGCTGCTCGGCCCCTTGTGGCTGGTCGCGCCGATCGCGCTGCTGCTCGGGTCGATCGCCTCCGACCTCGGCATGTACCGGTTCGTCCTGCGCTACGCGGGCCTGCCGTTCACCCTGTACTTCGCCGCGGTGCACTTCCTGGTGAACGTCACCGTCGCGGTGGCGGTGTTCGCCGGCGCCGCCCAATGCGTGCTGTCGAGCCGGTTCCGCCGCACCTACGACATTCCCGCCCGCTCGGCGTCGGTGGAGGTGTGACGATGACCGGCCACTCCCCGCTGGTGTCGGCGATCGTGCCCAACTACAACTACGCCGCCTCGCTGGAGCTGTGCCTGCGCGCGTTGCAGGAGCAGACCTACCGGCCGATCGAGCTGATCGTGGTGGACGACGGCAGCACCGACGACTCGGTCGAGGTGGCGCGGCGGCTCGGCGTGCGGGTCGTGCGCACCGAGCGCAACATGGGCGTGGCCGGCGCGCGCAACCTCGGCGTCGCCCACGCCACCGGTGAGATACTCGTGTTCGTGGACTCCGACGTCGCCGCCTACCCCGACTCGGTCGAGGTGGCGGTGCGGATGCTCGACGGCGATCCGGGGCTCGGCGCCGTGTGCAGCATCCACGACCCCGAGCCGCTGATCCGCGACAGTCTCGTCGAGGAGTACCGCGCCCTGCAGTACTACTACTGGACGGTCAGCTCCGAGGGGCCGATCTCGTTCCTGTTCCCGGCGCTGGTCGCCATGCCCCGCCGCGTGTACGACGAGATCGGGCCGTTCAACACCGAGCTGCGCGAGACCGAAGAGGTCGACTACGGCCACCGCCTCACCCAGCGGTACGAGATGGTGCTCACCACCGCCGTGCGCTCGCGGCACGACCACGACGACAAGCTGTTCAAGCTGCT
Source organism: Sphaerisporangium sp. NPDC005289 (assembly GCF_040607455.1). Lineage (NCBI taxonomy): Bacteria > Bacillati > Actinomycetota > Actinomycetes > Streptosporangiales > Streptosporangiaceae > Sphaerisporangium > Sphaerisporangium sp. NPDC005289. Next base: position 125,724 of record NZ_JBEXGS010000020.1, read on the forward strand.
GCGCAAGCTGTACCGGCGGGGGCGGGCGCGGGTGCCGCTCTACGCGCAGCGGCGGCGCTTCGTCCGCGGGTTCGAGACCGGAAGCCGGGCCGGCGGCAGCCTGGCGGCGCTCGCGGCGCTCGCCGCGGTGCCGGTGGCCGTCCTGCTCGGCCCGGCCGGCGCCGCGCTCCCGGCGCTCGCCCTGGCGGTGTCGCTGCTGGCCGATCTCGGCATGTACCGCTTCGTGCTGCGCAGGCGCGGCCCGTCGTTCCTGCTGTACTTCGGCGCGGTGCACTTCCTGGTGAACGTGACCATCGCGGCCGGGGTGGCGGCCGGGGTGGTGCGGTGGCTGTGCTCGGCGAGGTTCCGCAGGCTCTACGACACCGACCTGCTCGTGCGGCCCGCGGCCGCCGGGGAGGCGGCGACGTGACGGCCCCCCGGGGTCCGCGGCGGGGGCCCGCCGCGGACCCGCGTCCGGTGCCCGGCCGGCGCCGATGACCGAGGGAACGCGGGTCGCGGCGCGGCCCGGCGGCTCCCGGCGCGTCCCGAGGGCGCGCCGGAGGGTCGGTCCGGTGACGGCGGCGGCGGTGGCCTGGCTGGTCGTCGTGGCGCTGCATCGCGCGCTGTCCGGCCGGGTGTGGTGGTGGCAGGTTCCCGAGCTGGTGCCGCCGCTGACGTTCGCGCTCGTCCCGGCCCTGCTGCTGGTGGCCGTCGTGGCGGCGCGCCTGATACGGCGGCCACAGCGGGCAGGGCGGCCGGTCGCCGCCGTGGCGGCGCTGGTCTCCCTGGCGCTCGGCGCGGGAGTGAGCGGCATCAACCTCGCGTCGTTGTGGCACCGCGCCGTCCCGGCCCCGCCGGGCGCGATCACGGTGTTCTCCTGGAACACCTGGTACTGGGACCAGCGGGCGGACACCGGGCGGGAGATGCCCCCGCCCACCGGCACGCCGCCCCAGGACGCCGCCGGCTTCTACCGGTACCTGCGCGCCCAGCACGCCGACGTGCTGCTGCTTCAGGAGTACGTCTACTTCGGCCCTGACTCGAGGCCGATCAGGGTCGACGGCCTGGACCGGCTGCGCCGGGAGTTCCCCGGCTACCACGTCGCCGAGGCCGGGGAGCTGGTGACGCTGTCGCGCTTCCCCATCGTCCTCTCGCGCGGCATCGACCTGCGCCCGTGGGCGGCCGGCGACCGGGACGCCGTCGTGCCGGCCGGTTCGCACTGGCCCGGCTTCTACACCGTCAAGACCCTGCGCACCGACGTGCGCGCCGGCGGCGAGACCGTCTCGTTCTACAACGCCCACATCAACTCGCCCCTCGACCCGTCCACGCGCGGCCTGGACCCGCGCCGCCTGGACCGGACCCAGCACCGGGCGCGGGTGGCCAACCTCCGCGCGCTCGCGGCCGACATCGGCGCGAACCCGCACCCGGCCTTCCTGGCCGGCGACTTCAACGCCTCGCCGGCGATGGGCATCCTGCGCCTGCTGCCGGACCGGATGACCGACGCCGCCCCGGCCCTCGGGTCCCTCTACCCCGTCACCTGGGACGAGCGGCTGCCCTGGTGGCGCATCGACTGGGCCTTCACCACGCCCGGGCTGACCGTCCACGAGTACCGGCTGGTGCGCTCGAACGGGCAGTCCGACCACAGCGGGCAGCGCCTGGTCATCTCACCGAGCCGGTGACCTGCGCGAACAGCAGCTCGCGGGCCCCGGCTCCGCCGGCCGCGCCGGCCGCCCGCGTCAGCGGGTCGCGGTCGCCGCGCAGGATGGTCAGGTGCAGGGCGCGCAGTTCAGGACCAGGCTCGATGCCGAGCTGCTCGGCCAGGTACCCGCGCAGGCGGGCGTAAAGCGCCACCGCCTCCGCGGTGCGGCCGAGAGCGCACAGGCCGCGCATCAGCATGCTGGCGAGCGGCTCGGCGAGCGGATAGCGCGGAACCAGCGGGGTGAGCTCGGTGACCACCATGTCGGGCCGGCCGAGCCGCAGGTGCGCCTGTGCCCAGGTGACCAGGGCCCCGACGAACTGCTGCTCGATGCTGTAGCGCATCCGCGCGGCCCAGTCTCCGGGGACGCCGGTCAGCGGCGAGCCGCGCCACAGCTCCATCGCCTCGGCCAGCAGCGCGGCCCGGGTGAGGTCGTCCCCGGCGCGGGTCTGCGCCTGCTTGGCCAGCCGGCGGAACCGGTAGGCGTCCACCCGGTCGGGGTCGACCTCCAGGACGTAACCGCCGCCGCGGCGCTCGATGCCGATCCCGGTCGCCGTCAGCGCCTGGCGCAGGCGCGCGATGTGGGCGTAGAGAGAGTCCGTCGCCCGGTCCGGCGGAAGATCCCAGACACGCTCGATCAGCGTCCCCAGTGATACGGGGTGATTGGCGTCGACCGCCAGGGCGGCCAGCACCGCACGCCGCTGGGGAGGCCCCAGCGGAACGTGCCGGTCTTCGACGGTCACCTCGACCGGTCCCAGTAATCGGACGTCCATCGCCTTCCTTTCCGTGTCGCTGTCACAACGTGACCAAGGCCGCCAGAGATGGGTGGTGGACGAGCACGAGCGTCACGCCCAAGGTGGCGGCCCACAACATCGAGTTCGCGACCATGACCCGGTCCCGCAGCAGGATGCGGACCGGGTCACCGCCGTCTTGGTCCACGAGCTGGATCTGCAGGTACCGGAACAGGGCGAACAGCGCGAAGGGCGTGGACAGCATCATCGCCGTCTGGCCGTGCTGCGGCCCGAACGGGCCCTCGTCGCGCAGGTACATCAGCCCCGACACCAGTGACAGCACCGAGGCGATCTGCAGCAGCCAGTTGGTCAGCTCCATCGAGTAGCCGCGAAGCGCCGGCCGGTGCACGGCGCCGGTCCGCAGCAGCTCCTGCCGCCGCTTGCCGATCAGCAGCACCAGCGACATGGAGAACACCGTGATCAGCAGCCAGGCCGGCACCCGTCCTCCGGTCACCTCATACCCCTGGACGACGCGCAGGACGAAGCCGGCCGCCACCGTGACGACGTCGACCAGCGGGATGTGCTTCAGGACGCGGCTGTAGGCGATGTTGAGCACCAGGTACACGTAGAGCGGCCAGTAGGTGCCCGGCGCGCGGGCGACGATGACCCCGAGCAGCGTCAGCAGGACCGCGCAGCACACCGAGGCGGTGCCGACCCCCACGCGACCGGCCGCGATGGGCCGGTGGCGCTTGACGGGGTGGTGGCGGTCGCGGTGGCGGTCGGCGATGTCGTTGCCGATGTAGACGGCGGCCGAGGCGAGGATGAACGCGACCGTGGCCGCGACGATCCCGGCCACCTCGGCCAGGCTGTAGGAGGCGGCGCCGATGAGCGCCACCGGCACCAGCAAGATCGCCTTGGCCGCGTGCGAGGGACGGATCAGGCCGGCGAGATCCGCGATCAGGTGCGTCCGGGCCTCCGCGGTGCGGCCCGGCGCCGGCTCGGGCCGCTGCGGGCTTTCTGGGACGTCTGCCGATTCGACGACGTGCATGTTTACCCCGGTCAGCTCAGAAGAACACTTTCGCCAGTGAGAGTGCGCCCTGCCGCCACGCGTCGCGGCTGGTCCGTCCCGCGCCGCGCGGTGAGCCGGCCGCGCGGTGTTCCCCGCGGTGTTCCCGCCACCATGCATAGGTGCGGAGGATCGCGTCCCGGTTGGACAGCCGTGGCCGGAAGCCGAGCCGTTCGCGGGCCTTGTCGATGCTGACGTAGGAGTCGGCGAGCAGTTTGCGCACCAGCCGCCCGTACACCGGGGACAGCCGGCTGCGCTCCAGCAGCCGCAGCCCGGCCAGCGTCGGGCGGGCGGGCAGCGAGACGACGCGTCCGCCGTGCCCTGCCGCGTCGAGCACCGCCTGGAAGTCCTCCCGCAGCGTGCCGAACTCGGCCGCGGCCAGGTTGTAGGTGTCGTCGGCGACGGCGGAAGGCGCGGTCAGGACGCCGGTCACCGCCTCCACCAGGTCCTCCACGGCGAACATCTGGATGCGCTTGTCGCCGCCGATGACCGGGAAGTTGCGTCCCTCCTCCGCCCACTCGAAGAGCATCGCGAACAGGCCCATGCGGCCCGGGCCGAGGAAGGTCTTGGGACGCAGGATCGGCACGCACATCCCGCCGGAGCGGTACTTCTCGGCCAGTTCCTCGGCCTCGCTCTTGGCCCTGGTGTAGGGGTCGACCGGTTCGCGCGGGTGGTCCTCCGGCGTGGGCACCAGCTTGGGCAGCCCGTACACGGCGGTGGAGGAGATGTGGACCAGCCGCTCCACCCCGGCCCGGCGCCCGGCCTCCAGCACGGCGTGGGTGCCGTTGACGATCAGGTCGTGGATCTGCTCGGCCGGGTAGCTCGGCAGCGCGCCCGCGCAGTGCACCACCGCGTCGGCCCCGGCCATCACCTCGGCCATCAGCGGCAGATCGCGCACGTCCCCGATCCGGTGCCGGATCCCGGGAAGCGGGTCGGGCAGCGGGCGCACGTCCACGCCGAGCACGTCGTGGCCGTCGAGCACGAGCCGGCGGGCCAGGTTCCCGCCGAGCATTCCGGCGCTGCCGGTGACTACGACCCGGAGGACCATCGCGACCCCACCTTCTCCCGGACGAACCGGGCGAGCAGCCGCGGCAGGCCCTTGGCCAGGGTCTTGTCCAGGCAGTCCAGGAAGTACTCGAGGTCCTCGGGCTCGACGGCGAGGGTCGGCGCGACGACGAGGGGGTTGTCGGCGTTCGGGCTGTAGTAGGAGACGATCCCGTGCTCGCGGTAGAGCTCGGCGATGACCGACAGCGTGATCAGCTTGGTGCGGAACTGCGGGTCGCCGGAGAAGCCCGGCGCGAGCTTGGCGGCCAGGTCGAGCACCTTGGGGCCGCCGGCCAGGAACACCCCCCACAGTGAGCCCACACCGCTGACCCGGCCGACCACGTCGGGGTGGCGCTTGTGGATGTTCTCAAGGCCCGGCCGCAGGATGCGCTCGATCTGCCGCGCCCGCGCGGGGTAGTCGTCCTCGACGACCACGTTGATCGCCTCGAGCGCGGTGACGGTCTCCTCGCCGAACCCGTAGTAGGTCGTGCTGTGCAGGATGACGTCGGAGAGCCGGTCGTAGGCCTTGCGGAAGACCGGCTCGCGGGCGGTGTACCCCGAGATCGACGCCTTGCCGCCGCCGAGCGACTTGGAGTACACCAGGATGTCGGGCAGCAGGTCGGGGTAGCGCATGAAGTAGAACAGGCTGCCCGTCTTGCCCCATCCGGTGTAGACCTCGTCGAAGATCAGCATGATGTCGTTGACGTCGCAGAGCCGGCGCATCTCGTACAGGTCGGCCTCCGACCACGCGCGCATGCTGGAGGCGCTGTACGGCTCGACCATGATCGCGTAGACGTCGCACGTGCCGTCGGGGGTGCGCGCGGCCTCGATGGCCTGGCGCAGGGCCGCGATGTCGCCGTAGGGGTGGACGACGATGCCCGGGAGCCCCGGGAAGCGGAAGGAGTTCTCGGCCGATCCGGTGAGGCTGCCCGCGCCGAGGGTCTTGCCGTGGAAGCTGATGTCGGAGCGCAGGATGGTGTTGCGCCGGCCCTCGTGGTACTTGTACGCCATCTTGACGGCGCCCTCGTTGGCCTCGGCGCCGGAATTGGGGAAATACGAGATGTTCAGATCTCCTGGCAGCAGTTCGGCCACGTTGTGGCTCAGCGCGGCCACGTACGGGGAGAAGAACGCCTTGTGCACCTCCATTCGCCGGCGTTCGGCGAAGCGGCGGCGCGCCTCGAGGATCCGGGGGTGGTTGTGGCCGTGGTTGAGCACTCCGACGCCGCCCGTGACGTCGAGGACCCGGCGGCCGTCGCGCGTCCAGATCCATGCGCCCTCGGCGCGCTCGACGAGTTCACGGCCGAAGCCGAAGGAGGTCATGAGGTTGACCTGACTGCGGCTGACGTACTTTCTGTAGAGGTCCTGGACCTGTTTCACCGAGAAGTCTTCACACTCGTCGATGCCGATCAGCTCAGACACGTCTGCCCTTCCCTTACGTGTTCGCACGAATTCCGCAAGGCGCCGGCCTTCTCCTCGCCGGGCGAGAAGAGAGGAGACATGTCATCGATGGTGTTGAGTGCGGCTATACCTCGCCCCATACGAATCTGTGTAGGTCGGCGTCATGCGGGAGGGCGCGCAGGAGAAAGAATCGCCCGGAAGGGGGCCGACGCGGATTCACCTGTCAGAACTCACGGTGAATGCGGATGATTTCCGGCGTGGCCGGTCAGCGCCCGTTTCAGCCGCTCGCGGTGGCGCAGGGGACCGGCGGCACGGGCGAGGTCCAGACGGCGTGCAGCGCCCGCCGCACGGCCCGCGCCTGGTCTTCCTCGGCCTCCTCCTCCCTGGCCCTTTCGCGGGCGAACAGGCGCAGCAGGTCGTGCATGTGGTAGCGGTCGTGGTCGCAGGCCTCGAGGAGCTGGGCGTCGGCGAGGTGGTCCAGCAGGTCCGCGGCGCGCGCCTCGGAGCGGTCGGACAGGGCGGCGGCGACCGCGACGCTGATGTCGGAGCCGCCGAGCAGGCTCAGCAGGCGGAACATCCGCGAGCTCTCGGCGGAAAGGCCCCGGTAGCTCATCATGAAGCACGCCCGTACGGCCCGGTCGTCGGACTGGAGCTCCGACAGGCGGTCGTCCTCGACCGCGAGACGGTCGGCCAGGGCGCGCAGCGCCAGGCCCGGCCGGGCGACCAGCCGGGCGGCGGCGATCCTGATCGCCAACGGCAGCCCGCCGCAGAGCCGGACGATCGCGCGCGCCGCCCGCCGGTCGGCGGCGGCGCGGTCCTCCCCGATCAGGCGGCCGAGCAGGGTGGAGGTCTCGTCCTCTCCCATGACGCCGAGGCGGAAGTGCGCCACGGCGTCCAGGGAGGTGAGCATGCGGCGGGCGGTGATCAGCACGCGGCAGGTGGGGCTGGCCGGCAGCAACGGGCGCACCTGGGCGGCGTCGCGGGCGTTGTCGAGCAGCAGCAGCAGGCGCCTGCCGTCGGTCAGCGAGCGGAACCGGGCGGCCGCCTCGTCGGTGTCGGCGCGCACGGCCGTGTGGTCGCCGAGGGAGCGCAGCAGGCGGGCCAAGACGTCGGCCGGGTCCAGCGGCGCGACGTCGGGCGTCGAGCCGTGCAGGTTCACATACAGCCGCCCGTCGGGGAACCGGTCGGCGACCTGGTGGGCGACGTGCACGGCGAGGGCGGACTTGCCGACCCCGGCGGCCCCGGTGATCGCGGAGATGGCGATCGCGCCCGGCCCCGGGGAGGTCAGCGCCGTCTGCAGGCGGGCGATCTCGGCGGCCCGCCCGGTGAAGGCGGGCGAGTCGATGGGCAGCTCGGCCGGGGCGAAGGCCCGGCGGGCGGCGGACGCCCGCGGCGGCGCGAGGGCGGGGTCGTCGGCGAGGATCCGCTGGTGCATGCGCATCAGGTCAGGGCCGGGGTCGATGCCCAGCTCGGCCACGAGCATCCCCCGCGCGCCCTGGTACACCGCGAGCGCGTCGGCCCTTCGCCCTGAGCGGTACAGGGCGAGCATGAGCTGGGCGCGGAGCCGTTCGTTCAGCGGGTCCCTGCGGGTCAGCGCCTCCAGGTCGGCGAGCATCTCGCCGTGCTGGCCCAGCGCCAGCCGGGCCTCCAGCGTGGCCTCCACGACGGTCGCCCTCAGGCACTCCAGGCGCGCCGCCTCGCCGCGCAGCGGCGCGGGCAGGGGTAGTCCCTCCAGGACGGATTCGGCGCGCCACAGGCCGAGGGCCCGGGTCAGCCGTTCGAGGGCCACGTCGTTGCGTCGTTCCGACAGCGCCTGGTGCCCCTGCGCGGCGAGCTGTTCGAACAGGGTCACGTCGATCTCGCCGGGCGCGACGCGGAGCACGTAGCCGTTGGAGCCGGCCTCGATGCGGGACGGGGTGCCGAGCACCCTGCGCAGCGCGGAGATGTAGGTGTAGAGGTTGGACTCGGCGTTGGCGGGCGCCCGCTCGCCCCACAGCCAGTCGAGCATCCGCTGGCTGGGGATCGCCTTGCCCGCGTTGAGCAGCAGCGCGGCGAGCAGGACCCTCTGTTTGCGCCTTCCCAGTGCGATCGGCTTCCCGTGGGCGGCCCGGACCTCGATCGGCCCGAGGATCTTGAAATCCATGTCATCACCCTGCGGCGCGGTGTTCGCCAGCATGAACCGTACAAATGCTTATATATCTGATTTGACGCGATCCATGATCGACGGGGATGGCGTTCGGACGGTACTCACCGGAAAGCGAGAAGAAGATTACGCGGCCGGCATTCCCGAACGGTTCGGACTTCCACGGAGGCGGCGGGCGAAGGTTCGACATCGGGACCGGGCGAAAACAATAGGAAACAGGCGGGATACCTGGAAGGCCGCCCGCGCCGTCTCGCGAAGTGAAAGTTTCACGGCCGGACGGAAAGGCATGTCCCGGCGTTCCCGCGGCCCGCTCACGCAAAGCCTTCCCTTCCGTCGCGCGGTCGGCCCGGGCCCGTCGGTGGCGGGGTGAACCCTGGCGGAGTGGCGGTCTCGGGTGCATCCACGCAGCAGCCCAACACTAGGTACGCCGCCGGAATTCTCGTACCGCGGATTGCGCTTTTCATCATTTGTCACGAAATGACCGGTATCGACGGGACACCGCACCCACCTGGACCGCTGGAAGATTCGTCATTCCGTACAACCGGACGCCGGAAAAACGTATTTCGGCCTATTCCGGTCAGGGTGGCATATGTCACGACTTGACCGGTAACATCCCTTGGGACCCACGTCCCTGATCGACGGAGGGGCCCGCATGGGCGACCTGTTCTGGGTGCTGCGCAACCGGCTCGACGCCAACGCCCGCCGCGCCGTGGAGGTCTACGCCCGCGAGCTGGCCGAGTACCGGATGATGTCGACGGGTTCCCAAGGACGCACCTCCCTGATGGACTTCGCGGTGGTCCTGCGCCGGCGCATGCTCACCCTGGCCGAGGACGACCGGCCCTTCGAAGAGGAGGACCTCGCCTACATCGCGGCGGTCGGCAGGGAGCGCGGAGAGCGGGGCGTGTCCCTCGCCTCGCACCGCAGGGTGCTCGTCCTGCACTCCAGCCTGACCCTCGACGAGATCCAGGACGCCGCCGGGCCCAACGACCTGTCGGCGCTGATGCACACCCTGGCCTGGCTCGCGCCGCAGGGAGTGATCGCCCAGAACGCCTACACCCGCGGGTACATGGAAGGGCAGGAGCACCGCCTGCCCCTGGCCACCCGCGTGCAGTTGCTCGCCAAGCTGCTGCTCGCCGACGACCCCGCCGCCCCCGACCTGGCCGGCAACGTCGGCATGGACGTCCCCGAGCGCTATCTGGTGACCGTGGTCCGCGTCGCCGGGCGGCCGTTCGGCTGGGCCGAGCGGGTGCGCGACGACATCATCGAGACCCTGGTCGGCGGCCACCGGGTCCCCATGGCCTGGCCCACGCGGGAGGAGTTCGTGGCGCTGGTGCCGGAGACCGGGGACGGACGGGCGACGGCGGGCGAACGCGCGCTGTCCCTGGCCCGCGAGTTCGCCGCCGCCGTCGGCCGGCCCTGCTCGGCCGGCTCGGCCCCGGGCCGGCCGCACGCGCTGGCCGGAGCGCTGACCATGGCCCGGCAGGTCAGCCAGGTGGCGCCCGTCCACGCCGTCCCGACCCGCGTCCACGGCATGGCCGATGTGTTCGTCGAGCTCGGCGCCGCGCAGCTTCCCCAGGTGGAGGAGTGGCTGCGCGGGGTGGCGCGGCGACTGTCCGGCGGCCCCGACCTGCTGGCCACGCTGGAGGTGTACTACCGCTGCGACATGAACCGCCTGCTCGCGGCGACCGCGCTGCACATCCATCCCCGCACGCTGGACTACCGCCTGCAGCGGGTGCGCGAGCTGACCGGCCTCAACCCCGGCTCCACCCGCGGCGTCCGCGTGCTCAACACCGCCGTCGCCCGGGTGCTCTCCGGAGCCTGGCCAGAACTGGATTCCGAGGGCGCCTGACACGCCGTCAGCGCTCTCGAAAGTTTCGACACGACGGAAAGCGGGTCTTGACAGGTAGGGTCCCAAAATTTACATTGACGGCTTGTTCGGAAATGTCGCATACGTTACCGAAACATTTCGGCGAGCCACCTCGACACCTGTGACGAGCGGCATCAGCGCGTGCTGATCCAGGCTCGCCGGGCATCGCAATCGACGACCAATGAGCCGCGGCCACCCCCCGCCGGCGTTCGAGTACGGAGATCAGCGTGGAGCCCAGGACGACATCCCGCCGCACCTTCCTCAGCCTGTCGCTCGGCCTGCCCCTGGGAGCCGCGCTCGCCGCGTGCGGCACCTCCGGGCCGGGCACGAGCGGTGGCGGCAGCGGCAGCGGCGGCAGCGGCAGCGGCGCGAAGGCCACTTACTGGTACCTGTCCACGCAGCCCGCGGAGGGCATCCGCAAGGCGGCCGTGGACCGGTTCAACCAGGCCAACCCCAACGGCCAGATCAACGCCACGCCCTTCCAGAACGACGCCTACAAGACCAAGGTCAAGACGGCGATCGGCGCCGGCCAGGCGCCCACGCTGATCTTCGGCTGGGGCGGCGGCACCCTGCGCAGCTACGCGCAGGCCGGCCAGGTCGACGACCTGACCCCGTGGTTGCAGCAGAACGCCGCCGTCAAGGACCGGTTGTTCGACTCCGCCTTCCCCGCCGCGACGATCGACGGCAAGATCTACGCGCTCCCCATCGAGCGCGTGCAGCCGATCGTCCTGTTCTACAACAAGAAGGTGTTCGAGCAGGTCGGCGCCAAGCCCCCGGAGAGCTGGGGCGACATCATGGACCTGGTGCCGAAGTTCAACGCCAAGGGCATCGCCCCGTTCTCCCTGGCCGGGCAGTCGCGCTGGACCAACATGATGTGGCTGGAGTTCCTGTACGACCGCATCGGCGGTTCGGAGGTCTTCCAGGCCGTGTTCGACGGCGAGAAGGACGCCTGGAACAACCCGGCCTCCCTGGCCGCCCTGGGCAAGGTGCAGGAGCTGGTCAAGGCCGGCGGCTTCATCAAGGGCTTCTCCTCCATCACCGCCGACTCCAACGCCGACCAGGCGCTGCTGTACACCGGCAAGGCCGCGATGATGCTCCACGGAACCTGGTCCTACGGCGTCCAGAAGGACCAGGGCGGCGACTTCGTGCCGAGCGGCGGCCTGGGCTACATGAACTTCCCGCCGATCGACGGCGGCAAGGGCGACATCAGCGACACCGTCGGCAACCCCGCCCAGTATCTGTCCATCTCCTCCAAGGCCACCCCGGAGGAGAAGGAGATCGCCAAGAAGTTCCTCGCCACCGGGCTGTCCACCGACCAGGAGGTCAAGGACTGGATCGACAAGTCGGGGTCGGTGCCGATCGTCAAGGGCACCGACAGCCTGCTGGCCGCGTCCAAGGACGCCGAGTGGCTGAAGTTCCAGTACGACATCGCCAGCAAGGCCAAGGTCTTCGCGCAGTCGTGGGACCAGGCGCTCAGCCCGACGGCGGCCGAGGTGCTGCTGGACAACATCTCCAAGCTCTTCCAGCTCTCCATCTCGCCCCAGCAGTTCGCGACCAACATGAACGCGGTCATCGGCAAGTGAGCACGCTCGCGGCCCCCGCCCCGCGAGGGAACTCCCCTGCCGCCACGCGCGGCGGGGAGCGCTCCCTCGCGTGGCTGGCCCTTCCCGCCCTGCTCGTCTTCATCGCCTTCGCCGTGATCCCGCTGATCGGCGTCGTCGCGCTCAGCTTCACCACCTGGGACCAGGTCGGCGTCATCCAGCCGTCCGGCCTGACGAGCTGGCGCGCCGTCCTGTCCGACCCCGGGCTCCCGCACGCGCTGTGGGTGACCTTCCTGGTGGTGGCCGTCTCCTGGGCCGTCCAGACGCCGATGAGCCTGCTGCTCGGGGTGTTCCTGGCCGGCCGTCAGCGCTACCGCGCGGTGCTGTCCGTGCTGTACTTCATCCCCCTCCTGCTCAGCTCGGCGGCCATCGCCGTCGCCTACAAGGCGCTCCTCGACCCGAACTTCGGCCTGGGCGCCGGGCTCGGGATCGAACTGCTCCGCCAGGACTGGCTGGGAGAGGGCCATCTGGCCTTCGCCGTGGTGATCTTCGTGGTGTCGTGGCAGTACATCCCGTTCCACTCGCTGATCTACCAGGGCGGGGTGCGGCAGATCCCGCGGTCTATGTTCGAGGCGGCCGAACTGGACGGCGCCGGGCGCGTCCGCACCTTCTTCAGCATCATCCTGCCGCAGCTGAAGTACACGATCATCACCTCCTCGACGCTCATGGTGGTGGGGTCCCTGACCTTCTTCGACCTGATCTTCGTGCTGACCGCCGGCGGCCCGGGGGACGCGACCCGCGTGCTCGCCCTGGACATGTACAAGCGGGGCTTCCAGGCCAACCTGATGGGCCCTGCCAGCGCGATCGCGGTCATCCTCGTCCTGGTCGGCCTCGCCCTGTCGCTGCTGCTGCGCCGGCTCGGCGGGGGAAACGACAGCACCAGCCAGATGGACGGAGCCTGACATGGGGACGACCGTCATCGAGGCCCCCGAGCGGACGGCCGAGCGCCGTACCCCGGGCCGCGCCGGCACGCCGACCCGCCGCCCCAACTGGCTGGGCGCCGCGGCCGGGTGGGTGTGGCTGGCCATCGTCATCGTGCCGATCTACTGGATCGTCATCACCAGTTTCAAGGCCCAGTCGAGCTACTACGCGGCCAACCCCCTCGCGCCCCCGCTCGAGCCGACGCTGCAGAACTACCGGGACGTCATCGCGGCGGACTTCGTCCAGTACTTCATCAACAGCGTCATCGTCACCGTCGGCGCGATCGTCCCCGCGGTGGTCTTCTCGTTCATGGCCGCCTTCGCCATCGTGCGCAGCGGCGGCGGCCGCTTCCTGACCGGGGTCAGGTGGCTGTTCCTCATGGGCCTGGCCATCCCGCTGCAGGCGGTGATCATCCCGATCTACCTGATCATCATCCGGCTCCACCTGTACGATTCCCTGCTGGCGATGATCCTGCCGTCGATCGCCTTCGCCATCCCGCTGTCGGTGCTGGTGCTGGCCAACTTCATCCGCGACGTGCCGAAGGAACTGTTCGAGTCGATGCGGATGGACGGCGCGAGCACCTGGGTGATCCTCTGGCGCCTGGCCTTCCCGCTCACCCGCCCGGCGGTGGTGACGGTGACCATCTACAACGGGCTGCACACCTGGAACAACTTCCTGCTGCCCCTGATCCTCACCCAGGACCCGACCAAGCGGACGCTGCCGCTGGCCCTGTGGACCTTCCAGGGCGACCACGGCGTCAACATCCCGGGCGTCCTGGCCTCCGTCGTCCTGACCACTTTGCCCATCCTCGTCCTGTACGTCGTCGGCCGCCGCCAGCTCCTCAGCGGCCTCACCGCCGGCTTCAGCAAGTAACCACGCGCCACCCGGCCGGCCCCGCCCGCGCCCGCGCCCGCGACGAAGCCTTGGCAGCCCGGCTGCCAGGGCTTCGTCCATGCCCCGGGGAACGAGAGCTCGCCGCGCTCACCCCGAGGAGGACGCCGGTCGGCCGTCCTTCCAGACACGCGTCACGAGGGGGACGCCCGGGCGGTAGGAGAGGTGGACGTGCGAGGGGGCGTCCAGCACCACGATGTCGGCGCGGGCGCCCGGGGACAGCCGTCCCACGTCGGTGCGGCGCAGCGCGCGGGCGCCGCCCATGGTCGCCGCCCACACGGCCTCGTCGGGCGTCATGCCCATGTCCCGCACGGCCAGCGCCACACAGAACGGGATGTTGGTGGTGTAGCTCGACCCCGGGTTGCAGTCGGCGGCCAGCGCCACCGTGGCGCCCGCGTCGATCAGGCGGCGCGCGTCGGGGTAGGGCGAGCGGGTGGAGAACTCGGCGCCCGGCAGCAGCGTGGCCACCGTGTCGCCGCCCGCCAGCGCCTCGACGTCGGCGTCGTCCAGGTGCGTCAGGTGGTCGGCGGAAGCCGCGCCCAGCTCGACCGCGATGCGCACGCCGGGGCCGCGTCCGAGCTGCCCGGCGTGCACGCGCGGCACCAGTCCCCGCTGCTTGCCGGCGGTCAGGATCGCCCGGGTCTGGTCGCCGTCGAACGCCCCCCGGTCGCAGAACACGTCGATCCACCGTGCGTGCGGGGCGCACGCGTCGAGCATCTCCCCCGCGACCAGCGCGGCGTAGGCGTCGGGGTCGCTGGCGTACTCGGGCGGCACGACGTGGGCGCCCAGATAGGTCACCTCGTCGGTGTGCTCGGCGGCCAGGCGCAGACCGCGCGCCTCGTCCGCCACGGTCAGGCCGTACCCGGACTTGCACTCGATCGTGGTCGTCCCCGACCGCAGCGCCTCGGCGACCAGGCGGCGCACGTTGGCGCGCAGCGCGTCGTCGCTCGCCTGGCGGGTGGCCGCGACCGTGGTGCGGATGCCGCCGGCGGTGTAGGGACGGCCGGACATCCGCGCCTCGAACTCGGCGGTGCGGTCCCCGGCGAACACCAGGTGGGCGTGGCTGTCCACGAACCCGGGGATGACCGCCCGGCCGCCCGCGTCGTACCGCTCGCCCCCCGCGCCCTCGGGGATGCGCGTCCGCGGACCGGCCCACGCCACCCGCCCGTCCTGGACGACGATCGCCGCGTCCTCCACCACGCCCAGCGGCCCATGCCCCAGCTCCGGGTCATTGGTCACCAGCGACCCGATACCGTCGACCACAAGACCGCTCATCCCCGCCCCCGCCTCCGCCCCGCGGCACGAACCGCCGCCGGCATCCATCTCGCGCTCGTCTCCCGGTGGACCGGCGTATCCCGGTGCCCGCCCCCGTCGGCGTGGACACCCGGACCCGCCGGTCCACCACCGGCCGGGCGACCTCGGTCCACCACTTGGGTCCACCACTGTAGACAGCCCCTGTGCGCCCTCCGCACCCGAGACGGCGCCCTCCGCCCACCCGCTCCCGGCCTCGCCAGTCTCGCTGTGAGACCGGGAGGTCATCGCCCGGCGGCGGTCAGGTCGACCACGACTTGCGTGCCTCGCCCGGTTCTGTAGCGCATCACGCCTTCTTGCAGATAGAGAGTGGGATACGCCTTGTCGCCTGGGCGGGCCGGAGTGAGGAACAGCAGGCCGGCGCGTCCCGTGGCGATGTCGTACACGGCGTTCGCGCGCCTGCCGTCGCGGTCCTTCTGGGAGAGCAGGACGAAGCGGCCCGAGTACAGGACTCCGCGGGCAATTCCCGGCAGCGCGCGCAGGCCGGTTCCGTCGCGCCGCCACGCCTCGGCGCCGTTGAAGCACCAGCTCACCCCGCAGTCCTGCCACGCCGATCGCCCGGCGGGAGCGGCCGCGTCGCTCAGCGCGCCGGTCACGACGTTCTTCAGGTGCTCCATGGGACGGGGGATGGCGTCGGTCATGGTCTTCTTCGCAGGCCGTCCGGCCCAGGGCCACTCGACCAGGTAGTACCCTGCCGTACCGCTGACCAGGGAAGCCCGCCCGCCCTTCAGCGGAACCCGGTAGACGCCGCCGTCGGACGGCGACCAGACGGCCATGCCGTCGGCGATGGCGAGGTCGATCCCCTCGTAGGAGGCTTCACTGGTCATCGCGGCCGGGACGGAGGCGATCCTGCGCGGCACGCCGCCGGTGACCGGCACCGCCCAGACCTCGGTCATGCGCTCGTTGAGCGCCGGCCATGCCACGTACCCGTCGCCGTAGACCGGGGCGGAGTCCATCACGGCGCGGCCCCTGAACGGCGCTATGCGGGTGAACGCGCGCGTGCCCACGTCGTAGGACCAAATCCCGTCCAGCCGGCTCCGGATGAGCCCCCGTCCCACCACCACCCGGTCGCTGACGAACGCCTCCGGCATGAACTCCAGGTCGCCCGCCCCCTTGACCGGGATCTCGTGCACCGCGCGCGGCCACACCTGCTTGATCGGCGGCGCCAGAGGACCGGCGTAGGGGGCCGGACTCGCCTGCCGCGCCGCGGGAGCGGGCGGCGCGACCGCCACCGTACGCGTCCCCACGATGGTGCCCACCGCCACGGCCGCCATCGCGGCCGCCATCGCCACCGGCGCCCGCCACCGGCGCTCCCGGCCGAGCGCCGCAGGCAGGAGGTGGAACTCCCCGTCGTCCCGCACGGTCTCGGCCTTGGCGGTCAGCGCGTCTCTGAGCCGGTCCTCGATGCCGGTCATGCCTTTCCTCCCAGTTCGCGCTCAAGGCGATCCAGGGCCCTTGAGACGTTGGACCGCACGGTGCTCGCCCTGACCCTCGTCACCTGAGCGATGTCGGCGTCGGACAGGTCGAGGTAGTAGCGCAGGATGAGGACCTCGCGCTGCCGCCTGGGCAGCCGGCTCAGGGCGGTCAGCATCTCCTGACGCGACTCGCCGAGCAGCGCGGCCGTCTCCGCGGAGTCCACCACGTCCGCCGTCCGTCCCAGCGGCGCCTTGAAGGCCACGCGGCGCCTTCGCAGAACCGAGCGGGAAGCGTTCAGCACGCAGACGCGGACGTACGCCAGGGTGAAGGTCTCCCGGCGTTTGGCGTGCAGACGGGAGAAGACGTCCTGCACGATGTCCTCGGCGCTCTCCCGGTCGCCGACGAGCAACATGGCCAGGCGCACCAGGGCGAGCCGGTGCTCACCGTACAGGGCCGCCAGCGCGGTGTCGGCCCCGGGCGGCGGGGCCGCGCGAGCGACCGTCTGATCGTTCATGTCCTAAGAACGCCCCCCTCCCCCGATCCGCTGCATCCCTGCGCGGCCCGACCGGCCCGCGGCGTCCAGGACGCCGATCGGGGGATGACCCCGAGCGCGATACGACCAGGTCGTGCCGGGCGTCAGATCCGAGCGGCGATGGCCGAGGAGAGGGCGGCGGGGACGTCGGTGACGGTCAGGTGGCGGCCGTCGGTGACGACGCGGCGGCCGGCGACGACGACGTCGCGGACGTCGGCCGCCGTGGCGGCGAACACGACCGTCTCGACGAGGCCGTCCGGTGACCAGCCGGCCGTCCGCACGGTGTCCAGGGCGATCGTGACGAAGTCGGCCGGGGCTCCCGCCTCGATTCGGCCCGCCTGCGGCCAGCCGAGCGAGGCGTGCCCGCCTCGGGTGGCGGCGTCCAGCAGGTCGGCGGCGCGCCAGTGGCCCCGGCGCCGGGTGGCCAGGCGCTCGTCCAGCTCGACGCCGCGCGCCTCCTCCAGCAGGTCCACCACCGCGTTGCTGTCGCTGCCCAGCGAGAGCGGCGCCCCGGCTTCCGCCAGGGCGCGGGCCGGGCCGATGCCGTCGGCCAGGTCGCGTTCGGTGGTCGGGCACATGCACACCCCTGTGCCGGACGCTCCGAGCCGTTCGACGTCGGCGGTGGTCAGGTGGGTGGCGTGCACCGCCGTGGACAGCGGGCCGAGGGCGCCGTTCTCGTCGAGCAGTTCCGCCGGGGTGCGGCCATAGGCCGACATGCACGCCTCGTTCTCGGCGACCTGCTCCGACAGGTGGAAGTGCAGCGGCGCGCCCCGCTCGCGCGCCCAGGCCGCCACGACCCGAATCTCCTCGGGCGGCACGGCCCGCACCGAATGGACGGCGGCGCCGATGCGAACGTGCGGCCCGGACGGAAGGGACGAGACGCGCCGCGCCCAGGCGGCGGCGTCGCCGTCGTCGAAGCGGAGCTGCGGCCCTTCGAGCGGCATCCCGAAGCCGCCGCGCAGGTAGCACGCGTCCAGCAGCGTGATCCGGATGCCCGCGTCGGCGGCCGCGGCGATCAGCGCCTCGCCCATCGCGTTGGGCGAGGCGTAGGGCCGTCCCCCGGTGTCGTGGTGGACGTAGTGGAACTCGCCGACACAGGTGACCCCGGCCAGCGCCATCTCGGCGTAGACGGCCCTGGCCAGGGCGTGGTAGCCGTCAGGGGTGAGGCGGGCGGCGGCCCGGTACATCTGCTCGCGCCAGGTCCAGAACGTGCCGCGCTCGCGCTGGGTGTGCCCGCGCAGCGCCCGGTGGAAGGCGTGCGAGTGGGCGTTGGCCAGGCCGGGGACGGTGACGCCGCGCAGGTGCTCGGCGCCGGGCGGCGGCCCGTCCTGTCCGGGCAGTACGCGCGTGACGTGCTCCCCCTGCACCTCGATGACCACGCCGGCGACCGTGGCGTCCCCGCCGAGCCAGGCGTGGTCGGCGTAGAAGACGCTCATCGGCTGCCCTCCCGGGCGAAGGCGCCGCCCCGGACGCGGGCGCCGTCAAGGGCCGAGGCGCCGCCCTGGGCCGGGGCGCTCTCACGGGCCGTACGCGTGCGGGGGGAGACGCTCATCGGCATGCCAGGTCCGCGAGGGCGGTGGCCAGGGCGCGGACGCCGGCCAGGCAGTCGTCGGTGGTGGCGTGCTCGGCGGGGCTGTGGCTGACGCCGGTCGGATTGCGGACGAACAGCATCGCGGCGGGCACCAGCGCCGACAGGATGCCCGCGTCGTGGCCTGCCCCCGTGGGCAGGGCGGGGACGCCGCCGAGGGCGGCCGAGAGCCGGTCGCGCAGCCCGCCGGGGAACTCCACGACCGGGGTCCAGGACTCCTGCGCCACCTCCACCCGCACGCCGTGCACGGCGGCGGCGTCCCGCGCCGCCCCGGTGACCTCCTCGACCAGCTTGCGCACTGTGCCGGCCTCCGGGGCGCGGGCGTCGAGCCAGGCGTCGACCCGGGAGGCGATCGCGTTGGTGCCGTTGGGATCGACCCTGACCTTGCCGAACGTCGCCAGGGCGCCCAGCCGCCCCGCCGCCTCCCGCGCGGCCAGGACGGTCGAGGCGAACGGCGGCACGGGGTCGTGCCGGTCGGCCAGCCGGGTCGTCCCCGCGTGGTCGGCCCGGCCGTGGAAGGTGCAGCGCCACCGTCCGTGCGGCCAGATCGCGGCGGCCACGCCGATCGGGGCGTCGAGGTCGACCAGCCCGCGTCCCTGCTCGATGTGCAGCTCCACGAAGGCGCCGATGCGGCCGAGGGCCTGCTCGTCGCGGCCGATCGCGCCGGGGTCGGCTCCGGCGGCCCGCATGGCCTCCGCGAGCGTCACCCCGTCGGCGTCGCGCAGGGCGCGCGCGTCGCCGGGGTCGAGGATGCCGGTCATCAGGCGGCTGCCGACGCACGCGACGCCGAAGCGGGCGCCCTCCTCGTCGGCGAAGTTGACGACGGCGACGGGGCGCTCCGGAGCGTCGCCCCGCTCGCGCAGCAGGTCCACGGCGAGGAAGGCCGACACCACGCCGAGCGGCCCGTCGAAGGCCCCGCCGCCCGGGACGCTGTCCAGGTGGCTGCCGGTGACCACCGCCCCCGGGCCGGGGGTGCCCCACCAGGCCCACTCGTTGCCGTTGCGGTCGCGTTCCCAGGTCATGTCCCTGGCCTCGGCCTGCGCGCGGAACCAGTCGCGCAGCGCGAGGTCCACCGGCGTCCAGGCGAACCGCCGGTAGCCGCGATCCCCTTCGTCTCCGATGGCGGCCAGGTCGCCCCACATCCGCTCGAAGCCGGGGCGGAGTCCGGCGGCGCCGGATGCGATCACCGGGACTCCCCGGACGCCATGGGGACGGCGACCCCGCGCTCCGCCGCGACCTCGGCGGCGCGGTCGTATCCGGCGTCCACGTGGCGGATGACGCCCATGCCGGGGTCGTTGGTGAGGACCCGCTCCAGCTTCTGGGCGGCGAGAGGGGTGCCGTCGGCGACGGCGACCTGCCCGGCGTGGATGGAGCGGCCGATGCCGACGCCGCCCCCGTGGTGGATGGACACCCAGGACGCGCCGGAGGCGACGTTGACCATGGCGTTGAGCAGCGGCCAGTCGGCGATCGCGTCGGAGCCGTCGAGCATGCCCTCGGTCTCCCGGTACGGCGAGGCGACCGACCCGGCGTCCAGGTGGTCGCGGCCGATGACGACGGGGGCCCGCAGCTCGCCGGAGGCGACCATCTCGTTGAACCGCAGGCCCGCCTTGTCGCGCTCGCCGTAGCCGAGCCAGCAGATGCGGGCCGGCAGCCCCTGGAACGCGACCCGCTCACCGGCCAGCTTGATCCAGCGGGCCAGCGACTCGTTCTCCGGGAACAGCTCCAGGATCGCCCGGTCGGTGGCCGCGATGTCGCGCGGGTCGCCCGACAGCGCCGCCCAGCGGAACGGGCCCTTGCCCTCACAGAACAGCGGCCGGATGTAGGCGGGCACGAAGCCGGGGAAGTCGAACGCGCGGGTGTACCCGGCCAGCTTGGCCTCGCCGCGAATGGAGTTGCCGTAGTCGAACACCTCCGCGCCGCTGTCCATGAACCCGACCATGGCCTCGACGTGCCTGGCCATCGACTCGCGGGCGCGCAGGGTGAAGGCGGCCGGGTCCTTGGCCGCCTGCTCGCGCATGTCCTCGAACGCCACGCCGACCGGCAGGTAGGCCAGCGGGTCGTGCGCGGAGGTCTGGTCGGTGACGATGTCGATCGGGGCGCCCATGGCGAGCATCTCGGGCAGCACCTCGGCGGCGTTGCCGAGCAGGCCGATGGACAGCGGACGGCGGGCGTCGCGGGCCTCGGTGGCCAGGCGCACCGCCTCCGCCAGGTCGCCGGCCTGGACGTCGAGGTAGCGGTGCTCGATGCGCCGGGCGATGCGCGAGGGGTCGCAGTCGACGCAGATGGCGACGCCGTCGTTCATCGTGACCGCCAGCGGCTGGGCGCCGCCCATCCCGCCGAGCCCGGCGGTGAGCGTCACCGTCCCGGCGAGGGTGCCGCCGAACCGCTTGGCGGCCACGGCGGCGAAGGTCTCGTAGGTGCCCTGCAGGATGCCCTGCGTGCCGATGTAGATCCACGACCCGGCCGTCATCTGGCCGTACATGGTCAGGCCGAGCGCCTCCAGCCGGCGGAACTCCTCCCAGGTCGCCCAGTCGCCGACGAGGTTGGAGTTGGCCAGCAGCACGCGCGGCGCCCACTCGTGGGTGCGCATGACGCCGACCGGACGGCCCGACTGGATGAGCAGCGTCTCGTCCTGCTTGAGGCCCTGGAGGGTGCGCGCGATGGCGTCGAAGGACCGCCAGTCGCGGGCCGCCTTGCCCGTGCCGCCGTACACGACCAGTTCGTCGGGGTGCTCGGCGACCTCGGGGTCCAGGTTGTTGTGCAGCATCCGGTACGCGGCTTCCTGCTGCCATCCCTGGCAGGACAGCTCGGTGCCACGTGGGGAGCGGATCACCCGCCTCGCCTGCTCGCTCATCGCCGCTCATCTCCTCGCTGGATCGTCATCCTCGATGTTCCCTGGTCGTCCTGGTCGTCCTGGTCGTCCTGGTCGTCCTGTTGGTCTTGGTCGTGCTGGTCGTTCTCGTCATCCCTGTGGGACCTCGCGGCCGTCCCTGGCCCTTCCGGGGGCCGCGCCGCCGGGTCCGCGGTCTCGTCTGTGCAGGTCCGGCGGTCGCGTCAGCCGGGGCGACCCCCGTGTCCTCGCCGGCGACGCCGCCCGGGCCGTCCCAGCGGCGCGCGGTCCGGCTGGTGCGGGACGGCCGGGGCCTGCGGTCAGCCTGGTGCGGAACGGCCGGGGCGTGCGGTCAGCCGGGTAAGAAGAGGCGGCGCTCGGCGGCGCTGTTCTCGAACTCCTCGATCGACGACTGTTCCGGCGTCGGGAGCGCCCCGAGCATCGCGTGGACCAGAGCGGCGCACAGCACGCTCGGCGCGGCCTGCGAGTCGAAGGCGAACCGCGAGCTCACCGGCGCGGCCAGCACCGCGTCCGCGTGCTCGGCCAGCGGGCCCACGGCGTGGTCGGTCACCAGTGCCACCCGCAGCCCTGCCCGCCTGGCCCACACGAGCCCGTCGCGCAGCTCACGCGGGTAACGGGGCAGGCCGAAGGCGAGCACCCACGCGGCCCCGGCGTCCGCCGCGCGGCTCAGCCGGTCCTCCATGGTGGACCCGGGGGCATCGATGACCCGGACGTCGGGGTGCGCCTTGGAGGCCAGGTAGCCGAACAGGTGCGCCAGCGGCGCCGACACCCGCAACCCGAGCACGGGGAGCGGCCGGGAGGCCGCCAGCGCACCCGCCACCTCGATGAGGCGGGTGGTGTCGGCGAGGCCGTCGCGCAACTGCTCCAGGTTGCGCAGCTCCGACTCGACCATGGCCTGCACCGGGTTCAGCGCGGCGGGCGCGGCCGGGACGTCCTGGCCGTCGCGCAGCGCGGCCCGCAGGTGGTCGCGGAACTCGGGAAGGCCGGCGAAGCCGAGGGCGAAGGCGAAGCGGGTGACCGACGGCTGGCTGATGCCGACCGCCTCGGCGATGTCGTTGCCGGTGAGGAACACCGCCTCGTGCGGGCGTTCCATGAGGTGACGGGCGATCCGCCGCTGAGAGGGCGACAGCCGGTGTCCCTCGACGAGCTCCTGCAGCCGCGCGGCCACCCGCGAAGCATCTTCGGCGCCCACCGCCGCGGCCCCCGGAGCAGCCGACATCACCGGATCGACCGTCTCCGGAGCAGCCGCACTCGGGGTCCCGCTCATTCACGCCTCCCTGCGCCCGCCGCCGGCCGCCCGTCGCGCGTCCAGTCCTTTGTCCTGTCTCGGCCCGCGTCGCACACCTGTGCGCACGCGCCGCCGAATGCAAACTTTCATGCACGATCGCCGATGCATGTTCCTATGTCAAGAGGCGAAGACCACCGCCACGGCAGCCCGATCTCGCCCTGCACAGACCGTAGGGCTCGAAACGGCCGAGGACGACGCACTCCGCCGGCTTGCCCGGCGAAGGCCCAGTCCGCCCTGGAAAGGCTTGGTTCGCCCCGGGAAAGGCTTGGTTCGCCCCAGGGGAGGCTTGGTTCGCCCGGGAAGACCTTCGCGCCCCCCGGGAAGACTCAGTGCGTCCCTGAAGGCTCAGTGCGTTCCGGTAAAGCTCAGTCGCTTTCTCGCTCCTGGGTGACCGACATCTCAGGGATGTCCCCCTTACAGGCGACGCTCACCTTCACCGTCCGGGTGTCCGACTCGAACTCCAGCGAGGCGGTGGCAGCGGGGCCGGCGGTCACGTCGTCCACGGCGTACCCCTGGGCCGGGCTCCACGAGAGCAGTACCGCCCGGCCGCCGTCGCAGGCCGCCACGACGGAGCCTCCGTCGGTGGTGAACGCGCGGGCCCTGGCCGGCGGGGTGCCGCCGGGCGTCGCGGACCAGCGCGGGGCGGCGGTGGCGGTGGCCAGAGCGCGCGCCACGTCGGCGCGGCTCACCGGCGACACGACCCGGTCGGACAGGCCCTCCCCGAGCAGCGAGACGGCCCAGGTGCTGATGACCGTGGTCAGACCGGCCACGACCACCCATCCGAGCACGGCGAGCAGCGGTCGGCGGTTCATGCTCCCAGCCTGCCAGCCCACCCCCACCCCGGCGACCCCACCGCCGGTCCCTCGACGGGGCGGAGGGCGCCGGCGGCGGCTGTAGCGTGTGATCGTGGCGCAACTGCTGCTGATCGAGGACGACGCCGCGGTGCGATCCGCGCTCATGCGCGCGCTCACCGAACGCGGCCACGCCATGAGCTCGGCCGACTCGGGGATGTCCGGCCTGCGCATGGCCGTCGACGAGCGCCCCGACCTGGTGATCCTCGACCTGGGCCTGCCGGACGTGGACGGCTACGAGGTCGTCCGCATGCTCCGCGCGGTCAGCCCGGTCCCGCTCATCGTCGCCACGGCGCGCGACGACGAGCACGAGATCGCCAGGGTCCTGGACGCCGGAGCCGACGACTACCTCGTCAAGCCCTTCGGCGCGATCCAGCTCGACGCGCGCATCCGCGCGGTGCTGCGCCGTCTGCGAGGCGACGAGGAGGAGGCCGGGCGGCCGCTCACCGTCGGCGCGCTGCGCGTCGACCCGCGCAGCCGCGAGGCCAGCGTGGACGGCCGGGTGCTGGACCTGCGGCCGAAGGAGTTCGACCTGCTGTGCTACCTCGCCGCCCGCCCCGGGGAGGTGGTCAGCAAACGGGAGTTGCTCACCGAGGTGTGGCAGGTGCCCTACGGCGGCGCCGACAAGACGGTGGACGTCCACCTTTCGTGGCTGCGCAACAAGCTGGGCGAGTCGGCGCAGGAGCCACGGTACGTGCGGGTGGTCCGCGGCGTCGGCATCAAGATCGTGGACCCGGAGCGGTGAGGCCGTGAGGCGGCGCCTGCTCGCGCTCGTGGCCTCGACGGTCTCCCTGGCGTTGGTCGCCTTCCTGGTGCCGCTGGCCCTGCTGGCCATGCAACTGGCCGCCGACAGGGCCACCGCCGACGCGCTGGTGCGCGCGCAGTCGCTCGTGCCCGTGGTGTCGGCCGGCGGCGAGGACACCGTGGCCCTGGCCGTCGAGCAGGCCAACAGCGGCGGCGGCTCGCCCGTCGCCCTCTTCCTGCCCGGCGGCGCCGTCCTCGGCGCGCCGGCCGCCCCGTCCGAGGCGGTCCGGCTCGCCTTCACCGGCCGCAGCCTCACCGCCGAGGCCGCCGGCGGCCGGGAGATCGTCGTCGCGGTGCAGGGACGCCCCGGTGGCACGGCCGTCGTGCGCACCTTCGTCCCCGACGCCGAGCTGACGCGCGGCGTGGCCCGCGCCTGGCTGATCCTCGGGCTGCTCGGGCTCGGGCTGCTCCTCATCAGCCTGGCCGTGGCCGACCGGCTGGCCCGCTCGCTGATCCGCCCCATCGCCGGGCTCGCCGGCGTCTCCCACCGCCTGGCCACCGGCGACCTGACGGCACGGGCGGTGGCGCAGGGGCCCACGGAGATCCGCGACGTCACGGCCGCGCTGAACCACCTCGCCGGGCGGATCCGCGAGCTGCTGGCACAGGAGCGCGAAGCCGTGGCCGACCTGTCACACCAGCTCCGCACGCCGCTGACCGTCCTGCGGGTCGAGGTGGAAGGGCTGCCCGCCGGCGAGCAGGCCACCCGGGTGGCCGCCGCGGTCGAAGGGGTGGAGCGCATGGTCACGCGGGTCATCCAGGAGGCCCGCCGCTCCCGGCACGAGGCGTCGGGCTCCTGCGACGCCGCCGAGGTCATCGCCGGGCGGCTGCATCACTGGTCAATGCTGGCCCGCGAACAGGGACGCCGCGTCGACCGCGACGTGGCCGGGCCTCCGCTCCGCGTCGGGCTGCCCGAGGAGGCCCTGGCGGTCTGCGTCGACGCCCTGCTGGAGAACGTTTTCGCCCACACGCCGGAGGGGACGGCCTTCGCCGTCCGCCTGCGTCCCCGGCCGGAGGGCGGTGCCTTGCTGGAGGTGTCCGACGCGGGTCCGGGGTTCGCGCCCCGCGAGCCGTCCGGGCGCGGGGTCAGCGGCGGGAGGTCGACCGGTCTCGGGCTGGACATCGTCCGGCGGGCCGCCGGCCGCTCCGGCGGATCCATGACGCTCGGCCCGGCGCCCGGAGGTGGCGCCGCCGTCACCGTCGCACTCGGCCCTCCGCCGCGTTAACCCGGCGTTAGTGTTCCGCAGACGCCGCGCTATCCCTCGCTCCGGCAGCCTCGCAGGTGTTGTGGGAAACCCCCGATCGCACCGGAGGCTCGAATGCGCAAGTCAGTGATCATCGCCGGTCTGGCCACGGCGGCCACGCTCACCGCCGGCGGAGTGGCCTACGCCGCCCAGCAAGACGCCTTCTCCCCCTCGCCCTCCGCGTCCGCGCCGGCCGTGTCGCGGGAACAGGCCGAGAAGACCGCCCTGGCGAAGGTACCCGGCGGCACGGTCACCTCCGCCGAACTGGACGCCGAGAACGGCAAACAGGTGTGGGAGTTCGACATCGCCGCCACCGGCGGAACCGAGCACGACATCACCGTCGACGCCACCTCCGGCACCGTACTGGCCGACACGCAGGACGACGACGTCACCGGGGCCGACGGGGCAGATGACTCCGACGACGACTGACAGTGATCATCTAGGTGAGCGCCTCCCGGTCGGGGGCTGACCGAACGACCGACGACGACCTACCGCGGGAGCCGGCCTCCGGGGGACCGCCGCCCGGTGCCGGCGCCGGTGAGCGAGCATGACCGTCCAGCCGCCACCCGTCGCCCGTCGCCCATCGCCCATCGCCCATCGCCTTCTGATCGTCCTCTGGTCCGGAAAGGGCCAGTAATGTGGGTCTCGAGGGCTCATATATGACATTACGGACGATCACCCTGGGCGGCTCCCGGACCGGCCCGGCGGACATCGCGCGCATCGCGCGTGACGGCGCGCCGGTCCACCTGGCCGCGGACGGCCTGGAGCGGGCCACGGCGGCCTTCGAGGCGGCCGGAGAGATCGCGCGCCGCCGGCCCGTCTATGGGCGGACCACAGGCGTGGGCGCGAACCGCACCCAGCAGGTCGCGGCGGCCGAGGGGGACGCGCACGGGTTGCGCCTGCTGCGCAGCCACGCGGGCGGCGCCGGCGCCCTCGTACCGGCCGAACAGGCACGCGCGATGATGGCCGTCCGGGCGAACCAGATCATGGCCGGCGGAGCCGGGCTGCGTCCCGCCTTCGCCGAGGCGCTGGGCGCCGCCCTGAACTCCGGGCATCTGCCGCAGGTCCACGAGATCGGCGCCATCGGCACCGGCGACCTGACCGCCCTGGCCGAGACCGGCCTCACCCTGATCGGCGAGCGTCCCTGGAGCGGCGGCGGGCGGGGCGAGTCCCCCGCACCGATCGCCCTGGCGGCCGGCGACGCGCTCGCCTTCTGCAGCAGCAGCGCGCTGACCATCGGGCAGGCGACGCTCGCCTGGGCGGACGTCGCGCCGCTGCTCCGCGCCACCCAGGTCGTCGCCGCCCTGTCCCTGCTCGCGGTGGACGGCAACACCGAGCCGTACGACGAGCGCGTGCACGCCGCCCGCCCGCACCCCGGCTCCGTCGAGGTGGCCGCCGCGATGCGCCGCCTCCTCACCCCGGCGCCCCCTCCAGCTCGCGAAAACGCGCCCTCCCGGACCCCGCGCACCGGACAAGACGAAGCCGCGCCGCCCCCGCCCTCCTCCCCCGCACCGCCGACCGGACCAGGCGAAGGAGCGCCGTCCCCGCCCACCGGACGAAGCGATGACGCGACGCCCTCGCCCTCCTCCCCCGCACCGCCGACCGGACCAGGCGAAAGCGCAGCGTTTACGGCACCGGCACCGGCACCGGCGGCGCGGATCCAGGATCCGTTCGGGTACCGCTGCCTGCCGCAGGTGCACGGACCGGCCGTCGAGGCCGTGGCCGCGCTCGAGCGCGTCCTCGGCGTCGAGATCAACGCCGCGGCCGAGAACCCGCTGATCTCCGCGGCCGACGGCACCGTCCACCACCACGGCGGCTTCCACCAGGCGCCCCTCGGCCTCGCCCTGGACCATCTGCGGGTCGCGCTCCTGCACACGGCGCACCTGTCCACCGCCCGGCTGGCCACGCTGGTCGAGCCCGCGTTCACCGGCCTGCGCCCCTTCCTCGCCGACGCCGCGGCCGGAAGCTCGGGCGTGATGATCCTTGAGTACACCGCGAGCTCCGCGCTGGCCGAGTTGCGCAACGCGGCCCTGCCGGCGGCGCTGGGCCACGCCGTGCTGTCCCGTGGCGTCGAGGACCACGCCGCCTTCGCCTCCCAGTCGGCCCGGCAGACGCTGCGGGCCGCCTCGTCCTACCGCCTGGTGCTGGCCTGCGAACTGGTGGCGGCCGTCCGGGCGCTGCGCCAGAGCGGCCTCGGCCCCGCCATCGCCGCCACCCCCGCCGGCGCCGCGTACACCCTCGCCGCCGCACGCCTCGACCCCCGCGACGAGGACCGCCCCCTCACCACCGACACCGAGACCGCCGCCGCCCTCCTGGACACCTTCGCCACGATCTGACGACGGTCACGAAGAAGACCCGGCCGTACGGCGATTCGCGAGATGGCCGGGCCGAGATGAGACGCGCCGAAGAGGAGTGACCATTCGGGGGGTCACATGGGTCCGGGCGGTCGGGGAAGGACGAGGAGCGAAGCGGAGGCGGTGAAGCGGAGGGTCTGATGCTGCTGGTGGGGACCTCGGGGTGGCAGTACAAGCACTGGCGCGACGTGCTGTACCCCGCCGGGCTGCCGCAGCGGGTGTGGCTGGAGCGGTACGCCGAATGCTTCGGCACGGTCGAGAACAACAACGCCTTCTACCGGCTGCCAGCGCGCGAGACGTTCGAGAGCTGGCGCGACCGCACCCCGGACGGGTTCGTGATGGCGGTCAAGGCCAGCCGGTTCCTCACCCACATCAAACGGCTGAAGGACCCCGAGGAGCCGGTCCAGCGGCTGATGGACGCCGCCGAGGGCCTCGGCCCCAAGCTCGGCCCCGTCCTGGTCCAGCTCCCGCCTAACCTCAAGGCCGACCCCGAGCGGCTCGACGCCTGCCTGGCCCGCTTCCCGCGCCATGTGCGCGTGGCCGTCGAGCCGCGCCACGACTCCTGGTGGACCGGCGCGGTGCGCGAGGTGCTGACCGCCCACGACGCCGCCCTGTGCTGGGCCGACGTCCTGGGCCGCCCGGTGACCCCGCTGTGGCGCACCGCCGGGTGGGGCTACCTGCGGCTCCACCAGGGCCGCGCCCACCCCTGGCCCTCCTACGGCGATGCGTCGCTGCGGTCGTGGCTGCACCGGCTGGGCGAGCGGTGGACCTCCGGGGACGACGTCTACGTGTACTTCAACAACGACCCCGGCGGCGCCGCCGTCCGCAACGCCGTCCGCTTCGCAGACCTGGCCCGCGCCGAAGGGCTCCCCGTCACCCCCACCCCGCCGGCACCGCCCTCCTGACCCATCCCAGCGCCGCCGGTGCGGTGACCGACCACGTCCACCGGGTGCGGCTCTCCACCTTCGCCAGGTACCGCCAGTGCGGTGACCGACCACGTCCACCGGGTGCGGCTCTCCACCTTCGCCAGGTACCGCCAGTGCGGTGACCGACCACGTCCACCGGGTGCGGCTCTCC
>NZ_JBEXGS010000020.1:154467-174415 GCF_040607455.1 Sphaerisporangium sp. NPDC005289
TCCACCTTCGCCAGGTGCTGTAGTGATCGGCGCCGGGTCGGCGGGTCGTGGTACGGCGAAGCCGGCGCCTACCACGGCGCCAAGCCGCGATCGTTTCGCGGTCACAGCACTGGCAGCACCGGCAGCACCGGCCGGGCGCGTCTCCGACCGGTCACGGAATTCGCGATCACCCTGACGGCGGCCGACCAGATTTGTCAGTATCCGCTCATGTCCCGCTCTCGCCGTCGCCTCATGGTCACCGCCGCGGCCTGCCTGTCCCTGCTCGGGCTCGGCACGGTCGTCGTCATGGTCCTGGTCAGGCTCGACCTCGGCGAGAAACTGCACCTCGGGGACGCGGCCGGCGTGCTGCTCACGACGGTCGCGCTCGTGGTGCCGCTGGTCCTGTGGCTCAGGCGGGCGTGGGCGGCCGGGCCGCCCGAGGACGTCGCCGAGGCCAAGCGGGTGCTCGCGGAGCTGGTGCACGACCGGTGGGCCGAGGAGCGGGCGATCCGCGCGCAGGGGGCGCCGGCCATCCCGGTCCCCTGGCACCTGACCCGGCGCACCACGACGATGGACCACGCCCGGCTGGTCGCCGACGGCGACATCTCCGGCGACGCGGCCGACGACGAGTGGCTCGTGGCGACGTTCCGCGCCCTGCGCCGGCGTCGCCTGGTGATCACCGGCGGCGCGGGCACGGGGAAGACCACGCTGGCCGTCCGGCTTCTGCTGCTGCTCATCGAGACCCGCACCTCCGAGGAGCCGGTACCGGTGCCGGTGTCGCTCGCCGACTGGGACGTCGAGGTCCACCCGCGCCTGCACGACTGGCTGGCCGAGCGGCTGCGCACGGACTACGGGGTGTCGCGGGGACGGGGAAAGGGCGCGGACGGCGCCGACCTGCTGGTGCGGCGCGGCCACGTCCTGCCGGTCCTGGACGGCCTGGACGAACTGCCCGAGCCGGCCCGGCCCCGGGTGATCGCCGCCCTGAATAGAACGCTGGCAGAGCGCGACCAGGTGATCCTCACCTCCCGGACCGACGAGTACGGCGAGGCCGTCAAGAAGTCCGGCCGGGTGCTGAAGGGCGCCGCGGTCATCGCCCCCAAGGCGCTCGACCCCAAGGTCGCGATCGGTTACCTGACCGACGACCTGCCACCGGACCGCACCCCGGCCTGGGACCGGACGCTGCGCGCGATGGAGAACGGCGAGGCGCCCGCGCTCGCCGCGGCGACCAGGACCGCGCTCGGGCTGTGGCTCGTGCGCACCGTCTACATCGAGCGGGGCGCCGATCCCACACCCCTGGCGACCGTCTACGCGGGCGACGACGCCGCGCTGCGCGCGCACCTGCTCGACGAGCTCATCCCCGCCCTGCTCGACCGGCCACCCGCCCGGCCGTCCGCCAACGACCCCTTCCGTCCGCGCCACACTTGGGACCCTGTCCGCGTACGCGGATGGCTGTCGGCCCTGGCCCGGCTGTCGACGGCCCACGGCACGCGTGAAGTGGCCTGGTGGCGCATCGCGCGGCAGGCGGCCGCCCCGCCGGGGCGGCGGCCGTCATGGCGCGTCCGGGGATGGGCCGTCTCCTGGACCGGCATCCTGTACGGCCTGCCCGCCGCGCTGCCGCCGATCGCGGCCGGCCGCGCCCCGCTGGGCCTGGCCCTGTGGTTCGCCTACGGCCTAGGTACGGCGTCGATGGCCTCGGACACGCCCGCCTTCTCCCGCCCGGCGCTGCCGAACCACCTCGCCCGCCTGGTACGCGAGCAGAGCGGGCCCTTCCGGCTCACCATGCTGTCCATTCCCGGCCTGGGCCTGCCGATGGGGGTCGTCACCGGGGCGGTCTACGGATTCTGGCAGGGGGTCGGCATGGCGGTGATGACCACGGCCGGCCTCTGGCTGACGATCGCGGCCCCGCGACCGGCGGAGCCGGACGAGGAGCGGCCGCCTCGATTCACCAGCGCCCTCACCCCGATGGCGGTATGGCGGGCCAACCGGGCGCTGACCGGCATGCGGCTTCTCACCGGGCTGCTCATCGGCACGGCGCTGGCCCTCGGCGCCGGCTGGGTGTTGCGGCAGATGGGCGGCGAACCGGGCGACCGGCTGCGCGAGCTCGGCCTCGGACTGTTCGTCGGCGGCATGCTCGCCACGTTGACGCAGCGGGGACGGCGGGCCTGGGCGGCCACCGTGTTCACCCTGCCGCTGCTGGCCGCGACCGGCCGGCTGCCGCTGCGCCTGATGACGTTCCTGGACGACATGCACAAGACCGGCCTGCTCCGCGCCGTAGGCCCCCTCTACCAGTTCCGCCACGCCGAACTCCACGACCACCTCGCCCGCGTCTCCCCCGACGCCACGCGTTCGGCCGTGTCCTGATCCCCGAGGAGGCGGCTACCGACGCTGTGTCTGCCGAAGCGCGCCGCTCATGCGGTCACCCGGCGCTCGCGCCCTCATGCGGGTCTCCGGGGGCCGATCAGGGGAAAGGTTCGCATGCGATGCCGGTCGCCCCGCCCGCGCGCCGGCCGGCGTCCTGAGCCGGCGGCGCGGACCGCGCGGGGACGCGCCAGCGGGCCCAGACCGTCTTGCCGACGACGCCGGAACGCGTGGTGACGCCGCATTCGGCGGCCAGGGCCTCGACGATGGCCAGGCCGCGGCCGTGGACGGCCTCCACGCCCAGGTCCAGCCGGCGCGGCCGTCCGCAACCATGGTCGGTGACCTCGATCCGGAGCTCGTCGCCGCGTGCCGACAGGGCCAGCCCTATCGACGGCGCGCCGTAGGCCAGCGCGTTCGCCAGCAACTCACCGGTCGCCAGCACCACGTCGTCCGCCAACGCCTGGAGCCCCCAGGACAGCAGGGTCTCCCGCACCATGCCGCGCGCCTTGCCGGCCATCGACAGGTCGTGCGGCAGCTCCCAGTGGACGACGCGGGCGTCCGGCGTGCTGTCGGGCATGTTCGCTCCTCGGGGTGGACGCGGCGCGGGCGGGAGGACGGTAGGCCAGGGCGGCAGGCTCACGGTCCGCCCTGGTGACTGGGAGTGACCAGTGGGCGGAGGCGGCGGGATGGCGGGGTGCGCCTGCGGGGACGGCGGGTGCCCCGGTGACGGGGATGAGGCGGCTCCGGTGCGACCAGGCCGCTCGGCCTCGCGTATGAGTGCGCTGAGTTCGTCGACCGCGCGGGACCGGACGATTAGGGGCTCGGGTGTCTCCCAGATGGCCACGGCGTAGAAGCACCTGGCGCCGACCCCGTACCAGACCGTCCAGGCGGGTTCCAGTCGGTCGAGCTGACGGGCGGCGGCCCGCTTCGCCGGATCCCACCGCCCGGGCTGGACCTCGTTCACAGGAGCCCCCACCCGATGCCTGCCACCCCGGCCCGTCCCGATCTCACGCGCTGCCATTCCACCCCCCTGACAGGTACGGCGAAGATCGCCCCGCGGCGCTGTCGTCCCGGTGACAAACCCCTAACCGACTGCGGCGGCGACTGGTGGTCGACTCCGGGCCCTCCCCCACTCCGACGGCCATTCTTATCTCCTTATATTTGGACATAATGGACGACCTTTTGACACCCCTATATGGGACGCCCAATTGGCCGAGCGGACGGGCATCGCCCTTGCCACCCAGCTCCTCGAACCGCTTCACAGCGTGCTCCCGACCGGCTACTTTGTGCAGCGAAAGACGGGCCACATAGCCGGACGCTTTGTACTGCCGCTGTGCTCGCCGTGCTTAAGGAGTAGCGCATTCCACCCGACGGAGCCGTCATGCCCATTCCTCTCGACCCCGATCCGACAGAGCGGCCGCTGGCCTTTCTGTGCGCCGAAATGCGCAAGCACCGACTGCGGTGCGACTTCACCCAGGACCGCCTGGCGCGGATCATCCAGTTCAGCCAGAGCCTCGTCGGGTTCATCGAGCGCGGCGAGCGCACCCCGAGCCAGAACTTCATGCAGCGCTACGACGACGCCGTGGACGCCGGCGGCGAGCTCGTCCGCCTCTGGGCGCAACTGACCCGAGGCGCGAGCCCCCGCTGGTTCCGCGACTGGCTCGAAGTCGAACAGGAAGCCCACACCCTGCACAGCTGGGAGCCTTTGTACATCCCGGGACTGCTCCAGAGCGAGGACTACGCGAGGGTCGTCATCTGCGGAGAACCTGGGATATCAGTGGCACAGGTCGACAAAGCGGTAACCGCACGAATGGAACGGCAGGCGATCTTCCAGCGACCCCAACCGCCTATGTTCCGCGTGTTGCTGGACGAAGGCGTCTTGCACCGCCCGATCGGCGGAAAGAAGGTCATGCAGCGCCAGCTCGCGCGTCTACTGGAAGCGGTAGAGTCGCCGCGGATCGGAATTCAGATCATCCCTATGGCACTGGGCGTCACGACAGGGCTCCTGGGTGGATTCGCTATCGCGCAACTCCCAAGAAGCCCGGATAATGTCTATATCGAATCCGCGACCCATGGGCATGTGACAGACCGTCCGGAGGATGTCGAGGCCATCCACGCCAGGTACGACGCTCTTCGCGCCACGGCGCAACCCGAACACGCGTCCATCGAGCTGATCAGAGAGGCGGAGAAGCAGTGGACCTGAGTGACGAGCTGAGAACCGCGACCTGGCGCAAGGCGACCAAGAGCGGATCCAACCAAGGAAACTGCCTGGAAGTGGCTCCGCTGTCCGAGGGGCGAGTCGGGCTGCGGGACACCGAGGCGCCCGAGAAGGCCCCCTTCGTCCTCAGCGCTACCGTTTGGGACGCCTTCATCGACGGCGCTAAAAACGGCGAGTTCGACTTCTAGCCCGCCACGCCACACAGCGCCGTCCCGGTCATGAAGCCTCCGCATGAGGTGTCGCGAGCTTGCGCGCTCGCACCTCCGCCGCGAGTTTCTCCAGTGCGGCCTCTTTTTCGGAATCCGCCCGCAAGGGGAGCCCCGAAGCACGGCGCCGCTCTCGAGCCCGCTCCTTCACCGCATCCCAGGCCGCTGCACTCATGCATACTCCCTGCTCGCTCGTTGTGCTCTGAACCTTGGCAGGTGATCGACAGCAAGAGAGGGCCATTCTGGTGACAGGAGCAAGCGGGGGATCCGATGAAGAGGTGAAGTCTCCGCGCCGCAGGTCGCGGGCCTCCCGGTTGCGGTCGCGTAACTCGTCGGCTGCGCCGACCTGAGCGGTCAGGTCAGGACCCCGGGCCGGACGCGGCAACTCTGATGAGCGCTCGGAGGCGGCGGATAGTAGAGGGCCGCGGTTGACCTTCGTGTGGGGCGAGGGTGCAGGGTCGGTGCCGTGAGCGAGAGCGTGGAGCTTCACACCGTCGGCCGCATCGCGCGGCGTACCGGCCTGTCGGTGCACACCATCCGGTTCTGGTCGGACATCGGCGTCGTGCCGCCGACGGTGCGTTCGGCCGGCGGGTACCGCCTGTACGACGCGGCGGCCGTCGCCCGGTTCGACCTCGTCCGGACGCTTCGCGACCTCGGCATCGGCCTGGAGACCGTCCAGGCGATCCTGACGAACCAGGTTTCGGTCGCCGAGGTCGCCAAGGCGCACGTCCGCGCCCTCGACGCCGAGATCCGCACCCTGAGACTGCGCCGCGCCGTGCTGAACGGCATCGCGGAGCGCGGCGGCACCGCAGAGGAGACCGTGATGACGCACAGACTCGCCCGGCTGTCGGCCGCCGAACGGCAGCGGGTCATCGACGATTTCGTGGCGGGGATCTTCGCCGGGATCGGCCCGCGGGAGGATGCCTTGATCGTCGCGGAGTGGATGCGGGAGCTTCCCGCCGAGTTGCCCGACGACCCGGACGCCCGCCAGATCGACGCGTGGCTGGAGCTGGGCGAGCTGGTCGCCGACGAGGGCTTCCGGGCCCGGCTGCGGCGCATCGTCCTGGACGGGGTCTTCGGGCCGCCGATCGAGGACGGCTTCGACCTGAGGCGGCGGGTGCTGGAGGAGGCCGGCCACGCCCTGGCCGGAGGGATCGCACCGGAGACGGCGGCGGGCGGAGACGTCCTGGACGCGTCGTCGGGCCGGACCTGCCGGCGGCGGAACGGGCCGAGTTGCGCGACCGCCTCCGGACGCTCGCCGACGTCCAGGTCGAGCGCTACTGGCACCTGCTCGCCGTCCTCAACGGCCGCGAGCCCGGCCCGTCGGTCATCCCCGCGTTCGACTGGCTCATCGCCGCCCTGCGCACCAACGGCTGACCCCGGGCGGGGCCGCCCGGCCCCGGGGCGAGGAACCAGCGGACGGTCGTTGGCGTTGAGGTCGATGCCTTCTACGACTGAGCGACGGCGGCCAGGTTCACCACGCGGACGCCGCCGTCCTGCCTCCTGAAGATGACACCGCTGCCTGACGAGGGCCCGGACTGATGGAAGATCCAACGGATACGGTCCTGACCTTCGGAATCCCTGGGAGGGGCTCGGCCGCGAACGCTCGGGCCACCATCGAGTTCACAGCGCGCGCCTCTGACCGCGCTCGCGTTCAGCCTCCTGGAGTTGCTGCCACTTCACCATCGACCGCTTGATCTCCTCGCGTACGAACGCGAAGAACCGTCGGGTCTCCTCCAGCCGCCGTCCGGCGGGAGAGTCGGGACCCAGGACCGCGATGCCCTCGTCGGCGCCTTCCTGTAGCCGGGCCAGCACCGGGTCGGACTGGCTGACGTAGTGGCTCCAGGTGTGCTCGTGGATGCGGCAGAAGTCGTGTCGGCCACCGGGTTCGCGACCGCGTTCGACCAGTCGCACCTGCGCCAGGTACTTGACCGCCCCCGAGATCGCTGACGCGCCGACGCCCAGTCGCTCGGCGAGTTCGGCGGCCGACAGCTTGCCGGAGTCGGTGACCAGCAGTGCGGCGTACACGCGCGCGGCCATCCGGGGCATGCCGGATTCGACCATGATCTGCGCGAACCGTTCCTGGTAGCCGGCAGTGGCGTTCTCATCCGCTTGTGTCACCGAAGCTCCCTATCTGCCGTTGACAATCAAAAAGTTTTCGCGAACTTCACGAAATTCGTGAAATACGTCTAGTGTAGCTGCATGAGAGACACCGAGCTCGTCGGAGTGCAACAGACCCTAAGCCCCGTCCTCAAGGCCAAAGCGCTGGACAACCGACTACCGGACCCGATCCTCGGTGACCGGTACGCCGAGCAGGCGATGCGCCGCCTCGACCCCGGCTACGACAAGCGCAGATTCGGCACCAGCCAGATGGGCCTCGCCGCCGTGGTGCGCGCCAAGGCCCACGACGACTGGGCGCGAAGCTTCCTCGCCGACCACCCTGACGCCGTGGTGCTGCACCTGGGCTGCGGTCTCGACGCCCGGGTGTACCGGATCGACCCGCCCGCCACCGTCGACTGGTACGACCTGGACTATCGATCCGTCATCGACCTGCGGCGGCGATTCCTGCCACCACGCGAGCACTACACCCTGATCGACTCCGGTGTCACCGACCTGACCTGGCTGGAACGCATTCCCCGCGGCCGGCCGGTGCTGATGATCGCCGAGGGATTGGTGCCCTATCTGACCGAGACCGACGTCCGGCGGCTGCTGATCAGCGTCGTCGATGCCTTTCCCGCCGGACAGATACAGTTCGACACGGTGTCGGTCTGGGCGTGGCGCACCTCGAAATGGCATCCCGTGCTGCGCAAGTACGGCACCCAGTTCCACTGCGGCTTCAACGACCCGGCAGAGCCGGCCGATTGGCACCTGCGGCTCGAATACGTCGATGAGGCGCCGATGTCCGACTCGCCGGTGCTGATGGCCAAGGCGCCCGCGAACGTACGCCGCGTGTACCGCGTCCTAAATGCGCTGCCGGGCATGAAGCGGTCCACCCGCATCGTGCGGTTCCGCTTCTGACACGGCCGATGGCCGTCACTGTGGCCGTTCGCCGCGTTGACCCGGTCCGCCGGCCCCTCGACCCTCGGACCCCTCAGACGGGGTCAGAGCTCGGCGAGGATTGCGGTGAGGGCCTTCTTGGTCTCGGAGGCGGGGACGGCGTCGATGCACAGGCGTTCCATGACGGCCTGGTAGCGGTCGAGGTCCTCGCGCTTGTCCAGGTAGATGGCGCTGGTGAGCTGCTCCAGGTAGACCACGTCGGGCAGGTCGCGCTCGGAGAAGCGCAGGAGGCTGAACGGGCCGCCGGCCGCCGCGTGGCCGCCGGCGCTGAAGGGCATCACCTGGACGGTGATGTTCGGCGAGGCGATGGCCTCGATGAGGTGCCTGATCTGGCCGCGCATGACCTCGGCGCCGCCCAGGGGGCGGCGAAGGGCCGCCTCGTCGACGACGGCCCACAGGTGCGGGGGGTTGGCCCTGCCGAGTACCTTCTGCCGGGCCATCCGCAGGTCGACCCGCCGCTGGACCTCCTCCTCGACGCCGTCCGGGTGGCCGAGCAGGACGACGGCCCTGGCGTACTCGGGGGTCTGGAGCAGACCGGGGACGAACTGCACCTCGTAGCAGCGGATGCGGGTGGCGGCCTCTTCGAGCCCGACGTACGCCTCGAACCAGTTGGGCAGGATGTCGTCGTAGTTGTGCCACCAGCCGGGGCGGTTGGCCTGCGAGACCAGCGAGAGCAGGGCCTCACGCTCGCGCTCGTCGCTCACTCCGTACAGGGTGAGGAGGTCGGCGACGTCGCGGGCGCGGAAGCTGACCCGTCCCAGCTCCATGCGGCTGATCTTGGAGTGCGAGGCGCGGATGGAGTGCCCGGCCGCCTCCAGGGTGATGCCGCGGCTCTCGCGCAGCCGGCGGAGCTGGGAGCCCAGGAGGATGCGCAGGACCGTGGAACTGCCCCGTTCCCGAGCCATCAGATTGAGCGGGGTCTCGTCCCCTTCGGCTCGGGCTGTGATCATGGCCAGTCCTTAGAAGAGCAGCAGTTCAGATTCACTTCTCGCGGTGACAGAGAAGTTCACGATACCCCCGGGCGGCCAATACGGATATACCCCAACATCACCCTTAGGCTACGATTTTGGACACTCCGTAGCCGCCGGATCGGTCAAAGTGCCAGGTCATCGAACTCGCCGTTCTTCGCCCCCTGGATGAAGGCGGCAATTTCTCCCCGACTGTAAATCAGGGCCGGACCGGAGGGATGGCGGGAGTTGCGCACGGCCACCTCGCCCCCCGGGAGCTCGGCGAGCTCGACGCAGTTGCCACTGGGGTTGCTGTAGACGCTCTTGCGCCACCGCACCCCTGAGAGCGCGGTCGCGGCCACGCCGTTGGAGATCTCGTTCATCCCTGCTCACACATCCCCGAAGCCGACGAATCTGACATCGTTCCTGAAAAGGGGCCTTCATCCTGATGGGCGCCCCAAACGGGCTGCCTTCGCCCGCGAGTCAG
Source organism: Sphaerisporangium sp. NPDC005289 (assembly GCF_040607455.1). Classification (NCBI taxonomy): domain Bacteria; kingdom Bacillati; phylum Actinomycetota; class Actinomycetes; order Streptosporangiales; family Streptosporangiaceae; genus Sphaerisporangium; species Sphaerisporangium sp. NPDC005289. Next base: position 163,720 of record NZ_JBEXGS010000020.1, read on the forward strand.
CATACCGGTGTGCGGATGCACGTGCATCGGTACTTGCATCTGCACACCGGGCCGGGCAATATGGGCATGAGGCGTAAACCCCCCGGCGATATGCCCTAAACCCCCTGAGGCTTCCCTATGAATGGGTGCAGAACACAGCTCGCCAAACCCGCTCAGACAGGGGACGAGAGGTGGGAGGGCTGGCTCGACGAGCTGGGCCGCGCCCTTTCCTCGGGCGACTCGCGGGCCGCGTCCGGCGCCCCGGGAGACACCCCGGACGACGACGGGATCCGCCTCGAACGGTGCGAACTGCGCGGCGACCCCCAAGCGGCCCGCACCGCTCGCCGGTTCACCCGGGCCACGGTGCGCGAATGGGGCCTGGACGGCCTCGCCGACGACGCCGAACTGGTGATCGGTGAGCTGGTCATCAACGCCCTGCGGCACGGGCTCAGCAGCCGCGCCGCCGCCCCTGCCGCCCACCCGGTGCGGGTCGTGCTCGCCCACACCGGCGAGTCGCTGATCTGCGTCGTCACCGACCCGAGCGACCGCTCCCCCGCCCCCCGCCCGCCCGACGCCGACTCCGAGGGCGGGCGGGGGCTCCAGGTCGTCGCGGGCGTCAGCCACCGATGGGGCTGGGCCCCCGGCCACCCCGGCAAGGCCGTCTGGGCCGGGTTCACCCTCCCCCGCGGCACCGCGCGCCCGGCGCGGCACCTGGAGATCTGCCGCTGACGGTGCGCGCTCCCCGCCGCGGCCGGCCGCGCTCCGCCGCCCCTCCGCCACGTAGTGCCCGGAACGATGGTCGCTGTCGTGTCCGCGGCGCTACCATCGGGTTCCGGCGAGATGGGGTGTGATGACGAGGTTCCCGAAACTCGAGCCTCTCGGCTTCGATCCGACCATCCCCAACCAGGCCCGCATCTATGACTACCTCGTCGGCGGCAAGGACAACTTCGCGGCCGACCGCGAAGCCGCGCGCTGGGCTCTGTCCGTCGCGCCAGAGCTGCCCATGATGTGCCGCGAGGGGCGCCGGTTCCTCGAGCGCGTGGTGCGCCACCTCGCCGGGCGCGGCGTCCGGCAGTTCGTCGATGTCGGGTGCGGCCTTCCCACACAGGGCAACGTCCACGAGATCGCCCAGGCTGCCGCGCCGGGGTCCCGCGTGGTCTACGTCGACAACGACCCGGTGGTCGTCACGCACGCCCGGGCCCTGCTGGAGGACGAGGAGCACACGGCGGTCATCGAGGCCGACATGCGCGAACCCGATCAGGTCCTCGGCCATCCCCGCCTGAAGTCGCTGATCGACCTGGGGAGCCCGGTCGCGATCCTGCTGTTCTTCGCGCTGGACGTGATCCCCGAGGACGAGCTGGCCGCCCACATCGTCGGCCGGTTCCGCGACGCCATCGCCCCGGGCGGGTACGTGGCCATCGGCCACAGCGTCTCGGACCTGCGGCCCGAGGCCACCGCCGGGCTCGCCGACCTCTACCAGAGCCGCGGCGTGGTCACCGGCCACGCCCACAGGGAGCAGCAGCGCACCAAGGCCGACGTCGAGGGCCTGTTCGACGGCCTGTCGCTCGTCCCGCCGGGCGTGGTGTACATCCCGGCCTGGGGGGCGGACGCCGGGCAGGACACCCTCGACCCGCGCGCGATCTGGTCGGTCGGCGGCGTCGGCCGCAAAGACGCCTGACGCGACGACCCCAGGCGCCCATCACGCCGGACCGCGCCACCGCCTGACCTGCCGGAGCGGCGGCACCGCCCGACGTGCCGGGCCGCGACGAAGCCCCGCACGTCCGGGCGAGGGCGGCGGCGGCCCGGGGCCGGGCTCGGGCGGGGGGCAGGCGTACCGTGGCCAGGGACGGCACCGTCGCGCGCTCTTCCGGAGCCGACCGGCCGGGGGCGCCGCGGGGAACGGCCCCAGGGAGTCCGCCATGTCCGCTACCACCATCGCCGGCGCCCCCACCACGACCAGCCCCTCCCGGGAGCTGGCCACCGTGCTCGGCCTGGTCGCGCTGTTCGCACCGTTCGGCAGCGACATGTACCTGCCGGGACTGGCGTCGATGGCGGCCGAGCTGCGCACCGGCACGGTCGGCGCGCAGCTCACCTTCTCGGCCTTCCTGCTCGGCATGGCCGCGGGCCACCTGGCGCTGGGACGGCTGTCTGACCGCTATGGCCGCAGAGGACCGCTGCTGGCGTGCCTCGCGGTCTGCGCGGTCGCCGGGGCCGTGTGCGCGCTGGCGCCCACGATCGGCGTCCTGATCGGCGCGCGGTTCGTCCAGGGGCTGACCGGCGCGGCCGGCGTCGTGATCGCCCGCGCCGTCGTGTCCGACCTCGCGCGCGGACGCCGCGCCGTCCGCGTCTTCGCCGCCCAGATGTGGGCGCTGGCCGCCGTGCCCGTCGTCGCCCCGCCGATCGGCGGGGCGCTGGTCGCGGTGGCCGGCTGGCGGGCGGTGTTCGGCGCGCTCGCCCTGCTGTCCCTGCTGATGTTCCTGGCCGCGCTGATCGCCCTTCCCGAGACGCTTCCCCTGCACGCCCGGGCGGTGAGCCCGCCGCTGCGCCGCCGCGACCTGTCCGTTCTGCGCACCCAGGGCCGCCTCGCCCCCGTCCTGGCCTTCGTTCTGGCGTTCGGGGCGCTGGCGGCCTACCTGGCCGCGGCCCCGTTCTTCCTGCGGGCTCTCGGGCTGCCTCTCGCCGGCGTCGGGCTCACCCTCGGCCTGAACGCGCTGGCGCTGGTGCTGGTCGCCGCGGTGGGCGCACGGATCGCCCACCGCTTCCGGCCGCTGGCGCAGGCGCAGGCGGGAATGGCCGTCCTGCTCGCCTGCGCCGCCGTGCTCTGGGCACTGGCGGCGACCGGATGGCTGACGGCCGACACCTGCCTGCCGCCGCTGCTGCTCGCCGTCGCGTCGCTGGGCCTGGTGCTGGGCGACACCTCGGCGGTCGCCTTCGGCCGGACGACCCGCGCCGCCGGGACCGCCGCGACCCTGACCGCCACCGCGCAGTTCGCCTTCGGCGCGCTGATGGCCCCGCTGGCCGGGGTGGCCGGCGCCCGCAGCGTCATGCCCATGGCGCTGATCATGGGTGTCTGCGCGATGTTCGCCCTGGTGGCGCTGGCCGTGAGCGAGTCGTCCATGATGCCGGGCGACCACTCGGGAACGGCAGGCATCGGTAGCGGGTATTGCGATCAACCGGAGTGACGCCCACACTCGAATCGGGCGACGCCGTGTAACAGGCGCGCGCGCACCCTTGGGGGGTGGTCCTGGTGGACGAAGGCTTCAGCACCCGGGAGACCTGGCCGTTCGAGTGCCTCCGCTGTCTTTCGGTGTGGGAGGAGGAGTACGTCGTCCGGCATCTGTCCGACAGCCACGGTAACGACGCCGACGTCTGGTTCCGCGCCGAGCTGCTGGTCCAGCCGCCGTGGTCGGGCACCCGCTGCCCGTCGTGCGGCGATACGGGCGTGAAGACGTTCCCGCGCGGCTACCTCGCCCGACATCCCGAGCTCCGCACCGCCCCGCCTGTCGTGCCCACGCTCTCGCCCGTCCCGCCGGCGGCCTCGCCCGCCGTGGCCGCCGCACGAACGCGCCCCGCGCGGGCCGGGCGGGCGCGCCTTCCGGCGGCGCTCGCGCGGTGGCCGGTCGCCGCCCGGGCGCGCGTCTCGGCGGCCTACGCGGTGATCGGGCTCTCGGTCGCGCTGTTCGCGAGCCTCGGTGTGTTCGAGGTCCTGCGCGCCGCCCACCGCGTGCACTGACACGCGCGGCGCCGCGCGCGGTTGAAAAAAACTTCACCGCCGGAAAGAACACAACTGTCAACGGCGGGCCCCCTCCGGGCCCTTCCGCGACCTCCGGCGCCCCCGCCATGATCTCGAATGATTACGGACCGTTGGTACCGTTCAGAGGATCGAGTCCTAATTTGTCACTGATGTCACGGGAGATGGGCCCGGCTCGGCCCGCACGTAACGGCGAATCACACTTAACTTTTGCCCCATACCCCGTAAAATCCGCCGATGTGAACGATGGTCATCAGGCTCCACAGGAGCTTCCGGTCCGCGAACGCTCGTTCCGGACCAGCTCCGGCCGGCATCGGCGCCCCGTGCCCGCGCAGCTCCCTCCGGACGCGCCGGCGCTCGTGCTCGCCGCGCCCGGCACCGGCGGCGACGTCCCCGCCGCGGTCAAGACCATCGTCAGTGTGGACCATCCCCAGCTCGACGTCCGGCTGGTCCACCTGGGCGACACCAAGACCAGCCTGGCCGAGACGCTCACCGACTGCGCCGCCGACCGGCCGAAGGAGTCGCCCGCCGCGATCGTGGTCCCGCTGGTCACCGGACCGCACCAGCAGGTGTACCGCGCCATCCGCGAGGCGGTCGCCGAGAGCGACGTCATGACGACCATCGCCGACCCGCTCGGGCCCCACCCGCTGCTCGCCGAGGCTTTGCACGTCAAGCTGTCCGACAGCGGGCTCGCGCGCGCCGACCGCATGCGCCTGTTCAACATCGCGGCCCCGGTGGACGGCATCATCGTCGCCACGGTCGGCGGCCAGGAGGCCGTGCGGGCGGCGGACGCCACGGTCGTCCTGCTGGCCGCCCGCCTCACCCTCCCGGTCGTCGCGGCCTCGCTGGACGCCCGGCCGGGCGTCGGCGACGCCGCCCAGCGGCTGCGCAACATCGGCGCCTCGCGGCTGGCGCTGGCGCCGTTCCTCATCGGCCCCGAGATCGACCCGCAGAAGATCACGGCGGCGGCCGAGTCGGTCGGAGCCGGATGCGCCGAGCCGCTCGGCGCGCACGGCGCGGTCGCCCAGCTCGTCGCCCTCAGCTACGGAAGCTCGCTCACCGGCATCGACGACTGAACCCCCTCGACGGCGGGCCAGGTGTGCACGGGATCGCCGCCGAAGGCCAGCTCGCGGTAACGCCCCAGCATGGCCGCCCGCGCGCCCGGCTCCTCGCCTAGGGCGGCCAGCGCCTCGCGCTGCCAGACGGCGCCGGTGCGGCGCAGCCGGACGCGTTCGGCGATGACCGACAGATGGCGGCTCGCCTCGCCGGGGTCCACGCCCGCCGACAGCAGCCCGTCGTGCGCCACCGGCAGCAGGTCTGCGACCAGCCGGGACGCCGGGACGGTGTCGAGCCGGCCCGGCCAGGCCAGCTCGGCGTCCAGCCCGTTGCGCGCCGCCCGGTAGAAGTTGCGGTAGGCGTCGGCGAAGGGGAAGCCGCCGATCCACGCGGGCCGGGCCGCCATCGCCGTCACCAGGCCGAGCACGAAGGCCGCGTTGGCCGCCATGTCCGCGCAGGTGGGCCCGGCCGGCAGGGCCCGCAGCTCCACCCGCAGGTGCCCCCCGTCCGCCGGGTCGTACACCGGCCGGTTCCACTGCCACACCGTGCCCTGGTGCAGGCGCAGCTCCGCCAGCCGCGGGACGCCGCCCCCACGGGTCACCACCAGCGGGTCCTCCTCCTCGTCGAGCACCGGGATGACCGGCTCGTACTCGCGGACGCTCTGCTCGAACACCTCACCGGCGCCGCTCTCCACCCAGCCGGACCCGAAGCAGACGCGGCCGTCCACCCGCCACGGCCGTTCCATGTCGCGGTCGTCGACCGCCGCCTCGAACAGCGCGATGCGCGTCTCCTCCCACAGGTCTCGCCCGAGGAAGGACGGGGAGTTGCCGCTGACCGCGAGCACCGGGCCGATGGCGAGCTGGGCGGCGTTGTAGACGCGGGCGAACTCCTCCGGCGCGGTGCGCAGATGCACCTGCCAGGAGGTGTTGGCGCTCTCCAGGATGACGTCCTCCACCTCCAGCTCCAGGCGCTCGTTGCCGTGGATCTGCACGCGGAACGGCTCGGCGCGCACCCGGCGGATCCCCCGGCTCATCGCGCGGTAGCGGGTCTCGTCGCTCATGGCGTCGCGGGTGAAGTCGAATTCGGTCAACGTGGGCAGGATGCCGATCGGCACCACCCGGCCGCCCTGCGATCGGGCCGCGTCGTCGACCAGGTCCATCAGCCGCCGCATCTCCTCCGTGAGCGCGCTGAACGGCTTGCCGGCCATCGGCGCCGGGGTCAGGTTGACCTCCAGGTTGAAGCTGCCCAGCTCCAGCACCACCCGGTCGTCGCCGGCGGCGTCGCGGACCTGCTTGTTGCGGCGCAGCGGGCGTCCGTCCTCGTCGATGAGGAAGAGCTCGAGCTCGGCGCCGACGGTCGCCGGCCCGACGCCGAATCCGGGCCTGGCCAGCAACTCGCGGAGCGCGATGAGCGAATCCTTCAGGCGCTCGCCGAAACGCCCGTACTCCGCCTCGGAGAACCGCTCCTTGGCTACCTGCTGTCCCATCGTGTCGTCCCCCATGTGCGGCCTCGGGTCTCACCCCCTCCCTGTCCCGGCGCCGGGTTTTCATGCCTGGTAACAGGCACGCCGTCGATCGTCGTGAACCATTGACTCCGCACAGCCGAATCGGTATGCCTGGACAACGCCATTTGTGGGGTGAGGGCCCCTTGTGGGGAGGCGATGGCAATGCGGGTGCTCGTGCACGCCTATCCGTGGGACGTGATCGGTGATCCTCTGTTCACCGCGCGGATGCAGGCGCTCGGCGACGTCGGAGTGAACCTCGCCTCCGCCTACCACACCGTCAGGGCGGCGACCCCCTGGCATCCCGACCACGCGTACATGGACGCCCGGCACGCCGCGCTCTACCGCCCGCTCCGCCGGGAAGCCTGGGATGGGCGCCGCCTGGTGCCCGGCACGCCCGCCTGGATGCGCGACGCGGACCCGTTCGGCACCGCCGCGCGCACCCTGGCCGACGCCGGCGTCCCGGTGACGGCGTGGATCGTGCTGACGCACAACTCGCGGCTGGGCGAGGCCCATCCGGACGTGAGCGTGGTCAACTGCTTCGGGCAGCACTACCCGTGGGCGCTGTGCCCCTCGCGCGCCGAGGTGCGCGAGTACGCCGCCACGCTGGCCGCCGAGGCCGTGCGCGACGTGCCGCTGGCCGGGGCGCTGCTGGAGGCCTGCGGGCAGCTCGGCGCCGACCACGGCGGCCACCACGACAAGACCGACGGCGCCTACGACGCGCGGGCACGGCGCATGCTGTCGGTGTGCTGCTGCGAGGCCTGCCAGGCGGGCTGGGCGGCGGCCGGGGTGGACCCCGTGCGCACGGTGCGCGAGGTGCGGGCCGCCGTGCGCTCCCGCGAGCACGACCTCGACCAGGCGACGGCGGCCGCCGTCCTGGCCGTGCGCCACCAGGCGGCCGACGCGCTGCGCCACCAGGTGATCGAGGCGCTCCCCCCAGCTCTGCGCATCAGCCTGCACGCCGGCCCCGACCCGTGGGCCACGGGCGCCAACCCCGGCCTCGGCCCGCAGGCGGGCAAGGACGTCGACGCCGTCGTCGTGCAGTGCTGGCCCACCGGCCAGGAGTCCGCCGACCGGGTGCGCATCACCCGGCACATGCTGCCCGAGCAGGTGGCGGTGGGCGCCTACGTGACCGCGCTGCCGCCGGTGCGGCAGGAGGACATGGCGCCCCACGTGCGGCGCCTGGCGGAGGCCGGCGCCCAGGAGGTGCACCTGTACCACGCGGGGCTGGCCGGGCCCGCCCGGCATGGCCTGCTGGCTGAGGCGGCCTCGACGGCGGCGAGCCTGTGACGGCGCAGGCACCCGCCCTCCCCGACCCCTGCGAGAGGGAAGCGTCAACCCGGGGTTGACGGACGACATCGCGTCAACCTATGGTTGACGCATGCAACCGACACCCGTTCGTCTGGACGACCTCATCGAGTACATCAAGACAAACCACGCCGCAGGCGGCGCCCTCCAGCAGCTCAGCGGGGCCGTGCTGCTCGGCGAGCACCTCGGCGAGGTGGCCGACCACCTCATCGGCCACTTCGTCGACCAGGCCCGCAAGGCCGGCGCCTCCTGGACCGAGATCGGCCAGAGCATGGGCGTGACCAAGCAGGCCGCCCAGAAGCGGTTCGTGCCCAAGGGAGGCGAACCGTTCGACCTCACCTCATTCGCCCGGTACACCACCCGTGCCCGCAGCGTCGTCGTGGCCTCGCAGGAAGAGGCCCGCCAGTCCGGGCACGGCCACATCGCCTCCGAGCACCTGCTGCTCGGCCTGCTGCACGAGCCGGACGCGCTCGCGGGGCGGGCCATCACCGAGCAGGGCGTGCCGCTGGAGCGGGTGCGCGAAGCCGCCCTGGCCTCGCTCGGCCCGGCCGGCGAGCGGCCCGCCGGGCAGGAGGGCGCCGGCGAGGTGGCCTTCACCGCCGAGAGCAAGAAGGTGCTCGCCCTGACCGTGCGGGAGGCGTTGCGGCTCGGCCACAACTACATCGGCACCGAGCATCTCCTGCTCGCCCTGCTCAGCACCGAGGAGGACCCGGCCGCCCAGGTGCTGGCCGCCCTGGGAGTCACCCCGCAGGCCTCCGAGGCCTCGATCCTCGCCGCCCTCGGAGAGATCACACGCGCCAAGGAGAACCCGCCCGGGGCCTGACGCGGCTCCAGGAGAACCGCCTGAATCGTCACGCGGGCTCAGGGGAACCGCCCGGAGTGTCACACGGGCCCAGGAAACCCGCCCGGAGCCTGACACAGGCTCAGGAGAACGGAGCCCCGGCGAACGTCCGGGGACCGGGGCGCGTGAGAGGTTCACGCCGCACCGGGGTCTCGCGGGCGCCCGGCCGCCTTCCTGACCAGCGCTCCGGCGGGTGGGGGTCTTGGATTCGTGGTCGTCCGTGGCCCGGGCCCGGCCGCGGGCGACCACGCCGTCCCGCACCACGGTCATAAGGTGACAGGTGTGGCCACGTCCGGTCATCCGGCATCGAGACGACGGACGCTGCCGATATCGTGATATATCAGGATATCGAGGAGGACTGGTGCAGCGTCTGACCCCTGAACAACTGAGAAGCCACCGGTGGTACGGCACCGACGGGCTCCGCTCCTTCAGCCACCGTGCGCGAACCCGTCAGCTCGGCCTGTCCGCCGAGGAGCACATGGGCCGCCCGGTCATCGGCATCCTGAACACCTGGAGCGAGCTGAACCCGTGCCACATCCACCTGCGCGAGCGGGCGCAGGACGTCAAGCGCGGGGTCTGGCAGGCCGGCGGCTACCCGGTGGAGCTGCCGGTGATGTCGCTGTCGGAGTCCTTCATGAAGCCGACCACCATGCTGTACCGCAACCTGCTGGCCATGGAGACCGAGGAGCTGCTGCGCGCGCATCCCGTCGACGCGGCCGTGCTCATGGGCGGGTGCGACAAGACCACGCCGGCGCTGATCATGGGCGCCATCAGCATGGACATCCCGGCGATCTTCGTGCCGTCCGGCCCCATGATCCCGGGCAACTACCGCGGCGAGGTGCTCGGCAGCGGCAGCGACATGTGGCGCTACTGGGCCGACAAGAAGGCGGGCCTGGTCGGCGAGGCCGAGATGAGCGGCGTGGAGGAGGGCATCGCCCGCTCCCCCGGCCACTGCATGACCATGGGCACCGCCTCGACCATGACCTCGGTCGCCGAGGTGCTCGGCATGACGCTGCCCGGCGCGGCCTCCATCCCGGCCGTGGCCTCGGCGCACAACCGGATGGCCGCCGCCACCGGCCGCCGCGTCGTCGAGATGGCCTGGGAGGACCTGCGCCCCTCCGTCATCCTCACCGCCGAGGCGTACGCGGACGCGGTGACCACCATCCTGGCGCTCGGCGGCTCCACCAACGCGGTCATCCACCTCATCGCCATGGCGCGCCGCAGCGGCGTGGAGCTGACGCTCGACCATTTCGACGAGGCCTCGCGGCGCGTGCCGGTGCTCGCCGACCTGCGCCCGAGCGGCGCCTTCGTCATGGAGGACTTCTACCTGGCCGGCGGCCTGCCCGGCCTGCTGAGCCGCGTCCGCGACCTGCTCCACCCCGACCGGCCCACGGCCGTGGGGGCCACCCTGGGCGAGACGCTGGAGCGGGCCGAGGTCTTCGACGACAAGGTCATCCGCACCCGGGACAACCCCCTGTCGCAGGAGGGTGGCCTGGCCGTTCTGCGCGGCAACCTCGCCCCGTCCGGCGCGGTGATCAAGCACGTCGCCGCCGAGCCGAGGCTGCTCAAGCACACCGGGCCCGCGGTGGTGTTCGACGGGCACCGCGACCTGATGCGGCGCATCAACGACGAGAGCCTGCCGATCACGGCCGACTCGGTGCTGGTGCTGCGCGGCGCCGGCCCGCACGGCGGCCCCGGGATGCCCGAGCACGGTATGCTCCCGATCCCCGACCGGCTGCTCAAGATGGGCGTACGCGACATGGTGCGCATCTCCGACGCCCGGATGAGCGGCACCAGCTACGGCGCGTGCGTGCTGCACGTCGCGCCGGAGTCGCACGTCGGCGGCCCGCTCGCGCTGGTGCGCGACGGCGACCCGATCACCCTGGACGTCGAGGCGCGGCGCCTGTCGCTGGAGGTCCCCGAGGAGGAGCTGGAACGCCGCCGCACCGCCTGGCGGGCTCCCGAGCCGGTGTTCCAGCGCGGGTACGGCAGCATGTTCACCGCCCACATCCTCCAGGCGGACCAGGGCTGCGACTTCGACTTCCTGCTCGGCACCGGAGGCGCTCCGGAGCCGGACATCGGCTGAGGACGATCCGCCGTCCCCGGCACCGTGACGGCGGGCCAAGCGACCCTGGCACGGTGGCGGCGTCTCCTAGTGCGGTGACCACATACGTTCACCGGGCGCGGCTCTCCATCCCCGGCCACGTGCCGCAGTGATCGGCGCCGGGTCGGCGGGTCGTGGTACGGCGATGCCGGCGCC
>NZ_JBEXGS010000021.1:0-171875 GCF_040607455.1 Sphaerisporangium sp. NPDC005289
AAGTAGATGGCCTCCATCGTGCCGTTGCCGTTGTCGCGGCTGTTGGTCTCGGCGTTGCCGTAGTCGAAACAGCAACCACCGTTGTAGTGCGTCCCATCGAAGATCGCGTACATCCCCTCCGGCTGGTCGCCGGTCGCGATGCCCGAGGTCCGGTTGTTGCGGTAGCCGGTGCCCGGGTTGACGTAGACGCCGTACGCCTTCTGCCCGCCCACCGTGACCGGCGCGGCGGTGGCGTTGGCCAGGTTGTCGTACCCGCCGGCGGCCGGGCCGGAGAACCCGCCGGGAGGCGCCTGGGTGAGGTGGTTACCCCGTCCTGTCTGGTCGTAGATGATGGTGATCAGGCAGGTCGTGCCGGAGCAGAACGCGTCCTGCGTGGCGGCGTTGGCCACACCCCCCGCGCTGAGCGGGGCGACGTCCCGCGTGGTGTTGTCTGAGGATCGGCGCACCTGGTACAGCGGGCCGCTGTAGGCGCCGTACAGGGCGCGGGTCGTGCTGTGCGCCGCCACGCACGGCGTGCCGCCCGAGGCGTAGATGTCACACGGCTGCGACGTCGCGGCCTGGGCGGTGCCGGAGCCCACCAGGCCGGCGACGGCGAGCAGTACGCCGGCGCCCGTCACGGCGGCCTTTCTCAGGTTTCGCAGAAGCATGAGGACCTCTCTCGCTTGCGTGTTAGCGCTAACACCAGGTGGAAGGCTGATCCGTCCACTTTCACCGCGAATGAGAGGTGTCCGGTGCGCATCATCGCCAGGTCATTGTTAGCGTTAACAACGATCGGCGAGCCGGGGTGCCTCTTATTCAGGTGACCCGAGGGGGTGTGGCCCGCATCACACAGCACCTCAGGGGCCCCGTCAAGGGCGCGAGCCCGCGCACCCCCGCCGATTCCTCCAGCCGCAGCGACCTCACCGGCCCTGACCATGCCGGCCGCACCGTCCGCGATCCGCCCGGTGATGAAACTTTCGCAGGGACGGGCGGGCGGTGCGGACGCCGGGCCGCGCCCCGCCGGTCACGATGGGGCGCGGCCCGGCCTCCGCCGGGTCCATGCGTGCGGGGGGAGGCCGGGGTCTACGCGCGCGGGGGGAGCAGGGGGGCGCCCAGGCGGGGGCGGTCGGCGGGGTTGGGGGTGTGCGGCGGGTACTGGGCCAGGCGCTCCAGCGCGACGTCGATCGCCCGCTCGAGCTGGGTGTCGAGGCCCCGCGCGTAGTCCTGCGGGGTGATGTCCACCTCGATGTCGGGATCGGTGCCGTAGTTCTCCACCCGCCAGCCGACGTCGTCGAAGGCGAAGGAGAACTCCGGCTGGGTGGTCACCGTGCCGTCGGCCAGCCGGTGGCGCGGCCAGATGCCGATCACTCCGCCCCAGGTGCGCTTGCCGATCAGCGGGCCGAGCCCGAGCAGCTTGAAGGTGTGGCTGAAGATGTCGCCGTCCGACCCGGCCCACTCGTTGGTGACCGCGACCAGCGGGCCGCGCGGCGACTCGGCCGGATAGGGTTCTGGCACGCCCCAGCGCGGGAAGTCGTACCCCAGACGGCGCCGGGCCAGCTTCTGCAGCAGCAGCCCCGAGACGTGGCCGCCGCCGTTGAACCGGACGTCCACCACCAGCCCCTCGCGGTCGTACTCGGCCAGGAACCCGCGGTGGAACTCGGCGTAGCCGTCGGGGCCCATGTCGGGGATGTGCAGGTAGCCGACGCGACCGCCGGTGCGCTCGTGGGTGCGGGCGCGGTTGGCCTCCACCCAGTCGCGGTAGCGGGCCGGCTGCTCGTCGGAGATCGCCTTGACGGTCACCGTCCTCGGCGGCCCGTCGCCGCGCCTGACCGTCAGCTCGACCTCCTGGTCGGCCTGGTTGACCAGCAGCCGGGCCGGGCCCGCCGCCGCCCCCACCGGCTGGCCGTTGATCGCCAGCACCGCGTCGCCGGGGCGCACGTCCAGGCCGGGACGGTTGAGCGGCGAGGTGGCCTCGGGGTCCCACGGGTCGCCGGCGACGATGCGCGCGATCGTGTGCACCCCGTCGGCGTAGGACCAGTCGACGCCGAGTTTGCCCTGCCAGTAGTGCGGGCGGGGCCGGTACTCCCCGCCGCTCTCGTAGGCGTGGGAGGTGCCGAGCTCGCCGAGCAGCTCCCACAGCAGGTCGGAGAACTCCCCGCGGGTGCCGACCCGGTCGACCAGCGGCAGGTAGCGCTCGTAGACGCCGTCCCAGTCGATGCCGGCCATGTCCTGCACCCAGAAGTTCTCCCGCTGCAGCCGCCACGCCTCGCGGAACATCTGCCGCCACTCGGCCTCCGGGCAGACCGACACCTTGACCCGGTCCAGGTCGATCCATCCCGACGCCCGGCCCGGAGCGTCGTCGTCCGGCGGCGCCTCGCCGGCCTTGACCACCCGCAGTCGTCCCCGCGAGCGGTAGAGCAGCGTCGTGCCGTCCTGGCCCAGGCGGAAGTCGCCGACGCCGGAGACCAGGGTGTCGCACTTGTGTTTGATGAGGTCGTAGGCCTGCAGCGTGCCGGAGGCCGGCTCGGGGGCGAACTCGTCGCCGCGGCTGCCCTCCACGGGGAAGCAGGTGAACAGCACCTTGTCCTTGGTGCCGGCCACACGGTCGTAGCGGCCCTCGGGCACCGGGAAGGCCATGACCCGCCGCTCGATGCCCTCCAGCTCGATCTCCAGCGGCTCCTCCTCCTCGTCGTCGTCCTGGTCGTCTCGGTCGTCGTCTTTCCCGTCGGGCGCGGAGGCGGCACGGTCGCCGGTGGCCGGGCCGCCCGCCTCGCCGGAGCCCGGGTGCGCGGCCGGCTCGTCCTCGCGGGTGGCGGCGTCCTTGGCCGTGTCCTTGGCGGCGGAGGCGTCGCCCGACAGCGGACGGGGTTCGGGCACGAACGGGGAGCCGACGTCGGAGCGCAGCGTGACCGCGTACGGGCGGGTGCCCTGCGGGAACCCCAGGTCGAACTGCAGGGAGTCGTAGACGGGGTTGAAGACGCGCTGGCCGATGAAGTACAGGTAGCGGCCCTCGGGGTCGAAGGCGGGCCTGCTGTCGCGCAGCACGGGCCGGGTGGCGCGGTAGGTCTCGCCGGTGTCCACCCGGCACAGCTTGATGGCCGTGGTCTGCGCGGTGTCGGGGAAGGTGTAGGCGAGCCAGTGGCCGTCGGAGGACCAGACGGCGTCCTCGATGCGCCCGAACCGGCTGCTGTCGACGACGGTCATCCTCGCCCCGCCGGGCTCGGCCGGTGCGGACGCGCCGGATCCGGCGGAGGCGGGCGGCGCCTGACCCTGCCGCGCCGGTTGCGGGGACGTCGGGGCCGGGTGCCCGGGGGCCTGCGCGGCCTGCCCCGGCGTGGCCGCCTCCCCGCCCGCCTCCCCGCCGGCCGCCGCACCGGGAGCGGCGTCATGGCCGGGCGCCGCCGGGACGCCGGGCCCGGCCGCGGCGCCGGCCGCGTCCTCGGCCACCGCGCCCAGGCCGACGGTCAGGCCCTCCCCGGACACCGCAGCGCCTGACGCGGACGCGGGGGCGCCGGGCGCCGGAGTGCCGGGTGCGGGCGTGCCGTCCTGAGCACCGGTCGCGTCGGAGGCGTCCGCCGTGGCGGGCGCGGGCGGCGCGGGCTCCTCCGCCGCCGGGCGGGGGACGTCCGCGCCGTTCCCGGCGGAGGGCAGCTCGACGATCAGCAGCTCGTTGCGGTGATTGGTCACCGCGATCTTGTCGGCGGCCGGTGACACCTCAAGGCCGATGGCCCGGCCGGTGTCCAGCTCCGTCAGCCGCACCGGGGCGGCGCTGCCGTCGGCGGTCAGCACGACCAGCACCTCGCGGTCGCCGTCGTCGCTGGCCGCCGCCACCAGGCGCCTGCCGTCCTCAAGCCAGGTCAGCAGGCGGTAGCGCACGCCGTCCGGCTCGCCGTGCTGGCGCACCGGCCCCTCCCAGCCGCCGAAGGAGTACGCCTTGCCGCGCGTGGTGACCGCCAGCCCGCCGCCGTCGGGGGACAGGCGGGCGCTGTCGAGGTAGGAGGCGGCCGAGACGAACCGGCGGTTGCGCTGGGTGCGCGAGCTGCCCAGCCGGACCTCCACGCGGCGCGACTCGCCCTCGCCCGGGTCCAGCAGATAGAGCTCGGCCCCCGCGTGGTAGACCAGCCGGTCGCCGTCGCCGGACAGGTTCCGGGCGTAGTAGTCGCCGTGGTCGGTGTGCCGCCGCAGGTCCTGCCCGGCGGGCGTGCAGGAGTAGACGTTGCCGATGCCCTCGTGGTCGGACAGGAAGTACACCCGCTCGCCCGCCCAGCACGGCGAGGCCAGGTTGCCCGCCAGGGAGATCAGGCGGGTGAACACGCCCTCGCCCTCGCGGTCGATCCACAGGTCGCCGACCGTGCCGCCGCGGTAGCGCTTCCATCGCGCCGGGTCGGCGGTGTTGCGGCCGAGCACGATGGCGCCGCCGGGGCCGTAGGAGATGGAGTTGGCCGGCCCGTAGGGCAGGCGCTGGGAGACCCCGTCGGCGTCGACCCGGTGCAGCCACTTGCGACGGTCGAAGGGCTGGCCGTCGTCGCTGGCGTAGATGATCGCGCCGGAGGGGTCCCACCCGGTGACCGTGCACAGCGCCCCGTCGTAGGTCATCCGCCGGGCGGTCCCGCCGTCGGCCGGCATGACGTACACCTCTTCGGGGCCCTCCTCCCGGCCCACGAAGGCGAGCCGGGAGCCGTCGGGGGAGAAGCGGGGATAGCCGGCCTCGGCGACGCCCGCGGTCAGGCGGAAGGCCCTGCCTCCGCCGGCGGACACCATCCACAGGTCGTCTTCGGCGGCGAAGACGACCACCTCGCCGAAGAGGGTGGGGAAGCGCACGTACACGGACATGGATCCTCGCGTTCGGGTGGGCCTCCCATGATCAGGCACCCGGGGCCGCCGCGTCGAGACCGCCGGCGATGCTGTCCGATGCCGATCCCCGGCGCCGGGCCGGGCCGCGCACCGCCCGCCGGGCGTGACGGGCGGGCGCCCCCACCGGCGCGGCGACGCGCAACGGGTGCCTGACCACGCCGCTCACCTGGGCGCCCGGAATGCCCCGAGCGTGAGTTTCATCCTGGCGGGAGGCCCCGCGCGGGTCACCGGGCCTCGTCGGGACCGGTCTCGCGTCGGTCCTCTTCCTCGCGTTTGTTCTGTTTCATCTCGCGCGTGGCCTTGATGGCCGCCTTCTTGGCCTTCCCGGTGGCCTTGTTGGACTTCTTCCGCGCCGCTCCTGCCATGGTTCCCCCTGTGTCTCACGGCTTTTATGTTGAATGCGTCATATTCGACGCATCCCGCGCGTTAAATACCCAACAGTGGAGACAATCACCCATATAGGTCGCCAGAGGGACGGATCGCCCCGTGCCTCAGAGCAGGGAGAGCTGTTCGGGGCCGGCCGCGGCCGGAGTCGCCGGGACCGGGAGCCGGACGCCGCCGTTGCCGGCCCGTGGGGAGCGGCCCACCCCGGCCCGCTCTGCCAGCTCGCGCACCTGCTGGACGACCCGCGACCGGTAGGCCTGCGGCGCGTAGGCGCCGCGGCCGTACAGCTCGAGGTAGCGGGGGACCAGGCGGGGATGCTCGCGGCCGAGCCAGCCGAGGAACCACTCGCGCGCGCCCGGCCGCAGGTGCAGCACGATCGGCACGATGTCGGTGGCGCCCGCCTGCGCGATCAGCTCGACCGTGCGGGCGAGCCGCCGCGGCGAGTCGCTCAGGTAGGGCAGGATCGGCGCCATCAGCACGCCGCAGGACAGACCGCGGGAGGTGAGGGCGGCGCAGACCTCCAGCCGGGCGGCCGGGCGGGGCGTCCCCGGCTCGACCGAGCGCCACAGCTCGTCGTCCACCGAGCCGATGGACAGGGCGGTGGACACCTCGGTGACCTGCGCGGCCTCGGCCAGCAGGTCGAGGTCGCGCAGGATCAGCGAGCCCTTGGTCAGGACGGAGAAGGGGTTGCGGGCGTCGCGCAGCGCGGCCAGGATGCCCGGCATCAGGCGATAGCGGCCCTCGGCCCGCTGGTAGCAGTCGACGTTGGTGCCCATGGCGATGGGCTGCCCGCCCCAGCGCGGCGCCGCGAGCTCTTTGCGCAGCAACTCGGCGGCGTTGACCTTCACCACGATCTTGGAGTCGAAGTCGCGGCCGGAATCGAGGTCGAGGTAGGTGTGGGTCTTGCGCGCGAAGCAGTAGACGCAGGCGTGCGAGCAGCCGCGGTAGGGATTGACCGTCCACTGGAAGGGAACCTGGGACGCCGCGGGCACCCGGTTGACGATCGAGCGGGCATGGATCTCATAGAAGGTCATGCCACGGAACTCGGGGGTGTCGAAGGTTCTGGCGACGGCGCCGCGGGCGAACAGCGGCGCCTCGGAGGCGCCCTGGCCGGCGTCGGTCAGGCGCAGGTTGTCCCAGCGCATGACCCTGATTAGAACAGGATTTCGAAGGTGATCGCAACCGCGCCAAACTGACGGCAAAAAGGAGGCCTCGAAACGGCTAAAGATCTTCGTCGTTGGGCAGAACGTCGGCACACCGCTTGCGTCGCCGGGAGGTGCGGCATGGCCTGGTCGCAGGACGAGGAGCGAATGCTTGCCCAGATCGAGAGTTACCTCACCGACGAGGACCCGCGACTCGCCGCCCGGCTCGAGTCGTTCAACGAGCGTGTCGAGCGCAGGGAGAGCCAGCGGACCAAGCGCGCCGCCCGCGCCCACCGCGGCCGGCGCCGTCCCAGCCGCTCGACCATCATCATCCTCGTGAGCTGGCTGCTGATCGCCACGTTGATCGCGACTCTGCTGATCATGGTGTTCCGCCACGACGCGGCGGCCCTGCCGATGTGACCCCCGCCATCCCCGCGGCCGGGGATGGCTTTTCGCGGTCCCGGAGACCCTCAGCCCGGCAGGCCGCGCAGGAAGCGGGCGGCCACCGGGGCGGCCACCTCGCCGCCCATGCCGCCGGCCTCCACCACCACGGCGAACGCCACCTCGCCGCGGAAGCCGATGAACCACGCGTGGGAGTCCAGCTTCGGCCCGGTGCCGAACTCGGCGGTGCCGGTCTTGCCCGCCGTGCCCTTCGGCAGCCCGGCCCTCTTGGCGGTGCCCTTGCCGACCACGGCCGCCATCATGGTGCGCAGCGGCCCGGTCACCGTCTCGGGCAGCGGACGGGGCTGCAGCTTCTGCTTGATCGAGGGCACCAGGGTCGGCGGGCGCCAGGTGCCGTCGGCCACCGCGGCGGCGACCGTCGCCATCACCAGCGGGCTGGCGGTGATGCGGCCCTGCCCGAAGGACTCGGCGGCCAGGTCGGCGTCGCTGGTCGGCGCCGGCATGCTGCCCTTGGCCGCCGGGACGCCGATGGACAGCGGCTGGTTGAAGCCCATCTCGGAGGCCACCTGGTACAGCTTGCCGCCGCCCAGGTGCCGGGCGGCGAGCGGGGCGAAGGTGGTGTTGCAGGAGTGGGCGTAGGAGTCGAGGAAGGTGAGCGAGCCGAACGCCTCGTGGTCGGAGTTGCGGATCGCCAGCCCGCCGACGGTGGCCTTCTCGGGGCAGGTGACCTTCTGGCCGGGGGTGAGGCCCTCGGCCAGCAGCCCGGCGGCGGTGATGGTCTTGAAGGTGGACCCGGGCGGGTAGCGCCCGTCCAGGGCGCGGTTGAACCCGCCGCGGTTGTTGACCACGGCGAGGATCTCACCGGTCGCGGGCCTGAGCGCGACCAGCGAGGCCGGCTTGTCCAGGTCGCGCACGGCCGCGACGGCGGCCTTCTGCGCGGCCGGGTCGAGGCTGGTGCGCACGGGCGAACCCGGCGAGCCGTCGATGGTCTTCAGCGTCTGGACGGTCTTCTTGGACCCGTCGACCGTGGTGATGATCGTGGTCGGCACCCCGGCGAGCCGCTTCTGGAAGGTCTCCTGCAGGCCGCCGCGGCCGATCGCGTCGCCCGGCTTGTAGGAGGAGCCGAGCTTGGCGACGTCCTTGGCGGTGGCCTTGTCCAGGTAGCCGACCAGCTGCTGCACCGACCCGCCGGCGTCGCCGTTGTCGATGCGGCCGCCCGAGGCGTCCTCGACGGCGGCGCGCCCGGGCCAGGTGGTCTTCAGCGCCAGGTGGGTGGAGCCGGTCAGCGCCGGGTGGACGGCCGCCGGGGTCCAGGCGACCTTCCAGTGGTGGTCCTTCACCATCAGGTCCAGTGAGCCGGTGTAGGTCCAGTCGCCGATGTTCTTCAGCGTCATGGTGGCGGTGTAGGCGGCCTTGGCGCGGCCGTCGCCCGCCGGGGTGACCGTGCCGAGACGCACCGCGACCTTCTCGGCACCGAGCCGGTCGGCGGGCTCGGCGTAGGCCGCCTCGAAGCCGGGCGCCGGGGAGGCGAGGTCGGCCTTCATGGCCGCCAGGTCGCCCCGTGACCAGGCCGCGGCGAAGTGGCCCGCGGTCTGCTCGGCGCTGCCCCTGGTGTGCAGCACGTAGTAGGCGCCGCCGGCGGCGGCTCCGACCGCCAGCACGGTGACGGCGGAGGTGATCGCGATGGTACGGCCGCGCGGCACGCCTTACCCCCCGGTGTCTGGACGTCGCCACGAGCCTAGCGCGACCGGTCGGCGGCGCCCGCCGCTTCGCCGGGAAGCGGCCGGAAAGCGGTGCCCTCAGGCGGCCTCCTCAAGCCCCCCTCAGGCGGCCCGCCTGGCCTGCTCCTTGAGGCTCGCGGCGTAGGCGGGCACGTACTCCTGGCCCGACAGGCGCTGGATCGCCGCCATCACCTCGTCGGTGACCGCCCGGCGGTCCCTGGCGCGGGCGGGGTCGCCGGTGAAGCTCATCGGCTCGCCCATGCGCATGCCGATCTTGGCCAGGCGCGGCACCGAGGCCCCCGGAGGCAGCACGCGCTCGGTGTTGACCATGGCGACCGGGATGACCGGGGCGCCCGTGGTGAGCGCGAGCCATGCGACGCCGATCTTGCCCCGGTAGAGCCTGCCGTCGGGGGAGCGGGTGCCCTCAGGGTAGATGCCGAACAGCTCGCCGGCCTTCAGCACCTGCACGGCCGCGTCCAGCATGGTCTGCGCCGCGGCGGCGCTCTCTCTGTCGATGGCGACCTGCCCGGTGGCCCGCATGTAGGTGGCCATCAGGCGGTTGCCGGTGAAGTACTCGTTCTTGGCGACGAAGGTGACCTTCCGGGGCAGCATGAGCGGCAGGAACACCGAGTCCAGGATGGACAGGTGGTTGGAGGCCAGGATGGCGGCCCCCGCCGAGGGGACGTGCTCGGCCCCGATCACCTTGGGGCGCCACAGCAGGCGCAGGACGGGACTGCTGATGATCTTCGTGAGGCGATAGAGCACGGACTCTCCCGGTGTGCGGACGACCAAGGCCCACCATACGACTCAGACGGGCAACTTTGTGTTACGCCCGCCCACAAACTGTTACATCGCGGTACAACGAAGCGCCCCGCAAGGCGTGCCTGCGGGGCGCTTCGTTGTTAGGCCGATGTGGCGGTCGCCTCCTCGGCGAGATGCACAACACGGCTCCAGCCGAACGGTATTCCGTGAAGGCGGTAATTGCGGCCCGGGGGACACAAACCACATCGGCTGCTTACAGTTAAGCACACTCGTGACACCCGCGAGGTCAGCGTGGCCGAACCCCGCCCCCTCACAGGGCGCTCCCAGGGGGACCCCTGAACCCCCGCTCGTGGCGGGCCGCCCGCCGCGGGCGGCCGGTGGGCGACCGGGTCCCGCGGGGCGCGGGAGTCCCCGAGCGCGTGCGCCACAATGGAGATCATGCTGACGACCGGACGGCTCATCCTGCGGCGCTGGCGCGAGGACGATCTGCGGCCTTTCGCCGAACTCAACGCCGATCCCGAGGTGATGGAGCACTTCCCCGCCCCGCTGACCCGGCAGGAGAGCGACGCGCTGGCCGGGCGCATCGTGACCCTCATGGAGGAGCACGGCTTCGGGCTCTGGGCGGTGGAGGTCGCCCGCAGCGGGGAGTTCATCGGGTTCACCGGCCTGGCGCCGCAGACCTTCCAGGCGCACTTCACCCCGGCGGTCGAGGTCGGCTGGCGGCTGCGCCGCTCGGCCTGGGGGCACGGCTACGCCACCGAGGCGGCGACGGCGAGCCTCGGGCACGCCTTCGGCCAGGCCGGGCTGGACCAGGTGGTCTCCATGACGGCGACCACCAACCTCCGCTCCCAGGCCGTCATGCGGCGCCTGGGCATGACGTGCGATCCCGCCGACGACTTCGACCACCCGCGCATCGATGAGGGCAGCCCGCTGCGCCGCCATGTGCTCTACCGCCTGGACGCCGCCACCTGGCGTGCCCGCCACGCCTGAGCACGCCGATCGCCCACCGGCGCCTCTGGGGCCGGCTCCAAGGGCGCCGGCCCCAGAGGCGCCGGTAGACGCCCGCGCGGAGACCGGGTGCAGGGCCGATGAGGCGCGGACGGGGCGCCCGGCCGGGACGGGCGATTGTCAGGGCGCGCCGGGGCGCAGGGGGCGGGCGTCGGGCATGCGCAGCCGGTCGACGGCCTCGCGGCGGCGGCTCTCGGGCCGGCGGTCGTAGCGCGCCGTGGTGACCGGCGAGGCGTGCCCGACCAGCGCCTGGGTGGTGGCCAGGTCCACCCCCGCGTCCAGCAGTTCGCCGATGAACGTGCGCCGGAAGTCGTGGGGGGTGCGCTTGGCGGCGCCCGCGGCGGCCAGGCGGCGGGCGACGATGTCGGCGACGGCCTGCCCGGTCATCGGCGCCGGACGCCCGGCGGGCGCGCGCAGCCGCCCGGCCTTGTTGACCGGGCAGAACAGCGCGCCGGGTTCGCGTCCCCGCACGGCCAGCCACGCCTCGGTGCGGGCCACCGCCTCGGCGGTCAGGTAGACCAGGCGCTCCTTGTCGCCCTTGCCGCGCACGCGAAGGGAGCGGGCCGCGGGGTCGTAGTCGCCGAAGGCGAGCCCGGCGACCTCGGCGCGGCGGCAGCCGGTGGAGTACAGCACGGCCAGCAGCGCCCCGTCGCGGGCCCCGGCGGGGGAGGCGTCCTGGTCGCAGGCGGCGAGCGCCGCCCCGGCGACCTCCGGCGGGACGTGCTGCCCGGCGGGAAGCCGGGCGTGCGCCAGGGTGGGCAGGTCGGCGGCGCGGTGGTAGTCCTCGGCGGTCATCAGGCCGAGGCGCCAGGCCTCGCGCATGACCCGGCGCAGCGCCACCAGGTGCTTGTTGACGTAGGCCGGCGACCATCCGCGCTCGGCGAGGATCGCGCGGATGCGCACCGTGTGCTCGTAGCGCAGCAGGTGCCAGGGCTGCCCGGCGCCGGTGGCGGCGGGGTCGCCGGTGATGACGCGGGCGAGCCGGTCGAGGCAGCCGCGCATCGTGCGGCGGGACTCGGCGCCGGTGAGGGCGCCGAGGTAGACCACGTAGGGATCGCCCGCGGGCGTGACGGCGCCGGGGCCGTCGTCGGGTACGGCGGGGACGTCCACGCGCCGATCTTAACCGGCCGCCGTGAATCTACAATGTAAAGGGGTCCGGCGAGTGCCGCAGCATGGTCACCAGGTCGGTCAGCCTGCGGCTGCGCGCCATCAACCCGGCGACCAGCGCCAGATCATCACACCTGCCCCGGGTCAGCGGGAACCAGGCCTCGCGCAGCTCGCGCAGCGCCGGCTCCAGCCAGGCGCGGTCGGCGGCCGGGTGCAGCTCCACGATCACTCCCGCGGCCGGGCCGTCCTGTCCAGGGCCCTCCGGCGTGCCCCGCAGGATGGCCTGGCCGTCGCGTTCCATGCCGGCGACGGCCTCGCCGGCCTCCCGCTCGGTGAGCCCGGCCAGCGTGGCCAGCCGCCGCAGGGGCAGCGCCCCCTGGCGGCGCAGCGCGGCCAGGCAGCGGAAGCGGGCCGCGTCCAGGCCCGCCCGCGCGGCCAGGGCCTCCACCAGCCGGTCGGCCTGGGCGAACAGGCCGGCGGTCTCGCGTTCCACGGCCGCGATGACGTCGATGCCGTCGTCGTTGGACATGCTCGTGCTCCGTTCGCGGCGGCGGTCGCTTCCAGGCGGTCCCGGGCGGGGTGCGTGCCGCCCGGGACCGCGGGCCGGGCGGGCGCGGGGCCCGCCCGGCGGGCTCACAGCGGGCTGGTCTGCGCCCGGCTCTCGGACTGGGTGACGCAGCGCATCATCGCGTCGCGGAAGAACGCCGCGAACCCGTCGGGGGTGCCGGTGTCGCGGGCGTCGGCCAGGAACGGCACGATGTCCTTCTCTATGGTGTGCACGTGCCGCTGCGAGGCCAGGTGCCGGGCGATGCCCGCGAAGTCGCCCTGGTAGTGGATGAGGCGCACCAGCACGTCGTCCTTGACGAAGACCCCCGTGCCGAGCAGCCGGGCGGTCTCCTCGCCGTGCTCGTCGGTGACGACGGGCGTCTCGAGGGGCGGGGAGTTACCGAAGAGCTCGGTGAGCTCTTCCTCGTGCCCGGGTCTCACCCGGAAGGTGATCATCGCGTACGGCATCGGATACCTCCATGTAGGTCGTCGTGCGCCGGCGTCGCGTCCGCGGGGCGCCGGTCGGCGCCGCGTGCGGGCGCCGGCCCCGGGCGGCGCGCGTCCAGGGCCGGCCGGGCCGGTCAGTAGGCGGCCACGACCTCGTAGGAGCCGAAGATCCCGAGGTTCTTGTCGTGGTAGCGCGCGAGCGGCGAGGTGGTGGGCAGGTGTTCGGGGCTGCGCTCCCACTCGCGGTAGGCGGGCAGGTCGTCCCACTCGCTGAGCACCGCGTAGCGGCGCGGGTCGCGCAGGGAGCGCAGCAACTCGTTGCCGCGCAGCCCGGCCCGGCCGGCCAGGGTGGTGCTGATCTGGTGGTAGGCGCTCTCGATCGAGCCCTTGTCGGACTCGGGCTCGTTGAGGTACAGCGCGACGCGCACGCGGCCCGGCTGGGGAGCGGGCCGCTCGCCCAGGCGGGAGGAGACGAGCATGGGGGTCATCGAGGTGCCGGCGGCGTCGCGGTAGGGGTCGAGGCGCATGCGGTTGGCGGCGTGCTCGGCGCTGTGCTCGAACTGGTGGAACCTCTCCTCGTTCTCCCAGTCGCTGACGATGTAGTAGACGCCGTCCTCGTCGGGGCTCTTGGCGAGCGACTGGCCGACGTTCGCGGGCTGGCGGGCGATGGTGGAGGCGACCTCCCGCCAGGTCTTCTCGAAGTCCCGCTCCATGCCGGGGTGGATCCGCATCTTGACCATGACGCGGTAGACGGTGCCGTCGTGGTCCTTCTGGTCGTGGTGGTTCATGCCCACTGTTCTCTTCCTGTCTGTTCTGTCTGGCGTGCGTTCTGGCGGGAGCGGGGAGGCGTGCGGGGACCGGCGCGGGGGCGCGGGCGCTTCAGGAGGTGGTCAGGCGCGTGGCGGGGGACTGCTCGGCGGCCTCCTCGACGAGCTGCCGGATGCGGTTCATCTGGATCACGGTGCTGTCGTTGAGGCGCTTGGTCATCTGCTTGTCGCTGAGCGGGGCGTCGGGCCGCATCTCGAAGTCCTGCACCCAGCGCATGCGCACCGCCTCGGGGACCTGGGTGTACTCCCAGAACAGGTTCATGTACTTGAACCAGCCGGGCTCGACCCGGTGGGCGCGCACGGTGCGGGTGGCCGGGTCGAGGGTGCGCTCGGACACCCAGCTCCACTCGTTGCCGTCGGCGTCGGGGTGCATGGTGAGCCGGAAGCGGATGGTGGGGCCGCGCCGCTCGAGGACCTGAGCCGAGGAGTACTCGCTGAACAGGGTGGGCCACGACTCGACGTCGTTGGTCATGTCCCACACCAGGTCCATGGGGCCGGCGATGATGATCTCGTTGTCGGTGTGTCCTGCCATGGCGTTCCTCCGGGTTCAGGCCGCGAGCCGGCGGTTGACGTAGTCGACGGCCGCCTGCGGCGTCTTCATCTCGTCGACGGCGTCGTCGGGGATGCGCACGCCGTACTCCTGCTGGATGCGCGCGGCCATCTCCAGCACGGCCAGCGAGTCGTAGCCGAGGTCGGCGAAGGTCATCTCGCCGATGTCGTCGGCGAGGTCGACGGTCTCGGGCACTCCCGCGCAGCCGCCCATGATGCGTCTCATGTCGTCGAGGGTGAATGTCGTCATGTCGTTCTCCGTTGTCGCGAGGTGGGTTGTCAGGGGGCCGTGACGAGCACGGCGGCGTTGAAACCGCCGTGGCCGCGGGCCAGCACCAGGGCGTTGCGCACGGGCCCGTCCCTCGCCGCGCTGCGCACCAGGTCCAGCTCGCAGGCGGGCGCGGCGGCGCGCACGCCGACGGTGGGCGGGATGACGCCGTCGCGCACCGACAGCAGCGCGGTGGCCAGGTCCAGCGACGCCCCGCCGGCGTACAGGCGGCCGGTCATGGTCTTGGGCGCGGTGACCGGCACGCCGTGCGGCCCGAAGACCGCCGCGATGGCGCGGGCCTCGGCCAGGTCGTGGCCGGGCACGCCGAGGGCGTCGGCGAAGACGACGTCCACCTGTTCGGGGGTGACGCGGGCCTCGCGCAGGGCCAGGTCGATGGCGCGGCCGAGGTTGGAGCGGTGCTCGCGCCCGGGTTCGGGGCGCGGGTCGAACGTCGCGCCGTACCCGGTGATCACTCCGTAGGGGCGGGCGCCGCGGGAGCGGGCGGTGGCCTCGTCCTCGACGACGAGCATGGCGCCGCCCTCGCCGGGGACGTAGCCGCAGGCGTCGGCGTCGAAGGGCAGGTAGGCCCGTTCGGGGTCGTCGCGAGGGCTGAGCATCCCGGTGGAGATCTGGGCGACCAGCCCGTAGGGGCACAGCGAGGCGTCGGTGCCGCCGGTGACGACGACGGCGGCGCTCTGGCGCAGCAGCCGCCGAGCCTGAGCCATGACCTCCAGGCCGCCCGCCTGTTCGGCGCAGATGACCCCGCACGGGCCGCGCATGCCGTAGCGGATGGAAATCTGGCCGGTGGTGGCGGCGTAGAACCAGGCGATCGACTGGTAGACGCCGACGTACGAAGGCCCCTGGCTCCACAGTTTCTCGATCTCGCGCTGGCCGAACTCGGTGCCGCCCGAGGAGCTGGCGGTGACGACCGCCATCTCATATTCGGGCAGGTCACCGGGTTTGACGCCCGCGTCGTGCAGGGCCATGTCGGCGGCCGCGAGGCCCAGGTGGCTCCAGTGGTCGGTCTGCACGGCCAGGCGGCTCGGCACGTGCTCGGTGTCGTCGAACTCCGACACCTCGCCGGCGACGCGCACCGGGTAGCGCTCGGCGTCGAAGCGGGTGATCCGCCCGAGCCCGCTCTTGCCGTCCAGCGTCGCGGCCCAGTAGGCCTGGGTGCCCAGGCCGTTGGGCGCGGCGACGCCGAGCCCGGTGACGACCGGCCGGGCGCCGGGTCGTCGGTTCGGTTCAGTCATGGCCGCCTCCGGGGCCGGCGTCGTCGCGGGCCAGCAGCATGGCCGTCTGGAACCCGCCGAAGCCGCTGCCGACGCTCAGGACCACGTCCACGGGCTGCTCGCGCGCGGTGAGCGGCACGTAGTCCAGGTCGCATTCGGGGTCGGCGGTGTGCAGGTTGGCGGTGGGCGGGACGACGTTGTGCTTGATAGCCAGGGCGCAGGCGGCCAGTTCGATGGAGCCGATCGCGCCGAGCGAGTGGCCGATCATGGACTTGATGGAGCTGACCGGCGCCTGGTAGGCCCGCTCGCCGAGGGCGGCCTTGAACGCGGCCGTCTCGTGCCGGTCGTTCTGCCGGGTGCCCGAGCCGTGGGCGTTGATGTAGTCCACCTCGGCGGGGTCCAGCCGCGCCTGTGCCATGGCGGCCCTGATGGCCTCGGCCATCTCGCGGCCGTCGGGCTTGAGGCCGGTCATGTGGAAGGCGTTGCTGCGGCTGGCGAACCCGACGATCTCGGCGTACACCTGGGCGCCGCGCCGCAGCGCGGCCTCACGCTCCTCAAGGATCATGATGGCGCTGCCCTCGCCGAGGACGAAGCCGTTGCGCTCCATGTCGAACGGGCGCGAGGCGTGCTCGGGGTCGTCGTTGCTGGGCGAGGTGGCCTTGATGGCGTCGAAGCAGGCGACGGTGATCGGCGAGATCGGCGCGTCGGTGGCGCCGGCCACGACGGCGTCCGCGCTGCCCTCCTTGACCAGCTGGTAGCCGTGCCCGACCGAGTCCAGGCCGGCGGTGCAGCCGGTGGAGATGAGCGCGACCGGGCCCTCGGCGCCGCCGGCCCAGGCGACCTCGGCGGCGATGGTGCTGGGCACCATGTACCCGTACAACTGGGGCACGCCGTAGGCCGGGTCGACCAGCCACCGCTTGCCGCCGTCGCTGAGGACGACGTACTCCTCCTCCAGCCCCATGGTGCAGCCGACGGCGCTGCCGACGGCGACGCCGAGCCGCTCGGGCGGCACGCCGGTCAGGCCGCTGTCGGCCAGCGCCTCGCGGGCGCTGACCACGCCGAGCTGGGCGGCGCGGTCCATGCGGCGCGCCTCCTGCGGCGACAGCCCCTGGGCGGCCGGGTCGAAGTCGCACTCGGCGGCGATCCGGGAGCGGAAGCCGGAGGCGTCGAACAGGCTGATGGCCCGCGTGGCGGTGCGCCCGGCGGCGACCAGCTCCCAGAAGGCCTTGACGCCGATGCCGCCCGGCGCGGTGACGCCGATGCCGGTGATGACCACCCGGCGGTCGCCGCTGCGGGCGCGCCGCGCCGCGCCCCTGCCGGAACGCGTCCGGGTACGGCGCCGGGCCGCAGGGCGGGCGCCGGTGAGGTTCACCGCGGGCTCCCTGCCGGGGCCTGGCCGGCGGCGTTCTCGGTGTCGACGTGCCCGAGGTCGGGACGCGGGGCCAGGGGGCTGGCGTGGAAGACCATGCACGCCTCCTCCTGGCCGGTGTTGTCGACGCGGTGCCGCACGGTCTTGGGCACCATGAGCGCGTCGCCGGGGTTCAGGACGATCTCCTGGCCGCCGTCGATGCGGGCGGTGACGCTGCCCCGCACGAGGTACATGAACTCCTCGGAGTAGGGGTGGTAGTGCTCGACGAAGTGCTCGCCGGGCTTGAGGAAGGCGACGCCCATGAAGCCGGAGGTCGCGCCGGCCGTCTTCGGGCCGAGCAGGACGCGGATGTCGCCGCCGCGCCGGTGGTTGGGCTCCACCTGGTCGGCGCTGAACTTGGACAGGCGGATGTCACTCATGGCCGTCGGCCTCCCAGGTGTAGAAGGGCTCGGCCATGGCGTCCTTGGGCTCGCGCCAGCCGGGGTCGTAAGGGCGGATGTGCTCGCTGAGCCGCTGGTTGATCTCGCCGTACAGCGGGTGGCTGCGTGCCTTGTACAGGTTCGGCGTGATGTCGTGGTCCGCCTCGACCAGGTGGAAGTACAGGTCGTGGAAGCGGAACAGCGTGCGGCGTGACACTCCGATCAGATGTGGCAGGTCGCTCGCGTCCGAGTCGGCGAAGATCTTCGCCACGGCCTCGGTCTCGGAGGGCTCCATCCGCGCCACGATTAGCGTCCGGTGCACCAGGCGTCTCCTTTCGTTCCGTACGCAGCAATGCTGCGGGGAGCGCCTGGTTTGATGCTGATGCGAGGCTAGTGCCGGAATTTCCGGGTCAGGGGCCGAGGATGTGGGACGCCGTTCCGTTGACGCAGTCGGCCGGCGCCGTCAGCGAGAACGGCCGCGCGCCGGCCTCCTCGACCGGCACGGCGCGGTGCTCGTCCTGCGCGGCGGGCGCCGCCCGCTCCCGGGGGACGGCGGCCTCGACGGGCTGGGCGGGTCCGGCCGGTGCGGCGGGTTCCGCGGCCTGGGGGGCGGGCACGGCGACGGCGCAGCCGTCCAGCTCCCGTTCCAGGCACTCGCGCGCGTACAACCGGACCAGCTCGTGGACGGCGTAGTGCACCTCGCCCAGGGCGGTGGGCCGCGCCGACAGCAGCGAGCAGTCGGCCAGGCGGGCGAGCAGCCGCTCGGCGTGGCCGGGCTCGCAGCCCAGCAGCGCGCCGGCCTGCCGCATGGTGATGTGCGGGGTCTGCAGCAGCCCGAGCAGCCGGAACAGGCTGCGCTCGGGCTCGCCGAGCCGCTCGTAGGTGGCGCGGAACGTCGTGCGCACGTCCAGGTCGGCGACCCGCAGGTCCGACAGGCGCGAGCGGGGGTCCTCCAGGCGTTCGGCGAACTTGGCCAGCGTCAGGCCCTGCCCGGCGGCCAGGCGCGACCCGGCGCACCGCAGTGCCAGCGGCAGCCGCCCGCACAGGCGCACGATGTGCTCGGCCGCCGCGCGCTCGGCCGAGAGCCGGGCCGGGCCGATGATCCGGGACAGCAGATCCAGCCCCTCCTCCCCGGTGAGCGGGTCCAGCTCCACCATGTGGGCGCCGGCGAACCCGTGCAGCGCGAACCGGCTGGTCACGATGACGGCGCAGCCGGCCGAGCCGGGCAGCAGCGGCTGGATCTGGGCGTACCCGGCGGCGTCGTCGAGCACGATGAGCACCTGTCGTTCGCTGCACCAGGTGCGGAACAGCTTGCTGCGCTCGTCGCGGTCGCCGGGGACCTCGCCCGGCGGGACGCCCGTGGCCCGCAGGAACCCGGCCAGCACCTCGCCGGGGTCGGCCGGCACGCCGGACCCGCCGAGCTCGGTGAACAGCTGCCCGGAGGGGAAGGCGGAGCGGGCCCGGTGGGCGGCGTGCACGGCCAGGGCCGTCTCGCCGACACCGGGCATCCCGCTGATGCAGATAACCCGGACGGCGGTGCCGGACTCGGCCGGGCGCGACAGCAGGGCGGCGATCCGGTCGACGACCTCGGCCCGGCCGACGAAGTCGGCGATGTCGGGCGGGAGCTGCGCCGGCCTGACGGCGGCCACCGGGGCCGCGGGCGGGGCGGGCGGCGGCGCGGGGTCCAGGTCGGGCTGCTCCAGGCCGGGGTTGGCCGACAGCAGGCGCTGCTGCAGGCGGCACAGGGCGGGGGAGGGCTCCAGGCCGAGCTGCCCGACCAGCACCTGGCGCAGGTTCTGGTACACCTCCAGCGCCTCGCCGCGCCGCCCCGCCTGATACAGGGCGGTCATCAGCTTGGCGTAGAAGTCCTCGTTGAGCGGGTGGATGGCGATGAGCTCCTTGAGCTCGCTGATCAGCTCGCGGTGCCGGCCCAGGCGCAGATCGGCGTCCAGGCGAAGCTGCAGGGCCCGTAGCCTGCTCTCCTCCAGGCGGGTGATCTGTGCCGACAGCAGCTCTCCCGCCGCCAGGTTCGCCAGGGCCGGCCCCCGCCACAACGCCAGTGCCTGCGACAGCGCCTCGGTGGCGTGCGCGGCGTCCTCGCGCTCCAGCGCGTTCCACCCGTCGGCGACCAGCCGCTCGAAGCGGTACACGTCGATGGTCTCCGGGGCGGTGGCCAGCAGGTAGCCGTAGGTCTGGGTGACCACCGTGGCCGGTCCGCCGGTGCCGAGCATCTTGCGCAGTTTGTAGACGTAGGTGTGCAAGGTGGGCAGGGCGGTCGCCGGGGGACGCTCGCCCCACAGTTCGTCGATCAGCTCGCGTGTGGACACGATCTGGTTGTGCCGCAGGACCAGCATGGCCAGCACCGCGCGGACCTTGGCCGCGCTCGGCGTCAGATCGGCGTCGCCGTCGACCACTTGCAGCGAACCCAGAACCCGGAACTCCATGTGATCTCCGCAGTTGATCGCGACGCCGTCCGAGCCGGCCGGCGTGCGGCGTCGGCGCGTGCTCGGGCGCCTGGTGGACCTCTCGAATTTAGATGAACTCGCTTATCGGAACTGCCGGAAAGATGGCTCATGAGGACAAAATCTCCGAAAAAGTCCTGGTCTAGTCCTATATTCTTTACCTTAGGCGGTATTTCCGAATAATGTCCGTCTGGCGCGCCCGCGAAAAGGTCCGACACTCGGTCCGCCTTTAATATGACAAAGCCGCTTATGTCCCTATAGCGGCCCTCCTGGTCCGCGCCTCCAGGACGCACCGCGCGAAGGTGTCGGGCGGAAGTGCCGGGCGCGGGCTCCGGCGCGCAGGCAGGAGTGATCGCCGGACGCCGCGCAGGCCCTCGGTCCGGGGTCGCTCGAGCCGTCGCCCGGCCCCTTGCGTGGCGGGAGTCTCGCCCGCGGACCAGAGCGCCTCCAGCGCCTTCCCAGCGGCCGACCAGCGGCCGGGCGCATCGTTGCCGTCAGAGAGGTCCGCCGCGCACCGCGTCCGGCCCACCCCCCGAAGGTCAGGGGAGGAATGCACATGCGACCACACGCCCACCCGGCCGCCGCCCCGGCGACGCCCGCGCCCCGCGCCACCGGCCCGGCGGCCCCCGGTGCCCCGTCGCCGCGCGCCATCGTCCCGTTTTGTCCGCCCGTGGCCGGTGGCGGCGGTGGGCTCAGGCGGGTGGCGATCACGATGGTGGGCGGCGAGCGCGGGACGGGAGCCGGGGGAGCCGGGAGCTTCGGGAGCGCCGCGTGACCGCCGTCGAGCCGGACGCCCCGTCCTCGCCATCCTCGCCGCCCTCACAGTCTTCGCCGTCCTCGCCGTGGATCCGCTGCGCCGGTTGCCACGACCCGGTCTACGGGGTGCACCACCGCAGGAACCTGCGGGTGTGCGCCGGCTGCGGCCACCACGACCGGCTGGGCGCGCCCGAACGGCTGGACCAGCTGTTCGACCCCGGCTCCACGAGCGCGCCGGCCGCCGCGACCACCCTGTCCGACCCGCTGGAGTTCACCGACACCCGCCCCTACGCGGCCCGCCTCGCGCAGGCGCGCAGAGACACCGGCCTGCCGGAGGCGGTGGTGTGCGTCTCGGCGTCCCTGCACGGCCACCCCGTCGTCGCCGCCGTCATGGACTTCGCCTTCATGGGCGGCAGCCTCGGATGTGCCGTCGGTGAGCGCATCACCGCCGCCGCCGAGCACGCCCTGTCCACGCGCAGGCCCCTGGTGGTGGTGACCGCCTCGGGAGGCGCGCGGATGCAGGAGGGCGCGCTGGCCCTGATGCAGATGGCCAAGACCGCCCAAGCGCTGGCCGACCTGGACCAGGCCGGCCTGCTCACCATCACGGTCGTGACCGATCCCACCTACGGCGGCGTCGCCGCCTCCTACGCCACGCTGGCCGACGTCATCCTCGCCGAGGCGGGAGCGCACATGGGCTTCGCCGGGCCGCGCGTCATCGCCGGCACCATGGGACAGCGCCTGCCCGACGGCTTCCAGACCGCCGAGACGCTCCTGGCCGGCGGCCTGGTCGACGGCGTGCGCCCGCGCGCCGGACTGCGTCCGGCGCTGACCCACCTGCTGTCGGCCGCCGCCTGGGCCGAGGACGGCCGTCCCATTCCGGGGGCGTGGCGCGACAGCGCCCCCCACCTGGTGCGTGACGCGGCCGACCTGCCCGTGCGGGACGGCTGGCAGAGCGTCGCCCTGGCCCGCGACCCCGGCCGCCCCACCACTCTGGACTACGCCTGCCATCTGCTGGAGGACTTCCAGCAGCTGCACGGCGACCGGATGTCGGGCGACTGCCCGGCCATCGTGGGCGGCGTCGGACGGCTGGAGGGCGTGCCGGTCATGCTGATCGGCCACCAGAAGGGCCACGACACCTAGGATCCGGCAACAACTACGACCAGCGGCTGTGGCGCCCCGCGCTGTACCGGGCTTTCCCCGGCTTCCGCGGGCGCCGCCGTGACCTGCACCGCCGATTCGACTATCTACGCGTCCTGCGCAACAAGATCGCGCATCACTGCACGATTCACCACCGTCACTTGACCGCCGACCATGAGGCGATCCTGGAATGCCTGGGTTACATCGACACAGGTTTGGCAGTCATGGTGGAGTGTCACAGCCGAGTCGGTTCCGTTCTCGCGCAACGGCCCTGACCTGTCGGGGTCCCCCGGTAGCAATGAAGAAATTTCCACCGAAGTAGCACCTGACCTGGGTTGATACGGGCCCCTATAGCTGAGGTCTCGATTCGCTTACGATGTTGACCATGAGCGACGGCAAGCCGGCGTTCGGGCATGGCGCGGGCGGTCGCCCGTTGTGGACGGCGCGGGACCGGGACGCTGAGGTCATCCGGACGGTGCTGCGCAAGGCGGGGTGTCGGGAATTCAGCGAACGCCACGGTGGGTTCGTTGTTGAGGGCGGCGGCGACGGAAAGCCGTTCCAGGTCCCATGCGCCGACGACGCCAAGGCGTCCGCGCTGGAGCTCGCCCGGTGCTCCGACGACCTGCGCAAGGCCGGGTACCGCGTCGTGGCTGAAGCTGGCGATGATCAGGTGCTGCTGGTGCGGGAGTCCTCCTGATCGCGGTTCGCTCCAGCGCGTGGGGGTGGAGGTCAGCGGGGACGGCGGCGCTGGGCGGGGTCGGCTTCGGCGGTGATGCGCGCGGAGGTCTCCTCGCCCAGGCGGACGTACCGGCCGAGGCTGGCCAGGTGCTGGTGGCGGCTCTTGGCCTGCAACTCCGGGGCGGTCCTTCCGGCCTGCGCGAGATGCTGCAACGCGCTGTGCCGGAGTTGGTGCAACGTCCATCCCTGGCGGTGCGGGTCCAGCGTGGCGGAGGCGGTCTTGAACAGGTACTCGGCGCGCGGATAGGACAGCCGCCCCCGCCCGGTGATCGGGCAGATGTCACCGCGAGCGGGTGCGCGAGATCCGGAAGCGGGGGCGCGTCGGTCGGCCAGGAACACCGGCCCGGTGGTGCGGCCGGCCAGCAGGCGGGGCAGCAGCCGGGCGGTGGCGGTGCGCCAGACGATGACGTCGACTGCGCCGCCCTTGCGCCGTACCTTCGCGCGCCGGTTGCGCAAGCCGAGTTCGGCGACGTCGAGAGCCAGGACCTCCTGAGCTCTGGCCGCGCTCTCATACAGCAGCCGGTACAGCGTGCGTTCGCGCAGGCCCAAAGTGGGGCGGGCGAGCAGCGCCTCGACATCGGCGCGGCCCAGCGCCCGGGTCCGATCCGGAGTGCGGGCTCGGCGGCGGATGCGGCGCAGCGGATCGCCGCTCAACCAGTTCTGGTCGCGCCACCAGGCGCAGGCGGAGCCGAGGGCGTCCAGGCGGGCGTTGCTGGTGGCCGCGGCCGCGTCGCCCCAGCGGCCGGCGAACCAGGCCGCGACGCGGTCGGCGCCGGCCTCGTCGTCCAACTCGGTCACGGCGGCGTGCTCGCCGAGTTCGGCCACCAGTGCGCGGGTCGCGATCGTGTAGGCACGGGCGGTGTTGGGGTTGGCGATGGTGGCCAGGAAGGTCTCGGCGGCCGCCCCAAGGCGGGGCGCGTTGTCACCGACGTTGACATCGAGCCGGTGCACGGTCGCCATGAGAGGGATCTCCTGCCTGCTATCGCAGATAAGCAGTGGGAGTCACCAGTGCCGCACGGAGGTGTTCTCCCAGGACGGTGCGCACTATCGCAGATAGTGCGCCCCTATCTGCGATAACATCCATGATCATCGCCGTTTGGGGCCCCTGATAGACTTCTTACCGACACCCTGTCTTGACGAGGAATAGTCAAGTACCGCAGACCAGCCCCACTACGACGTCGGGAAGACCGTCAAACGCGACCTCGCCATGACCGCACGACAACAGCGAGCAGGTTTAAAGATCAAGCTAGGTCGTGGCGGGGCTTGGTCTACCGCAACCTGGTCCCGCCCGAGGGGCAGATCGACAAGGCCGCGTTCGTGCTGTGCGCGCTCATGCAGAGGGGCGCCGGGCGGCGATCCTACCCGGGTTCCCCAGGGAGAGAGCCAGCCGTCACGTCGTTGACTGGCCTACGGGCGCCTTGCCCGGTCAGGACCCGTACGGCCTCTTCTGCGGCGATGCGCCGCACTGTTGTGATGGCCTGCTCGGAGTAGTAGGCGGCGTGGGGGGTGACGATCACGTTGGGCAACGTGAAGAGGGGGCTGCGCGGGCGCCAGTCGCGCTGTTTCGCGGGCTCCTCTTCCAGGTCATCCAGTGCTGCGCCGGCGATCCATCCCTCGGTGAGTGCCTGGCAGATCGCCGCATCCTCCACGATCGGGCCACGAGCGGTGTTGATGAGGATGGCGGTCGGCTTCATTCTGCGGAGCGTCGTACGGTCGAAGGTGTGGTGTGTCTCGGGGGTGAGCGGTGACTGGATCACGAGGTAGTCGGCGCCGTCCACGAGTTGGTCGAAGGACACCGGCCGCACCTGGCGCGATCGGATCTCGGACTCGTCGAGGAACGGGTCGTGCGCCCAGACCTCGACGCCGAACGCTCTGGCGCGTTCGGCGATGAGCTGTGCGATGGAGCCGAAGGACAGCAGCCCGAACACCCGTCCCCGCAGCCGCCAGATCGGCTCCCCGCTCTGCCACTGCCATACACCTTGCCGGGTCGCCCGGTCGTATGCGCAGATCTTGCGGGCGGCGGCCAGCCAGAGCGCGACGGCGTGGTCGGCGACCTCCTCGGCGCACCACTCGTTCGGCGCGTTCGTGACCTGGATGCCCCGCCGGGTCGCGGCGTCGACGTCGACGATGTCCACGCCGGTGCCGTAGCGGGCGATCACCCGGCACCGGGTGAAGGCGTCGATGGCGCGGGAACCGACCCGGGCGTACTGGGTCAGGACGCCATCGACGTCCCGGCCCTTTTCGATCACCTCGTCCTCGCTCTTGCACTGTGCGGCGATGAGCTCGAATCCGGCGGCCTCGACGATCGCGCGTTCGATGTCCACGTCGCCGAAGTCGGAGTCGGCGATCATGATGGTGCCTCTGGCGTCAGTGCGAGTCACGGGGAATCCCCTTGGTATGTACGAGATCCTGGTAGGACAGGGCGAGCTCCAAGCAGCCTCCGCTGTCCAGCTGCCCGACCGTGGAGCGGTAGATCTCCTGCCACGGTGTCTGGTTTTCGAATACCGGCGGTGTGTAGTGAACCCACCGCGCGGCGATCTCCTCATCCGACAGGAGGACGTCGACGCGCGCGTTGTCAATGTCGATACGGATGCGATCGCCGGTGCGTAGGATGGCGAGGTTTCCGCCCGCCGCGGCTTCGGGGCTGGCGTTGAGAATGGACGGTGCGTCCGAGGTGCCGCTCTGGCGGCCGTCACCGAGCGTGGGCAACGTGGTGACGCCCCGCCGGAGCAGCGCGGCGGGGACCTCCATGTTCACGACCTCGGCCGATCCCGGATAGCCGATCGGCCCGGTGTAGCGGATGACGAGGATGCAGTCCTCGTCCAGGCCCAGTTCGGGATCTTCGATGCGGGCGTGGTAATCCTCGGGCCCGTCGAAGACGATGGCGCGATAGTCGGACACCGCGCGGAGGTCGTCGGTGAGGACCGAGGTCTTCATGACCGCGGACTCGAACAGGTTGCCCGTCATGATGAGAAGTCCGCCGCGCGCGGCGAGAGGCTCGTCGAAGGGACGGATGACCGTCGGGTCGGCGGGCGGGGCATCGGCCAGGTTCTCGGCCAAGGTACGGCCGGAGACGGTCACGGCGTCGCTGTGCAGGCGCCCTGCTGTCAGCAACGTCCGCATGATGGCGGGAACACCGCCGGCGCGGTAGAAGTCCTCGCCGAGGAACTCACCGGCGGGGGCGACGTTCGCCAGCACCGGGATGTCTGCTCCGACCCGCTGCCAGTCCTGGATGGACAGCGGCACCCCGACGTGTCGCGCGATGGCATTGATGTGGATGGGCACGTTGGTGGAGGCGGCGATGGCCGAGGCGACCACGATCGCGTTCTCGAAGGCCTGC
This sequence comes from Sphaerisporangium sp. NPDC005289, assembly GCF_040607455.1. NCBI lineage: Bacteria > Bacillati > Actinomycetota > Actinomycetes > Streptosporangiales > Streptosporangiaceae > Sphaerisporangium > Sphaerisporangium sp. NPDC005289. The sequence continues at coordinate 25,450 of NZ_JBEXGS010000021.1, forward strand.
AATGTCATGATCTTGCGCGGGGTGAGGTCCTCGCGCACGAGGTCCACCGCTCGAAGGCCTGTTTCGTAGGCCATCTGCGCTCGCCGGCGGTAGGGGGCCGGGATCGCGGCGCAGCCCGGCAGGGACATGCCCAGGGCCTCGGCCAGGCTGTTCATCGACAGCGCGGTGCCCATCGTGTTGCAGTGACCGATGCTGGGCGCGGAGGCGGCCACGCGCGCCATGAACTCGTTGTAGTCGATCTCCCCGGTGGCCAGCAGCCGCTTCGACTGCCAGATCACCAGCCCTGAGCCCGATGCGGCCGTCCGCTTGCCCTGGTGATAACCGTTGAGCATAGGCCCTCCGGACAGGACTATCGCCGGGATGTTCACCGTTGCCGCCGCGGCCAGGCACGCGGGCGTGGTCTTGTCACAGCCTGTCGTCAGAACGACTCCATCGAGGGGGTATCCGTAGAGCACCTCGACCAGCCCGAGGTAGGCGAGGTTGCGATCCAGCGCGGCAGTCGGGCGTTTACCGGTCTCCTGCAGCGGATGAACGGGGAACTCGAGCGGGATGCCACCGCCGTCGCGGATCCCGTCCTTGACCCGGTCGGCGAGGGCGAGGTGGTGGCGGTTGCAGGGAACGAGATCGCTACCCGTCTGAGCGATGCCGATGATCGGCCGGCCGGACTGGAGCTCCGTCGGGGTCAGCCCGAAGTTGAGAAAGCGTTCGAGATACAGAGCCGTCATCTCCGGATTGCCCGCGTTGTCCCACCAAGCCTGACTACGCAGGCTGCCTGTGGCACGCTCCGTCGGCGGCATCAGCTACTCCTCACTGCGGCAGGCCCGTCCGATCCGGCCGGGTATTCAGCAAGCGGCACCAGGTCCCTGGACCAGGCCGACATGACCGCTGCGAGGACCTGCCAGGCCTCTTCGGCCTCGTCGCCGCGGATGGACAGGGCGGCGTTCCCGTGTAGCACGTCCAGCAGCAGGCGGCCGTAAGCAGGCAGGTCGGAGGGCGCCGGCCGCGCGGCGAGGGTGAGCGGGGCGAGGGTGTGGGCGCCGGTACCGATACCGGTCAGCGCCAGGGTCATACTCTCCGGCTCCAGCCCGAAGCGCAGCACGTTGGGCGCGGCTTCCTCGTCGAGGCCGAAAGGCAGGTGCGGTACGGGCCGAAAGCGTACTGCGACCTCTTTGCGGTCATGGCCGAGCGCCTTGCCGGTGCCGAGCCGGAAGGTCGTGCCGGACCAGCGCCAGCTTTCGAGTTCCAGCTCTACCTCGGCGAAGGTCTCGGTACGGCGCCGCGGGTCCACGCCCTCCTCCTCGGTGTAGGCGGGAACGTCACGATTTTTGATGCGGCCGGCCAGATATCGGGCGCGGCGGGTGCGGCGTACGACATCGTCGTCCGTCAGAGGGCGTACCGAGCGCAGCACGTCGACCTTCCGGTCGCGCAGGTCACGCTCGCTGAGGCTGAGCGGCGGTTCCATGGCCACCAGGCACAGCACCTGCAGCAGGTGATTCTGCACCATGTCCTTGAGCGCCCCGACGCCGTCGTAGTAACCCGCCCTGCCTTCCAGGGCTAGGGTCTCGTTCCAGACGATCTCCACCTCGGAGATGTGCGCGCTGTTCCAGATAGGCTCCAGCACGCGGTTGGCCAACCGGCTGCCGAGCACGTTCTGGACGGTCGTCATGGCCAGGAAGTGGTCAACGCGGAACACCGCCTGCTCCGGCACCACGCCGGACAGCAGCCGATTCAGCTCCACCGCGCTGTCCAGATCCTCGCCGAACGGCTTTTCCAGCACGAGCCGGCTGCCCGGTGGCAGTTCGGCTCCGTGCAGGGCGGTAACCGCACTAGGGAAGATCGCTGGCGGGAGGGCGAGATAGACGGCGACGGGGCCGTCACCCGCGACGAGCGACACGATGTCGGCAGTGTCGGCGGCGTCCGCCCGCCGGTAACGGGCGGCGTGCGCGATCGCCTTCCTGGCGTCGGCGGGCTCGGAGGGACAATGCCGGTCGAGCTGAGCGGCCGCCCAGCGCTGGAACTGCCCGCCGGTCCAGTCCGCCCTGTCGGCGCACGTCAACTCGAACCGGTCGCCGAGGTGCCCGGCCGCTCGCAGCGCGGCCAGTGCCGGCAGCAGGTAGCGGGCGTTGAGGTCGCCTGTGGCGCCGATGATGACAAGCCGGTTGATCATGGCGTGATGCCTGCCTTCGCTCGTGCGAGATTGACACCGCTGGCGATGATCCCGATGTGGCTGAACGCCTGCGGGAAGTTGCCCATGAACGCGCCCGTTGTCGGGTCGATCTGCTCCGGCAGGAGCCCGAGCGGGCTGGCGCGGGCGCACAACGACGCGTACAGGTCCTCGGCGCGTTCGAGGTGACCTTGTAAGATCAGGTTGTCGACCAGCCAGAAGCTGCACAGCAGGAAGGCGCCCTCGTCGCCGGGCAGGCCGTCGGGTGAGTGGTCGTGCAGGTACCGGTAGAGCAGGCCGTCACCGGCGGACAGGCGTTCGGCGATGGCCGCGGTGGTGGCCGCCATCCGCGGATGGTCGCCGGGGACGACCCGCCGCAGGGGCAATGCGAGCAGGCTGGCGTCGAGACCGCCACCGCCGTCGAGGTGCTCGCTGATGCATTGCGCCTCTTCGTCCCAGGCCTGGCCCAGGATGAGCCGGCGCAACTCGTCGGCGGTGGCCCGCCATGTTGCGATCTCCTCCGGCCGGCCGAGCCGCTCGCCGATCGTCGCGGCCCGATCCAGGGCGACCTGGCACATCCCAGCCGAATATGTGAAGACCCGGCCTTCACTGCGTACCTCCCAGATGCCCTGATCCGGCTGCCGCCAGGTGACCGCGGCGGACTCGGCCAGCTCGGCCAGGCCGTTCCACAGCGCGGGCTGGAGCTCATGGCCGGTACGCAGCCATTGGTCGGCGCAGTCCAGCACCTCGCCGTACACGTCGTGCTGGCGCTGGTCGGCCGCGCCGTTGCCCCACCGCACGGGAGCGGAGCGCCGGTAGCCCTCAAGTTCCCCGTCCTGAATCTCCTCCGGTACGGGCTCGCCGCCCAAGGTGTACATGATCCGCGGGTAGCGGCTCTGCTCGAAGGCGTCCAGGACCCAGCCGAGGAAGGCGTCGGCCTCTTGGTCGAAGCCGACGCGGCGCAGCGCGAACACGGCGTAGCCGGCATCGCGGATCCAGGTGTAGCGATAGTCCCAGTTGCGGACGCCGCCGATCGGCGCGGGCAACGAGGACGTGGGGGCCGCGACCAGCGAGCCGTTGACCCAGTCGTCGCACAGCTTCAGTGTGATCACGGCGCGCCGGACCAGCGCTTTCTGCGGGCCGTCGTAGCGGCACTTCCGCATCCAGCGCCGCCACGCGTCGGCGGTTTCCCGCAGGACCGTCTCGGCGTCGAACCGATGGTGGCGGTGGATGCGGCCCCAGGACAACACCAGATCCAGGCGGTCGCCCTCTTGCAGGTGGTGCCCGGTGCGAAGCCCGGTCAGCGGACGGTTGGAGCGCAGATGCAGGCGCAGGTCCGGCCGCCGGAAGGCGCGTACCTCCAGGCCGCTGCCGAGGACGCGGGACTGCGCGCCGCCTCGGGGCTCCAGCTCCGCCCGCAGGCGTACGGTCCCGGCCAGGACCTCGGCGGAACGGACGAGCTCGCACCGCCCGCCGCCCGCGTCGTCGGTGAGGTCGGCGCCGGCGCGCAGCGCGAGCGCGTCGGTGATCCTAACCACGCCGGTCGGAGCGCGCAGCTCGGTCACCAGCACCGCCGTATCGGGCTCGTAGCGATGGCGGCCCTCCAGCAAATCTTCCACGGTCAGCGTGAAATGCCCGCCTCGCGCGTGATCCAGCAGGCCGCACAGCAGCGGTTCGCTGTCGAAACGGGGCAGGCACAGCCACGGAATCGAACCGTCCAGGCCGACCAGCGCCGCCGTCGAGCCGTCGCCGATGAGGCCAAGGTCCTCCAGCGGCAGGTAACCCTCCCGGCGGTGAATCGGGCGGAACGGCGGATCAAAATCAAGCATGCCGGGTTTGTCCTTCGTCGTACGCGGGACAGGCGGAGTGGGCGCTCGCGCCATCGCCGGTCTCGTCGCTAGAAACTGATCAGCACTTTGACGACGTCCTCGAGTTTCTTGTCCGCCACTTCGAAGGCCCGCTCCATGTCGTCGAAGCGGAACATGTGGGTCGTCATGTGCGTGGGATCGAGCCGCTCCGTCACGAGCATGCGTAGCAGGCGTTCCATGCGCAGCCGGCCTCCTGGGCACAGGCCGGTCGCGATCGTCTTGTCGGCCATGCCGACCCCCACTCGACGCAAGGAATGCACACGTACTCGCCCGTCCGGCCGATCGGAATGTCGCCATGCTCGGCGCCCATGAACCCGGTCGAGAGCATGGCGGCGCAGTAGACCGCCATCTCGTCAGGCACCTCGTCGAGGATCTTCACCAGGTCGGTGTTGGCCTCGTTCACGTGGAATTACTCGGCGAAGACGCCGTCCTTGGAATTGGCGAACTTGAACCCTCCAAGCGGTCCGCCCGACTGCGACCTGGCCGTTCTGCCATGTGGGAGTCGGAGGTGCAGATCAGGGCGGTGGTCGTGCGCACAACGGCGTCGAGCGGCCCCGATTCCGGCACGGGTTTGTCCACGAAACCGACGTGGCCGTTCTTCTTCAGCACGAACGCCTTCATGTCGCCCCCGACTCGTTCTTCATGATCATTTCCTGACGCATATCGGTGCGCCGATGAGAAGCAGCATCAATCGGTGCTGAATCACCCGAGACCCGTAAAAGCGCGCTATGGCACCCCCGCATCAGTCATAAAGCGCCACTCCCGGAAATAGCGCCTCCGACGACGTGCCTACCCCTCCCAGCTCATCGTCTAAACCCCTGTCTTCCTCGATCCGGACCACATGCCGTCAAAGTACTGAGAAACAGCCCATGAGTTTCGTTGAGTGATGAGCGTCACCAGGGGCGACATAACTTCAGGTATCCATTTACTGCTGGGGTGCGTCTGCTGACCTGAGCCGGGCACCAGGACGAGGCGACATCGCGGCCGTCGTGCCTGGTGGAGGCGACTCCGAGCACGCCGAGGCGGGCGAGGCGGGCGAGGTCGACGGCGGCGGCAAGGATGGAGAAGTCGGCGTCGTTTTCGCTTGGCCGCGCATGCGAGCCCGGCGTCCCCCGTGACGTCGCCGCATCAGATGGGGCGATCTTGCGTTCGACCTCGGGGCGGGTGGCTCGATAGGTGGTCAGCCAGCCGGGATCGCGGCTGTCGGTCCAGCCCTGGGCCAGGTGCTTTTCGTGCGGGCTGATCTTGATCTCGCGGCCGTCCTTGGCCGTGGTGCCCGGGGCCGCCAGGGGGCAGCTCGCGCAGGCGGCGCCGAAGCGAGCCACCCCGCCGCCGTCGCTTTGCGGCCCAGATGGCGACTCTCACCTGTTTCGGGAACTCACCTGCCAGGCCTCCAGATCGATGGTCAAGGCAGTCTTTGGTGAAGCGGCCGCCCGGCGCGTTGGCCGGCTGCATCTTGATCTTGCTGTCGATGCCTGCCTCGGCCCGCCTGGCCAGCAGCGGCCCGGTGCCGTACGGATCTCGGCCGCCTCGCTGGACACCGAGCTGAGCGGCCCCCAGGTGATGGAGCGCTGGTTGTCGAGCCACCTGACACTGGTCTACCGGGTAAGACGCGCGGTGGCCAAAGATCTGGTCACGGCCCGGCTGGTGGTGCCGGTGATCGACGGCCTGGACGAGATGGACGCCCCAGCCGAGCCCGGGTACGACTCGCGGGCCGGGCGGGTGCTGCGCGCGATCAACGCTTACCAGGACGTGCGCGACAAGGGGGCAGTGGTGCTGACCTGCCGCACCGCCCAGTACCAGGCACTGCAGGAGCGGGTGTGGGCCAAGGACGCCGCCCGGGTGGAGATCGCCCCGGTCGACGGCCGCCAGGCCCGCGCCTTCCTGACCGCCCGGGTGGACAACTTGGCCCGCTGGGAGCCGGTGTTGCAGGCCATCCGGCGGGCGCCTCGCGGACCGCTGGCCGTCGGGCTGTCCACCCCCTGGCGGCTAACCCTGGCCGCCATTGTCTACGAAGAGCGCGCCCCTGGCACCGGGGCGTTCCTGCGCGATCCAACGGAGTTGACCGATGCGCGGCTGGATACCCCCTCCGCGGTGCGCGATCACCTGCTGGGGTTGTTCATCCCGGCGGCCGTCGCACACAACCGACCACCGGGCCGCGCCGACGCCGAGCGGGTGCACCGATGGCTGGCAACGCTGTCCGGCTACCTGGACACCAACGCCACAACCGGCCGCACCCTGGGCGGACGGGCCCTGTCGGGTACCGACATCGTGCTCCACGAACTTTGGCCCCTGGCGGGCAACCGCCCCCGCCTGCTCACCACCGCCTTCATCGCCATAACTTGGCTGATCACCGGTGTGGTCACGTTCATGCGGCTCCTCAGCCAGCCCACTGTCATTCGGCTGCTCGACACCGGCTTACTACTCCTGGCGGCTCTGGGGACAACGTGGCTCGAGTGGAGCACGATTTGGCGCGGACCTAAACGGATCGACTTGCGCCGCCTGAGGAACCGCGACGGGCGCAGCGCTCTGGCGACCTTGTTCGTGACCGGCTTCACATTCGGGTTCGCGGTCGGATTAGTGGGAGGACTCGGGCTCACAGGCGGATTCGGGCTCGCGCTAGGATTCGGGCTCGCGCTAGAAGGCATCTTGCGTTCTGCCCTCGTCCTTTCCGAGATGAGGCCACAGTGGCTATGTGCAGGGTGAGTGGGCTGGAGAGCTGGTCGGGCCGGATGTGTGGCAGACCTGCCGGGAACTGATTCCGGCAGGGAGTGTGTTCGCGTTCTTGGCCGAGCATCGTCAGGTGCTGTTTCCGCCGGAGATGTTCGCCGACATGTATCCCTCGCGAAACGGGCGTCCGAGCATGCCGCCGCAGATCCTGGCGGCTGCGGTGGTGCTGCAGACGCTGCACGGGTTGCCGGACGTCGACACCGTGCAGGCGTTGCGGTGTGACCTGCGCTGGAAGGCGGCCTGTGGGCTGGGGCTGTATGACACCGCGTTCGATCCGTCGTTGCTGACCTACTTCCGGCGGCGGCTGGCCCGCTCCCTCAGGCCGAACCGAATCTTTGAGGCCGTCGCTGAGGTGGTGGCGGCGACCGGGGTGCTCAAGGGCAGGCAGCGGCGGGCGCTGGACTCGGCGGTGCTGGACGACGCGGTGGCCACCCAGGACACCGTCACCCAGTTGATCGCCGCGATCCGCCGCACGATCCGCCAGGTGCCCGGTGCCGCCCAGGCCGCCGCATCCTGCACCGCCCATGACTACGCCGATCCGGGCAAGCCGCGCATCGCCTGGGATGACGAGCAGGCCCGGGCCGCGCTGGTGGACGCCCTGGTCACCGACGCCATCCGGCTGCTGGCCCACCTGCCCGAGCAGCCTTTGGACGAGCAGGCCGCCACCGCCGTGGGCCTGCTGGCCTTGGTCGCCGGCCAGGATGTGGAACCGGCCGAGGACTCCGACGGCCGGGACGGGCGCTGGCGCATCGCCCAGCGCACCGTCCCCGACCGGGTGATCTCCACCGTCGATCCCGAATCCCGGCATGTGCACAAGACCCGCACCCACCGCCAGGACGGCTTTAAGGCCCATGTGGCGGTCGAACCCGAGACCAGCCTGTTCACGGCCGTGGCATTACGACCCGGATCGGGCGCCGCCCATCACGAGGCCGCCCTTGCTTTGGAACTGCTCGCCGAGGAAGACGGCCCTGTGGAGGTCTTCGGCGATGCCGCCTACTCCACCGGGCCCTGCCGAGCGGCGCTGACCTCGGCGGGGCATCGTGCCGTGATCAAACCCGCACCGCTGCGCCCGGCCGTCCCCGGCGGGTTCGACCTGGACGACTTCGCCATCGACACCGCCAACAGCGCCGTGAGGTGCCCGGCCGGGCACCAGGTCCCGTTATCGGCGCCATCAGGCCGCAACCTGCAACGCAAAGCGTTCTTCACCGGTCAGTGCACCGGCTGCCCGCTGCGCTCACGCTGCACCAAGGCCAAAGCCGGACGCATCCTGACCATCCGCCCGCACCACGACGAGCTGGCCGCCGCCCGCCGGCAGGCCGCCACCGATCAGATTTGGCAGGACGACTACCGGCGCTGGCGGCCCCCGGTCGAACGCGCCATCGCCTGGATCGTCGATCACGGCGGCCGGCGATTACGCTACATCGGCACCATCAAGAACAACGCCTGGCTCCACACCCGCGCCGCCGCCCTCAACCTGCGAACCCTGATCAACCTCGGACTCACCCGCACCGGCAACGGCTGGACACTGGTTCCCAAACCCGCCTGAGCGAGCCACGGCCGACCACAAACACCGCCACCGAGACAAGATCTTCAGTGGCCTTCTAGCGCCAGGCCCCTGCCGGCGGCACCGGGCCACACCCGGCCACGCCGGTCCGGGCGCCACGCGGCGGCGGTCCCGCCGGCAGGGCGCCGGCACGTCCGCGCCGGCGCCGTCCGCGCCGTACCGCGACGCGGTGCCCGTCGAAGGAGGACACGCATGACAGCCGAACCCACACCGCAGGACGAGGGGGAACGCGTGCTGGACTGGGTGGTCCGCCACGCCGCCCGGCTGGCCGGCGCGGGCTCCGCGCCGCTGCGCAGCATCACCGTCTCCACCGCCACGCTGGCCGTCGCCGTGGAGTGGGCGGCGGCGCGCGGGGCGGGGGAGCACGTCCCCGTTCCCGGCGCGCCGGACGCGCGTCAGGGCGGCACCGGCGGGCACGCCCTGCACGGCGGCGGGTCCCCGGACGGGGCGGAGCGGGGGGAGAGGCCCGGTGAGGGCCTTGGCGACCCGGCCGCCGTGGACGGCGCGGTCGTGGTCACCTCGCCGATGGTCGGCACGTTCTACCGGGCCCACGAGCCCGGGGGGCCGCCGTTCGTCGAGGTCGGCGACATCGTGGAACCCGGCCAGCAGGTCGGGATCGTCGAGGCCATGAAGCTCATGAACGCCGTCCAGGCCGAGCGCGGCGGCCGCGTCCGCGCGATCGTCGCCGCCGACGGCGCCCCGGTGCAATACGAGGAGCCTTTGCTGTCCCTGGTCCCGCACGAGGGCCCCTGACCTCCCCTGACGGCCGGTCCCCACACCTCCGAGCACGCTGGAGCGCCATGTTCACCACAGTTCTCATCGCCAACCGGGGCGAGATCGCCCTGTGCGTGCTCCGGACGTGCCGCGAGATGGGGATACGCACGGTGGTCGCCCATTCCACGGCGGACCGCGACTCCGCGGCGGTGCGCCTGGCCGACGAGGCCGTCCAGATCGGGCCGGCCGCGCCGCGGCGCAGTTACCTCAACTCGGCCGCGATCGTCGCCGCCGCGCTCCAGACCGGCGCGGACGCCGTCCACCCCGGGTACGGGTTCCTGTCGGAGAGCGCCGAGTTCGCCGAGATCTGCCAGGCGCACGGCCTGACCCTGATCGGCCCCGCGCCGCAGGTCATCGCCCGCCTGGGCGACAAGGTGTCGGCCAGGCGGTTCGCCGTGGAGGCCAGGCTGCCCGTGCTGCCCGGCGGCGCTGACCCGGCCGGGGGCGCCGCCGAGGCCGCCCGTGTCGCCGGCTCCGTCGGCTACCCCGTCGTGATCAAGGCCTCGGCGGGCGGCGGCGGCCGGGCGATGACCGTGGTGCACGAACGCGGCGACTTCGCCCGGGCGTACGCGGCGACCCGCCGCGACGCCCTGACGCTGTTCGGCGACCCGCGGGTGTACGTGGAGAAGTACCTGGACGCGGCGCGGCACGTGGAGGTGCAGATCCTCGCCGACGGCCACGGCAACGTCGTGCACCTGGGCGCGCGTGACTGCTCGGTGCAGCGGCGCCGCCAGAAGCTGATCGAGGAGACCCCGCCGCCGAACCTCCCCGCGGCGACCGTCGAGCACCTGGGGGAGCTGACCGTGCGCGCGGCCCGCGCCGCCGGGTACGTGGGCGCCGGCACCTTCGAGTACGTGCTGGACGAGCACGGGGCCTGCTACTTCATCGAGGTCAACTGCCGGCTGCAGGTCGAGCATCCCATCACCGAGATGGTGACCGGCGTGGACCTGGTGCGCGAGCAGATCCTCGTCGCGGCCGGGCGCCGGCTGACGCTGCGGCAGCAGGACATCGCGCCCTCGGGGGTGGCCATCGAGTGCCGGGTCAACGCCGAGGACCCGGCCCGGGGGTTCCTGCCCACGCCGGGGCTGATCGAGCGGTTCGTGCCGCCGGGCGGGCCGTTCACCCGGGTGGACACCCACGCCTCGGCCGGGACGCGGATCACCGCCGACTACGACCCGCTGATCGCCAAGGTGGCGGTGTGGGCGCCCACGCGCGTCCAGGCGCTGGCCCGCGCCGACCGGGCGCTGGAGGAGACCCTCCTGGAGGGGCCCGGCCTGCGCACCGGCCTGCCGTTCCTGCGGGAGGTGCTGGCCCACCCGCTGTTCCGCTACGCCAAGCACACCACCTGCCTGGTCGAGCAGATGATGTCAACGCCGCAGCCCGGCGGGCCGCAGCCCGGCGGGCCGTGGTCCTGACGCCCGTCGGAGAAGGCCCGCGGGACGCCGAAGGGGAGCCGGTTTGCGGGGGTGGCGGGGAAGATGCTGTGATTGGTCGCCATGGCGGCTTCGCAGGCTCATCGGGCGATCGACCAGGTGTGGAGGGCCGAGTCGGCTCGGGTGACGGCCGGCCTGGCCCGCGTCGTGCGCGACATCGGCGTGGCCGAGGAGCTCGCCCAGGACGCCCTGGTGGCCGCGCTGGAGCAGTGGCCGCGCGAGGGCGTGCCGGACAACCCCGGCGCCTGGCTGATGGCCGTCGGCAGGCGGCGGGCGATCGATCTGATCCGCCGGCGCGAGCGCCTCGCGCGCAAGGTGGAGGAGCTCGGCCACGAGCTGCTCACCGAGGGGCGGGACGACGACGCGGCCCTGGCCGCGCTGGAGGACTCCCTCGACGGCGGCATCGAGGACGACATACTGCGCCTTGTGTTCACCGCCTGCCATCCGGTGCTGTCCACCGAGGCGCGCGTGGCGCTCACCCTGCGCCTTCTGGGCGGGCTGAGGACCGAGGAGATCGCGCGCGCGTTCCTGACCGGCGAGGCGACCGTGGCACAGCGCATCGTGCGGGCCAAGCGCGCCCTGTCCGACGCCCGCGTCCCCTTCGAGGTGCCCGCCGGCGCCGAGTTGGCCGGTCGGCTGTCGTCGGTGCTGGAGGTCATCTACCTGATCTTCAACGAGGGGTACACCGCCACCGCCGGGGACGACTGGATGCGGCCGGCGCTGTGCGATGAGGCGTTGCGGCTGGGCCGCGTCCTGGCCGGACTGATGCCCCGCGAGCCGGAGGTCCACGGCCTGGTCGCGCTCATGGAGATCCAGGCCTCGCGCTCGGCGGCGCGGGTCGGCCCGTCGGGGGAGCCGGTGCTGCTGCTGGAGCAGGACCGCGGCCGGTGGGACCGCGCGGCCATCGGACGCGGGCTGGCGGCGCTGGAGCGCGCCGAGGCGACCGGCGGGGCGACCGGCGGGGCGCCGGGCCCCTACACGCTGCAGGCGGCGATCGCCGCCTGCCACGCCCGCGCCGGCCGGGCCGATGACACCGACTGGGGGCGCATCGCCGCGCTGTACGAGACGCTGGTGCGGCAGGTGCCCTCCCCGGTGGTGGAGCTGAACCGCGCGGTCGCCCTGGCCATGGCCTTCGGACCCGAGGCGGGGCTCGCGCTGGTGGAGGAGCTGGCCGCCGATCCGGCGTTGAAGGGCTACCACCTGCTGCCCAGCGTGCGCGGCGACCTGCTGTTCCGGCTGGGCAGGACCGCCGAGGCGCGCGAGGAGTTCCAGCGCGCCGCCGCGCTCACCCGCAACGACCGCGAGCGCACCCTGCTGCTGTCCCGCGCCGCCGCCTGCGCCCCGGCGGACGCCGGGTGACACTGGGCGGACGGCGGGTGACGGTGGGTGACGCCGTATGGTCGGCCGCTGGCCGGCCGCACGGCTCTGGTCACCGGCGGCTGCGGGCCATGGCCGAGGCGATCGGCTGCGCCGGCGGCGTGCCGTCCGCCGCGAAGGTGATCCGGTTGCCGGGGCCGCCGGCGATGTGCGAGCCTCGGCGGGACGCATCGGCGCGGGGGCGGTGGCGCGGGCCGCGCACCACCCCTGGTGAGGTACGGGGGCAGGGCATGCGCGAGGACGTGGAGCTTTCCGATCCGCCGAGCGGGGCGCCGGCCGATCCGCCGGCCGGGGCGCTGGCCCGTTATCGGCCCTCGACCGCGCTGGAGGCCGCCGACCTGGAGCGGACGCGCGCGCTGGCCGCGACCGGTGATCCGTGGGGCCGTTCGACCGCCCTGCATGTGACGGTGTCGGCGCTGATCCTGCACCCGCCCACCGGCAGGGTGCTGCTGCGATGGCACGCGCGCCAGGGGGCGTGGCTGCAGGTCGGCGGGCACGCCGATCCCGGCGAGAGCGACCCGCTCGCCGTGGCGCTGCGCGAGGGCGCGGAGGAGACCGGCCTGGCCGACCTGCGGCCCTGGCCGCCCGGCTCCGCCGCCGAGATCGCCCACCTGGTGATCGTGCCGGTGACGCCGAGCCCCCGCGAACCGGCACACGAGCACGCCGACCTGCGGTTCCTGCTGGCGACCGGCACCCCTGACGCCGCCCGGCCGGAGAACCCCGAGGCGCCGCTGCGCTGGCTGAGCGTCCAGGAGGCGATGGAGTTGACCGGCGAGCCCAACGTCCGCGAGACCCTGGCCCGCGCCGCCCGCCTCCTCGGCGGCCACCGGCCCTGAACGGCGCCCCGCTTCGGCGCGCCCGCTTCGGCGCCGCGGTTGGGCGCCGCGGCCACCAGGCGCCGGCCGTGGCCCCGGCCAGGCGAGTGCGGCCTGGGGCGGTGACCGCGTACGTTCACCGGGCGCGGCTCTCCGCCCCCGGCCATGTGCTGCAGGTGATCGGCGCCGGGTCGGCGGGTCGTGGTACGGCGATGCCGGCGCCTGCTATGGCGCCCAAGCCGGTGAACGTTCGTGGACGGCGCACTAGGAGGAGGGACGTTTGGCGCCGATGCCCGAGGCCGTCGCGGCTCACGGCTCGATGAGGGTGCCTGTCCGGCGGTCGTGGTGGTTCGACAGTCTGGACAGCAGCTCGACCAGCCGTTGTCGCTCCTCGGGTGACAGCGGCGCCAGCAGTCGGTCCTGGCATTCGGCCAGCCGCTTCTCCAGCCGCCGCAGCTGCCGCCTGCCCGAGGTGGTCAGCGAGATGATGTTGCGCCGCCGATCGGAGGGGTCCGGGGCGCGCTCGACCAGTTCCCGTTCGGTGAGTTCGTTGATCGCCGCGACCATGTCGCTGAGGTGGATGCCGCTACGGCGGCCCAGAGCGGCCTGGCTGGCCGGGCCGAACTCCTCCAGTGTGGCCAGCAGGCGGTAGTGGTAGCCGCGGGCGCCGACGGAGGAGAACGCCTCGCCGACCAGACGGCGCGCGTGGTCGGCGGTCCGGCCGAGCAGCCGGCTGGGCAGGCCCTCCCAGCGGGGGGGCGTCTCCTCGGAGGGGTTCTCCATGGGGCCGAGTCTAACGAATTGTTCGGTGCACTAATGACCGTGCTATCGTTCGACGGACAAACGTTAGTGCCTCAAACATTCGGGTGCCGAATGAACGCCTCCAGAGGAGAGACCATGATCAAGCCGTTCAGCATCGCCATCCCCCAGGCGGACCTCGACGATCTGGCCGACCGGCTCTCCCGCACCCGCTGGCCCAACGAGGTCGCCGGCGCCGGGTGGGACTACGGCTTCCCGCTGGCGCGGCTCAAGGAACTGGCCGAATACTGGCGCACCGGATACGACTGGCGCCGGCACGAGGCCGAGCTCAACGAGCTTCCGCACTTCACCACCGAGATCGAGGGGCAGAACATCCACTTCGTCCACGTCCGGTGCTCCAAGCCGGACGCGCTGGCGCTGGTCCTCACCCACGGCTGGCCCGGTTCGTTCCTGGAGTTCCTCGACGTGATCGAGCCGCTGTCGCGCGACTTCCACCTGGTGATCCCGTCGATCCCGGGGTACGGCTTCTCCGGGCCGACCCGCGAGCGCGGCTGGGACATCGTCCGGATCGCGCGGGCCTGGGCCGAGCTGATGCGCCGGCTCGGGTACGAACGCTATGGCGCGCAGGGCGGCGACTTCGGCTCGGGCATCTCCATGGCGCTCGGTGCGGTGGCACCCGAGCGGGTCGTCGGGGTGCATGTCAACTTCCTGCCCACCCGGCCGGTGCCGGACGCCGACATCGAGCTGTCGCAGACCGACGAAGCCCGGCTGGACAAGGTCCGGCGGATGATGGCGAACCGTCCGCCCTACCAGGCCCTGCAGGCCCTCACTCCGCAGACCATCGGCTACGCGCTGACCGACTCGCCGGTCGGCCAGCTGGTCTGGATCGCCGAGCGCTTCGCCCAGTGGACCGGCCCCGACTCTCCCGTCAGCGACGAGCGGATGCTCACCGGCATCTCGCTGTACTGGCTGACCGCCACCGCGGCCTCCTCGGCGCGGCTGCACCACGACACTCCGCGGGGAACGCCGCCGTGCCCGGTGCCGGTCGGCGTGGCGGTGTTCGCGCACGACATCACCCAGCCCGTGCGACCGCTGGCCGAGCGGCTGTACGACATCAGGCACTGGTCGGAGTTCCGGCGTGGCGGTCACTTCGCCGCGATGGAGGTGCCGGAACTGCTCGCCGAGGACGTCCGGCACTTCTTTCTCACCCGCGTCGAGTACGACCCTCCGGCCACCACCCGCTAGAAGACCCCGCCGGCCGGGCTCCGCGGGCCGGCAGGATGAGCGGGGTTGGCGGAGTTGGCGGGGGCCGCGCCGGGTTCAGGAGGTGATGCGGGGGAGGGTGGCCGCGGGGTAGCGGGCTCCGGCGGCGGCGCCCTTGGGGGCGGCCTTCTCCAGCAGCGCCAGCTCCTCGCGCGTCAGCGCGATGTCGAGCGCGGCGACGTTCTGCTCCAGGTAGGCGCGCCGCTTGGTGCCGGGGATGGGCACGACGTCCTCGCCCTGCACCAGCACCCAGGCCAGGGCCAGCTGGGCCGGGGTGACGCCCTTGTCGCGGGCGATCTGCTCCACTCCCTCGGCCAGCGCGCGGTTGGCGGTGAAGTTCTCGCCCTGGAAACGCGGGTTGGAGGCGCGGAAGTCCTCCGGGCCCAGCTGGTCGGTGCTGGTGATCGCGCCGGTGAGGAAGCCGCGGCCGAGCGGGCTGTAGGCGACCAGGCCGATGCCGAGCTCGCGGAACAGCGGGAGCAGTTCGTCCTCGATGTCCCGGGTGAACAGGGAGTACTCGTACTGTCCGGCCGTGATCGGGTGGACGGCGTGGGCGCGGCGCACCACGTCAGGGGCGGCCTCGGAGATGCCGAGGTGGCCCACCTTGCCGGCGGCGACCAGTTCGGCCATGGCCCCCCAGGTGTCCTCGATCGGCACCGAGGGGTCGACGCGGTGCTGGTAGTACAGGTCGATGTGGTCGACGCCGAGCCGCTGGAGCGAGGCGTCGCAGGCCTTGCGCAGGTAGTCGGGGTGGCCGTTGACGCCGACGCGCGTGCCGTCGGGCCGGCGCTCGACGCCGAATTTGGTGGCGAGGACGACCTGGTCCCTGTGCCCGGCGATCGCGGCGCCGACCAGGCGCTCGTTGGTGAACGGGCCGTAGATGTCGGCGGTGTCAAGGAAGGTGACGCCGAGGTCCAGCGCCCGGTGGAGGGTCGCGGTGGACTCGCCGTCGTCGCCCTGCCCGTAGAACTCGCTCATTCCCATGCAGCCGAGTCCGAGAGCGGAGACGGTCAGGTCCCGGCCGAGGGTGCGCTGTTTCATGGCTGGTCCTCCTCGATGCTCTAGCGGTGGCGCCGGCCTCGGGGGTTGCCGGCGCCTCCCATAGTCGTTCCTGGACCACGCTCCAGGTCAAATCCCGTCCCGGGGTCTTACTTTGTAAAGCCGGGTGGTCGGGTCAATGAACCGAAAAACCACCGTCGACGCAGATCGTCTGGCCGGTGATGTACTCGGCGGCGTCGCTCGCCAGCAGCACCGCGATGCCGGCGAAGTCGGACGGCTCGCCGTTGCGGCCCACCATGGAACGCGCGGCCAGGGCCTCCACCCGGCCGGGGATCGCCTGGGCGGGCTCGGTGAGAGGGGTGAGCACGAACCCGGGCACGACGGTGTTGCAGCGCACCCCGTGGGGTGACCACGCCTCGGCCTGCGAGCGGGTGAGCCCGGTGACGGCGGCCTTGCTGACCCCGTAGGCGCCGCTGTCGCCGAAGGCGCTGATCGACTGCTGGGAGCCGACGTTGATGATGCGCCCCCAGCCGCGCGCGGCCATGCGGGGGCCGAAGTGCTGGCCGAGGGTGTACGGGGCGGTGATGTTGAGGCGCATCGTCGCCTCGTAGTCCTCGGGGGTGAGCTCGTGCATGGGCCGGCGGATGTTGTTGGCGGCGACGTTGACCAGAATGTCGATCTCGCCGAAGAAGCCGGCGGCCTGGTCGCACACCCGGCGCACCTGGCCGGGGTCGCCGAGGTCGGCGGAAAGGACGGCGACCGGGACGCCGTGGCCGCGCAGGCGTTCGGCGGCGGCCTCCAGCTCGGGCCTGCGGCGGGCGACGATGACGACGGCGGCGCCCGCGCGGCCGATCGCCTCGGCCATGGCCAGCCCGATGCCGGAGCTGCCGCCGGTGACCAGGGCCGTGCGGCCGGCCAGGGAGAACAGGGCTTGGAGGTGCCCGCCGGGCGCCGGGCGGGTGGTGTCGTCCCCAGTGTGCATGGGGCCCGAAGCTACCAGCGGCGGGCGGGCCGGCTCAGCAGGGGCCGTACAACTCGGCGGCGGCCGCCCGGAGCTTGGTCATCACCTCGTCCAGGCTGCGCAGGGTGGCGGTGTCCAGCCGGTCGAGCAGGCGCCGGTAGCCGGCCAGGCCGGCGTCGACGAGCTCCTCGGTCATGCGCCGTCCGGCGTCGGTGAGCTCGACGCGGCGGATGCGGCGGTCGGCGGGGTCCTCGCGGCGGGTGACCAGGCCCTGGGCGACGAGCCGGTCGACGATGCCGGTGACGGTGCCAAGGCCGGTGCCGAGGGCGGCGGCGAGTTCCTGCCCGGAGGCCGAGCCGCTGCCGGACAGGATCAGGGCGACCTTGAGCTGCTGCATGGTGAGGTTGAGGGCCAGCAGCGGCAGCGAGCGGTCGTGGGAGAAGGCGCGTCCCAGGGCGTGCTGCGCCTCGCCGATCCGAGCGATCAGCTCTTCTCTGTCGTCCACTTTCACCTTCCGCGCGGGCCCGGTCAGGTTACCAGGAGTTCATGGCAGTGCTAAATATTCGTTCTACGCGAAGTGTTAGCATTGCCGGAAACTTTTGGCTTCTTCTCCCGCAACCGGAAGGTCCACGCCCATGACCGCTCTGGCCAGGCTCAGCCTCGCCAACCGCAGCCTCGTCATCCTGGTGGCGGTCGTGATCAGCGCGTTCGGTGCCTTCGCGATCCCCTCACTGAAGCAACAGCTGCTGCCCTCGCTGTCGTTCCCCGGGGCGTTCGTGGTGGCGCCGTACGCCGGCGCGGCTCCCGATATCGTCGAGGAGCAGGTCACCAAGCCGATCGAGAGCGGTTTCCAGGGCATCGCCGGCGTCACCGAGGTGACCTCCACCTCCCGTGAGGGGATGGCGCAGATCCAGGTGTCGTTCGAGTACGGCACCGACATCGAGGCGGCGGTGGCCAAGCTGCAGCAGGCGGTCGGCCGGCTGAGCGGGCGCCTGCCGGCCGGGGTGGAGCCGACGGTCGTGGCGGGCAACACCGACGACATCCCGGTGATGGTGCTCGCGGTGGGCGACGGCGGCGACCAGCGCGCCATGGCCGACAAGCTGGACCGCATCGCGGTGCCCGAGCTGCGGGGCCTCACCGGCGTGCGGGAGGTGTCAGTGACGGGGACGCGCGAGCGGACGGTCGTCATCACTCCCAACCTGCTCAGCATGGCGTTGCACGGGGTGTCTCCGCTGTCGATCCCCGAGGTGCTGCGGGCCAACGGCACGCCCATCCCGGCCGGCAGCCTCACCGAGGACGGCAAGACGCTCACCGTGCAGATCGGGCGGCGCATCTCCTCGGTGGAGGATCTGCGCGAGCTGTACCTGACCCCGCAGGCGCCGGCGGCGCAGGCTCAGACCCCGGCCGCCGGGCAGGGCGGGCCCGGCGGCGCCGGTGCCGCGGGCGGCGCCGGGGGACAGGCGGGCCCCGCCGGAGGACAGCGCGCCGGGACGAGCGGACCAGCGGGCACGGCGGGCGCCGCGGCGGCGCCCAAGCCCAAGCCGGTCAAGCTCGGCGAGGTGGCCACCGTCGAGGAGAAGCCGGCCGACGCCACCACCATCACCCGCACCAACGGCACGCCGAGCCTCGGCATGTCGCTGACCATGACCCCCGACGGCAACGCCGTGCGCATCTCCCACGACGTGCGCGCCAAGCTCCCCGGGCTCACCCGGGCGCTGGGCGACGCCGCCGCGATCACCGTGGTGTTCGACCAGGCCCCCTACGTGGAGCGCTCGATCGAGGACCTGTCCACCGAGGGCCTGCTCGGCCTGGTCTTCGCGGTGCTGGTCATCCTGCTGTTCCTGCTGTCGCTGCGCTCGACGCTGGTCACCGCGGTGTCCATCCCGATGTCGGTGGTCATCGCGCTGATCGCGCTGTGGGCGGGGGACTACTCGCTGAACCTGCTCACCCTCGGCGCGCTGACCATCGCGATCGGCCGGGTGGTGGACGACTCGATCGTAGTGCTGGAGAACATCAAGCGGCACCTGGGCTACGGCGAGCCCAAACACGAGGCGGTGCTGGCCGCGGTGCGCGAGGTGAGCGGCGCGGTGACGGCCTCCACCCTGACCACGGTGGCGGTGTTCCTGCCGATCGCCTTCGTCGGCGGCATGATCGGCCAGCTTTTCGCCCCGTTCGCGATCACGGTGACGGTGGCGCTGCTGGCCTCACTGCTGGTGTCGCTGACCGTCATCCCCGTCCTGGCGTACTGGTTCCTCAAGACGCCGCGCCTGTCGCCGCAGGAGGCGCTGCGGGTGCGGGCGGCGGCCGAGGCCAAGGAGCTGCGCAGCCCGCTGCAGCGCATGTACCTGCCGGTGCTGCGCTTCGCCACCCGCCACCGCCTGGTCACGCTCGTCGCCGGCCTGCTGGTGTTCGCCGGGACGCTGGGGCTGGCGCCGGGGCTGAAGACCAACTTCATCGACTCCTCGGGCAACGACACCGTCAACCTGACCCAGAAGATGCCGGCCGGCACCGACCTGGCCACCACCGACGCGGCGGCCAAGAAGGTCGAACGGGTGCTGTCCTCCCTCGGCGAGGTCGCCTCCTACCAGGTCAACGTGGGGTCGGGCGGCACCTTCGCCGGCGGGGTGGGCGGCTCGGCCGACCGGGCGTCCTACTCGGTGACCGTCGCCGAGGGCGGCGACGCCGCCGCGCTGGAGAAGACGCTGCGCGACCGGCTGGCGGGGCTGAGCGGCGCGGGGGAGGTGACCGTCGGCGGGCAGGGCGGCGGGTTCGCCTCCGACCGCGCCGAGGTGATCCTGCAGGGCCCCGACCTGGCGGCGCTGCGGTCGGGCGCCGACGCGGTGGCCTCGGCGATGCGCGGCATCGACGGGCTGCGCGATGTGTCCTCCAACCTGGAGGACAGCGCGCCGCGGGTGGAGGTCAAGGTCGACCGGCGCAAGGCGGCGGCCGCGGGCCTCACCGAGGCGGGCATCGGGCAGAGCGTCGCGCAGGCGTTCCGCGGCGCCACCATCGGCCGGCTCACCTTGGACGGCCGCACCAGCGACGTCATCCTGCGCGCCGGCACCGGGGCGCCCGACGATCTGGCCGCGGTGCGGGGGCTCCGCCTGCCCACGGCCGCGGGGATGGTGAAGCTGTCCAGCGTGGCGCAGGTGCGCCAGGTCGCCGGGCCGACGCAGATCACGCGCAAGGACGGCGACCGCACCGCTTCGGTGTCGGCCGCGGCCGAGGCCAGCGACCTGGGCGCCGTCACCGCCAAGATCACCGAGCGGATGCGGTCGCTGACCCTGCCCGCCGGGGTCGCCTACAGCATCGGCGGGGTGAGCGCGGACCAGAACGAGGCGTTCTCCCAGCTCGGCCTGGCGATGCTGGCCGCCATCGCCATCGTCTTCATGATCATGGTGGCGACCTTCCGCAGCTTCGCCCAGCCGCTGATCCTGCTGGTGTCCATCCCGTTCGCGGCGACCGGCGCCATCGGCCTGCTGCGCCTCACCGGCACCCCGCTCGGCGTGCCGGCGCTGATCGGCATGCTCATGCTGATCGGCATCGTGGTGACCAACGCGATCGTGCTGATCGACCTGATCAACCAGTACCGCGAGCAGGGGCTGGGCGTGGTGGAGGCGGTCGTGGAGGGCGGCCGGCGGCGACTGCGGCCGATCCTGATGACCGCGATCGCCACGATCTGCGCGCTGACCCCGATGGCGGTGGGCCTGACCGGGTCGGGAGGGTTCATCTCCCAGCCCCTGGCCATCGTCGTGATCGGCGGCCTGGTGTCCTCCACCCTGCTCACCCTGGTCCTGGTGCCGACGCTGTACACGATCGTCGAGCGCACCAAGGAGCGTTTCTCGCGTCGCGGCGGCCGAGGCGCCCACGGCGCGCCCGAGGTCAAGGTCTACGACGCCGAGGCGCTGGCCGGCCGCTGACGGACGGTCCCGGCCCGGGCGGCCGTCCACTGTGGGCGGTCGTGGTGGGCGGTCGTGGTGGGCGCGTCGAACGAGTGGACCTCACACTCCTACCGGGGACGCCGCGGCGTGGGGTGAGGGGCCTACCGCAGGAGTGAGTCCGTCCACCCGGTCACCAGCCGGGCGATCGCGGGCAGCAGGGTGATGTGGTCGGCGCCGGGCACCGGCAGGAAGGTGACGTCGGTGCCGGCGGCGGACAGCTGCCGCACGGTCAGCTCGGTGAGGGCGAGCGGCACCCCGGCGTCGGCGGTGCCGTGCGCGATGTACACCGGCTTCGGGTAGCGGGCCGCGATGACCTCGTCGTCGGCGAGGGCGCGGGTCATCACCTCCGCCAGCGCCGCGGGGTCCTTGACCACCTCGCCGTTGGTGCGCCCGGCGGCGGCCCCGAGCATCTCCTGGACGCACGCCCGCCCGGCCAGGCGCACCAGCTCCAGCCCGGCGGGGGTGAACCAGTCGGAGGGCCGGAAACCGGGCTCGGTGAGCGCGAGGGTGTGCCCGGTGTAGGGCACGGTGAAGGGGAGTTGCGCGGCGGGGTCGCGGAAGGCCGGGCTCGCCAGTTGGACGCCCCACTGGGTGATCGGGGCCAGGGCGATGGTGCCGGCGTGCCGCAGCGTGGGCGCGTACCGGTGGGCCAGCGCCGCGGCGAACAGCGCGGCGTGCCCGCCCAGCGAGTACCCGGCCGCGACCCACGACCGGGAGACCGGGGCGATGTTCCGGGCGGCCCGCACGATGTCGATCATGTTGTACGCCTCGGACGCGCCGTCGACTCCGGGGCTTTCCGCCGGGGTGCCCAGGCCCTCGCCGTCGGTGACCGCGACCGCGTACCCGGCGGCGACCAGCGCCTCCTGCACCGCCCGTTCCCACGGGCTCGGCCCGGTACGGGACGGCGCGCACGCGTCGCCCAGGCCGTCGAACCCGTGCCCGAAGGACACCACCGGCCAGCCGCCGGACGGCGGGCGGCCCGACGGCAGAGACAGGGTGCCGCCGACGACCGCGGGCCCGCCGTTCCAGGAGGTGGACAGGTACCGCAGCGACCACGACGGCCCGGCGCCGGCGAGCCGCGATGGCTCGGGCAGCGGCTCCAGCCGCACCGGGGTGCCCCGCCACTCCCCGCCGCCCTCCCGCGCCTCGGCCGCGTGCGCGGATGTGGCGCCGGCGAGCAGCACGAGGGCCGAGGCGAGCGCGGTCAGCGTGCGGAGGATCGGCACGGCGCCTCCAGAGGTCGTACGGACCGGCTGGAGGTAGTCTCCCAAGCGGCGCGGGGGCGTCAAGGCGCCCGCCGCGTCCGGGCGTCGCGGCGGGCGAACCCACCGGCCGCTGTCCGGCGGGACGGGCCGAGTGCTGAAACTTCCATGGCCAGGGCCCCTCTGCTCGCCCGGCGCCACCTACGGCGTCGGCCCCGGGTCCCGGTGTGGCGCGGGCGGCTGGAGCGTGGCGCCGCGTGCGGGATGGGCCGGGCCATGCCATGGCAGGTCGCGCCGTTGTCGCATGTTCCGGGGTTCGGAGTGCCGGCGCGGTACCCGATCGTCGCCTGCTCAAGGGGCGTTTCGGGCGCCGCGGCGGCCGGGTGGCGCCCCGGGAGGTGAGGGGTCAGCGGCGAGCGGGGCCTCGCCCACCGGTGGCCGTCCCCGGGCCCTCTACACTGGGGCGACGTGACCAAGCCGCGTATTCCCAATGTCCTGGCCGCCCGCTACGCCTCGCCCGACCTGGCCCGCCTGTGGTCGCCCGAGCACAAGGTGGTGGCCGAGCGCCGCCTGTGGCTGGCCGTGCTGCGCGCCCAGGCCGAGCTCGGCGTCCCGGTGCCGGCGGGGGTGGCCGAGGACTACGAGGCGGTGGCCGGGAAGGTCGACCTGGACTCCATCGCCGAACGCGAGCGGCTGACCCGCCACGACGTCAAGGCCCGCATCGAGGAGTTCAACGCCCTGGCCGGGCACGAGCACGTGCACAAGGGCATGACCTCCCGCGACCTGACCGAGAACGTCGAGCAGCTGCAGATCCGCGACAGCCTGCTGCTGGTGCGCGACCGCTGCGTGGCGCTGCTGGCCCGCCTGGCCGAGCTGGCCGCCCAGCACTCCGGCCTGGTGATGGCCGGACGCTCCCACAATGTGGCCGCGCAGGCCACCACGCTGGGCAAGCGGTTCGCCACGGCGGCCGACGAGCTGCTGGTGTCCCTGACCCGGCTGGAGGAGCTCATCGCCCGCTACCCGCTGCGCGGCATCAAGGGCCCGGTCGGCACCGCGCAGGACATGCTGGACCTGCTGGGCGGGGACGCGGCCAAGCTGACGGCCCTCGAGGAGCGGGTGGCCGGGCATCTGGGGTTCACCGCCGGGTTCACCAGCGTCGGCCAGGTCTATCCGCGCTCGCTGGACTACGAGGTTCTGACGGCGCTGGTGCAGCTGGCGGCGGCGCCCTCCAGCCTGGCCAAGACGATCCGGCTGATGGCCGGGCACGAGCTGGTCACCGAGGGGTTCAAGAAGGGCCAGGTCGGGTCCAGCGCCATGCCGCACAAGATGAACACCCGCTCGTGCGAGCGGGTCAACGGGCTGACCGTCGTGCTGCGCGGGTACGCCTCGATGGCGGGGGAGCTGGCCGGCGACCAGTGGAACGAGGGCGACGTCTCGTGCTCGGTGGTGCGCCGGGTGGCGCTGCCCGACGCGTTCTTCGCCTTCGACGGGCTGGTGGAGACCATGCTGACCGTGCTGGCGGAGTTCGGCGCGTTCCCGGCGGTGATCGGCGCCGAGCTGGAGCGCTACCTGCCGTTCCTGGCGACGACCAAGATGCTGATGGCCGCGGTGCGGGCCGGGGTGGGCCGCGAGAGCGCCCACGAGGTCATCAAGGAGCACGCGGTGGCCGCGGCGCTGGCGATGCGCGAGACCGGCTCGGCCAACCCGCTGCTCGACCGGCTCGCCGTCGACGAGCGGTTCCCGCTGGACCGCGCCGCGCTGGAGGCCCTGCTGGCCGATCCGGCGCCGTTCACCGGCGCCGCGGCGGCCCAGGTCGCGCAGGTGGTGGCGCGGGCCGGAGAGGTCACCGCCCGCCACCCGGAGGCCGCCGCCTACCGCCCCGGCGCCATCCTGTAACAGGCGAACCCGGCTCTGGCCGCTACTAGCCATACCAGATGACTTACTTTGTAAAGCCGTCTGGCGTGGACAAAAACCACCCCACCGCCATCACACCCTTCTCACCGGTCGGAAGGCCCCGCCGCGTGTCGCTCGCCGTGGGCTCCGCGCGGCGGCCGGTAAGGGGGGATAACCGGTACCGGCGGTGGCGGAGCGTCTGCTAGGAACGCAGGCGTGATCACTGGAGAACGCGTGCGGATGCGCGCCCTGGAACCGTCGGACGCCGAGACGCTGTGGCGCTGGCACAACGACCCCGAGGTCATGCGATGGATGAGCGACGGCTACCCGCCCTCGCTGGCTCACCTGACCAAGGAGCTGAGCGAGCGCGCGGCCGACACCTTCGGGGACCTCACGCTGATCATCGAGACCCTGGAGGGGCGGACGATCGGCATCGTGGCGCTGCGGGAGGCCGAGCCGGAGGTCGGTGACGCCAGGCTGGACATCTATCTGGGGGAGAAGGACACCTGGGGTAAGGGGTATGCGACCGAGGCGATGCGGCTGATCTGCCGGTACGGGTTCGGGCAGATGCGGCTGCACCGGATCACGCTGACGGCGGTCGCAGAGAACACCGCCGCGCGCCGGGTCTACGAGAAGGTGGGGTTCGTGGAGGAGGGGCGGATGCGCGAGGCGTTCCGGCGGGACGGGGTGTGGCACGACAAGGTCGTGATGGGTCTGCTGGAGGGTGAGTTGCGCTGAGGGGCGTGCCGGGGGCGGCGGGTGCTGCGATGATCGTGGCCGACCGCGTGCCGCCGGCGCCCGCCGCCGGTGGCGTTCCGACTTCACGACGAGGGTGCTGCCATGACCGAGGAGCAGAGGTTAGGGCCGATCGACACCACGACGCCGCATTCGGCGAGGGTGTGGAACTACTGGCTGGGCGGCAAGGACAACTACCCCATCGACCGGCAGGTGGGTGACCAGGTTCGCCAGGTGTATCCGGGCATCGTGGAGGTCGCCCGGCATTCGCGGGCGTTTCTGGGCCGGGCGGTGCGTCATCTGGCGGGTGAGGCGGGCATCACGCAGTTCCTGGACATCGGGACGGGGTTGCCGACGGTGGACAACACCCACGAGGTGGCCCAGCGGGTGAACCCGGCCAGCCGCGTCGTCTACGTCGACAACGACCCGCTGGTGCTGGTGCACGCGCGGGCTCTGCTCGCCGGCACGCCGGAGGGCGTGTGCGACTACGTGAACGCCGATGTCCGCGATCCGGATCGGATCTTGGCCGAGGCGGCCCGCACGCTGGACTTCACCCGGCCGATCGGGTTGATGATGCTGGGCATCTTGGGCAACGTGTGGGACGACGCGGAGGCGACCGCCGTCCGCGACCGGCTGGTGGCGGCGCTGCCGCCGGGCAGTCATCTGGTCCTGGAGGACGGCACCGACGCGGTGGACCCCGAGGCGGCGGCCCAGGCGGAGAAGACCCGCGCCGAGGCGGGGGATCCGTACAAGCTGCGCACGCCGCGGCAGATCGCGGCGTTCTTCGAGGGGTTGCGGCTGCTGGAGCCGGGGGTGGTGTCGGTGTCGCGCTGGCGGCCGGAGCCCAGCGCGTGGGGGTTGCCGGAGGAGGTCACCGCGTTCTGCGGGGTCGCGGTCAAGCCGTAGGCGGCCGCTCGGCGTGCTCCAGCGGCTGTGGGAAGGCGCGGGAGGCAGGTCGCACGCGATCACACGGCTGAGGGGCGGGCCGAGGAGTACGGGGACGGGCCGGGGGCCGGGTGGGGCCGCGTCATGGGCGAGCCGGCCGATCAGCCGTGTCCGGCCGTCCGGCCGGTTTCACGTGCGCGTCACCGCCGGGCTGGGCCGCGGCCGTCCGATGGCCGCGACGCAGGGGGGTGATGCGGGCGAGTTCGGCGGGCGGGGGCCCGGTGTGGACGACGCCCAGGCGGGCGGTGGCGCGGGTCAGCGCCACGTACAGGTCGTTGCGGCCCCGCGCCGATCCGGTCGCGATGGCGGCCGGGTCGGCGATGAGCACGGCGTCGAACTCCAGCCCCTTGGCCTGCCGGGCGCTGAGCACGACCGCCGGGCGGGTCAGGTCGGGACGGGGGCCGTAGCAGACGGCGGGTACCGTCTGGGAGATCGCGGCGCCCAGTTCGGCGATGCGCTGCGGGGGGACGATCACCGCCAGCCGTCCGCCCGCGGCCGTCTCGGCGGCGGCGAGTTCGGCCAGCACCCGGGGCAGTTCGGCCGGGGTGGTGCCCATCCGCCAGGGCGGCATGCCGGTGCTGCGCACCGACCGGGGCGGGGGTGTGGCGGGGCTGATGGCGGCCAGCAGATCTTCGGCGGCCGCCATGATCTCGGCGGGGGTGCGGTAGTTGACCGACAGCCGTGCCAGACGGAACCGGTCGCCGACGTGCGGGGCGAGGACCTGCTCCCAGCTTGAGGCGCCGGCCGGGTCGCCGGTCTGGGCCAGGTCGCCGACCACGGTCATCGATCGTCCGGGGCAGCGTCGCATCACCGTCCGCCAGGCCATCGGGGACAGTTCCTGCGCCTCGTCCACGATGAGGTGGCCGAAGGCCCAGGTGCGGTCGGCGCGTGCGCGTTCGGCGAGCGTGGAGGTCGTGGCGTGGCGGTGGCGCTCGGCCAGCGCGCCGGCGTCGATCAGGTCGGCGGCGCTCAGCCCGTGGTCCCCGCTGTCATCGCCGCCGACCCCGCCGTCCCCGCTGTTCCTGGTGGGCTGGTCGGCGCCGGCGGTGATGTCGAGCACGCCTTGGGCGTAGGCGATGTGCCGGGCGTGTTCGCGGGCCGCCCGGGCCTGCGTGGCCTGGTCGTCTTCGCCGAGCAGGTCGGCCGCCTCGTCCAGGAGCGGCACATCGGCGGGGCTCCAGCCGCCGCCGGGTGCCCGGGCGAGCAGGGAGCGTTCGGCGGCGGTGAGGCCGGGGGCGGCGCGGCGCAGCCGGTCGGGGTCGGCGTACAGCCGGGCCAGCAGCCGCTGGGGGGTCAGCGCGGGCCACAGGACCTGCACCGCGGCCTGGACGCCGGGGTCTTCGCGCAGTTCCCGTTCTAGGGCCGGCGCGTCGCGGGGGCCGAGCAGGTCTCCGGGGCCGGCGGGGCCGGTGGTGGGGTCGAAGACGCCGTCCATGGCCGCGAGGTCGGCGTCGATGGCGGCGCCGACGCCGGACTCGGCCAGTACGTCGGCGATGTCGGCTTCCAGGCGGTCGGCCAGGCGGCGGGTGGTCTCGGCCAATTCGCGGGCGAGGTGGGCGGTGATCTCGCGGGCCAGGACCCGCCGGGCCTGGTTGTGCGGCAGGCCGGTGGCGCGGGCGCGTTCGGCGGCCCGCCCGCAGGTCGCGCCGTCCAGGTGCAGCGGTTCGCCTGCGGCCTCGACGGTCAGGCCTTCGGCGGGCGGGGTCTGGTGCTCGCGCACGGCGGCGGCCACCACGGCGGCCATCTCGGCTCTGCCTTTCAGCGCGGCCACGGCGGGGTCCTCCATGCGGTCGGCGCTCACGCCGGGGAACAGGTCCGCCACGGTGGCCGGTACCGCGCCGGTCTCGCCGAGGCCGGGGAGCACCTGTTCGATGTAGGTGAGGAAGGCGGCGCTGGGGCCGATGACTAGCACGCCGCCGGCGGCCAGGCGGGGCTGGGTGTAGAGCAGGTAGGCGGCGCGGTGCAGGGCGACGGCGGTCTTGCCGGTGCCCGGGCCGCCCTGGACGACCAGCACGCCGCGGTGGGGGGCGCGGATGACGGCGTCCTGTTCGGCTTGCAGGGTGGCCACGATGTCGTGCATGCGGCCGGTCCGTTCGGCGCCGAGGGCGGCCAGCAGCGCGGCCTGGCCCACCACGGGCAGGTCGTGGCCGTCGGCGGGCGGCCGGCCGAGGATCTCGTCGTCCAGGCCGACCACCTGCCGGCCGCGGGTGGCGATGTGGCGGCGTCGCCGCACTCCGTGGGGGGCGGCGGCGGTGGCGGTGTAGAAAGGGCGTGCGGCCGGGGCGCGCCAGTCGATCAGCGGCGGTCCGGTCCGGCCGGTGTCGTCGGTGTCGCCGGAGTCGTCGTGCTCCTGGCGCAGTCCGATGCGGCCGATGTAGCGGTGCTCGCCGTCGTCGAGGTCCAGCCGTCCGAAGCACAGGCCGTTCTCGGCGGCCTCCAGCCGGGCCAGCCGCGCGGCGTGGCGCTGGACGGCGGCGTCGCGTTCGGCGTGGGCCTGGGGGGTGCCGCCGCCCTCCCGTAGCGCGGCGGCCAGGCGCGCCGCCGCCTGGCCGCGCAGCGCGTCGAGTCGTTCGTACAGTGTGCGCAGGTGGCGTTGTTCGCCGTCGATCTGCGCGCGCATGCTGTCGTCGTCGTGGGTCACCGGGTCCGCCCTGTTCGTCCGCTGTCCCTGGGGCGTGCCTGTGAGGGGCCGCCGGGGTCAGCCCAGGGTGCGGGATGAGAGGCGTCGAAGACCAGTCTTGTTCTTGCGCGCCGCGTCAGCCACCCGGCGTTTCCGCAGCTCATGACCTGGTGGTCGGAGAGCCCGCCTCCAGCCGGACGGCGCTTCGGCCGGGCCGCCGGCATACGACGCGGAAGGCCTCGCGGCGTCGTCGGCGGCGGAGAGGACGGCGGAGAGGACGGTGGAGGTGCGGACGCGCGTGCCTGGAGATCGGTCGGTCAGGTGGGGGAGGGGGCGTCCGTGCTGTGACCGGGCGGCACCGTGGTGGTGTGCGGGGATGTGACCGTGGCGGTCGCGGGAGACGATGTGCCGCGGTGACTCCACAGCAGCGCTCCTGTGGCCGACATGGTGCCTGCGAGCAGCCAGGGATCCGGGCCGGGCGGCAGGACACCGATGAGCAGGCCGGTGAGGGCGCCGGCCAGTTGCAAGGCCAGAGACTGGACCGACAGGGCGGTCGCGCGGCCCGCACGGGTGACACGGCGGTGCAGCAGGTCGTTCTCGCTCGGTCCGGCGCAGCCGCGCCCCAGGTACACCAGGGCGTAGCCGGTGACCGCGAGGATCGTCGCGGGCGCGGTGGTGGATGCCGCGGTGACGCCGAGCAGGAGCAGGCCGCAGGCGCTGGTCCCAAGACCTGCCAGGACGGCGCGTTCGCCGCCGCCGGTGAGGCGCGCGGCGAGCGGTGCGAGGTGGCTGCCGAGGCCCGAGCACAGGAACCCGGCGCAGGCGAGCGAGGCGAAGACCACCGCACCCGACTCCGACGCGCCGGTCAGGGCCGCGACACGTCCCGGCGAGAGCAGCTCGACGGCGGCCAGGGTGCCGCCGGCGGCTCCCGCGCTGAGTAGGACGCGGCGCACCAGCCCGTCACGTGCGCCCAGGCGCAGTCCACCCGCGATGGTGACGGGGATGCCGCGCAGTACGCCGCGCACCGTGGCCGCCGGCCGAGGCTGCTCGCGCAGGGCCGTCAGGACGTACAGCACAAAGACGATCTCGATGGCGGCGGCCAGCAGCAGCGGGATGGACAGAGGAACGACCAGGCCCGAGGTCGCCTCTGTGAGCCACCTCCCCACCTGCGGGCCGGCCGTCAGCAGCCAGGGCAGGGCGCCGCCGAGCAGGGTGCCGGTGGCGAGCGCGGCCGAGGTCGCGGTCTTCCCCCGGGCCAGACCGGTGTGCAGGTCGGCGCCGGGGCCGGAATGCGCCTGCGCGAGGTCCACGTACCAGGCCTCGGCGGGCCCGCTGGACAGGGCGCGGCCGGCGCCCATGAGCACCATGCCACAGGTGAGGACCCAGGGTGCGACGCCCAGGCCCAAGACCATGAGAGCGGCCAGATTCAGCAGCCCGGCGGCGGCCAGGACGGTGCGGCGGCCAAGGACGTCGGACAGCCCTCCTGTGGGCAGCTCCAGCCCGGCGGCGGTGAAGGAGTGCGCGGCGAACAGGCCCGCGATGGCCGCCAGGGACAGACCGCGTTCGGTGAACAGCAGGATCAAAGGCGCGATGGTCAGACCGGCCGCGAGCCAGAAGAGCGCACAGGCTGTGACGTAGCGGCGGCGGGCGGCGCGCATGTCCAGCGGCTCGGTCATGACGCGTCGTCCTGCGGGCACGACGGGAGGGGGGTGCCGGGATCGGCGGCGGGATCGTAGGGCGCGAGAGGCAGTCCGGCGATGAGGAAGACGATCTGCGCGGCGCGTGGGTCGTCGGCGTCGCGGCCGGTCAGTTCCGCCACCTTCCGATCGACCACCTGCCGCAGCTCGGTGAGAGACTCGGGGGTCAGCCGGAGCAGCAGGTCTGTCATGTCCGATGGTTCCAGCCACTCCTGGCCGAGTCGCCCGGCGGCGATGTCGGCCTCATGCCGGGCGAGGGACGCTTGCAGGTGTTCGATCTGCCGCCTGCGCGCGAAGCCGACGAAGGCGCGGCTTTGCGGGGCGGTGTCCATCGCGGTGTTGCTCCACGACGTCACCGAGTGCACCGCCCGCCAGCGGCGCTCTCGCCTGTCGCGGTGCTCGGCTTCGGCGACGAACGCGTATCTCGCCAGAACCCGCAGGTGGTAGCTGGTGGAGGCGGAGGTCTGCCCGGTCCTGATGGCGAGTTCGCTCGCTGTGGCGGGCCCGTCTTGCCGCAGCAACCCCAGCAGCCGGATGCGCAAGGGGTGCGTGAGCGCCTTCAGCGCTGCGGCATCCTGCTCAGGGTCCAGAACGCGCTTGTGCTGTTCGCCTGCCATGGCTGAAGAGTAGATCCACCGACCATCTTTCCCAAAGTATTTATGCAAAAATTGTTTGGGAAAGTGCTGTAGTGGGGCGCGGAGACGGGGGCGGGGGAGTGGCGGGTTCGGCCGCCGGGGTTGCGGGTGCCCGGGAGCGGTCGCGCCATGCCCGGCTGGCTCGATGCGGGACCACTGGGCGGTGCCTGTCGTGGTTCCGTGGACAGCGTGAGTGCCACTGGCCTGATGTCCGTTTTGGCTTACTTTGTAAGGGGGTACGGATGGAACAAATCCACATAGATCGACTCCCAAAACCTCTCGACCAGGCAACAGAGCCGGGGCAGAGGTGTGCGAGGAAAACCAGGTGAAGCGGAGCGGTCCGCGAGGCACAGTTGTTGAGTGATGTCCGATTACGCTGCTGGTTTCGTGCCGGGTCTGCCCCTGTCACGCGCGTTCTATACAGAAGTCGTCCACCCCCTGATCGGCCAGGTGCCGCACGGCGCCGCGCTGATCGGCCCGGGCTCGGAGGTGCTGGCCTTCGACACCGAACGCTCGGCCGACCACGACTGGGGGCCGCGAGTGCTGGTGTTCGTCCGGCCCGGGTTCGAGGCCGGACTGGCGGAGCGGCTCGGCGCCGCGCTGCCCGAGCGGTTCCGCGGCTACCCGACCGTCTTCGGGTCCGACCGCAACCCGCCCCGGCACGGGGTGGTGGTCACCGTGTTCGAGCAATGGGCGCGCTCGCGGCTCGGGTTCGACCCGCGCGGCCCGATCGGCACGGCCGACTGGCTCGGGGTGTCCTGGCAGCGGCTGGCCGAGATGACCAGCGGCGAGGTGTTCCACGACGGGCTGGGTGAGCTGGAGGCCGCCCGGGCCAACCTGCGCTGGTACCCCCAGCAGGTGTGGCGGTACGTGCTGGCCTGTCAGTGGCGGCGGGTCGCAGAGCTGGAGAGCTTCCCCGGGCGGTGCGGCGAGGTCGGCGACGACCTGGGGTCGCTGCTGGTCACCGCCCGCCTGGTCGAGGAGCTGATGCGGCTGTGCCTGCTGATGCGCCGCCGCTACCCGCCCTACGCCAAGTGGCTGGGCAGCGCGTTCGCCCGTCTGGGCGGGTCGGCGGAGCTGGGGGAGATGTTCGCCGCCGCGCTGGCGGCGCGCGGTTGGCGGGAGCGCGAGGAGCACCTGTGCCGCGCCTACGAACGGGTGGCCGCGCTGCACAACCGTCTCGGGCTGACCGAACCGTTGCAGGCGTCGGTGCGGGAGTTCCACGACCGGCCGTTCCGGGTGATCGGCGCCGGCCGCTTCGCCGACGCGCTGCTGGGCACGGTGGACCCCGCGCTGCGGGCCTCGCGCGCCGACGGGTCGGTGGACCAGGTCTGCGACAGCGTGCAGGTGCTGGGCGACAGCACCCGTTCTGTGGCCGTCGTCCGCGCGCTGCGCGACCCGGCCGGCACCTGAGCCCATGTCTCACACCGGCGGTGTGCGCGGTGCCGCTTTGCGCTCGGGCCGGCGGCGCCTCATGGCGCGGGTCTCGTCTCTGAGGAACTGGATGAGCTCCAGCGTCTCCCGTCGCTATCGCTGCTCCGGAGTCAGGACGTGCCGGGTCCGGTCTCCGATCCAGGCCGCTTCGAGGATCGCGGTCAGGCTGGCGGTGTCGGTCGGGCCTGGATGATTCTGGATCAAGCGGGTGACGCCACCGGCCATCTCCGCGAAGCGCGGGAGGTCGGCGCGTGCCACGCCGATGTCCGCCAAGGTGGTGGGGATGCCGATGTCGGCGAGGAGCCCGTCGAGCCAGGCGAGGAACGTATCCGCGGCCTCGGCATCCGAGGCGCCGGTCACGTCGAGCCCGCACACCCGGGCGAGGGTGGTCAATCGGTCTTCGATGGCATCCCTGGCCGCGTCCAGCGCGTAGGGCAGCAGAAGTCCGACGCCCAGGCCGTGCGGTGTGTGGGTGGCCGCGCCGATGGGGTACTGGAGGGCGTGCGGAGCCCCGTTGCCCGCGTGGGAGAACGCGAGTCCGGCCAGCATGGACCCGTAGGACATGTCCGCGCGCGCGTCCTTGTCGCCTCCGTCCCTGACGACCTGGGGCAAGCTGCGGGCGATCCGCTCCGCGGCCAGGAGCGCGTAGTGATCGGTGATCGGGTTGCGGCCGAGGAAGACCTGCTCCACCGGGTCGCGCGGTCCGTGGGCCCGGGGTCGCGCGGTGTAGCTCTCCACCGCGTGGCAGAACGCGTCGATGCCGGAGTGGGCGGTGACGGTCGCAGGGCAGGTGTAGGTGAGCTCGGGGTCGACGATGGCGAAGTCGGGCACGATGTGGACGCTGGAGACCCCCACCTTCAGCTCGCGGTCCGGGTCGGTCAACACCGAGACGGGCGTGAGCTCGGAGCCGGTGCCTGACGTCGTCGGGACCGCGACGAGAGGGATCGTCGGCCCCGGCACCTTCGACTCGCCGTAGAAGTCGCGCGGCGTCCCACCGTGGCGCCGGATGACGCCGACGATTTTGGCCAGGTCGATCACCGTGCCACCCCCGATGGCGAGGATCACGTCGGCGTTCACCTCTGCGGCGACCGAGACGGCCAGGGCGACATCGGTGAGTGGCACGTCCGGAGTCGCGTCGGCGAACACCCCGACGACGTCGGCCTTCTCCCGCACGGCGGCCACGATCTCGGCCACGCCCGGCTGCCCCAGAAGAACCCGGTCGGTCACGATGAGGACGCGCGAGCCACACTCGGCCACCACTCGAGGGATGTTCTGCGCGACCCCTTCTCCCACTATCAGCTGGCGTGGTCCGCGGACGGTCTCAAGCATGTCAGTGCCTCTCTGGAACGTTGGCGGTGAGTTGCCGGGCGGACGTCGAGGTCGCCTGCGAGACCGGGACGGCGCAGGCCGGTCACGGTAGGTCGATCGCCGCGTAGGTGACGTCGAGGTACTCAAGGATGCCCTCGTGCGACCCCTCCTTGCCGATCCCGGACTGCTTCACGCCTCCGAACGGAGCCGACGGGTCGGAGATCAGGCCACGGTTGATGCCGAGCATCCCCGTCTCCAGCCCCTCGGTGAACCGCAGCGCCCGCTGGAGGTCACGGGTGAAGACGTATGCGACCAGGCCGTGCTCGGTGTCGTTGGCCTTCGCCATCACCTCCTCGTCGGAGGTGAACGAGATGATCGGCGCCACCGGGCCGAAGATCTCCGCCTGCAGCATCCGCGCGTCTTCGGGCACGTCGACGAGGACCGTGGGCGGGTAGAAGTGGCCCGGCCCCTCCGGACGCTCGCCGCCCACCAGGACACGGGCGCCGCGATCGACCGCGTCGGCGACGAGCTCGTCGATCTTGGTGACCGAGGCCTCGTCGATCAGCGCCCCGACGTCCACGCCGTCGTCGAGGCCGTGGCCCACCGAGAGCGCGCCCATCCGCTCGGCGAAGCGCGCCGTGAACTCCTCGCGCACCGGCTCCTCGACGTAGATTCGGTTGGCCGCGATGCAGGACTCCCCGATGTTGCGCATCTTGGCCACCATGGCACCGTCGAGCGCGACGTCCAGGTCCGCGTCGGCACACACGATCAAGGCCGCGTTGCCGCCCAGTTCCATGGAGGTGCGCAGCACGTTGTCCGCCGCCTGTCGTAGCAGCACGCGCCCGACCTCGGTGGACCCGGTGAAGGAAAGCTTGCGGGTCCGGCGGTCGGCCAGCAGTGCTGAGACCACCTCGCCGGCACGTTCGGTCGTCACGACGTTGACGACGCCCGGGGGAACGCCGACCTCCTCCATGATGCGGGCCAGGAGCAGCATGGTGAGTGGCGTCTGGGATGCCGGCTTGGTGATCGTCGTGCAGCCCGCCGCCAGCGCGGGAGCGATCTTGCGGGCACCCATGGCCAACGGAAAGTTCCAGGGCGTCACAAAGACGCACGGTCCGACCGGCTTCGGCACGGTCAGGATGCGATACCCACCTGCGGGAGCGGTGTTGTAGCGTCCCTCGACGCGCACCGCCTCCTCGGCGAACCAGCGGAAGAACTCGGCGCCGTAGGCCACCTCTGCCCGAGCCTCGGCGAGCGGCTTGCCCATCTCGAGCGTTATCAGCCGGGCGACCTGCTCGGATCGTTCGGTCAGTGCCCGGTACGTGGCGGTCAACAGCTCTGACCGTTTCCGCGGCGGGGTCGCCGCCCACTGCGCCATCGCCTTGCTCGCCGCGTCCAGAGCGGCGAGCCCGTCAGCTGCGTCGGCGTCCGCCACCTCGGCGATGGTCTTGCCGGTGGCCGGGTCCTCGACGGCGAAGGTGGCGCCGCCGGCGGCGTCGCGCCAGGCGTCGCCGATCCGCAGCCGCCGGTGCTCGGGGGCCAGGACGTTCATCGGGTCACTCATCGCGTCGCCTCCTGTGATGTTCTCGGTGATGTCCAGCGTGACCTCGGCGATCGCGCCACGCGCGGTGACGAACGGGTCACACGACCTCGTCGGGGTCGAGTTCGCCGAGCGGGTCGGACGTGGCCCCGGCTAACGTGGCCCCGGCCGCGGGGCGACGCCCCGCGGCACCGATCGCCTTCTCGGGCCATCGCCGCTTCGGCGTCGTCAGGCCGTGCTCACCGGTGACGGTCCGCGAAGGCTCGATCGCCGCGTGCGGGCGCATGGTGACGTCGCCGCCCCGCGCGGTTACCTCCCGGCCTGCGACAGCGCCAGCCCGGTGCCCGCGTCGAACAGGTGCGCACGGTCCAGGTCGACCGTGACATGCAGCCGCTCGCCCGGCGTGCCGGTGAGGGTGGGTCGTGCCTTGACCTTGAGGATCTGTGTCCCCACTCGGACGTCGACCACCGTTCGGTCACCGAGCGGCTCAAGGCCGTAGAGCTCACCCGGCAACGACGCGTTCCCGCGCTGCTCGACCGACAGGTCCTCTGCGCGCAGGCCCAGCAGCAGCGGACGACCGTCCTCGGCGGTGGTCCAGCGGGGCCGCGGCAGCGTCCAGCCTTCCGCCCCGACCAGACGATCTCCCTCGGCGTGGCAGGCGAGCAGGCTGATCTGCGGGCTGCCGACGAAGCCCGCGACCCACTGGTTGGCCGGCCGCTCGTACACCTCGGTCGGCGTTCCGACCTGTTGCACCTTCCCCTCCTTCAGGACCGCGACCTGGTCGGCCATGGACAGGGCCTCGACCTGGTCGTTGGTCACGTAGACGAAGGTCGCTCCGAGGCTGCGGTGGATGCGGGTGAGCTCGGTGCGCATCTCGACGCGGAGCTTGAGGTCGAGGTTGGTCAGCGGCTCGTCCATGAGAAACGCGCGCGGGCTACGGACCAGCGCCCGGGCCAGGGCGACACGCTGCATCTCACCGCCCGACAACTGCGCGGGACGACGCTGCAGCAGGCGTTCGATGTGCAGCAGGCTCGACATCCGCTCGACGGCGGCGGCGATCTCGCTCGGAGAACAGCGGCGTGCCCGCAGCGGCGAAGCGATGTTCTCGTACGCCGTGTGTCGCGGGTAGAGGGCGTAGTTCTGGAAGACCATGGCCAGGTCGCGTGCGGCCGGGGAGTCGCCGGTGGCGTCCTTGCCGTCCAGATGCACCGACCCGGCGTCGAGCTTCTCAAGGCCGGCGATCGCTCGCAGGGTCGTCGTCTTGCCCGCCCCGGAGGGGCCGAGCACGACGAAGAACGAGCCGTCCGGCACGTCCAGCGTCACCCCGTCCAGGGCCTGGACCTTACCGAAGGACTTGCTCAGCCCGTGCACCGCCACGGTTCCCATCAGGCCACCAGCTCTTCCGTGCTCACGTCGTAGACCGCCGGGGTCGCGCCGGTGTGCCGCAGCCCGACCGGTTGGTCAGCGGCGAAACGGACGGTCGGTGGCATCCGAACCCGTACGTCGCGCTGGCCGCCGTGGTCGACCACGTAGATGATCTCGTCGCCCAGCCACTCCGCCGAGACCACGCGGGCCGGGACCGAACGTTCCGCCCCTGGTTC
This sequence comes from Sphaerisporangium sp. NPDC005289, assembly GCF_040607455.1. Taxonomy (NCBI): domain Bacteria; kingdom Bacillati; phylum Actinomycetota; class Actinomycetes; order Streptosporangiales; family Streptosporangiaceae; genus Sphaerisporangium; species Sphaerisporangium sp. NPDC005289. The sequence continues at coordinate 61,708 of NZ_JBEXGS010000021.1, forward strand.
TGTGACTTCCAGCGCCTCCGGCCGGACACCCGCGACCAGGCTACGGTCGCGCGGCAGGCCTGGCGGTGGCGTGAGATCCAGTCCGCCCTTGGCGCGCAGCTTCCCGTCGGCCATCTCCACCTCGATCAGGTTCATCGGCGGGGAGCCGATGAACGCGGCGCAGAACAGACTCGCCGGGCGGTCGTAGACCTCCAGCGGCGTGCCGATCTGCTCGACGCGGCCCTTGTTGAGGATGGCGATTCTGTGACCGAGCGACATCGCCTCGACCTGGTCGTGGGTGACGTAGACCATCGTCGTCCCCAGTTCCCCCTGCAGGTGCTTGATCTCCGTGCGCATGTCCGCCCTCAGCTCCGCGTCCAGATTGGTGAGAGGTTCGTCCATGAGGAATGCGCGCGGTCGTCGCACCAGGGCGCGGGCGAGCGCGACGCGCTGCTGCTCCCCGCCGGACAGCCGGCGCGGCCGCCGGTCCAGGAGCGGACCGAGCCGCATCAGCCGGGCGGCCTCCTCGACCCGTTCGCGCACCTCCGCCTTGGGCAGTCCCTCGGCCCGCAGGGGGAACGCCAGGTTGTCGCGGGTTCGCAGATGGGGGTAGAGAGCGTAGAACTGGAACACCATGGCGATGTCGCGCTCGGCGGGCGGCAGGTCGTTGACCAGCGTGTCGCCGATGCGGATGTCGCCCGTCGTCTGCCTCTCCAGGCCGGCTATGGCTCGCAGCGTGGTCGTCTTGCCGCACCCCGAAGGGCCGAGCATCACGAACAGCTCGCCGTCGCCGATGGACAGGTCCACGTGCTCGACCGCGACCGTCCCGTCCGGGTAGCGCTTGTGCAGGGCGGTCACCTCGATGCCCGCCATCAGCGTCGCACCGCCCCGAGCGTCACACCGGCGACCAGGTGCTTGCGCACCAGGTAGGCGAAGACGAGCACCGGCAGGGCGAACACCACGGAGGCGGCGGCCACCAGACCCCAGTCCACGGTGGTGCCACCGATGAGGCCGGCGATGGCGGGTGGGGCCGTGCGCACGTTGTCGCTGGAGGTGAGGAAGATGGCGAACACGAACTCGTTCCACGAGAAGATGAGGGCGAACACCGCCGTCGCGGCGATGCCGGGCAGGAGCAGGGGAAGGGTGAATCGCCGGAACGCCTGCAGGCGGGTGTAGCCGTCGAGCATGGCGGCGTCCTCGTACTCCGCGGGCACCTCGTCGACGAACCCCTTCATCATCCAGATCGTGAAGGGGACGTTGAACGCGGCGTAGATGAGGATCAGACCGAGCTGGGTGTTGATGAGCCCGGCTTGGCGGTACATGAGGAAGATCGGGATCACGACCACCACGGGCGGCATGAAGCGGGTGGACAGGATGAAGAACAGCTGGTCCTTCTTGGCCTTCACGGCGAAGCGTGAGTAGGCCCAGGCCGCCGGGACCCCCAGCACGGTGGCCAGCGCCGTGGAGACCCCGGCGACCACGACGGAGTTGAGGAAGGAGACCGACAAGGGCGAACGACCGCCGCCGGAGGCGACGAACACGTCCTTGAAATGGTCCGCAGTGACCTTGAAGTCGAAGAACTTGGCCGGGATGGCGTAGACGTCCCGGTTCTCCTTGATGGAGGTCTCGATCATCCACAGCACCGGGAAGAGCATCACGACGGCCAGCACGGCCAGCAGCGCGACCTCCAGCACGGCGCGGCCCCGGCCGCCGAAGCGGCGCGCGGGGGGCGTGTGATCCCGGGCAGGACCTGTGGACACGGCCTCGTCGACGGAGACGGCCATCAGTCCTCCTTGAGCTTGTTCAAGTAGCGCAGGTAGAGCTGCGTGAGGACGATCACGACGAGGACCATGAGGATCCCGTACGCCGAGGCGGTTCCGGTGTTGAAGCCCAGGAACGCGACCTTGTAGACGTGGAACGACAACGTCTCGGTGGAGACCCCCGGGCCTCCGCTGGTGAGGATGTAGACGAGGTCGAACAGCCGGAAGGCCTCGATGGCCCTGAACAACACGGCGATGAGGAGCAGCGGCCACACCAGCGGAAGAGTGATGGTGCGGAACCGGAACCACTCCGACGCCCGGTCGATCGAGGCGGCCTCGTACAGGTACTTGGGAACCGCGGTGAGGCCGGCGAGTGCGATGAGCATGATGAACGGCGTCCATTGCCAGGTGTCGACCACGATCAGGGAGATCAGTGCCGTCCGCTGCCGGGTGAGCCACTCCACCTGCCCCAGGCCGAGCGAGCCGAGCATGCTGTTGATCACGCCGAACTGCGCGTCGAGCATGAACCGCCAGAACAGCCCGACCACGACGGGCGACAGCATCATCGGAACCAGGAACAGAGTGGTCAGCACTCCTCGCCCGTGCGTGCGCCGTGAGATCAGGTAGGCGATGGTGAAACCGAGCACCGTCTGCAGGGCGACCGCGCCGACCACGTAGATCAACGTCGTCAGGGCCCTCAGGTGGACCTGTGCCGAAGCCAGGACGGCGGTGTAGTTCTCGAACCAGATGAAATGGGCCGGCCCCCCGCGGGTGGCCGAGTAGTCGGTGAACGACAGGTACAACGCCCACAGCAACGGGAACACCGACATCGCCAGCAACAGCAGCAGCGCGGGGGAGATGAAGGCCACGGCGAGCCCGCGGTCGCTCAACCGGCGGGACCGGCCCGGTGCAGGCGGCGTCGCGGACGCCACCTGCCCGGGGCGGTCGGTCGTCAGAGGGGCGGGGTCACTCACAGTCCGCCGCCGCCCTTGCCCTTGCCGGAGTCGAGCACGCCCTGCTGCCCCTTGGCGATGTCGTCGAGCGCGTCCTTCGGCTTCTTCGCGCCGTTGAGAGCCGCGTTCACGTTGGTGTTCTCAATGTCGACCAGGCGCGCGTACTCGGGGACATTCCACATGTCCCGCATCCGCGGCACCGAGTCGGCGTACACCTTGTTGAACGGCCCGGCGTTGAGGAACTCGGGCGAGGCCAGGGCGTCGGTACGCGACGGCACGCCACCGGCCGCGGCCCACTTCTTCTGGATGTCGGCCTGCTCGAACCACTTCATGAAGTTCAGGGCCTCGGCCTGGTTTGCCTCGGGGGAGTAGGCCGACACGTGCATCCCCATGCCGCCGAGAGGCACCAGGTTCGTCTTCTGGGTCGGCAGGGTGGCGAAACCCAGCTTGTCGAGGATCTGCTCCCGCGTGGTGCCGAGCGTCGACTGCTTGGGGTCGAGCAGGCCGCCGCTCGCGGCGATCCAGTTGAACGCGATGCACGCCTTGCCTTGGGCGACCGCCGCGTTCACCTCGTCGATGAACCAGTTGCCGGAGCCCTTGGCGGTCAGCGGCTTCATCTTGTTGACCAGGACGTCCATCGCCTCCTGGCCCGCAGGGTCGTTGAGGACGCCGTCGATCTTGCGCGTCTTGGGGTCCCAGAGGTTGCCGCCGTAGACGCCGTTGACCGTGTTGTAGGTCACGGCCGCGGCGTCGGAGCCGTTGGCCTGGTGGAAGGCCAGCCCGCTGATGCCGGGGTTCTCCGTCTGGCACTTCTGGGCGGCTGAGATCATCTCGTCCCAGGTCTGCGGCGGCTTGTCGCCGATCAGGTCCTTGCGGTAGATCATCGTCCAGGTGTCGCCGAGCAGCGGCAGTCCGTACATGCTGGCGTTCTCGTCGCGCTTGCCGGTCTCCGCCTGGGGGAACTGGCCGTAGGCCGCCAGCAGGTACGGGTTGTAGGCGTTGACGTCGATGTTCTTCTTGACGAAGTCGGTGATGTCGAGGATGTTGCCGTTCGTCACGGCCTCGCCGATGTGCTGCGAGTCCAGGATCGGGATGTCGAAGTCGGTCTTGTGCGCCGCGAACTGGGTGAACATCGCGTCGTGCCAGTTCGCGTTCGGCACGGTGTTGACCTTGACGGTCACATTCGGCCGATCCTTTTTGTACTCGGCGTTCGCGAAGGCTTCCAGCGCGTGGGCGGGCGGCCAGTCGAACCAGATGAAGCTGAGGGTCAGCGGGTCCTTGGTGAGCTCGGGGATGGTCGCCGGCGCCTTGGGGGCGCTCGCCTTCGCGCCGTCGTCCGAGCCGCCGCCGCAAGCCGCCACGGTCGTGACCATCAACATGGCCGCCGTCGCCAGCTGCACCTTTCGACCGGGAATGGACAGTCGTCCTATTCGCTGGGGATACCGCACCTTCTTGCCTGCTTTCTGGGGGGGTGTCTGGGGCCTTGCTGCGTGCTTCGCCGAGCGGTTGCCGGGTTGTTCAGGCGTGTCGCCGGTTGTCGCGGGCCGACCCGCGGACCGGCGTCACGAGTACGCCGCGACGTGATGGGGCTTCAAGCGGTCGAGAGGTCCTTCGGTCCTCCTGCGGCCCGGTGGCGAACCGAGTAGGACGTCGAGCATGCTCATGGGAGCTCCAACCGATCGAAGCGGAGCGATGGCGGGCGGTTCCCCGATGGGTGAAGGATGGCCGGCATCCGTCACGTTTCCTATACGATCCGAGTGGGGGCAGCATCCCGCAGCGTTGCGACCGATGTCAACAGGTCCCCCGAAGACGCAGGAAAGGACCTCACGTCACGATGGACGACGAAGCGATGATCGCGCGGCGCCGTGGGGCCATGACGGGCGCAAAGCCGCCGGGAAGATCTCGCGGCCGGCTCGCCGACGAGGTGTACGACACGCTGCTCGGACAGCTGATGTCGCTACGGATCGAGCCCGGCTCCCGCGTCACGATCGACGTCCTGGCGCGAGAGCTGGGGGTCTCGCAGACGCCGATCCGAGACGCTCTGAACCGTATGGAGGCCGAGGGCCTGGTCGTGCGTGTGCCTCATGCCGGCTATCGCATTCCCCCTCAGATCACTCGTCACCGATTCGAGGACATGCTCGAGGTCCGCCTGCTCCTGGAGCCGGCGGCGGCGCGCAGATCCGCCGAACGCGCGTCCTCGGGGCAGGTGGCCGGTCTGCGGCGAATGCTGGAGGAGATGGCGGAGCTGGAGGGGGGCGACGGGGCCATGGCCTATGGCGCCTTCGGGCTGCGCGACGCCGCTTTCCACGACCTCGTCGCCCTGAGCGCGGAGAACCAGGTCATCCGCGAAGCGCTCGCACGCCTGCACACCCACGTGCACCTGTTCCGGCTTCTCCACGACACCCAGGTCACTCACCTGGCCATGGCCGAGCACGAAGAGGTCCTGGCCGCGATCGCCGCGCGTGACCCCGACGCCGCCGCCTACGCCATGCGCCGGCACATCCTGCTGTCCGGCGAGCGGTTCCGGCGATTGTTCGACGAGGCCAAGGACGCGGACGGAATGGCGGTAGAGGCTTGACGGGCGGCCTGGGCCGAGGAATGCTAACCAAATCGGATCGGATTGGATCGGATTGGATCCACCTCACCCGCCCCCAGATGTGAGGAGAAGCAGGTGCCCAGAGCACTGCTCCTGACCGGCGACGCCGCCGAGGAGCTCGACACCATGTATCCCTACTATCGCGTGCAGGAGGGCGGCTGGGACGTTGACGTCTCGTCACGGACGATGCGTGACGTGCAGCTGGTCATCCACGAGTTCGACCCCAACTCCGACGCCTACGTGGAGAAGAACGGCCGCAAGCTGCCGGTCGACGTGCCCTGGGCCGAGGTCGACGTCGAGCGCTACGACGCCCTCATCATCCCCGGAGGACGCGCCCCCGAGTGGATCCGCGTCGACGCCGACGTCAGGCGCATCACCGAGCACTTCTTCGCGCGCAACCTCCCCATCGCGCTGGTGTGCCACGGCGCGCAGGTGCCGGCCGTGTACGGGCTGCTGAAGGGTCGAAAGACGGCGTGCTTCCCGCCCATCACCGGTGACATGGAGAACGCGGGCGCGACGGTCATCGACGCTCCCGACGTCGTGGACGGCAACCTCGTCTCCTGCCGGGGGTGGCCCGACATGCCGCAGTTCGGCAGGGCGATGATGGAGGTCTTCTCGAAGTCCATCAACTCCGCATCGGCATGAGCACACCGGAGCCGTCTCGGTGACGGCACTTCGGACCGTCACCGTCGACGGCTCCCCCGTCCACGTCCTTCAGAGCGGCACCGGGCCCGCGGTGCTGATGCTGCACGGCTCCGGACCCGGTACGACCGGATCCGGCGCCTGGGCGGCGACGGCACAGGCGCTCGGCACGTCCTGGCACCTGGTGGCTCCCGACCAGGCGGGATTCGGCCGTACACCGATCCCTGCGCACGCCAGGGGCGGGCTGCGGCTGTGGACGGAGCAGGCCGCGGGCCTGATGGACGCTCTCGGCGCCGAGCACTACGCCGTGGTGGGCCACTCCATGGGCGGTGCCGTGGCGCTGGCATTGGCGGCCGCGCGTCCACAGCAGGTCACCCGTGTCGTGGCGGTCTCGACGATGGGCGCCCCCGGGGCGCCGCTGTCCGCCGAGCTCGACGCGATCTGGGCCGCCCCCGCCGGCCCGCACGGGGCACGAGACATGTTGAGTCGCCTCGTCCTGGACCAAACGCTCGTCACCGAATCGGCCGTCGCCGCCCGTGCGGACGCGATGCGAGCAGGGGCGGCCGCGTTCGCGTCGTTGTTCCCTCCACCCAGGGCACGCTGGGCCGACGAGCTCACCCTCCCGGCGCGAACCCTTGCAGGGATCCGCGCGCCCGTGCTGCTCGTCCACGGCGCCGAGGACCGAGTCACCCCGCTCAGCACCGCAGCCCTGCCCCTGCTCGAACACCTGCCCGATGTCCGTCTGCACGTGCTCGGCCGATGCGGCCACGTGCCGGCGCTGGAGCACCCGCACGACTTCAGGCGACTCCTGACGTGCTTCCTCGGCCCGGAACAAGGTCACTGATCGCCGCGACGGATCCGCAGCCCGTGCTCAAGCACATCAGCATATGGACGTGACCGGGTCCGACCCCGACGGGCCGGACCCTTGGGGGATCACCAGCGGTGGTGGACCAGCGGGCGGATCAGCTCGTCGTACACCGACGCCACGGCGGCATGCGTCGGCTCCGACAGCGGCGCCAGCCGCGCGGCGGCGGCGTTGGCCGCGGCCTGCCGCTCATTGCGGGCGCCGGGGATCACCACGCTGACCGCCGGGTGGTCGATGATCCAGCGCAGCGCGAACTGGGCCGTCGTCATCCCCTCGGGGACCAGCGGCTTGAGCCGCTCCACCGCCGCCAGACCCGTGGCGTAGTCCACGCCCGAGAAGGTCTCCCCGACGTCGAAGGACTCCCCGTGCCGGTTGAAGGCCCGGTGGTCGTCAGGGCCGAAACTGGTGTGCTCGTCGTAACGGCCCGACAGCAGGCCGCTGGCCAGCGGCACCCGCGCGATGATGCCCACCCCGGCCTCGGCCGCCGCAGGAAGCACCTGCTCCAGCGGCTTGAGCCGGAAGGCGTTGAAGATGATCTGCACACTGGCCACACCCGGCCGCGCGATCGCGGTCAGCGCCTCCTGGCAGGTCTCCACGCTCACCCCATAGGCGGCGATCCTGCCCTCCTGCACCAGGGTGTCCAGCGCGTCGTACACCGCCTGATCGCTGAAGACCGGGGTCGGCGGGCAGTGCAGCTGCACCAGGTCGATGGTGTCGACGCCGAGGTTCTGCCGCGACCGGTCGTTCCAGGCCCGGAAATTGTCCAGCGTGTACGCCGACGGCACCTGCGCCACCCGGCGGCCCATCTTGGTGGCCACCGTCAGCCCCGGCCGCTCCTTGAGCAACCGGCCGACGATCTGCTCGCTGCGCCCGTCACCGTACACGTCGGCCGTGTCGATGAACGTCACCCCCGCCTCGACGGCGGCGTGCAGCGTCGCCAGCGCGTCGTCCTCGCCCACCTCACCCCAGTCGGCGCCCAGCTGCCACGCCCCCAGGCCGACGACCCCGACCTGCCTGCCCGTTCTTCCCAACTCACGCTTTTGCACAGCCCGATCGTACGGGCCCGCACCCGCCCCCGAGGACGGCGGGGGACCAACGCGGTCAGCCGCCCGCCGCGCGCCCCCGCAGCAGCGGATGCGCCCGCATCGCCACCTCCAGCTCCCCGGGCAGCTCGTCACGGTAGCGGCCCAGCGTCGCCAGGTCGCTGTGCCCCAGCACCCGGCGCACCGCGTCCATGTCGACCGCGTCGGCCAGCAGATGCGTCGCGGTCGTGTGCCGCAGCCCGTGCGGGGTCACCGAACGCCGCTGCGCCGGATCGACCCGCCGCTGCACCCGGTCGATCACCGCCTGCACATCACCCCGCGCCAGCCGCCGCCCCCGCCACGACAGCAGCAACGCCTTCTCGGCCGTGGCCGGCCGGGCGGCCGCCAGATAGACCTCCAGCACCTCGGCGACATCGCCCGGCAACGGCACATCACGCGTCTTGCCGCCCTTGCCGAAGATGCGCCAGTAACGCACCCCGTCATTGGTGTAGAAATCCTCGACATTGGCACGCACCAGCTCAGACACCCGCGGGCCCAGCGTCGACAGCAGCAGCACGATCAACGCGTCACGCACCTCGGTGCGCTGGTCACGCCGCCCGCCCCGCGGCTCGGCCACCGCCTGCTCACGCGCCGCGCCCACCAGCCCCTGCGCCTGCTCACGGGTCAGCGCCCGGCGCTCGGCGCGCAGCCCGCCGCGTTCCTTGGCCGTGACGGTGGCCGTGGTCATCGGATTGACCTGCACCCAGCCCGACAGGGTCGCGTGCTTGAAGAACGCCGACACCGACCGGCGGAACCGCGACTGCGAAGAGGGACTCTGCGCCGCGCCGGCGGGGGAGGAGCGCCGCCCGTCGGGCTTGCGCGCGAACGCCAGCAGCACCGCGTCGACGTCCTCACCGGTCAGATCGTCCAGCACGCGCCCGGCCCCCGCCAGCTCGGCGAAGGTGGCCACGTCACGGCCGTACACCTCGGCCGTCGCCGGGGACAGCGCCCCGGTAACCGTCTTGGCGCGCACCAGCTCCACATAGCGGTCGACGCACTCCTCCACGGTGAGGCGCTTGAGCTTCACAGGCCGCATCGATCAGTCCTTCCGGAGGGCAACCACGGGCACCGTACCGGCCCCCACCGACAATTGCGCTCGCCCGCTCTCCCCGAACGCGATCACACGATCGCCCACCGGTCCGATCTTCCACCTACGCGGGCACTTCGCCGCCAGGGACGAACCAGAGCCGGCCGTCGACGACGTCCACGCCCCCCTTGCCGGCGCCCGACGGCACACAGCGAGCGCCGCGCGATAGTGCGGACGCACCCGTGCCGCCCATCCGCTGACACCACGCACCTGACACGGCACCGCCCGCAGCGCACCGCGCCGCGCCGCACGCCCCGCCGGCCGGCCGGCGGCCGCAAAACCACATGACAGCCGGCCGGCACCCCCGCCATGATGACCGCGATCACCACATCCACCCGAGGCAAGGAGCCCCGCCATGGCACGCCGCACCATCACCACCGGCCTGCTCCCGCCGCCCGGATACGCCCACGCCGCCGTCGTCGAAGCGGGGGAGAGGCTCGCCTTCATGGCCGGAGCCGTCCCCCTGGACGCCACCGGCGCCCTGGTCGGCGAGGGCGATCCCGCCGCCCAGACCCGCCAGGTCCTGGCCAACCTCGCCACCGCCCTGCACGACGTCGGCACCGGCCTGCGGCACGTCATCGCCAGCACCGTCTACGTCGCCACCACCCGCCACCAGGACCTGCCGGAGGTGTGGGAGGTCGTGCGCGCCAGCGAACTGTCCGACGGCCCGCACACCTCCACACTGCTCGGCGTCTCCTTCCTCGGCTACACCGGCCAGCTCGTCGAGATCACCGCCACCGCCGTCATCCCCTGACCGGCCCCGCCGCTCACGCGCCGACCCGCCCGCCGCCGTCATCGGGGACGGCGGCCACCCGGCCCCCGGGAACGCCCTGTCACCGCGCCACCGGATCGCGGGGCCCGGACAGCTCGGCCAGCGCGTCGACCCGCGTGGGCCGCCACCCCAGCTCCCGCCGCGCCCTGGCCCCGGTCATCCGCTGGTCCAGCGCGAACGCCTCGGCGATCGGCCCCATCCGCTCCACCGCTCGCGCCAAACCGATCGACTCCGTCCGCCCCCCGAGCCCCGCCCCGCGGCTCAACGCCCGCGTGACCTCCGCCAACGGCACGTTCTGACCGCTCACCCCCGCGTACACCGCACCCGGCGGCGCACCGAGCGCCAGCACGTACAGCTCGGCGATGTCGTCCACATGCACCAGCGCCCAATGATTGGCCCCGTCCCCGATGCACGGCACCGCACCCGCCGCGAGCCCCGGCTCCACGAAGAACCCCCGCGTCAGCCCGCCACCCCGGCCGTACACCAGACCCGGCATCACCACCACCGGACGCCCCCCGCACCGCGCCCTGGCCAGCACCCGCCTCTCGTTCTCCAGCCGCCACGCCGTGATCGCCGGCGGACGCAGCGGCGCCTCCTCACCGACCACCCCATCGGTGTCCCCGTACACCCACACCCCGCCGGTGTGCACATACGGCCGCCCCCCGGCGCCGTCCAGCAGCGCCTCGGCCGCCGCCAGGTCCACCCGCGCGGTGTCCCCGGTGTAGTCCGCCCCCAGATGGATCACCCCGTCCGCCTCGGCCGCCGCCTCGCGCAGCACCTCAAGGTCGCCCAGAGCGCCCCGCACCGGCCGCGCCCCGAGCTCCGCGACGACCGACGCCGAACGCTCGCCGCGCGCCAGCGCCGCCACCCGCACGCCACGCCGCCGCAGCGCCGCGATCGTGACCCGGCCGATGTATCCCGACCCGCCGGTGATGAACACCTTCATCGTTCCCAGATCCCTTCCAATCGCGGCGGGAACCCCCGCCGCGATCCACCATCACCCGGGGACCGATCGGGCGTCCAACACCTTCTCCAGCACCGGTGATGCCCACCGGGCATCACCCCACCACGGTCACCCGCCCACACCGCCCAAGTCGCGGACCAGGGGAGAAGAGGACCAGAGGACAGGCAGGGCCAGAGAGGGGGACCGGGGGACAGGCAGGACCGCGCGCAGCCCGCACCACCCGGCCCGGCCTACGCTGAGGACACCCCGAAGACACTCCCGCGACACCGCCGGCAGACCACGCCGGCCCCCGGCCAGGAGGGTGCGATGGACATCGACCTGCGCAAACTGCGCTACTTCGTCGCCGTGGCCGAAGAACTGCACTTCGGACGCGCCGCCGAACGCCTCTACATCACCCAGCCCGTCCTGTCCCGGCAGATCCGCGCCCTCGAGCAAGACCTCGGCACCACCCTGTTCGCCAGGAACCGGCGATCCACCGAACTCACCCCCACCGGCCAGGTGCTCCTTGAAGAAGCCCGCCCCCTGCTGGCCTCGGCCACCGCGCTGACCCGCCGCCTCACCCGCGCCGCCCACGGCGCCCCCGCCTTCACCATCGCCTTCATGCCCGGCACCACCGTGACCGCCGCCGTGCGCGCCCTCACCGCCCGCCACCCCGGCCTGACCGTCAACCTGATGCGCACCACCTGGGACGACCAGACCGACGTCCTCCACGACGGCCGAGCCGACGCCGGCCTCGTGCGCATGCCCGTCGAACAACACGGCCTGCGCCTGCTGCCCCTCTACACCGAGCCACGCGTCGCCGTCGTCTCCACCGAACACCGCCTGGCGGGCAAGACCACGATCAAGGTGGCCGACCTCGCCGGCGAACCCATGCTCCAAGCCCCCGACGCCGTCCCCGAATGGCGCGACCTGCCCGGCCGCCTCACCGGCCACCCCGCGACCCCACGGCCGGTGTTCCACAGCGTGGAGGAGAAACTCGAACACGTCGCCGCCTGCCACGGCGTCATCGTGCTGCCGCTGTCGGTCGCCGCCTACTACACCCGCCCCGACGTCACCCACGTGCCCGTCGACGACATCCCGCCCAACCAGGTGTGCCTGGCCTGGAGCCGCACCCGCCGATCACCTCTGGTGCAGGAGTTCGCCGACATCGCCGCCGACCACTTCGCCACCACCCCGCGACCGCACCCCGTCTAACCCCGCCCGGCCGCCGGCCGGCGTCGTCCTACGGCCCCGGATCCGGCCGCAGCCGGTCCAGCACCCCGTACGCCGGATTGCCCCGCGCCGCCGCCCGCACCTCCCGCGCCGTCGATGCCACATACGCCTGCCCGGTCACGATCGACGAATGGCCCAGCAACTCCATCAACTCGTGCGCCGAAGCACCCCGCTCGGCCAGCCGGGTCGCGAACTCGTGCCGCAGCGCGTGCACCAGCGTCCCCCGCTGCACCCGATCATGAACACCGGCGTACCGGTAACACTGACGCACCAGATACTGCAGGCCACCGCGCCGCAGCGGCTCGTTTCCGGTGTCGACCAGCAACGCCGCCGACCGGGGGAGTGCCGCCGGCCCGAACCGCCGCGACCGGCTCGCCAGATACTCCTCGATCAACCGCTCGATCGGCGGCTCGATCGGCAGCGACCGGGTCTTGCCGCCCTTGCCCACCACCTGGATCCGGCGGTCACCGGCGGACCCGCCCACCGACCCCAGCGTCAGCCCCAGCAGCTCCGCCGAACGCATCCCGGTCACCAGGGCCAGCGCCAGCACCACCAGGTCGCGCTCCACCCACGGATCGCGGGCCTTGCGCGCCCCGGCCGCCACCTGCTCCAGCAGCGTCTGCGACGCCGTCCCATCGCCCAGCAACGGCTTGGGCGCCTTGGCCGGCTGCTTGGGACGGGGGACCGCCGCCATCGGATTGCCCTCCAGCATCCCCTCGGCGACGCAGAACGTCAGGAACTGGTTCCACGCGCTCCACGCGCGGTTGACGCTCGCCGCCGAACGCGGACCGGCGAACTCGGCGAACGCGCCCCGCACCAGGCGGCCGCTCAGGCGGCGCACCTCCAGATCGGCCGCCGGCACACCGGCCAGCTCCGCCGCCGCGGCGGCCACCGACCGCAGGTCGCGCTCGTACCCGGCGATCGTGTGCGGGGAGAGCTTCTTGGTGCGCAGCGAGGAGACGAACTCCGCCGCGGCTTCGGGCAGGCGCATCAGCACCAGCGGATCGCGGTCATCCACGGCTTTCACCCTCCGGAAAGCGGCGACCTCCTCGGACGCGGCACACGTGGCTGCGATTATGCATCAAACCCGCACAAGTGGCCCGCCGACACGCCGGACGGGCCGCTGGGACCCGGCGCCCGCCGGACCGGCGAGCGTCCACCGGCGCGTGAGGGGCCGGTGACCTGCGACGTCGTCACGCGCGTCGAGGTGACGCCGGGGATCGCCGACGTCAGGGGCCGCGGCGGGAGAGCGCGGAAGAGGCGTTCCCGCCAAGTGATGCATAAGTGCGATTATGCATCAAATAGCGATGAGGGCGCCGCCGAGAGGGTTTCCGGGCGGGCGTGTTCGCGGTGTTCCCGTGACGGCGTTCCGTGACGGCCGCCGCATCGCGCCGCCGGCCAGGGCTCGCGCATGATCACGCCGCGGCTTGGCGTATGTGCCGCGTGCCGCAGGTGCCCGCCCGGCGGCGCCGGCGCATCGCCGCGCATGGCGGGTGTTCGCGCGACGTGACGATCGGGCGCACCTGCGGGACGATCATCCGTGAAACGATCTTGAGGGGTGGCGGGCCTCGAGGCCGCCCGCCGCGGCATGTCCCGCACCGGCGCGCACGCGACGCGCGGCACGCCGTTCGGGCACGCGGTTTCGGTACGCGGACGATCCGGACGGCGGTCCAGCGGCGGCCGGCACCACCCAGCCCTCCACCCGCCCTTCTACCCAAAGATGTCTTATACCAGACAGAAGCTCAATTCTGTCTGGTATGAGACATAGGGCTTAGAAGTGCCCATAACCGTCCCTTCGAGATATCGCGCCGAGCCGTCGCCGTTCGATCGAGCTTCACGTGCGGACGAGCCGTGGTCGGCGTTCTGCGAATGGAGTCCGGGACGCCTTGGAGATCGTCTCAGTGGGCGCTCCTCCCCCGGCCGCGCATGTGCTGTGGTGATCATCGAGGACGCCCTGCGAGGGCTCGCCGGGGTGCGCGGACACGACGGCGGTCGCCGAGCGGTGCCGGACGCGCGCCCGTCCCCCGGCGCGATGAAGGGGGCCGCCTGCTGAGCGGCGGAGCAGCGAAAAGGACAAGGAGGAATGCCCACTCCTTGCATTTCCAAGCTATAGCGCATGGGGGGCCTTGCCACAAGGCCCCGGTCGTGCCGCACAATCACCCCTCGACGCCGGAACACACCGAAACGGGGGGTCGTGAAAATGCGGGTCGTATTGGAGACCTACGGGTCACGCGGGGACGTCGAGCCGATGACGGCGCTGGCGCTACGGCTGAAGGCTCACGGTGCCGAGGTGCGGGTGTGCGCGCCGCCGGACTTCGCGGAACTGCTGGACGGCATCGACGTGCCGCTGACCCCGCTCGGCTGGCCGATCCGCGCGCTGGCGACCGGGGCGGTCCCCGGGATGGCGCAGCCGCGTCTGTCCGACATCGCCGCCGAGCTGACCGCCATGGCCTATGAGGCGGTCGCGGGGGTGGCGGAGGGGTGCGCCGCGGTGGTGGCCACCGGGTCGTTCCCGGCGGTGGCCGGTGCGCGGGCGGCGGCCGAGAAGCTGGGCGTGCCCTACGCGTTCGCCTCCTTCTCCCCTAGTTACCTGCCGTCGCCGCACCATGCGCCTCGTCCCTGGCCGGGTCAGGTGGTACCGGCGGAGGTGACCGGCAACCGGGCGCTGTGGGATCTCAACGCCGCGCACATGGACGCGATGTTCGGTGAGACGATCAACGCTCACCGGGCCTCGGTCGGGCTGGCGCCGGTCGACGGCGTCCGTGATCATGTCTTCACTCGCCGCCCGTTCCTGGCGGCCGACCCGGTCCTTGGTCCATGGCAGGAGACCTCGGAGCTGGACGTGGCGCAGACCGGTGCGTGGATCCGGCCGGACGGGCGCCCGCTCCCCGCCGATCTGGAGGCGTTTCTCGCGGCCGGTGCGGAGCCGGTGTACGTGGGTTTCGGGAGCATGCTCGTGCGGGGGGCGAGCGCGCGGGAGGTCTCGCGGGCCGTCATCGACGCGGTGCGGTCGCAGGGCCGTCGCGTGGTGCTGGGGAGCGGCTGGGCCGATCTGGCGTTGGTCGATGAGCGGGACGACTGTTTCGTGGTGGGTGAGGTGAACCAGCAGGAGTTGTTCGGCCGGGTGGCGGCGGTCGTGCACCATGGCGGTGCGGGTACCACGGTGACGGCGGCCCGTGCCGGGGCGCCGCAGGTGATCGTGCCGCAGGTGGCCGACCAGCCGTACTGGGCGGGGCGGGTGACCGAGCTGGGCATCGGGACGGGGCACGAGGGTCCGACGCCGGGGGCCGGGTCCCTGTCGGCCGCGCTGAAGGTGGCCCTTGCCGCTGAGACCGTTGCCCGTGCGGCCGTTGTGGCCGAGACGGTTCGCGTGGACGGGGCTGAGGTGGCCGCCGGGCTTGTGCTGGACATGGCCGGCGAGGGCGGGTCCGCGGGCTGATTCCCCCGGCGGCGGCCCGCGTGGACGGCGGCCGTGCCTGTCCGCGGGGGCCGCCCCAGGGGCCGGTCATCTGTGGTGGGGGTTGTTCGCCGCGTGGCGGTGTCTCGGTCTTGGGTGCGGTGTTCAGGACGGGTGAGGCAGCTGACCAGCGATCACGCTGATGCCTTCGGTGATGTCGCCGGGGGCGGTGGCGGCGTATCCGAGGACCAGGCCCGGGGGTCCGGGGCGGTGGCGGTGCCATGACAGGGGCTGGACCTTGACTCCGCGTTCCAGGCAGGCCGCGGCGAGGGCGGTGTCGCTGACGTCCTCGGGGAAGGTGATCATGAGGTGCAGGCCGGCGGCGGCGCCGTGCACGGTGGCCTGCGGCAGGTGGGCGGTGATGGCGTCGATCATGGCGTCGCGGCGGCGGCGGTGTCGTCTGCGGATGTAGCGGAGTTGGCGTTCCATCTCCCCCGAGGCCATGACGTGGGCCAGGACGAGCTGGGTGAGGACGGCGTTGCCGAGGTCGGCGTTGCGTTTGGCGGTGATGAGGGCGTCGCGGTGCTCGGGCGGGGCGAGCAGCCATCCGACGCGCAGGGCGGGGGCGAGGAGCTTGGAGACGCTGCCGGCGTAGAAGACGTGGTCGCCGAGCATCGATCGCAGGGCGGGGACGGGCGGGCGGTCGTAGCGGTGTTCGGCGTCGTAGTCGTCTTCGATGATCAGGCCGCCGTCGGCGGCCCAGCGCATGAGGTCGCGGCGCCGGTGGCCGGACAGGACGACGCCGGTCGGGAACTGGTGGGCGGGGGTGAGCAGGACGGCGGGTGCGGTGGTGGCGGTGAGGTCGGTGACGCGCAGGCCGTCGGCGTCGACGGGGATGGGTGGGGTGGTGAGGCCCCAGTTGCGTAGTTGCTGGGCGGCGCCGAGGGATCCGGGGTCTTCGACGGCGATCTGGTCGATGCCGCGGTCGCGGAGGGTCTGGGCGATGAGGGCGAGGGCTTGGGCGACGCCGGCGACGATGAGGACGTGGGCGGGGTCGGTTCTGATGCCGCGGTTGCGGGCGAGCCAGTTGGCGACGGCCAGGCGTAGGGCGGAGGTGCCGCGGGGGTCTCCGTAGCCGAGTTGGGTGGCCGACAGGCCGGCCAGGATGGTGCGTTCGGCGCGGAGCCAGGCGGTGCGGGGGAAGGCGGCGAGGTCGGGGACGCCGGGTGACAGGTCGATGCGGGCGGGGGCGGCGCGCAGGGCGTCGAAGACGGTCTGGCCGGGTGTGGTGTCGAACAGGCCGGTGGGGTGGCCGTGGTGGCGGGGGCCGGTGGGTGGGGTGGATGGGGTGGATGGGCGGGGCGCGGTGATGGGGGCGGCGACGACGATGGTTCCGGCTCGTCCTCGGCCGGCGATGTGGCCGTCGTCGATGAGGCGCTGGTAGGCGGCGGTGATCAGGCCGCGGGAGACGCGCAGTTCGGTGGCCAGGACGCGGGTGGCGGGCAGGCGGGTGCCGATGGGCAGGCGGCCGTCGGAGATGGCGTGCCGTAGTTGGGTGGCGAGCCATTCGGAGCGGCCGCGTGGGGGTGCGTCGGTGATGGTGAGTTGCAGGAAGTCCGAGCCGTGCAGGTCGTGCAGGTCGTGCAGGTCGTGCAGGTCCTGCGGGTCCTGCGGGTCCTGCGGCAGGGGCTGGTGGGGTGGCCGGTGGGGTGACGGGTCGCCGGAGGGCGGGGTTGTGGACCGGTTGCCGGTGGCGGGGGTGGTCCTGTTCATCGGGCCATTGTGACGTGGTGTGGTGGGCGTATCGGCGAGGCGGCCGGCCCGTGCGTGAGCACCGCCGGGCGGCGGGGGGATCGTGACCGTCGAGGCCGCGCGCTCGGCCGCGGCGTTGTCGCGTGCGGGGAGGTCATCGGGTCCACAGGGACTCCTGGACGGCGTGGACCACGGTCATCAGCTCGGGGGTGGCGCGGTCGGGCGGCCAGGTCAGGCCGTAGGTCAGGCGCAGCCGTCCGGCGGCCAGGGGGACGAAGCCGATGTCGGGCCGCCGGATGGAGGAGGCCACCAGGTGGGGTACCGGCAGCAGGCCGGCGCCGGCGGCCACCTGGTCGAGCAGGGCGGCGAAGTCGTCGATCTCCTCCCCCACGATGTGGTGCTGGTGGGGGCCGTGCAGGGCGGCGGCCAGTTGTGCCCACATGCCGCCGCGCGGCCGGTGGGCGGGCATGAGGATCTTGTGGGAGGCGAGTTGGGCGGGGCGGACGGCGGGGGCCGCGGCCAGGGGGTCGCCGGCCGGTACGGCCAGGTGGGCGACGGCGACGCTGAAGCGGGCGCCGGTGGTGTAGCCGGTGGGGAACGGCGCGCCGACCACGGCGGCCGCCGCCTCGCCCGCGGCCAGGGCCGCCATGGCGGCGCGGCGGCCGGCGGGGCGCAGTTGGAGTTGTACGGCGGGGCGGCGGCGGGCCAGTCGCCGGGCGGCTTGGGCGACCAGGGCGCCGGCCGGGGGTGCGTAGGCCAGGGTGATGAGCGTCCGGGGTGGCGTGGCCTGGCGGGCCGCCTCGGCGCGCAGGGCGGAGGCGGTCTCCAGCAGCGCTTCGGCGTAGGGCAGCAGGGCCGTGCCGGCCGGTGACAGGCGCACGTCGCGGCTGGTGCGTTCGAACAGTCGCACGCCGAGCGCCCGTTCGGCCCTGCCGATGGCCTGGCTGATCGCCGGTTGGGACAGTCCGAGGTCGGTGGCGGCACGGGAGAAGCTGAGGGTCTGGGCCACGCGGGCGAAGCAGCCGATCTCGCGCAGCGTCGGTGCCGGTTCCACCGCCCCAGTATGGCCGCCGCGCGCGCGTGGGGTGGTCAGGGCGGGGGAACCGTCGTTCAGGGCTGCTGGACGGTGATGGCGGCGCGGTGGCAGCGGGGTGTGTCGATCTCGTCGAGCAGCGCGATGGCGAAGTCGGCGTAGGTGATCCGGCCGGCGGGGTCGGCGTGCTCGGTGATCCGGTAGTGGCCGGTGGGGGTGCCGTGGTGGTCGAAGTCGCCGGTCGGGGCGACGTAGGCCCAGTCGAGGTCGCTGTTTCGCAGTTCGTGGAGGCCGGCGGCGTGGCCGAGGTAGAAGGAGCGGTACTCGTTGGGGTAGCCGGGTTGGTCCATGAGGGGGGCGCCGAAGGCTCCGGGCAGGATGGAGGCCAGGCCGACGACCACCAGGCGGCGCACGCCGGTGCGCGCGGCCGCCGTGGTCAGGGCGCGGGTGGCGGTGGTGAAGAAGTCGTGGGCGGGGGCCGACAGGTCCACCGCGGCACTGATGGCGGCGTCGTGCCCGGCGGCGGCGCGTTCGACGCTCGCCTGGTCGGTGACGTCGCCCGCCACCAGGTGTGCCTGGCGCAGGTCGGGGTGACTGTGCAGGTCGGGGTGGCCGTGCGGGTCGCGTACGGCGGCGGTGACGTGGTGGCCGCGGCGGGTGGCCTCGGCGACGGCCCGCCGTCCGGCCCGGCCGCCCGCTCCGAAGATCACGATGTTCATGGGATGCGCCCTTTCACCAGGGCCGGGCGGTTGTGCCCGGCCGGTTTCGTGGACGCTATCGGGGGGCCCGGTTTCCTCGGGGATACCGGTTATCGTGGGGCCATGAGGCAACCCCTGCCCGCCGACATGTTCGACGAGCTGTGCCCGTCGTCGCTGAATCCGATCCGGTTCGGGTTCGGCGACAAGTGGGCGGCGCTGGTGATCCGCTGTCTGCAGGACGGGCCGCGCCGGTTCTCTGAGCTGCGCGTGCCGCTCGGCCGGGTCACCGCCAAGGGTTTGACGCGGTCGCTGCGGTCGTTGGAGCGGGGTGGCCTGGTCCGGCGCACCGTTGTCGCCGGGGCGGGGTCGCGTGTGGAGTACGAGCTGACGCCGCTGGGCCGCAGCATGCTGGCGCCGATGGCGGCGGCGTGCGCGTGGGCCGAGGATCACTGGGATGAGCTGCTGGAGGCGCGCGAGTCCCATGACGCCGCTTCTCTGGACCGGGCCGGCTGATCTCGCTTTCCGGGGCGGGTGTGGCCGTCTTTGGGCGGCCGGATCACGCCCGGAAGCGATTACGCCCGACGGTCAGGCCGGGGTGTACACCAGCTCGAGGATTCCGGACGGGAAGGCCGTGCTCTTCACCAAGCGCAGGTTCACGGCCTGATCCAGCTCGGGGAACAGCGGCGCGCCCTTGCCGGTGACGGCGGGCAGCACCCACAGCCGGTACTCGTCGACCACGCCGAGCTTGATCAGGGAGTGCATGAACTCGGTGCCGCCGGCGGCGACGAGGTCCTTGCCGGGCTCGGCCTTGAGTTCGGCGATCTCCTCGGCGGTGTCACCGCCGGCGATCGAAGTTGCGACTCCGGCGACGCGGACGGCAGAGGCGCGGTCAGGTCGCGCTGGTCGCGCGGGTGCGGTGGCCGGACCAGGCCTGGCTGAGCTGGACGAGGCTGATCCCGAACATCAGCGCGCCGAGCGGGACGTGCAGGGTTTTCATGTGCGCGATGCCGAGCGCCACCTGCGCCAGCGTGAGGCCGAGGAACCCGGCCGTCTGCAGGATGGGCCGGGGTGAGCCGCCGCCGGGCCGCCAGGCCAAAATCGTGCCGGCCACGTTGATGACCGCCACGGTGAACATGGTGTACGCCCCGGCGCTGTGGAAGGTGTGCCCGCCGGGCAAGGACAGCAACAGCCCGGCGGTGATCGTCTGGACGAACAGGACAAGCGTTTGCAGGGTGATCGCGACACGCACGAACATGGGTGGCTCCTTGACGGCTGCGGACGGGTGAGACGGCGGCGATCGGCGCGCGCAAGAGTGTCTCAATGGCCCGACGACACAACCCCCGAGAATGTGAGGTGCCTGCCACGCCGCGGGCTCGGTCCGGGGTTCCGTCCGTCGTGGCGGCGGGATCGGCGCCGCCGGGGTGGGAGGGGACGCGCAGTCGGGGTGGGCGGAGTCGGTGGTACCGGCCGGCGAGCCGGGCGACCCGGCTGGGCCATGACCTCGATCACGCCGGAACTCCGGGATACGTGACCAGTAGCCGAGGCGGTCCGCGGTCAGATCGATAAGGACTATGAATAGGGTCCTTCGGAGTGCTTCGGGTTTTCACCGGGCGAATCGCCCAGGCGGCGCGGGCGTGCCGGCCCTCCCCCACCATCCGGGCCGGCGGCCTACGCGTTCACATGATCTATAAGTGTTGTCGATTGATCTGGCTGCGCCAGGAGTGAGATGGGCAGGATGCCGGAGGTCGTGCCGGACTCGTGAACCAGGAGCCACCAATGACAGCCCCCTTCCCCGCCTCCACCGTGCTCGGGTATCCCCGCATCGGCCCGGACCGGGAGCTCAAACGCGCCCTGGAGGCGTACTGGCGGCAGGACATCGGCCTGCGGGAGCTGCGCGCCACGGGCGCGGGCCTGCGCGAGCGGACCTGGCTGCGCCTGGCCGAGCTCGGCCTGGCCGCCCTGCCCTCCAACACCTTCTCCTTCTACGACCACGTCCTGGACACCGCGATCATGGTCGACGCGGTGCCCGGCCGTCATCGCCGCCCGCAGGCCGAGGACACCGCCTTCGCCATGGCGCGCGGCGACGAGCACGCCACCCCGCTGCGCATGACCAAGTGGTTCGACACCAACTACCACTACATCGTCCCGGAGATCGGCCCGGACACCGTCTTTCGCGCCGTGTGCGACAAGCCGGTGGCCGAGGTCCGCCAGGCCCGCGCTCTGGGTCTCACCACCCGGCCCGTCCTGCTCGGCCCGGTCACCTTCCTGCTGCTGTCGCAGCCCGGGCCCGGCGCCCCGGCCGGGTTCCGCCCGCTGGAGCGCCTGCGGGACCTGCTGGAGGTCTACGAGCGGGTGCTGTCGGCGCTGGCGGCCGAAGGCGTCCCATGGGTGCAGCTGGACGAACCGGCGCTGGTGGCCGACCGCACCCCCGCCGAGCTGACCGCCACCGGGGAGGCCTACCGGAGGCTCGGCGCCCTCACCGACCGTCCCGCGCTGCTGGTCGCCTCCGCCTACGGAGAGCTCGGCGCGGCGCTGCCCGTCCTGGCCGGCACCCCGGTCGAGGCGATCGGCCTGGACCTGGTGCGCGGAGCCGCCGGCCTGGACGCCGCGCTGCGGACGCCCGGACTGGCCGCCAAGACCGTGGTGGCCGGAGTGGTCGGCGGGCGTGAGGTGTGGCGCACCGACCAGCGGCGGGCCCTTGCCACCCTGCTGGCCCTGCGCCCCGCCGCCGCCCAAGTCGTGGTCTCCACGTCCTGCTCGCTGCTGCACCTGCCCTACGACGTCGAACGGGAAGACGGGCTGGACCCCCGGCTGCGCGCCCGCCTGGCCTTCGCCGAGCAGAAGGTCGCCGAGGTGGTCGAACTCGCCGGGCGCCTGGCCCGTACCCCCGCCGGCGCCCCCGCTCCCGACCGGCACGACCCCGCGTCCCGGCAGGCCGCGGCCGACCCCTCCCCCGTCCCTGCGGCGCCCGCCCGCAGCCCCTACCCGGTGCGCGCGGCGGCCCAGCAGGCCCATCTCGGGCTGCCGCCGCTGGCGACCACGACCATCGGCTCCTTCCCCCAGACCGGTGAGCTGCGCGCGGCCCGCGCCGCGCTGGCCGCCGGGCGCCTGAGCGTAGAGGACTACGAGGAGCGGGTGCGGCGGGAGATCCGCCAGGTGATCGGGCTGCAGGAGCGGCTCGGCCTGGACGTGCTGGTGCACGGGGAGCCCGAACGCAACGACATGGTGCAGTACTTCGCCGAGCACCTGGAGGGGTTCGCCGTCACCCGGCACGGCTGGGTCCAGTCCTACGGCTCGCGCTGCACGCGCCCGCCGATCTTGCACGGCGACGTGCGCCGTCCCGAGCCGATCACCGTGCGCTGGACCCGCTACGCCCAGTCGCTGACCACCCGGCCGGTCAAGGGCATGCTCACCGGCCCGGTCACCATCGCCGCCTGGTCGTTCGTCCGCGAGGACCTGCCGCTGGCCCGGGTGGTCGCCCAGATCGCCGACGCCGTCCGCCAGGAGGTGGCCGACCTGGAGGCCGCCGGCACCGCCGTCATCCAGGTCGACGAGCCCGCCCTGCGCGAGCTGATGCCGCTGCGCGCCGCCGGGCAGGCCGCCTACCTCGCGTGGGCCGTCGGCGCCTACCGGCGGGCGACCGGCGGCGCCGGTGACCGCACCCAGATCCACACCCACCTGTGCTACTCCGACGCCGGGCAGATCCTGCAGGCGATCGACGCGCTGGACGCCGACGTCACCACCGTGGAGTCGGCCCGCTCCCACGGGCGGCTGCTCGCCGAACCGGCCGTGGCCGCCTTCGCCCGCGGCCTGGGGCCGGGGGTGTACGACATCCACTCTCCGCGGGTGCCGGACGCCGCGGAGGTGGCCGGTGGGATCGAGGCGGCGCTGCGCGCGCTGCCGGCCGCCCAGGTGTGGGTCAATCCCGACTGCGGGCTGAAGACCCGCACCTACCGGCAGGTGGAGTCCGCGCTGGCCGCCATGGTCGAGGCCGCCCGCCAGGTCCGCGCCGCCGTCGTGCCGCTCTCGCGGGCGGGGGCCGGCGCGACGGCGGCCGGTCAGTCCGGGGCGGCTGCCCGGCCGCCTGCGGCGGGGGCCGGCGCCGAGCGTCGCTGACAGAGCCGGTGGCCTCGCGTGCGACCTGACGGGGCCGGGTGGTCGTGCGCGCCGGCGTCCCGGTCCCCCGTGTGGGCAGGGTTCGACCGGAGGTGAGGGGACCCGGCGGCCGGCCCTGCGAACGGGTGGGTGGGCCTGTCAGGCGGGGTGCCGGCGTTGGGCCTGCCAGGCGGGTGCCGGCGTCCGGCAGGACAGGTCGGTCGCCGGTCAGTCGCCGGTAGGGGTCAGGGCGCGCTGCATCAGCACGGTGTCGATCCAGCGGCCGTGCTTGTGGCCGACCTCCTTCAGCAGCCCCGCCCGGGTGAACCCGAACGCCTCGTGCAGCGCGATCGAGCCGGGGTCGCCGGTGTCGGCGATGACGGCCACCATCTGGCGGGCGCCCGCCCGGGCGCACCCGGACAGCAGCGGGCCCATCAGCGCCCGGCCGAGCCCTCGCCCGGTGTGGCCGGGGGCCAGGTAGATGCTGTCCTCGACGGTGTGCCGGTAGGCGGGCTTGGGCCGGAACGGCCCGGCGTAGGCGTACCCGGCCACCGTCCCGTCCAGTTCGGCCACCAGGAACGGCAGCGCGCGCCCGGCCAGGTCGTCCAGGCGCCGCCGCCAGTCCTCAAGACCCGGCGGCGTCTCCTCGAAGGTGGCGACGCCGCCCAGGACGTAGTGGGTGTAGATGGCCGCGACGGCCGGAAGGTCGCCGGGCGTCGCCGCCCGGATCGTCGCGTGTACCTCGGGCACGGCGCTCCCGCTCCTCACTTGACCGGACATCACAAACATGACCGATATAGCAGACGCGCGCGGGCCGGCCCGCACGCCCCACGACCGAGTGGTGGTCCTTCGTGGAACCTCCCGCCGGATACCCCCAGGCGGTGAGCAGGGAGACGGGTCACCGCGCCGCCTTCATGTCCGACCTGCGAGCGGCGTCGGCTCGCTATCCGAAGGATGCCGGACTGGCCGCACTGATCGATGAGCTCCTTGCCCGGAGCGGTGACTTCGCGGCGCTGTGGGACTCCGGGGTGGTAGGTGTGCACGCGCCCCTGACCAAGACGGTCCGGCACGCGAGTGTCGGAGAACTCACCCTCGACTGCGACATCCTCGCGGCGCTCGGCACCGATCTGCGGATCATGGCCTTCACCGTGGCGGAGGGTAGCCAGACCGCCGAGCGGCTGCGGCTACTGGAGGTCGTCGGCGTCCAGGGCTGACGGGCGTCGTCGCGTCCGGGCTTGACGGGCGCCGGAACGGACAGATGTGGGCCCGCAGCGCCGGGTCGGCCAGATAGCTGCGTCGGTGTCGCCGAGCGCGTCCACCTGATCCAGCCATCTCAGCTGCTCAAGGAAGCGCGACCAGGTGGCCCGCCGGGCGGGCTTCTTCAGCCGGTTGAACGTCGACTCGCCGTCCGGCCCAACAACGGGCAGACCTTCCATCCGGGCCTGGCCGGCCTCGCCCATCCGCCGCAGGATCGTGGCGAAGCCTGACGCTGGCGCACCAGCTTGCGATGCGCCTTCGCGCTGCCGGAAGAGCCATGGTCCGGCCAGACGTCCTCGGCCGACTCCAGGCAACGCCGGACGTGGTCGACCACCACCTCGGGGATCTCGTCCGGGGACCGGAAGCGCGCCATCTTCTGAGAACACTTCAACGCCAGCACCAGCGCAAAGCACGATTCGGGGCTGCCAGTGCGCTTTTCGGCCCAGGCCAACTCTTCCGGCGAGGGCGTGAAGAACACGTGCAGCACCCGCGCCGACGTCAGCCGCTTGAACTGCGGATAGGCGGTCCGCTCGATCCACGTCATCCCAGGGCCCTCCCTCGCCTCGATCCCGGCATCCAAGACGCCGGAACCGTAGCGACGCTCAACCCCCACCGGATGGCGTGTTCACCAAACCGCGACCAACCCCAGGCGGAGGGTCACATCATCGGACGAACGAGCCCTCTGAGCAGCGCCTCAACGCTCCACTATCCCTTTCTCCCGTACTTGGTCTGCTCCCCGGGGTGGGGGGCATCGTGCGCCAGGGCGGTGGTCAGGTCGGCGAGGTGCCGGGAGACCGGGCCCAGGGTGAGCAGCCCGCTGCCCGCGCCGGCCGACTCGGCCGCCGCCGGGGTGAGCTCGGCGATGGCGCGGCGCATCAACGGCCGATCACCCACGGCGGCGGCCGCGCGTGCGGCCAGGCACCACAGGGCCTCGAACAGCAGGTCGCGGGGCGGGTCGGGCATCTCGCGCAACGCCGCGGCGGCCTCCTGGCACCGGCCCTCGGCCACCAGGACCACCGGACGGGCCCAGGGAGCGTACGGGCCCCAGCCGGCGCGTTCGCCGACGGCCACAGGCGGCAACCCATGCCGCACGCGCAGGCACAGAAGCGCCAACGGCAGCAGTCCCCGCTCCAGCCCCGGCATCCCCGCGCCCTCCAGCCGGGTGGCGGCCCGCAGGTAGGCCGCCTCCACCTCGGCCACCGGCGCCTGCCCGGTCACATCCAGCCGCAGCGCCCGGTACCACTCGGTGAACACCCCCAGCAGCGGCAGTTCGTGGCGTTCGGCCAGGCGGTCCGCGGCGCGAGCGTGGGCGTCGGCCGCCGCGAAGTCGGCGAGCGCGCACCGGGCCTGCAGGCGGATGAGGTGCCCGAGCACCTCGTAGGTGACCAGGCCGTGCCGGGCCGCCAGGGTGACCAGTTCGGCGCCGATCTCGTCGCGGCGCGGCGCCAGCCCCGCACGCGTGAAACTCTGCATGAACGCGCCGTTGAGCGCGAAGGCCAGCAGGGCGGGATCGTCCAGACGGCGGGCGATCCGCTCGGCCTGGCGCGCGGCCTCGGGGCCCCGCGCCGCGCGGGTGCCGCGTGACTCCAGCGCGATCGTGGCCAGCAGACGGGCCCGGGCCGCCTCGTGCGCTCCCGGCGGCAGGGCGGCCAGCGTGCGCTCGGCCGCCGCCACGACCCGCGCCGCCTGCGGCGGGTCGTCCAGACGGGTCCAGATGGCCGGGACGTCATAGGCGCCTATGACCCGGGCGGTCAGCTCGGGGTCGCCCAGTTCCTCCGCCGCCGTCACGGCGGCCACCCGGTGCCTGCGGGCGGCCTGGAGGCCGCCGCCTCCGGTGACCGCGAGGCTGCGCAGCAGGCCCACCGTCGACTCCAGGCGGGCCCGGGCGCCGGAGGGCACGGCGCGGTCGTACACCGCGGCCGTCCGCGCCCACACCTCCGCCGCCGAGCCGGACACTCCCGGGTGATCGGGCGGCTCGGCCGCCCCGGCGGCGCCAACGGCCGCCCCGCCGGTCATCGCATCGGTCATCGCGATCGCATCGGACGCCGCATCGGACACCGCGTCAGGTGCCGCATCGAAGACCGGATCGGTGATCGCCGCAGGCGCCGCGCAGGGGACCGCGTCGAAGGGCTCGTCCGGGGCCGAGGGCGGCTCTTGCGGCGAACCGGGCGCTGGAGGCGCCGCCACGTCCAGGGCAGGTGGTGCGGGAGTGAGGTGGTCGGCCTGGTGGAGGATGTCGGCTTCGAGCCGGCGGAGCGCGGGGCCCGGGTCCACGCCGAGTTGCTCGATCAGCAGTGTGCGTGCCCGCCGCAGGACGGCCAGGGCGTCGCCTTGCCGGCCGGCGCGGTACAGCGCCAGGGCCAGCAGCCGCCAGGCGTCCTCGCGCCAGGGGTGCTCGGTCACGTGGGCGTCCAGATCGGGCACCGCCTCGGCGGCCGGCCCCAGCGCCAGGCGGGTCTCGGCCTGGCGTTCCACGGCGTGCAGCCGCAGCTCGGCCAGGCGGGCACGCTCGGCGCGGGCCCAGTGCTCGGCGGTGAAGTCGGCGTAGGCGGGGCCACGCCACCAGCCGAGCGCCTCCTCCAGCCGGACGAGAGCCTGCGTGGGGGGCAGCGTGGCGGCGGCGGCCACCGCCTGTTCGAAGCGCCAGGCGTCCACCGAACCGGGATCGGCGCGCAGCGCGTACCCCGGGCCCTCGGTGACCAGCAGCCGGGAGGGCGCGCGGGGCGGGCGTTCGGGCTCAAGGGCGCGGCGCAACGCGGCGACGAACGTGCGCACGGCGCCGACCGCGCCCGCGGGCGGGTCCTCCCACAGGTCGTCGACCAGATGGGTGACCGGGACGACGCGGCGGCGGGCGACGACCAGCCGGGCCAGCACCGCGCGGTGCCGGGGACCCTTCAGGGCGATCGCGGACCCAGCGCCGTCCCAGGCCGTCACCGGCCCGAGCACCCCGAACACGACCCGCACCTTCCGACCGTCCTTCCTTGGACATCCACCTGGCCTGGAATCTCCCGTCCTTCCAGGCGTCCGGCCCCCTCCGGGGGTGTCGCCCCTGGCCACGGTAGCGCGCTGACCGGATGCTCATCCGGGCCCGGCACGCTGGTCAGTGCCGGTCCCCCGGGGTGCGATCAGCCGAACGGGGTCCATCCCTCCGCGGATCGACCGGCACCCGTTCCACCCGGCGGCGGCCATCGCCCTCGCGGACCGATCGGCAGCGGGCCGATCGGCGGCCGCCGCGTGGACACGGCGTCCACCGTTCACCCCGACCGGCACCGGTCGTCAACAGAAAAGGGCTCGATCATGGTCCCTGTCATCTCCGGTTTCGACTACCAGCGCGTCCCCGTCGCCGACGGCGTCCATCTCAACGTCGCCGTCGGCGGCTCGGGCAGTCCCGTCGTGCTGCTGCACGGCTTCCCGCAGACCCATCTGATGTGGCGGCACGTCGCCGCCGACCTGGCGGCCGGCCACACCGTGATCTGTCCCGACCTGCGAGGTTACGGCGCCAGCGACAAGCCCGCCGAGACCGGCCCGGCCGTCTACGCCAAGCGCACCATGGCCGCCGACATCGTCGCCCTGGCCCGCGCGCTCGGTCACGAGCGTTTCGCGCTGGCCGGGCACGACCGCGGGGCGTTGGTCGCCTTCCGCGCCGGGCTCGACCACCCTCAGGCGATCACCCACCTGGCCTGCCTGGACGTGCTGCCGACCTTGGACATGTGGGAGGCGATGCACGGCGTCGGCGCCGCCGTCGGCTTCCACCTCTACCTGATGTCCCAGCCGCCCGGCCTGCCGGAGCGGATGATCGCCGGTGCCGCGGACGCGTTCTTCGGCCACTTCCTCGACATCTGGGCCGGCGACCCGGGGGCGATCCCGGCCGAGGTCCGCGCGGCCTACCTGGAGGCGTCCCGGGGCGCCGTCGACTCGATCGTGGCCGACTACCGCGCCTCCGCCGGCATCGATGTCGCCCACGACCAGGCCGATCGGGACGCCGGTCACCGGCTGGGGATGCCGGTCGCCGTGCTTCAGCAGGACTGGGGGGCCGCGCTGGGATTCGACGCGGCGGCCCTGTGGGGCGCCTGGGCCGCCGACCTGCGGCACAGCACGGTCGGCTGGGGCCACTTCATGGCCGAGGAGGCCCCCGCCGGCGTCGCCGGGGCGCTGCGCGATCTGCTGTTGCGCTGACCGGCGGGACCGGTTCGCGCGCGCGGCGGCGAGGACGGGGGCGGGACGGCGGTGCCCGGCCGGTCAGCCGGTGAAGTCGGCCACGTGGTCGCCCACCCAGGTGGCGAAGGTGCGAGGGGTGTGGCCGGTGAGCCGTTCGACGGCGTCGGTGAGGGGGACGGGACGGCCGTCGTAGGAGCGCCAGAAGTCGACCAGGGCGTCGGCGTAGGGGCCGGGGATGTGCTCGGACATCTCACGCTTCCACTCTTGGGGACTGACGTGCGCGATCGTGGCGGACCGGCCGGTGATCGCGCCGATCATGTCGAGTTGCCGGCGGAAGGTGAGCGACTGCGGGCCGGTCAGGTGGAAGTGCCCGCCCCGGTGGCGCGGGTCGGTGAGCACCGTGCGGGCGGCCTCGGCCAGGTCGCGTTCGTGCAGAGGGTCGGTGTGGGCGTCGGGGTAGGGCAGGCTGACCGGGCGGCCGGCCCTGATGGGCCAGGACCACGCGGCGGCGTTGGAGGCGAACGAGCCCGGGCGCAGGAGCGTGGTGGCGATCGGCGCGGCCAGCAGGGCGGTCTCCACGTCAAGGTGCGCCCTCGCCAGCGGGTCGCCGGCGGCGCCCGGTCCGAGGACCGAGGCGGAGGACAGCAGGACGATGTGCTGGACGCCGGCGGTGACGGCGGCGTCGACGAACTCGCCGATGCGGGCGGCCTCGGCGTACAGGAAGACCGCGCCGACGCCGGACAGTGCGGCGGGGAAGGTGGCCGGATCCCGCAGGTCGCAGGCGATGGCCGGGACTCCGGCGGGGACCCGCAGCCGTTCGGGGGCGCGGGAGGCGACGCGCACGGGGTGCCCGCCGGCGTGCAGCAGGGCCAGCAGGTGGGTGGCGACCGCGCCGCGGCCGCCGGTGAGAAGGATCGTGGAGGTGTTCTCGGACATGACGAAGCACGCTCTCTCGTGAGAGATCAGACGGCCCGTCAAAGGGAGCCGCCGTGCCGGCCGGATGTCCCGACACGCCCGCGAACGGGCGCCGCACCTTACGCGGCAGAACCTACCACGCCCCCGCCCCTGGCCACCCGGGGCCGGCCCGGCGGCCGCCTGTGCATGCGGGAGGTGCTCTCTGGGTCAAGGTGCTGTGGGAACCGCCGCGGCGGTCGCCGAGATGGTGGACCACGGCACACTACCTGCTGTGCGTTCCTCTGCGTTGATCTCTGTGACCCCTCTCCTGCCGGTGGTCCTCATCGCCCTGGTCGTGACGGGCGCCCTGGCGGCCTGGCTCGGCCGGCTCGGACATGGACGAGCGGTCCTCACCGCCTGCCTGCGGGCGGCCGCCCAACTCGGCGCGGTATCGGTGCTGATCGCCTGGGTGGTCGCCTCCTTCACGGCCGCGGCGGGGTTCGTCGTGCTCATGTACGGCGTGGCCGCATTCACCGCGGGCCGGCGCATCACTCGCGGCCGGAAGGCATGGTGGGCGGCGGTGCCGATCGCGGCGGGCGCCGCGCCGGTGCTGTCGATGCTCGCCGCGAGCGGGACGATCTCCATGGACGGCATCGTGGTGATCCCGATCGCGGGGATCGTACTGGGTGGCTGTCTGACCGCTACCTCCCTCGCCGGACGCCGAGCCGTGGAGGAGCTGGTCCAGCGAAGAGGAGAAGTGGAGGCGGCGCTGGCGCTGGGCTTCCTCCCCAGGGAGGCGGCGGTGGAGATCTGCCGCCCGGCGGCGGCCCAGGCGCTGCTACCCGCGCTGGATCAGACCCGGACCGTGGGGCTGGTCACTCTTCCTGGCGCCTTCGTGGGGGTGCTGCTCGGTGGGGCGAGCCCGGTCGAGGCCGGAGTCGTGCAACTCGTTGTCCTGGTGGCTCTGCTGGCCGCCGAGGCGGTGGCGATCCTGGTGACGACCGAGATGGTCGCGCGTGGGTGCTTTACGTGAGCCACCCGCCTCTCGCGTCCTCGCCAACACCCTCGACTCCTACCTGATGCGCATCCGCCGAAAACTCGCCGAAATCGGACACCCGTCGGCGATCGTCACGGTCCGCGGCGTGGGCTACACGGCCACGTGATCCGCCGCAAACCGGTCGCCGCGGCGACCGTCACCCTCGCCGTGGCGCTGCTGACTCTGACGGCGCGACGGTGGCCTGGTCGAACTGCGCCTCCCCGCCGCCTGACCGTCTGTACGCGTCCCCCTTGCGGATCCGTGCGGCGACGGCCACCTGGTTCGCGGCGCGCATCGACCGCCGAAGCGCACGACGATCCTGACGGCGACCGGACACGATGGACGGCCGGAGAGCCGGCTCCGCGACGATCGCGTGGCGCGATGGATTGACTACCGTAAGTAGTATCGCTGCCATGGGAACGGTTCTCGGCTTTCTGAGCCGCCGATCCGGCGCTCGTCTTCAGTGGCGCTGGGTCGGCTGGCTGGGGCTCATTCTCGGCGCGTGCGCCGCCGGGGAGGTGGCCGAGCCGATACTGCCCGCGCCTCATCTGCTGGTCCCGCTGCTGGCCGGGCTGGCTCTGGCCGTCAGCGGGCTCACCGCCGACCAGGTTCCCGGCCGTCTCAACCGCGGCTGCCAAGCCGTCCTCGGGGTACTGATGGGTGGCTATCTCGACCCCCACACCGCACATCAGGCCGCGGCCGAGGTCCTTCCGCTGGCCGCTGTCACCACGGTCACCATCGGGCTCAGCCTGGCCGCCGCCGCGATCATGGCGCGTACGGGCCGCATCGACCGCGCGAGCGCGACTCTCGGCATGGTCGCCGGCGGCTCGGCCGCAGTGATCTCCAGCGCGGCCGACTTCGACGCCGATCCGCGGATCGTCGCATTCCTGCAGTATCTGCGCGTCGCTCTGGTCGCCACCACCGCCCCTGTCCTGGTGCACTGGTTGCTCGCCCCCCACCCGGCGGCAGGCACCGCCGCAGTGGCCCATCCGTCGGCCTGGAGCCTGGTCACCGGCGGTGATCAAGGCATCGGGCTGGTTCTGCTGGCCGCCGTCGCACTCACCGGCACCCTGACCGGCCGCGGTCTTCGCCTGCCGAGCCCCGCCCTGCTCGGCCCGATGCTTTTGACCGCCGCCATCACCGCCAGCGGCGCCCTCAGCGGTTTCACCCCGACCGGCCCTCTGCGAACCGCTGTGTTCACCATCGTCGGCCTGGACATCGGCCTGCGCTTCACCCGCCCCACCCTGGCACACATGCGGCGCCTGCTGCCGCTGGCCTTGGCCTGCACCATGTCGATCATGGCGGTCTGCGCCGTTCTGGCCTGGCTGCTCTCGGTGATGGCACACATCCCCTTCACCGACGCCTACCTCGCCACCACCCCCGGCGGCGTCAACGCCGTCCTCACCACCGCCGCCGCCACCCACGCCGACGTCTCCCTGATCTCGAGCGTGCAGAGCCTGCGGCTGTTCGCCATGGTCCTGCTCGCGCCCCTGTTCATCCGCCTGACCATCTCTCGGCCGCCCCGCCCCGGGCCCACCACCGGACATCGGCATGCCGGTAACCGGCGAACCGGTGGATCCGGTCGTCCCACCGGCTGAAGTCAGGGGCCGGTCGAAGATCCAAGCGCGACGCGGCGGGTGTGACTCCCCTCAGGCGGGTGGGGCGGCGAGCATGGCGTGGGTGGCCTCTTCGACGATCTGGCGCATGAACCGCTCGGCGGTGGCGGCGTCGCCCGCCTGCACCGCCTGGGCGACCTCGGCGTGCCAGCGGATCGCCGCCGGCTCGGGGTGGGCGGGCATCAGGTGGTGGTGGGTGCGGCCGGCGAGCACCTCGGCGACCACGTCGGCCAGGGCCGCGAGCATCTCGTTGCCGCAGGCCTCCAGCAGGGTGCGGTGGAACAGGATGTCGGCCCGCAGGTAGGACTCCAGGTCGCCGGACCTGCCGTGCACGGCCATGCTCATGACCGCGCCGGTGAGCAGCCCGCACTGCTCGGGGGTGGCGTTGCGGGCGGCCAGCGCGGCGGCCACCGGTTCGACGCCGCGGCGCAGCTCGCCCAGGGAGCGCAACTGCCCGTCGCGGTCGCCGCCGGACAGCCGCCAGCGGATGATGCGCGGGTCGAACAGGTTCCAGCGGGCGCGCGGGGCGACGGTGACCCCGACGCGGCGCCGGCTGGACACAAGGCCCATCGACTCCAGCACCCGGATGGCCTCGCGGACCACCGATCGGGAGACCCCGAAGCGGTGTTCGAGCTGCTCGATGCGCAGCACGTGGCCGGCGGGGAGCGCGCCGGAGGTGATCTGGACGCCGAGGCCGTCCAGGACGCTGCCGTGCAGACCGCTATTGGTCTGGTCTTTGGCTCCCACGGCCGCCAATCCTCCCACGGGAAGGCCTCCGGGCCGCACCACCGCCAGTAAAGTATGACTAATTAGCACCTGACTCTTGATTAAGGATGATTATTCGTGACAGGCTGTGCGACAGCCCGTTCGAGAGGCCCGTCATGAACCCCACAGATCCTCCGCCCCCGACTTCCCCCGGCCCCGCGGCGCAAACCCCGCCGCTGCTGGTCGTCATGGGGGTCACCGGCTCGGGTAAGACGACCGTCGGCGCCGCGCTGGCCCAGCGCCTGCGGGTGCCGTTCGCCGACGCCGACGACTTCCACAGCCCCGCCAGCATCGCCAAGATGTCGGCGGGCATCCCGTTGGACGACGACGACCGGCTGCCATGGCTGCGCGCGATCGGCGCCTGGCTGGCCGCGCACGCCGCCGGCGGCGGCGTGGTGAGCTGCTCGGCGCTCAAGCGCTCCTACCGTGACGTGCTTCGCGAATCGGCGCCGCAGGTCTGCTTCGTCCACCTGGCCGGAGACCAGCAGGTCGTGAGCCGGCGGGTGGCCGGGCGGCCCGGGCACTTCATGCCCGCCTCCCTGGTCGCCTCCCAGTTCGCGACCCTGGAGCCGCTGCGGCCCGACGAGCACGGTGTCGTGCTCGACCTGACCCACGACGTCGACCGGCTCGTGGAGGACTACCTCGCCGCCGCCTCCCCCGGCGGCGCGCCACCGCCCGCCGACCCCGGTGGTGCCGCGGGCCGCGGAGAACGGTCATGAACGCCACACTGCTCGCGCTGGCCCCCGCCGGCGGCGCCGCGGTGCCGGCCGGACGCCTGCTGCCGGCCGCGCTGATCGGCATCGCCGTGATCGTGCTGCTGATCACGCGCTTCAAGCTGCACCCGTTCCTCAGCCTGACCATCGGCTCCCTGGTCGTCGGCGCCGTCGCCGGCCTCGCCATGTCGGATGTGATCACCAGCTTCACCGACGGCTTCGGCAGCACGGCGGCCGGCGTCGGCACGCTGATCGCGCTGGGGGCGATGTTCGGCCGGCTGCTGGCCGACTCCGGCGGCGCCGACGAGATCGTCGACACCATCGTCGGCCGCTCCAGCCCCCGCACCCTGCCCTGGGCGATGGCGGCGGTGGGCGCCATCATCGGCCTGCCGATGTTCTTCGAGATCGGGCTCGTGCTGCTGATGCCGGTGATCTTTCTGGTGTCGCGCCGCTCGGGCCTGCCGCTGATCAGGGTCGGCATCCCGGCCCTTGCCGGACTGTCGGTCATGCACGGCCTGGTGCCGCCGCACCCGGGGCCGCTGGTCGCCATCGACGCGCTCAAAGCCGACCTCGGCCTGACCCTGGGCCTCGGCGTGCTGGTCGCGCTGCCCACCGTGGCCATCGCCGGCCCGCTGTTCGCTCGCTACGCCTCCCGCTGGGTGCAGGTGCCGGCGCCTGAGCTGTACGACGCGCGCGAGCAGGAGCCGTCCGCGCGGCGGCCCTCGTTCGGGGTGACCGTGGCCACCGTGCTGCTGCCGGTGGTGCTGATGATGGGCAAGGCCGTCGCCGACCTGCTGGCCGCCAAGGGCACCGCGGTGCGCACCGCGCTGGACTTCCTGGGCACGCCGCTGGTCGCGCTGCTCATCGCGGTCATCGTGGCGATCTTCACGCTGGGACGCGGCGGCGCGATGGACCGCAAGGCGATCACCGCGTCGCTGGAGGCCTCGCTGCCGCCGATCGCCGGCATCCTGCTCATCGTCGCGGCCGGCGGCGGGTTCAAGCAGACGCTGGTCGACACCGGCATCGGCAAACTGGTGGCCGACTGGGTGCAGCACAGCGGCCTTTCGGTGCTGCTGCTGGCCTGGCTGGTCGCGGTGCTGATCCGCCTTGCCACCGGGTCGGCGACGGTGGCGACCGTCACCGCCTCGGGCATCCTGGCCCCGCTGGTCACCACGCTGGGTCCCGGGCAGACCTCGCTGCTGGTGCTGGCGATCGGCGCGGGGTCGCTGTTCTTCTCCCACGTCAACGACGCCGGATTCTGGCTGGTGAAGGAGTACTTCGGGCTGAGCGTCGGCCAGAACCTCAAGACCTGGTCGGCGATGGAGACGGTGATCTCGGTGGTCGGCCTGCTGCTGGTGCTGGCCCTGGACCTGGTCGTGTGACCGCGGCGCCGCCGACCCCCGCGTCCGCGGCGAGGGGGCCGGTGGCCGTGGTGCCCGGGCGCCGCGGGTGCGGCGAGCGCCGCTCGGGTGGGCCCGGCACCTGCTAGCCTCACAGGCGTTCGCCTCCTTTTATGAACATTCGTCCTGTTCGTAGAGGGGCGAAGCGTAGTCAGGTGACGGACGGCTGATAGGGGCGAGGAGCCGGTGGAGATCGAGCAGACCGCACTCCCGGGGATAGGGCTCAAACACGAGTTCACCACCCAGCACGGCCGCAGGATCGCGGTGGTGTCCCACCGCAGCGGCCGCCGGGATCTGGTCATCTACGACCGGCACGACCCCGACCGGGCGTGTGAGGCCATCCAGCTCAACGACGAGGAGGCCGACGCCCTGGTCGAGCTGCTCGGCGCCCCGCGCATCGTCCAGCGGCTCAACGCCCTGCACCGCGAGGTCGAAGGGCTGGTCAGCGTCCAGCTTCCCCTGGCCGAGGACTCCCCCTACGCGGGACGGCCGATGGGACAGGCGCGCGTGCGCTCCCGCACCGGCGCCTCCATCGTGGCGGTCGTGCGGGGCGGGCAGGTGCACACCAGTCCCACCCCCGACTTCCCGCTCGCCGGCGGCGACGTGGTGGTCGTCGTCGGAGACCTGGAGAGCACCGCCGCCGTCGCCGACATCCTCGCCGGCGGATAGGCCGGCGTGCACACCGCGAGCCTTTTCATCGAACTCGGCGGCACCGTACTTGTCCTCGGCGTGCTCGGCGCCCTGGCGCTGCGCGCCGGCATCTCCCCCATTCCGCTGTACCTGCTGGCCGGGCTGGCGTTCGGCCAGGGCGGCATCCTGCCCCTGGCCACCAGCGAGGACTTCATCGCCGTCGGCGCCGAGATCGGCGTGGTCCTGCTGCTGCTCACCCTCGGCCTTGAGTACAACGCCGACGAGCTGATGGCCAGCCTGCGCGGCAACGCCCGCGGCGGGCTGTTCGACCTGGTGCTCAACGCCGCGCCGGGCGCGGTGGTCGCGCTGCTGCTGGGCTGGGGCCCGGTGGCGGCCGTGGCGATGGCCGGGGTCACCTACGCCACCTCCTCGGGCATCACCGCCAAAGTGCTGTCCGACCTCGGCTGGATCGGCAACCGGGAGACCCCCGTGGTGCTGTCGCTGCTGGTGTTCGAGGATCTGACGATGGCGTTGTACCTGCCGGTGCTGACCGCCATCCTGGCCGGGGTGAGCCTGGCCGCCGGCGCGGTCACCGTGGCGATCGCCCTGGGCACGGCCGGGGTGGTGCTGCTGGTGGCCCTGCGCTTCGGCCGTCTCATCGAGACCTTCGTCGCCAGCCCCAACTCCGAGGTGCTGCTGCTGAAGGTGATGGGCCTGGCGCTGCTGGTCGCCGGCGTCGCCCAGCAGCTCCAGGTGTCGGCGGCGGTCGGGGCGTTCCTGGTCGGCATCGCGCTGTCGGGCGAGCTGGCCCACGAGGCCCGGGCGCTGCTGATCCCGCTGCGCGACCTGTTCGCCGCGGTGTTCTTCGTGTTCTTCGGGCTGCAGACCAACCCGGCGGCGATCTGGCCGATGGCCGGGCTGGCGGCCCTGCTGGCCGTGGTCAGCATGGCCACCAAGCTGGCCACCGGCGCCTACGCCGCCCGGCGGGCCGGCGTCGCCAGGGCCGGGCAGGCCCGGGCCGGGATCGCGCTGATCCCGCGCGGGGAGTTCAACATCGTCATCGCCGGCCTTGCGGTGGCGGCCGGCGCCCACCGCGACCTCGGGCCGCTGGCGGCCGGGTACGTGCTCATCCTGGCGGCCTTCGGCCCGCTGGCCGCGCGCCTGCTGCAGCCCCTCATCAGCGCCATCGCCCGCCGCGCCGCCTGAACACCTGCCGCCGCGCGCGGGTTCTCCTGCGCGGGGCTACCGAAGTTGGGCGCGGCGGCGGGTGAGGTAGGCGATCTCGCCGGTGTTGCCGGCCAGCTCGATGGCCCGGTCGTAGGCCGCGCGTGAGTGCCGACTTCGGCCCAGCCGGCGCAGCAGGTCGGCGCGGGTGGCGTGGTAGGCGTGATAGCCGGCCAGCGCCTCGGCGAGGCGGTCGACGATGGCCAGCGCCACCTCCGGCCCGTCGAGCTCGGCCACGGCGATGGCCCGGTTGAGTGCGATGATCGGCGAGGGGTCGAGGCGGACGAGCTGATCGTAGAGGGCCAGGACCTGCGACCAGTCGGTGTCGCGGATGTCACGGGCGGAGGTGTGCACGGCGTTGATCGCCGCGAGGATCTGGTAGCGACCCGGAGCCGCCCCCGCGGCGGCGGCGAGGAGGCGCTCACGCACCAGCCGGTGACCCTCGGCGATCAGCGCCGCGTCCCAGGCCCCGCGGTCCTGCTCGTGGAGGGCGACCAGTTCGCCGCCGGCCGAGATCCGGGCGGGGCGGCGCGCCTCGGTGAGCAGCATCAGCGCCAGCAGCCCGGCCACTTCTCCGTCCTGCGGCAGCAGCGCGCGGATCAGGCGGGTGAGCCGGATCGCCTCGCAGGTCAAATCGTGTCGTACCGGATCGGTGTCAGGGCCGCTGGCCAGGTAGCCCTCGTTGAACACCAGGAACAGCACGGCCAGGACGCCGGAGACACGCGCCGGCAGATCGTCGGCGGCCGGCATCCGGTAGGGGATGCCGGCCGCCTTGATCTTGGCCTTGGCGCGGGTGATGCGCTGTTCCATGGTGGCCGGCCGCACCAGGAAGGCACGGGCGATCTCGGGCACGGTCAGACCGCCGACCATGCGCAGCGTCAACGCCACGCGCGCTTCCACCGCCAGCGCCGGATGACAGCAGATGAAGATCAGCCGGAGCCGGTCGTCGTCGATGGCGCCAAGCGGCTCGGCTGGGATGTCGTCGTGCAGCATCTGAGCCTCCTTGTGCTTGTCGTCGCGTTTGCTCTCCCGCCGGATCCGGTCGATGGCCTTGCGGTTGGCGGTGGTGGTCAGCCACGCGCCCGGGTTGGGGGGAGGCCCGTCGGCCCGCCACCGCTCGACGGCGGTCGTGAACGCCTCGGCCGCCGCCTCCTCGGCGATGTCGAGGTCACCGAAGCGCCTGGTCAGGGAGGCCACCACCCGCGCCCATTCGTCGTGGTGGGCCCGGGTGATCGCCTTCTCCACGTCGCTCACTGGAACGGTCGCACCTCGAGTTTGCGATCGCAGACCTTCGAGGCTTCGGCGGCGAGCTTGAGTGCCACATCCAGATCGGGGGCCTCCCACACCCACACGCCGGCGAGGTACTCCTTGGACTCCAGGAAAGGCCCGTCGCTGAACACCGCCTGCTCGTCGCGGTTGTCGACGACCGTGGCCGCGCCCGGGTCCGCGAGTCCGCCCGAGAAGACCCAGTAGCCCTCGGCGATCAGTCGCTCGTTGAACGCGCTGATGGCGGGCTGCCTGTCGGTGCTGCCGGGATCGCTCTTGTCGTCGATCACGGAAACCAGGTATCGCATCTGCAGATCATCTCCTGTGGTGTCAAGACGGCGTGGTCCGGCGGTCAGGGACTTCAGGTCGTCGCATACCGCGGGCGCCCGGCCGGCCGGTAGATCTGAATGGTCACGCCCCCCGAGTCGACCCGCGACTCCAGGAGGTCGAGCGCGAGATCCGGACCGGTCATCGGGAACAGTCTCGCGCCCTGGCCGAGGATCACGGGGACCACGATCAAGATCATCTCGTCGACCAGGTCGTTCTCCAGCAACCACCGGGTCAGGATGCCACTGCCGTGCACCTGCAGCTCGCCCCCGGGCTTGGCCTTCAGCTCACCGATGGCCGCCGCGAGGTCACCGCGTAGAACGGTCGTGTTGGCCCAACGCGGCGCGGTGAGCGTGGTCGAGGCGACGTACTTGGGGGCCTGGTTCAAGGCCACGCCGATGGGATGTGCGCGCGTCCGGCCGATCGATTCCCAGGAGGTGAACAACTCGTAGGTGCGCCGGCCGAACAGGAACGCCTCGGCGCGCTGGTAGGTCTGCGTGATGAACGTCCTGGTGTCGTCGTCACCCGCCCCCCGGGCCCATCCGCCGAGCTCGAATCCGTTCCTGCGATCCTCATCCGACGCGCCGCCGTTTCCCTGCGTCACTCCATCGATGGTGATCTGGGTCACGGTCGTCAGCTTCATGGTCGCGGTTCCTTCGCCTTGGCGCCGCCCCTTGCGGGTGGCCTCACCTGTGCCACGAACACCACCGCCCCGATCCGACACCGCCTCCCGGACTTTCTTCGAGCAACTTCCCGGACGCCGGACGCCGGACGCCGGACGCCGGTCGCCCAAGGCGACAGGGTCAGGCCGACAGGGCGCGGCCGTCGCCGGCGGCCTCCTGCTCGGCGCAGGCGGCGGCCAGCTCGTCCAGCGACACCCCAAGGGCGGTGGCCAGGGCGACCACGGTGAAGAACGCCGGGGTCGGCGCCCGGCCGGTCTCGATCTTGCGGAGCGTCTCGGCCGACACCCCGGCCGCCGCGGCGACCTCGACCATGCTGCGCTCGCCGCGGGCCCGGCGCAGCAGAGCGCCGAACCGCTCTCCGCGCCGCCGTTCCCAGGGGGCCAAAGGAGTCCTCACCATGACCGTGA
Source organism: Sphaerisporangium sp. NPDC005289 (assembly GCF_040607455.1). Classification (NCBI taxonomy): domain Bacteria; kingdom Bacillati; phylum Actinomycetota; class Actinomycetes; order Streptosporangiales; family Streptosporangiaceae; genus Sphaerisporangium; species Sphaerisporangium sp. NPDC005289. The sequence goes on from NZ_JBEXGS010000021.1 coordinate 100,971, forward strand.
TACTAATACCGGTATAAGTATTGGCGCGCATCGGGGCGCCCGCGACACGGGAGCGGTAGGGATGGTCGAGATCAAAAGCGACAAGGACCTGGACGGGATGCGGGAGGCCGGGCGCGTGGTGGCCCGCGCGCTGGCCGCCGTCCGCGAGGCGGCGGCCGTCGGGGTGTCCCTGCGGGAGCTGGACCAGGCGGCGCGCGCGGTGCTGGAGGAGGCCGGGGCCCGCTCGCCGTTCCTCGGATACCGTCCCTCCTTCGCGCCCACGCCGTTCCCCGCCGTCATCTGCACCTCGGTCAACGACGCGCTCGTGCACGGCATCCCCACCGGTTACCGTCTGCGCGACGGCGACCTGGTCAGCATCGACTGCGGCGCCGAACTGGACGGCTGGACCGGCGACGCCGCGATCAGCTTCACCGTCGGCACCCCGCGCCCGGCCGACCTGCGGCTGATCGAGGCCACCGGGCGGGCCCTGGCGGCCGGCATCGCCGCGGCCGTCCCGGGCAACCGCGTCGGCGACATCTCCCACGCCATCGGCGCCGTCGCCGGCGCGGCCGGCTGCGGCATGCCCGCCGACTTCGGCGGACACGGCATCGGCCGGCGCATGCACGAGGACCCCCACGTGCCCAACCGGGGGCGTCCCGGCCGCGGCTATCCCCTGCGCCACGGGCTGGCCCTGGCCATCGAGCCCATGCTCATGGCCGGCGGGCGCGACGCCTACCGCACCGCCTCCGACGGGTGGACCCTGCGCACCCTGGACGGCAGCCGCGCGGCGCACATCGAGCACACCGTCGCCGTCACCGACCAGGGCCCGCGCATCCTCACCCTCCTTTGACCCAGGGGCGCCGCGCCGCGGCCCCCGCGGCCGGGGCGGGCTCAGGCCCGTCCGCGCCGCCGCCAGGCCAGGCCGCAGATCACGGCGGCGCCGACGGCCAGGTGCACGCCGATCAGCCGCAGCGTGCTCGCCACGCCGACGGCCTGGCCGAGCGGCCCGGCCAGCGACAGCAGCAGCACGGCCACCGCGACGACGGTGAAGACCAGGCGCGGCCGCGCGGTGAACCGTTCCAGCACCGCCAGCAGCGCCCAGGCGGCCAGCCCGGCCGCCAGGCCCGCCGCCGCCGCCGCGCCCGGCCCGACCCGCTGGACGGCGTCCCCGGCGCGGACGGTGAGGTCCACGCCGGACGCCGGGCCGGCCAGCGCCCACGCCGCCACGGCCGTGAGGGTGGCGCCGGCGACGCTGAGCAGGGCCCGGCGGGCGCTCGTACGGCCTTCGCGCGTGGACCCGGCGCGGGCGGGGGTGGTCTGAGTGGACACGTGCGTCCCCTCTCGGGCGGGCGGACCGCCGTCCCGCGCGCCACCGGATGGTGGGCGCCGCGGCCGGCCCGCCTGTTGTTCTGAACGCCAGCCTGGCCGCCCGCGCCCTGTTCCCGCCTCGGCCGCCCGGCCACGGCGACCACCACCGCGGCAGGGGGGCGGCTACGACTTTGGTAGGTGCCGCCGCCGGGGTGGGCGCGGTTAGCCTGGCCGGGTGGAACAGCACGAGTTCGACTGCCGGCCGCAGGCCCTCTCCGGCCGCTCCGCGGTCGCCGCGGTGGCCGGGGTGCTCGCGGCCATGGGCGCGCTGGTGGCGCTGACGATCTGGGCCCGCGCCGGCACGGCGGCGCTGGTGCCCGCGCTGGACCTCACCGCCGGGGTGATCGGCTGGGCGCTGTCGCCGGTCCTGCTGTGGCGGCCGGTGGCCGGCGCGGCGGTGCTCACCGCGCTGGCGGCGCTGTCACCGGCGGCCACCCCGCCGGCCACGCTGAGCGCCCTGCAGGTGGCCAGGCGGCGCCCGTTCCCCCTGGCCGCCGCCGTCGCCGCCGCCGGCATCGCCGCGCACGCCGTCCAAGGGCTGTGGCGCCCGAGCGGCGGCATCTCCTACCTGTGGTGGCTGGTGCTGGTCGCCGCCGCCTACGGCGCCCTCACCGGCTGGGGCGCCACGGCCCGGGCGCGTGCCCTGCTGGTGGCCTCGCTGCGCGAGCGGGCGGCGCGCGCCGAGGCCGAGCAGGGCCGCCGGGTGGCCGAAGCCCGCATGCTCGAGCGCACCCGCGTGGCCCGCGAGATGCACGACGTGCTCGCCCACCGGCTGTCGCTGCTGGCCACCTACGCCGGGGCGCTCGAGTACCGGCCCGACTCCCCACCCGAGCGGCTCGCCCACGCCGCCGGCGTGGTCCGCGCCGGGGTCCACCAGGCGCTGGAGGAGCTGCGCCAGGTGATCGGCCTGCTGCGCGAGGACGACGACGGCGGCCAGGAGGGCGCCGGCGGGCGACCACAGCCCGCGCTGGGCGACGTGCCCCGCCTGGTGGAGGAGTCCCGCGACGCCGGCGAGCTGGTGCGCGTGCGCGACGGGGTGCAGGAGCCGGGCGCCCTGCCCGCCGCCACCGCGCGCACCGCCTACCGGGTCGTCCAGGAAGGGCTGACCAACGCCCGCAAGCACGCCACCGGGCGCCCCGTCCAGGTGGTCCTGGAGGGCCGGCCCGGCGAGCGGCTGGTCATCGACATCAGCAACCCGCTGCCGCGCGGGGCGGCCGGACCGCCGCTGACGCCGGGCACCGGCACCGGGCTGGTCGGGCTGACCGAGCGGGTGCACCTGGCGGGCGGCCGGCTGGACCACCAGGTCACCGCCGGCGGGGAGTTCCGGCTGCACGCGTGGCTGCCGTGGCCGGCGTGACCCGCCCGCTGCGCGTCCTGATCGTCGACGACGACGCGCTGGTGCGCGCCGGGCTGTCGATGATGCTCGACGGCATCCACGGCATCACCGTGGTCGGCGAGGCCGCGGACGGCGCGCAGGTGCCGGCCGCCGCCGACGCGCACGCCCCCGACGTGGTGCTGATGGACCTGCGCATGCCGAACGTGGACGGCATCGCCGCCACCCGCGCGCTGCGCCGCCGCCCGCGCCCGCCGGAGGTCATCGTGCTGACCACCTTCGACACCGACGAGAACATCCTGCACGCGCTGCGCGCCGGGGCCGGCGGCTTCCTGCTCAAGGACACCCCGCCCGCGCAGATCGTCCAGGCCGTGCTCCAGGTCGCCGCCGGGGAGCCCATCCTGTCGCCGCGCGTCACCCGGCGGCTCATGGACCGAGTGGCCACCCAGGCCGGGGCCTACCAGCGGGCCCGTACCGCGCTGGCCGCCCTGAGCCCCCGTGAGCAGGACGTGGTCCTGGCCGTCGCGCGCGGAAGCGCCAACGCCGAGATCGCCGCCGAGCTGCTGATGAGCGTGGCCACGGTCAAGGCGCACGTCTCCAGCGTCCTTGCCAAGCTCGGCCTGGACAACCGCACCCAGATCGCGCTGCTCGCCCACGACGCCGGACTGGCCTGAGCCCGCGGCGGGCCGCCCGGTAGGGCCGACCCGGCGGACCGCGCCGCCCGGCCGATGTGCTGGACTGGTATCAGGGCTGTCCATGCGTCCATCGGGGCCGTCCATGCGTCCGCTGCACCAATGGCCGATCACCACGCGCCTGACGCTTCTCGCCGGCGTCGCGGCGGCGGTGCTGTGCGTGCTGAGCGCCACGGTGCTGATGGTCGCGATCCACCGCCTGGCCACCCAGTACCTCACCGAGGAGGTCGCCGCGGCGACCGAGCGCGTGGTCTACCAGGTCGAACGGCACGAGCTGCACAACCCAATCGCCCACAGCCAGATCCGCGACATCCAGGTCGTGGACCCACAGGGCAGGATCGCCGCCGCGAGCCGGGAACTGCAGGGCGCGCCGCGCATCGCGACCTTCGTCCCCGAAGGGGCCAGGAACATGGCCACGCAGATCATCTGCGACCGCGGCCTCGCCCGCGACGGGTGTGACATCGTGGTCGCGCAGGAGGCCTACCGCGACGGCAAGGACATGATCGTCTACAGTGCCGCGCCCGCCGTCCCGCCCTTGGTCCACTCCGAGCTGGCCATGACCATGGCCGGCGGCGTGGTCGTCTTCACCACGCTCATCACCTACGGCACCTACCGGACCGTCCGCGGCTCGCTGCAGCCGGTGGACGCCATCCGCGCCGAACTCGACGAGATCAACGCCATGTCCCTGGACCGCAGGGTGCCCTCGCCCCCGCAGCGCGACCAGATCCGCGACCTGGCCGACAGCGTCAACCACACCCTGGAGCGGCTGCAGGAGGCGCTGGAGCGGCAGCGCCGGTTCGCCTCCGACGTCTCCCACGACCTGCGCAGCCCCGTCACCGCCATGCGCGTGCAGGTGGAGGAGGCCATGATGGGGCCCGAAGAGGGCATCGACGAGGTCACCGGCAAGAACCTGCTGGGCAACCTGGACCGCCTGCAGGCCATCATCGCCGACCTGCTGGTTCTGGCCCGCCTGGACGCCGCGACGCAGGGCGCCCGCGACCTGGTCGACCTGGCCGAACTGGTCCTCGGCGAGGTGCGCGCCCGCCACCCCTCGGCCATCCGGATCGACTGCGACCTTCGGCCCGGCGTGGTGGTGCTGGGCGATCGGCTGCGGCTCACCAGGTTGCTGTCCAACCTGCTGACCAACGCCGAACGGCACGCCGAGTCCACGATCACCGTCACGGTGGCGCGAAGTGGCGGCGGACCGGGCTCGCAGGGCGGCGAGGCGACGCTTTCGGTGGTGGACGACGGCGCGGGAATCCCGGCCGGCAGCCGCGAGAGCGTCTTCCAGCGGTTCGTACGCCTGAGCGAGGGCCGCCGCAGGGATCCGGGCGGCACGGGCCTGGGCCTGCCCATCGCCCGGCAGATCGCCGAGATGAGCGGCGGCACCCTGACCATCGAGGACAGCCCGCGCGGCGCCCGCCTGGTCCTGCGTCTGCCCGCCGCCGCACCGCCCCGCTGAACGGCGCCCCGTACGCCCCGTACGCCCCGTACGCCCCGTACGCCCCGTACGCCCCGTACGCCCCGTACGCCCCGCAGCGCCGCAGCGCCGCACGCCCCAGCGTCCCGGCGCCCGTGCTGCGGAAGAGCACGGGCGCGGCGTGCGCGGCCTGCGGGGGTCAGTGCTGCCAGCTCCAGTCGCGGACCTCGGGCAGGTCCTCGCCGTACTCGCGGGTGTGCGCGCGGGCCCGCGTCCGGGCGTCGGCCATCTCCTGCCGCAGGTGGCCGCAGCGCTCCGACAGGCCCGGGACGCGGTCGATGACGTCCATCACCAGGTGGTAGCGGTCGATGTCGTTCATCATCGCCATGTCGAAGGGCGTGGTGGTGGTGCCCTCCTCCTTGTAGCCGCGCACGTGCAGGTGGGGGTGCCCGTGGCGCCGGTAGGTCAGCCGGTGGATCAGCCACGGGTAGCCGTGGAAGTTGAAGATGACCGGCTTGTCGGCGGTGAACAGCGCGTCGTAGGCGGTGTCGGTCAGGCCGTGGGGGTGCTCGGTGTCCGGCTGCAGCCGCATCAGGTCCACCACGTTCACCACCCGCACCCTCAGGTCGGGCAGGTGGCGGCGCAGCAGGTCGGCGGCGGCCAGCGTCTCCAGGGTCGGCACGTCCCCGGCGCAGGCCAGCACCACGTCCGGTTCGGCGCCCTGGTCGGTGGAGGCCCACGGCAGGATGCCGAGGCCGCGGGTGCAGTGCAGGATCGCCTCCTCCATCGGCATCAGGTCCAGCACCGGCTGCTTGCCGGCGACCACGACGTTGACGTAGTCGCGTGAGCGCAGGCAGTGGTCGGCGACCGACAGCAGCGTGTTGGCGTCCGGCGGCAGGTAGACGCGCACCACCGTGGCCTTCTTGTTGACCACCACGTCCAGGAAGCCGGGGTCCTGGTGGCTGAAGCCGTTGTGGTCCTGGCGCCAGACGTGCGAGCTGAGCAGGTAGTTCAGCGAGGCGACCGGCCTGCGCCAGGGGATCTTGCGGCAGGCCTCCAGCCACTTGGCGTGCTGGTTGAACATGGCGTCGATGATGTGGATGAACGCCTCGTAGGAGGTGAACAGCCCGTGGCGGCCGGTGAGCAGGTAACCCTCCAGCCAGCCCTGGCACAGGTGCTCGCTCAGCACCTCCATCACCCGGCCCTCGGGAGACAGGTGCTCGTCGGTGGGCAGCCGCTCGGCCTCCCACACCCGGCCGGTCACCTCGAACGCCGCGCCCAGCCGGTTGGAGGCCACCTCGTCGGGGCCGAGCAGGCGGAAGTTGGCGGGGTTGGCGGCGATGATGTCGCGCACCAGCGCGCCCAGCACCCGCGTCGGCTCGCTGGCCGCGGTGGCCGGCGCCTTGACCTCGACGGCGTAGTCGCGGAAGTCGGGCAGTCTGAGCGGCTGGAGCAGCTCGCCGCCGTTGGCGTGGGGGTTGGCGCTCATGCGGCGCGGCCCCTCGGGCACCGTGGCGAGCACCTCGGCCACCGGGCGGCCGCGCTCGTCGAACAGCTCCTCGGGGTGGTAGGAGCGCATCCACTCCTCCAGCGCGGCCAGCTTGCCGGGGTCGTCGCGGACCGCCGACAGCGGCACCTGGTGGGCGCGCCAGGTGCCCTCCACCGGCAGCCCGTCGACCTGCTTGGGGCCGGTCCAGCCTTTGGGCGTGCGCAGGATGATCATGGGCCAGCGGCCGCCGCCGCCGGCCTTGACCTCGGCGATCTGGTCGAACACCGTGTCCAGCGTCTCGGCCATGAGCCGGTGCATGACCGCCGGGTCGTCACCGGCCACGATGTGCGGGCGGTAGCCGTACCCCTCCATGAGCTTGACCAGCTCCGGCTCGGGGATGCGCGACAGCACCGTCGGATTGGCGATCTTGTAGCCGTTGAGGTGCAGGATCGGCAGGACCGCCCCGTCCCGCGCCGGGTTGACGAACTTGTTGGAGTGCCAGCTGGCGGCCAGCGGGCCCGTCTCGGCCTCGCCGTCGCCGACGACGCACGCCACCACCAGGCCGGGATTGTCGAAGGCGGCGCCGTAAGCGTGGGCCAGAGAGTAGCCGAGCTCGCCACCCTCGTGGATGGAGCCGGGCGTCTCGGGCGCCACATGGCTCGGGATGCCGCCGGGGAAGGAGAACTGGCGGAACAGCCGGCGCATCCCGTCCCGGTCCTGGGAGACCTCGGGGTAGACCTGCGAGTAGCTGCCCTCCAGCCAGGCGTGCGCGACCGCGGCCGGGCCGCCGTGCCCGGGACCGGCGATGTAGATCATGTCCTGGTCACGCCCTGTGATCACCCGGTTCAGGTGGGCGAAGACGAAGTTCAGTCCAGGGGTGGTGCCCCAGTGGCCGAGCAGGCGGGGTTTGACGTGCTCGGGCAGCAGCGGCTCGCCGAGCAACGGGTTGTCCAGCAGATAGATCTGCCCGACCGACAGGTAGTTGGCGGCACGCCAGAAAGCATCGACTCGCTCAAGCTCGTTCATGGATACGAGCGTTCCCGCTGCGGGCGGGCTATTCCAGAGACCTTGGTCCCTTTCCCGGGGGCCGCCCGGCCGTGGCACGCGGAACCGCCGCCGGCACCACGGGCGCCTGTCCGGTGGCGCGCCGCCCGAAAAAGGTGTTGCGGGAATGTCGGGGCGCTTGGCTAGGGTTCTTGCTCGTGTCGGAACAACCTCTGATCTACGCGCGTGGCCTGGTGAAACGCTTCGGCGCCTTCACCGCGGTGGACGGCATCGACCTGTCTGTGGCCCCCGGCGAGGCGTTCGGGTTCCTCGGCCCCAACGGCGCGGGCAAGTCCTCCACGATGCGCATGATCGGCTGCGTGTCGATGCCCACCGGCGGCGAGCTGAGCATCCTCGGCATGGATCCGGTCCGCGACGGCACCCGCATCCGCGCCCGGCTCGGCGTCTGCCCCCAGCTGGACAACCTCGACTTCGACCTGAGCGTGCGCGAGAACCTCACCGTCTACGCCCGCTACTTCGGCCTCGGCCGGCAGGAGGCCCGCCGCCGGGCCGACGCGCTGCTGGAGTTCGTCCAGCTGTCCGACCGCGCCGGCAGCAAGGTCGAACCGCTGTCGGGCGGCATGAAGCGGCGCCTGACCATCGCCCGCGCCATGGTCAACGAACCTGACATCATCCTGCTCGACGAGCCCACCACCGGCCTTGACCCCCAGGCCCGCCACCTGCTGTGGGAGCGGCTGTTCCAGCTCAAGCGGCGCGGCACCACCCTGGTGCTCACCACCCACTACATGGACGAGGCCGAGCAGCTGTGCGACCGGCTGGTCGTCATGGACGGCGGCCGCATCGTCGCCGAGGGTTCACCCCGCTCCCTGATCCAGACCTACTCCACCCCCGAGGTGGTCGAGCTGCGCTTCGGCGACGAGCGGCCCGCCGACCTGGCCGCCAAGCTGGCCGGCATCGGCCGGCGGGTCGACCCGCTGCCCGACCGCCTGCTGGTGTACGCCGAGGACGGCGACGCCGCCGTCGCCGAGGTGCACCGGCGCGGGCTGAATCCCTCCAGCGTGCTGGCGCGCCGCTCCACCCTGGAGGACGTCTTCCTGCACCTCACCGGCCGGACGCTGGTCGACTGATGATCCCGTTCGCCGACCAGGTCTCGGCCCGCTCGACCCTCGCGGTCCTGGAGCGCGCCCTGACCCTCTACCGCCGGGTGTGGACCGCCTCGGCGTTCTCCTCCTTCGGGTTGCCGGTGCTGTTCCTGCTCAGCATCGGCCTGGGCGTCGGGGGATACATCGGCGGCATCGGCGGCGTGGACTACCTGTCGTGGATCGTCCCGGGAGTACTCGCCTCCACCGCCTTCCAGATGTCGGTCGGCGAGTCCACCTACCCCGTCCTCGGCGACTTCAAGTGGAGCCGCGCCTATCACGCCATGCGGGCCACGCCGGTCCAGGTCGGCGACATGGTGTGCGGGTGGCTGCTGTACATCCTGCTCAGGGCCGAGATCGCGGTGGTGGTGTTCCTCGGCGTCACCTCGTTGTTCGGCGCGCTGCGCTCGCCGTGGGCGCTGGCCGCGCCGCTGGTGTGCGGGCTGGTCGCCCTGGCCTCGGCCGCGCCCACGATGGCCTTCGCCGCCACCATCGACCACGACAGCTACTTCGCGCTGCTGTTCCGCTTCGTGATGATCCCCGCCGCGCTGTTCAGCGGCGTCTTCTTCCCCGTCGAGCAGTTGCCCGCCCTCGCCCGGCCGGTGGCCTACCTGTCCCCGTTGTGGCACGGCGTCGAGCTCAGCCGCGCGGCCACCCTGGGCACGGCCCCGCCCTGGCCGGTCGCGGCGCACCTGGCCTACCTGCTGGTGTTCACCGCGGCGGGCACGCTGTGGGCCTTCCACGCCTTCCGCAAGCGACTTCAGGACTGACACATGGTGACCACGATGATCGCCGCCCGGGTCGCCCCCGGCCGGGTCGGCGCGGTGATCGGCCGCAACCTCGGGGCGCTGCGCTCGGGCCCGTCCTACTGGCTGGTGCTGCTGTCGGGGTTCTTCGAGCCGCTGCTGTACCTGCTGTCCATCGGCGTCGGCGTGGGAGCGCTGGTCGGCGACCTGCCGGTGGGCGGGCGGTCGCTGCCCTACGCCGCCTACGTCGCCCCTGCCATGCTGGCGGTGGCGGCGATGTCGGGCGCGCTGGCCGAGACCACGTTCAACTTCTTCCACAAGATGAAGTACCAGAAGACCTTCGACGCCATCCTGGCCACGCCGGTGCGGCCGTTCGAGCTCGCCCTCGGCGAGCTCGGCTGGGCCATGCTCCGCGGCTCGCTGTACACCGGGGTGTTCGTGCTCATCATGGCGGCGCTCGGGCTGGCCGCGCCGCTGTGGGCGCTGGCCGCCTTCCCCGCCACGATCCTGGTCGGGCTGGCGTTCGGCGCGGTCGGCATGGCGGTCAGCACGCTGATGCGCGGCTGGCAGGATTTCGACCTGATGTCCACCGGGCAGTTCGCCCTGTTCCTGTTCTCCGGCACCTTCTCCCCCGTCGGCGACTACCCGCCGGTCCTGCAGGTGCTGGTCCAGCTCACCCCGCTGTACCACGCGGTCGAGCTGGTACGGGGCCTTGCCATCGGCGACCCGCACTGGGGCCTGCTCGGGCACGCCGCCTACCTGCTGGCCATGGTCGCCGGCGGCCTGTGGCTGGCCGCCCGCCGCCTGCACCGCATCCTGTGCCTGTGACCGTCGGTTCGTCAGGACTCGAGGCCGGTCGCTCCTTCGCCACTCGAAACGTCGAACGGCACGGAAACCTGGTCGTGCGCGATCGACCAGTCGCCGTCGAGCTTCCGGAAGCAGAAAGTGACCCGGACCCACATGCCGCTCGTCGCCGTCCCGTTCTTCAGCGTGCCGCCAAGCCGACCGAAGCCATGCCCGAATGCCACGTCATCGCCCACGGTGACCGTCAGGTCGCGAACCTCATAAGTCAGATCCTGGAAGAACGTGAACACCTTCGTCCAGTTCGCCAGTTTCGCCGCTATCCCTACATGCTGCAGCGGGGGCTCGACGTCGAAGGAGACGACGTCCGTCGTGTACAGCGGCCTCAGGGCCTCCAGATCCTTGGCTCGGAGTCCTTGGACCATCTTGTCGACCTGCTGCCTGATCTCGGCTTCGTCCATCTGGCGTCGTGTGGGCATCGCTCCTCCATTCCTGGTGGTCACGGGGACGTGATCACCTGTGTGGCGGAGGCCGGCCGCCCTGGACGCGGGCCTCCCTTGGGCCAGATCAAGGAGCCCGGCCTGCGGGCCTCGCGGCGAATCTTCCACACCCCGAGCTTGCAGGTCAGCTCCTTGTACGCCGCGCCGACGCGGCCTCCGAGATAGACGTTCACCGAGGTGTCGTCTTTGCGGGCGAGCTGCCGCATGGCGGCGCGCCGGCCGAGGCTGACGCACGCCCCGGTGAGGGCCAGGTCGATCACCGCCGGTTCGGTTCCCGCGACACGGCTCAGCACCGTGTCGGCGGCCTGGGCCCCGAGCGGCCCGGCGGCCTGGCAGCTCATCCGCAGCGGTCGGCCGGATGGGGCGGCGGCGTCTCCGGCCGCGACGATGCGCTCGTCGTCGACGCTGGTCAGCGTCTCGTCGGTGAGCAGCCGGCCGAGCTCGTCGGTGCGCAGCCCGCTCGCGGCCGCCAGCTCCGGCACACCGAAACCGGCCGTCCAGATGGTCAGTGCGCTCGCACGCACCGCACCTTGGGCAGAACCGCCGGTGACAACGACCGTGCCCGGCCGCACCTCGCTCACCTCCGTGGCCTCCAGCACGGCGACACCGTGCCGGGTCAGCCACTTGGCGATGTATCGGCGACCCGGCGCGCTCATCGAGGGCGCCAGGAGCCCACCACACACCAGCGTGACCCCGCGTCCCTGTTCGGCCAGTTCGGCGGCCGTTTCGATGCCGGTCAGCCCGCCGCCGACCACGGTGACCGGAGCATCGGCAGGCAACTCCTCCAGCTTGGCGCGTAGCCGCTGCGCGGACTCCAACGCGGCGACGGAGACAGCGAATTCGGCCGCGCCGGGCACCGACGACGGAATCGCGCCAGTGCTGCCGACCGCGTAGATGACGTAGTCGTAGTCCAGCGCGCGGCCCGACGCCAGCCGCACCGTGCGGGCGGCGGTGTCGATGCGCGTGGCGCTGTCGAGGACCAGCCGGATCCCCTCACCCAGCAGCGTGCCGTAGTCCACCGTGGCCTCGCCGGTGCCGGCCACGAACTGGTGCAGCCGGACGCGATCGACGAACTCCGGACGGGGATTGACCAAAGTGACCTCGACGTCGGCGCGCATCCGCAGATGGTTGGCCGCGAGTGTTCCGGCGTAACCGCCGCCGATGACGACGACCTTGCAGGGGGGCTCGTGTTCGGGCCTGATCATGACGGGTCTTCCCTTCTCGATCTCAACTCACCGGTCCGACACCGCAACCGCCCGGAATGTGAGGCGAGATGTGAGGCGACGCGCCGACCTCACAGTTCACTACGTTGTCTTGTCGAACCGGTGAGGGCAGAGCCGACCGAGGGAGTCAGTGACACGATGGCCGCCAGACCATGACCACCCCATCCGAGCCAGGAGACGGCCTGCCCGATCCGGGCGTGAGCGCGATCATGAACGAACGACGCCAGCTGATCAATCTCGCCTACCGGCTCCTCGGCTCCCTGGCCGACGCCGAAGATGTCGTCCAGGAGACCTACATCCGCTGGTACGCCATGTCCCGGCAGCAGCAGGACGCCATCGCATCCCCCGGCGCCTGGCTGACCAAGGTCGCCAGCCGCATCTGCCTCAACATGCTCTCTTCGGCACGGGCCCGGCGAGAGACCTATGTAGGCGAATGGATCCCCGAGCCACTCCCCGAACCCACGGAATGGATCAACGGCCGCTCCGACGGCATCACCGTCGACCCGGCCGACAGGGTGACCCTGGATGAGTCGGTCAATATGGCCTTCCTGGTCGTGCTCGAATCGATGACCCCGGCCGAGCGCGTCGCGTTCATCCTGCACGACGTCTTCCGCTACTCCTTCGCCGAAGTCGCCGACATCCTCGGCCGGACCCCGGCGGCCTGCCGTCAGCTGGCCTCCTCCGCCCGCCGCCGCATCCACGCCGCGCACGCTCCCGCGCCCCCCACCGCCCAGCAGGCCCGCATCATCAGAGACTTCAAGCAGGCATGGGAGGACAAGGACATCGACGCCCTCATCGACCTTCTCGACCCCGACGCCACAGTGGTCGCCGACAGCGGCGGCCTCGCCAGTGCCATGCTCCGTCCCATCGAAGGCGCCGAGCCGATCGCGCGCTCGCTGGTCAATCTCGCCGGCAGGCTGCGCGACATGACGATCTTGGAGCGTACGGTCAACGGCCAGCCCGGGCTGGTGGCGCAGCGAGATGGCGTCACCGTGACGGTGTACGCCTTCGAGGTCACAGGCGACCGGATCAGGCACATCTGGGGTGTACGCAACCCCGGCAAGCTGCGGCCCTGGGCGGCAGGCCCAGATGACCGGCAGACCCCGAAACAGCGAACGGTGCCCGCGCGATGAAAGACGGAGCCCGCCTCGAACGAGGCGTCCATTTCGAACGCGAGCCGGCCACCGCAGCCTGACGTGCGGGGCTGAACTGAGACACCTGAGAGAGGCGGCGATGGACCAAGGCACCCGCGGCGAGCTCATCAGCCGGCTGGCCGAGGCGATCGGGTCCGTCACGGCCGCGCACCCGCTGCGGGTCGCCATCGACGGGCCGCCCGCCGCCGGCAAGACCACGCTGGCCGACGAGCTCGCCGTCGTCCTGCGCGCGCAGGACCGCGACGTCATTCGCGCGAGCATCGACGACTTCCTCTTCCCCCGTGCCCACCGCTACCGACGCGGCCGGTACTCGGCCGAAGGCTGCTACTTCGACGCCCACGACCACGCCGCGCTGTGCCGGGTCCTGCTCGATCCGCTGGGCCCAGGCGGAAACCGAAGGTTCCAGCACGCGGTCTACGACAAAGACACCGACACCCCATCGTCCCCGCCGGCCACGACCGCCCCCGCGGAGGCCGTACTGCTCTTCGACGGCGTCTTCCTCCTGCGCCCAGAACTCATCGACCGGTGGGACCTGCGCATCTTCGTGTCCGTCCCATTCGAGCAGACGGTGGATCGCGCCCGGGACCGGAGCACGGCGCTGACCGGATCCACCGCCGACACCGCCGACACCGCCGACACCGCCGACACCGCCGAAATCGAACGGTCCTGGCGCAACCGCTATATCCCCTCCCAACAGCTCTACTTCGCCACAGCCCGCCCGACCGACCACGCCGACATCGTCGTGTACAACGATCAGCTCCAACGGCCGGCCTGGGAAGTCCGGCCACACTCATCGATACACAGGATCTGACGATCGCGGGCCCGGCCGCCGGAGAACCGCGCCCACTCCCGAGCGTCCGCCCGCCGGACCCACTGACGTCTCCTGTGCCGTACTGACATCTGCGAGCGACTCGGACATCGCCTGGCTCCTCCCGCGCTGTTGACGAATCAAATGAACGATCTTTTAATTCACTTATGGGGCGTATCGCGGGGGTGACCGCGGCCGAGACGCGGGAACGGCTGCTGCTCGCGGCCGCCGAGGTGTTCGCCGAGCGCGGGTACGACGGCACGCGCGTGGCCGACATCGCCGCCGCGGCCGGAGTGAGCAACGGCGCGCTGTACGCCCACTTCGGCTCCAAGGCCGAGCTGCTGGTCGCCGCGCTTCGGGCGCACGGCCGGCAGATGCTGGCCAGCCTGCTGGCCGCAGAACCGGGTCGCTCGGCCACCGACCTGCTGCTGGTCATCGGCCGCTGGCTGCCACGCCGCCGGCCCGCCGACGGCCACCTCATCGTCGAGGCGCTGGTCGCGGCCCGCCGCGACGCCGACGTCGCCCGACCGATGCGCGACTACATCGGCGAGCGGGCCGACTGGATCGCCGGGCTGGTCGGCGCCGCCCAGCGCGAGGGCGAGCTGGACCCCGCGCTGTCGCCCGAGGCGCTGGCCCACTTCTGCCTGCTGCTGTCCATGGGAAGCGCGCTCATCACCCCCGCCCTGCACGCCGTCGACCCCGCCGACTGGTCGGCGCTGCTCACCCGCGTCGCCGGCGCCCTCGCCCCACCGGCCACACCATCGACCACAGACCGGAGCACTCCGCAGTGAGAGTACGAATCGACCCCCAGCGCTGCCAGGGACACGGCCGCTGCTACGACCTGGCCCCCGCCCTGTTCACCGAGGACGAGGAGGGCTACGGGCACGTCGCCGGCGACGGCCTGGTGCCGGCCGGCGAGGAGCCCGCGGCGCGCCTGGCCGCGGCCAACTGCCCCGAGCGGGCCATCGGTACCGGCGCGGAGGCGTGAGATGACCGTCGACGACCGGTTCAGCCAGGACTTCCGCGGGACACGTCCCGACGCGCCCCTCGGCACGCGCAGCGAGATCGTCACCGGACCGGTCACCGACTGGGCCAGCGACTTCTCCCACCTTGAGCCCGAATGGGCGGCCGACCCCTACCCCATCCAGGACGACCTGCGGCAGCGGTGCCCCATCGCGCACACCGGCCGCTTCGGCGGCGGCTGGCTGCCGACCCGCTATGAGGACGTCGCGGCGATCGCCTACGACACCGACCACTTCTCCTCCCGCTCGATCATCATGAGCAACTTCCGGCCGCCCCTGGAGGCGGCCCCCGTCGGGGGCAGCCCGCCGATCTCCTCCGACCCGCCCTTCCACCACGACGCGCGCAAACTGCTGCTGCCGGCCTTCACCAAGACCGCGGTCGCCAAGCGGGAGGCGGCCACCAGGGCGCTGTGCCACGCGCTCATCGACGGCTTGGAGGGGCAGCGGGTCGTCGACGCCGCCCGCGACTACGCCCAGCACATCCCGATGCGGGTCATCGCCGACATGCTCGGGTTTCCCCAGGAGGACGGCCCGCGGTTCCGCGAGTTCATCGAGAACGCGCTCGAAGGGGTCAACCTGCCGCCCGAGGAGCGCACGGCGCGGATGGGCCTGCTGTTCGACTACCTGCTCGCCCAGATCCGCGACCACCTGGACCACCCGCGCGAGGACCTCACGACCTACCTCATCAACGCCGAGCTGTACGGTAGCAAGCTGCAGCCCGCCCATGTGGCCGGCACGATGGCGCTGCTGCTCATCGCCGGCATCGACACCACCTGGAGCGCGATCGGCGCCTCGCTGTGGCACCTGGCCAGGACGCCGCGCGACCGCGAGCGGCTGGTCGCCGAGCCCGCCCTGCTGCCCACCGCGATGGAGGAGTTCCTGCGGGCCTACGCCCCGGTCACGATGGCCAGGCTGGTCAAGCAGGACATGCACTGGAACGGCGTCGACATGAGGGCCGAGGACTGGATCCTGCTGTCGTTCCCCGCCGCCAACCGCGACCCCGCGCAGTTCGACCGCGCGGACGAGGTCGTCATCGACCGGCAGGTCAACCGGCACGCCGCGTTCGGCCTCGGCGTGCACCGCTGCGTCGGCTCCCACCTGGCGCGCATGGAGCTGCGGGTGGCGCTGGAGGTGTGGCTGGAGCGGGTGCCGCGGTTCGCCCTGGCCGACCCGTCGGCGGTGACCTGGGCCGCCGGGCAGGTCCGCGGGCCGCGGACGCTCCCGCTGCGCATCGGCTGACCTTCCCGCACCGCCCGGCGCGCCCTCATGCTTGATCGCCGGCCGGGGGACGTGGCAGCGTCGGGGTGACAGGCGCCGGCGGGCGGCGCGGGAAGGACGCACGGCATGGATCACCACAAGCTCGCTGAACGGTTCTCGGCTCTGACCACCGCCCACATCGCCGACGCCTGCCTGCGCGCCCGGGTGCCCGTGCGGTGCGCCCCGGCGGCGGTGGGCCCCGTGACGCCCGGCGACCGGCTGTGCGGGCGCGTCCTGCCCGCCCGGCACGCCGGCAGCGTCGACGTCTTCCTGGAGGCCTTCCAGCGGGCCGAGCCCGGCGAGGTGCTGGTGGTGGACAACGGCGGTCGGATGGACGAGGCGTGCGTCGGCGACCTGGTCGTGCTGGAGGCCGCGGCCGCCGGGGTGAGCGGGGTCGTGATCTGGGGCCTGCATCGCGACACCGCCGACATCCGGGCCATCGGGCTGCCGGTGTTCAGCCTGGGCGCGATCTCCACCGGGCCGCTGCGGCTGGACCCCCTGCCGCAGGACGCCCTGAGCGCGGCCACGGTGGGCGAGCTGACGGTGACCGCGGCCGAGCTGGCCCTGGGCGACGACGACGGCGTGCTGTTCGTCCCGGCCGACCGCGCCGAGGACCTGCTCACCCTCGCCGAGGGCATCCGCGACACCGAGCGCCGCCAGGCCGAGCGCATCAGGGCGGGGGTCTCGCTGCGCGAGCAGGTGCGGTTCGCGGACTACCTCGCCCGGCGCCGGCAGACGCCCGCGCTGACCTTCCGCGAGCACCTGCGCGCCATCGGCGGGGCCATCGAGGAATGAGCACCGATGAGCGCCCGATGAGCGCCCGCCGCGGCGATCGGCTCGCCCGGAGCTGCGGATCACTTGCCACGGGTATCGAATACGTGTTCCACTGTAGGTCATGCGTTTCGACGCCCTTCCCCTTGTCGAGCACCCCGTCCAGACGCGCCCGCGCATCGAACGGCGCGCGGTCCGCCGGGCCGAGGGTGAGACGACCTTCTACGAGGTGCCGGCGCGCACGATCATCGACCGGGTGCCCGAGGCCGCCGGGCTCGGCCTGTCGTTCGCCGTCAGCCCCTACCGCGGCTGCGCCCACGCCTGCCTGTACTGCGGGGCCCGCCGCTCCCACCGCTACCTCGGCCTGGACGGCGAGCGCGACTTCGGCTCGGCGATCGTGGTCAAGACCGACGCGGCCCGGCGGCTGCGGGCCGAGCTGGCCTCTCCCCGGTGGGCCGGCGAGACGGTGGGCATCGGCCTGAGCGGCGACTGCTACCAGGACGCCGAGCGGGTCTACCGGCTGATGCCGGGCATCCTGGCGTCGCTGCGCGACGCGGGCAACCCGTTCCACGTCATGACCAAGAGCACGCTGGTCCTGCGCGACGCCGAGCTGATCGCCCAGGCCGCCGAGGTGGCCGAGGTGCAGACGCGGGTGTCGATCGGCTTCGTCGACGACCGGCTGCGCCGCGTGGTGGAGCCCGGCGCGCCGAGCGCGCAGAAACGCCTGGAGCTGTGCGCCGAGCTCGTCGAGCGGGGGGTGCCCTGCGGGGTGCTGATGGCCCCGATCCTGCCGTGCCTGACCGACTCGGAGGACCAGCTGCGCGCCGTGGTGCGCCGCGTCGCCGAGGCCGGCGCCGTCAGCCTCACTCCCATGGTGCTGCGCCTGCCCTCCGGCTCGCGCGAGTGGTACCTGCGGTGGCTGGCCGAGGAGCATCCGCGCCTGCTGCCCCGCTACGAGGAGCTGTACGGCGCGGGGCCGGTCGCCGCCGAGGACTACCGCCTGCGCGTGGAGGGCCGGGTCGCCGAGCTGGCCCGCCTGTACGGTATCGGCGCCCGCCGCCTCCCCTGGCAGCCCCGCCGCACCGTCGACCGCCAGCTCGCCCTGCTGTAGCGCTTCCCCCCAGGTCACTGCCGGCCGGGACGGAGCAGGTTCGCCGCCCGTCTTCGCCGGCTCACGGGGTCCTTAGTTGCGATTTTTTGAAATTCTATATAATGGCAAGCCGTGTGATGCCCGTCGAGGAGGAGGCGATGCCGGGTGGGACGTGGCCGGGCCAAAGCCAAGCAGGTGAAGGTCGCTCGTGCGTTGAAGTACAGCGCTGGAGGTGATCTGGATTCGCTGCGGCGGGAGTTGGGCGTCGATGTGACCCCTGCCGCACGTGCGGAGCCGGACGGCGGCGTGAGCGAAGCGGACCTGGACCAGGACCAGGACCGCGGAGTCCAAGGCGGGGCCGGGTGATGCCGGTCCCGCTGTACCAGGCCAAGGCCGAGCTGTTCAAGACACTCGGCCATCCGCTGCGCATCCGGGTGCTGGAACTGTTGTGCGAGGGACCCAAGCAGGTCCGGGAGCTGCTGACCGCCATCGAGGTGGAGGCGCCGAATCTGTCGCAGCAACTGGGGGTGCTGCGCCGGGCGGGTCTGGTGACCGCGCGGCGGGACGGGACGACCGTGGTGTACGAGTTGGCCGGAGCGGATGTGTCGGAGATGATGCGGGCGGCTCGCCGGATCCTCACCGAACTGCTGGCAGACCAGCATGAACTGCTCGCCGAGCTGGAACAGACGACGTGAACCTGCGGGAGGTGCTGCGCCGGCTGCCGGATCTGCTGCCCGGACGGTCCGACTGGGTCGCCGCGCGCCGCTCCCCGGGCCGGGACCTGGTGGCCGGGCTGATCGTCGCGGTGGTGGCGCTGCCGCTGGCGCTGGCGTTCGGGGTCTCCTCCGGGCTCGGCGCCCAGGCCGGCCTGGTGACCGCGATCGTCGCCGGAGCGCTCGCGGCCGTGTTCGGCGGCAGCAATCTGCAGGTGTCCGGTCCGACCGGCGCGATGACCGTCGTGCTCGTCCCGATCGTGCACCTCTACGGCTCCGGTGGAGTGCTGATGGTCGGCCTGATGGCCGGGCTGGTACTGCTGGCCTTGTCCGCGCTGCGAGTGGGGCGGTTCGCCCGGTTTCTGCCGACGTCGGTGACCGAGGGGTTCACCGCCGGTATCGCGGTGGTCATCGCGCTGCAGCAGATCCCCGCGGCGCTCGGCGTGGCGGCCCCGGACGGCGAGAAGGTGTGGCAGGTCGCGGCCTCGGCCCTGGCGCGCTTCGCCGCTCATCCGACCTGGGTCGCGCCCGTCATGGCGCTGGCGGTGGCCGCTTTGATGCTGACCGGCGCCCGGCTGCGGCCGGGTGTCCCGTTCTCCCTTCTCGGGGTCGCGGCCGCGACGCTGGGTGCTCAGGTGTTCTCGCTCGACGTCGCCCGGATCGGGGCCTTGCCGGCCGGGCTGCCCGCCCCGTCGCTGGGCTTCTTCGATCCCGGCATGGTGGGAACGCTCCTGCCGTCCGCGCTGGCGGTGGCCGCCCTGGCCGCGCTGGAGAGCCTGCTGTGCGCCACCGTCGCCGACGCGATGAGCGTCGGCGAGAGACACGACCCCGACCGGGAACTGTTCGGGCAGGGCATCGCCAACCTGGCCGCGCCCGTCCTGGGCGGCGTTCCGGCGACCGCCGCGATCGCCCGCACCGCGGTCAACGTCCGCGCCGGGGCCCGGTCCCGGCTGGCCGCGCTCACCCACGCCGCCGTCCTCGCCGGCATTGTGCTCGCCGCCGGCCCCTTGGTCGGCCGGATCCCGCTCGCGGCGCTCGCCGGGGTGCTGCTGGCCACCACCGTCCGCATGGTCGAGGTCGGCTCCTTGCGCGCGCTGGCCCGCGCGACCCGCGGCGACGCCGTCGTGCTCGCCCTCACCTTCATCGTGACCGTCGTGTTCGACCTCATCACCGCGGTCGCCGTGGGTCTTGGCCTGGCCGTCGTGCTCGCGCTTCGCGCGGTCGCCCGGACCTCCCGGCTCGATCAGGTCCCGCTGGACGCGGGTGACCACAGCGCGGAGGAACAACGGCTGCTGAGCGAGCACATCGTCGCCTACCGGTTCGACGGGCCGCTGTTCTTCGCCGCCGCCCACCGCTTCCTGCTGGAGCTGTCCGAAGTCGCCGACGTCCGCGTGGTGATCTTGCGGATGTCCCGCATCACCACCTTGGACGCCACCGGTGCCCATATCCTCGGCGACGCGATCACCCGCATGGAGCGCCGTGGCATCACCGTCTTGGTCTCCGGCATCAAACCCGGGCACACTCAGGTCCTGGTCGCCCTCGGCGTCGCCGACCACCTCCACCGCGACGGCCTGGTCTTCCCCGACACCCCCACCGCCATCGCCCATGCCCGCACCCTCCTGCACCACCACGGGCTGCTCCCGGCCGCCACCCCGCAGGCGGCGTCCGCGGCGACCGTGCACCGGCGCGGATGACCGGTGGATCGGCCGGCGGGCGGCCCGGCGGCGCCGGCGTGTCAGACCTCAGCCGGCTCAGCCGGCCAGGGCGCTGCCCTTCTTCCACTGCTTGAACGGCATCTGCCAGTAGCCCCAGCCGTTGTTCCACTCCAGCGTGCGACTCGTCCCGACGATCTTGACGACGTCGCCGCGGTGGAAGTTGTCGTAGAACCACTTGGCCTGGTCGGGGCGGGCGTTGACGCAGCCGTGGCTGACGTTGGCCCGGCCCTGCGAACCGACCGACCACGGCGCGCTGTGGACGTACTCGCCGCTGTTGGAGATGCGCACGGCGTGGTCGACGACCTCCTTGTAGTAGCCGGGGTCGCCCTTCTTCTTGCCCGGGGAGATCATGGTGACCGGGTTGCCGCGCTCCATCGTCAGGTGGACGCCGTTGGTGGTGGTGTACTCGCGCGTGGTGGCCTTGCCGGCGCTGATCGCCATCCTCTGGACGATCTTGCCGTCCTTGCGGACGATCATCTGGTGGCTGCGGGTGCTGACGCTGCTGATCCACGCCGCGCCGACCTTCATGGTGGTGGCGTAGTTGCGCACGCCGTACACGTCCTTGCCGTCGCGCACGCCTTCCAGGGCGGCGGTGAAGCGCACCTTCTGGTGGGCGGGCCAGTACTTGGCGGTGCGGTAGATGACCAGGCTGTCGTCGATCCATCGCCAGGCCCCGGTGACCGGCTTCTCGGCGGTGACCTTCAGCGCCCGCTCGACGGCCTTCTTGTCGGCCACCGGCCGGCTGAAGCGCACCATGATCGGCATGCCGACGCCGACGGTCTCCCCCTTGACGTTGGGGGTGATGTCGGCGATGCGCAGCTCCTGGGCCGGCTTGAGGGTGGTGAAGGAGCTGGTGGCCGTCGCGGGGCCGCCCTGGCCGGTGGCCTTGGCCGAGACGGTGTAGGTGGCCGACGGCTTCAGCGGGCCCTTGGACACCCACTTGGTGCGCCCGGCGTCGAACTCGCCCTTCAGCGGCTTGCCGCCGGCCTCGACGGTGACCTCCTCCAGCTCCCCGTCGCCGACGGTGACCACGACGCTCTTCTCGGGCCGGACCTTGCTGGCGCCCTTCACCGGGCTGATCTTGATCTGCGGCAGGGGCGTCGGGGGCGCGCTGGTGCCGGAGCCTCCGTCGGCGCCAGGGCCGGAGGGGCTCGCGCCGCCGCCCGAGCATGACGCGGTCAGCAGACAGGCCGTCACCACGGCCAACCCGGCGATCGGAGTCCTCAGACGTTGACGAAAGTCCCGCACGACCTTCTCCCCCAGGACGGCAAAGTGCTCATAAAAAACCCTAATGGGGATCAGCACTGAAACGTACACGTTTGGGGTTAGTTGGATCACATTTCGGCCAACTCACAGGCGCCATTCAGGCCCGAATGCCCTGTCCAGCCTTGTCGGGATGCTTGACGAAGATTGTCAGTGAAAAATCGGGCAAAGCCGTCGAAGGTGACATCGGGGCGTAACGCCCGCCGACGCGAGGCGCGTACGGCCGTCGCCCGCGCCGCCTCAGCCCTGGCGGAGCCGGTGGGTGAGGCTGGTGTGGCGGCGGCCCGCCCCCCGGGTGCGCACCGCCTGCGCCAGGGCACGGCGGGAGCCGACCAGCACCACGAGTTTCTTGGCGCGGGTGACCGCCGTGTACAGAAGGTTGCGCTGCAACATCATCCACGCGCTGGTCGCCAGCGGGATCACCACGGCGGGATATTCGCTGCCCTGCGAACGGTGGATGGACACCGCGTAGGCGTGCGCCAGTTCGTCCAGCTCGTCGAAGCCGTATTCGACGCTCTCGTCCTCGTCGGTCAGGACGGTCAGCTTGCCGTCCTCGGGACGCAGGTCGGTGACCACCCCGACGGTGCCGTTGAACACCCCGGCCGCGCCCTTGTCGTAGTTGTTGCGCAGCTGGGTCACCTTGTCGCCGATGCGGAAGACCCGGCCGCCGTAGCGCCGTTCGGGCATGCCCTCGCGGGAGGGGGTGAGCGCCTCCTGCAGGGCGTTGTTGAGGTTGCCCGCCCCGGCCGCGCCGCGATGCATCGGGGCCAGCACCTGCACGTCGCGGCGGGGGTTCAGCCCGAACCTGCGGGGAATGCGCCGGGCCACCACGTCCACGGTCAGCGCGGCGATCTCCTCGGGCTCCTCGCAGGGGAACAGGAAGAAGTCGGTCATGCCCTCCAGCGTGGGATGCAGGCCGGTGTTGATCCGGTGGGCGTTGACCACCACGCCCGACTGCTGGGCCTGGCGGAAGATCTGGGTCAGCCGCACCCGCGGGACGACGTCGGCGGCCAGCAGGTCGCGCAGCACCTCCCCCGCGCCGACCGACGGCAGCTGGTCGACGTCGCCCACGAACAGCAGGTGCGCCCCGGTGGCCACCGCCTTGACCAGCTTGTTGGCCAGCAGCAGGTCCAGCATGGACGCCTCGTCCACCACCAGCAGGTCGGCCTCCAGCGGGTTGTCGCGGTCGAAGGTCGCCTCCCCGCCCGGGCGCAGCTGCAGAAGGCGGTGGACGGTGGTGGCCTCGTGACCGGTCAGCTCGGCCAGGCGCTTGGCGGCCCTGCCGGTGGGGGCGGCCAGCACCACCTTGGCCTTCTTGGCGCGGGCCAGGGCCACGATCGAACGCACGGTGAAGCTCTTGCCGCAGCCGGGGCCGCCGGTCAGCACGGCCACCTTGGAGGTGAGGGCCAGCCGCACCGCCTCGGCCTGCTCGGGGGCCAGGTCGGCGCCGGTCTGCTCGCGCAGCCAGCCCAGCGCGGCGCTCCAGTCGACCCCGGCGAAGGCCCCGAGCCGGTCGTGCCCGGAGTCCAGCAGGCGGCGCACACCGCCCGCCAGCGCCAGCTCGGCGCGGTGGAAGGGCACCAGGTAGACGGCCGGTACCACGGCGTCGCCGGCGGGGACCTCCTCGCGGACCACGCCCTCGGCGGCGGCCAGCTCGTCCAGGCAGCTCGCCACCAGCTCGGCCGGCACCTCCAGGATCTTCACCGCGTCGCCGACCAGGTTGGGCGCGGGCAGGTAGCAGTGGCCGGCGTCGGCCGCCTGGGACAGGGTGTAGCGCAGGCCGGCCTTGACCCGCTCGGGGCTGTCGTGCGGGATGCCGACGGCCTGGGCGATGGTGTCGGCGGTCTTGAACCCGATGCCCCACACGTCGTCGGCGAGCCGGTAGGGCTCGGTCTTCACCACGGTGATCGAGGTGTCGCCGTACTGCTTGAAGATGCGCACGGCGATCGAGGTGGACACCCCGACGCCCTGCAGGAAGATCATCACCTCTTTGATGATCTTCTGTTCCTCCCAGGCGGCGGCGATCATCTTGGTGCGCTTGGGACCGAGCCCGGGCACCTCCACCAGCCGTTCGGGCGACTTCTCGATCACCTCGAGGGTGTCGGTGCCGAAGTGACCGACGATGCGCTCGGCCATCTTGGGGCCGATGCCCTTGACCAGCCCCGACCCGAGGTAGCGCTGGATGCCCTGCACGGTGGCCGGCAGCACGGTGGTGTAGGACCACACCTCGAACTGCCTGCCGTACTTGGGGTGGGAGGTCCACCGGCCGGTCAGGCGCAGGCTCTCGCCGACCTGCGCCCCGAGCAGCGGCCCCACGGCCGTCACCAGCTCGGCCCCGCCCCGCTCGACGGCCACCCTGGCGATGGTGTACCCGGTCTCCTCGTTGGCGTAGGTGACGCGTTCCAGGACCGCCGAGATGCTCGTGCCCGCGGCCCCGTCGCCCTTCACCTGCACCCCGCCACCTCCACGCCGTCCTACGCTCGCGCCAGCGTAGAACAGAGCCGGGCCCCGGGCAGCCCCGTCCGGTACGCGGCCCCCGGGAAGCGGGCGCGAGGAGGGCTCCGCGGCAAGGGCGTACGGCCCTGGGATGAACGGCTTGTCGGCCGGTCGGCGGGCCGATCACCGCTAATGTGTCACTGATCCTGGCGGGACTCAGATCGGGAAGTGGGCCGATGGCGGCGATTCTGGAAGGCACGGCTCGCGCGCTGCTGCGCCGCGTGGCGATCGAGCAGGCCGAGGCACGCACACCCTCGCTGGTCGCGACGGTGCTGCGCGACGGCGAGCCGGTCTGGTTCGGCGCCCGGGGGACGGTCGAGGGCGGCGCCGCGCCGACGGCCGACACCCAGTACCGCATCGGCTCCATCACCAAGACCCTGGTCGCCGTGCTGGTCATGCGGCTACGCGACGAGGGCCTGCTGACGCTGAACGACCCGTTGTCCCGGCACATGCCCGCCACCCCGGTCGGCGAGGTCACCATCGCCCAACTGCTGTCGCACACCGCCGGCCTGACCGCCGAGCCGCCCGGCCCGTGGTGGGAGCGCGTGCACGGCATGGAGATCGACGAGCTCACCGGCGCGCTGGACCAGGGCACCTCCCGTCACCGGCCCGGCCGGCGCTTCCACTACTCCAATCTCGGGTTCGCCCTGCTGGGCGAACTGGTCGCCCGCCACCGCAAGGCCGACTGGGCCGACGTCGCCCGCTCGGAGATCCTCGAGCCGCTCGGCATGCGCGACACCACGACCCGGCCGCGCGAGCCGTACGCCCGCGGGTACGCCGTGCACCCGTGGGCCGACGTCCTGCTGCCCGAGCCCGAGCACGACGCGGGCGCCATGGCGCCGGCCGGGCAGCTGTGGTCCACCTGCGCCGACCTGGCCACCTGGTCGCGGTTCCTGGCCCGCGGCGACCGCCGCGTCCTGGACCCCGCCACGCTGGCCGAGATGCGCGAGCCGGCCGGCGTCGACGACGCCGAGGTGTGGAGCACCGGCTTCGGGCTGGGCATCCAGTTGCTGCGCCACCGCGGGCGCCGCCTGGCCGGGCACGGCGGGTCGATGCCCGGCTTCCTGGCCGTGGTCTGGGGCGACCCCGCCGACGGCGCCGGCGTGCTGTGCATGGCCAACACCACCTCCGGGCTGCGTCCCACGGTCGCCACCGACCTGCTGGACATCCTGGAGGCCCACGAGCCGGCCATCCCCCGCCCGTGGGCGCCCACCGCCGCCGACCCCGACCTGCTGGAGCTGACCGGTCCCTGGTACTGGGGGCCGACCGCCTTCCTGCTGCGCCTGCTGCCGGGGCGCGACCTGAAGATCTCCCCGGTGAACGGGCAGGGCCGCTCGTCCCGGTTCGCCGCGCGGCCCGACGGCACCTGGCTCGGCCTGGACGGCTACTACGCCGGCGAGACCCTGCGCGTGGTGCGGCGGGCCGACGGCTCGGCCGGGCATCTGGACCTCAACACCTTCATCTTCACCCGGGTCCCCTACGACCCCTCCGCGCCGATCCCGGGGGGCGTGGAGGAGTCCGGCTGGCACTGACCGGCACCGAGCGGCACCGACTGGCACCGGGGGCCCCGGGCGCGCCCGCCCTCGGCGACGAGCACGGCGACAGTGACCGCGACGGGGGCGGTGACAGCGACGAGGGCCGTATGCTCGTTCGGGCCGCCCGGCGCTCCGGCGACCGGGGGCGCCACAGCGGACCGAGCACGCGGGGGACGCCGACGTGAGCACCGACACCCACTTCGAGGACCTGCTGCGCGAGCTGGCGCCGAAGGTCCTCGGCGCCCTCATCCGGCGCCACGGGCACTTCGACGCCGCCGAGGACGCCGTGCAGGAGGCGCTGCTCGCCGCCGCCCTCCAGTGGCCCGAGCAGGGCGTCCCGGACGCGCCCAAGGCGTGGCTGATCACCGTCGCGGGCCGCCGGCTGACCGACCAGTGGCGCAGCGACCAGGCCCGCCGGGTCCGCGAGGTCACGGTCGCGACCATGGAGCCCGGCGGCGAGGCGGCGCCCGGCCCAGGCGAGGACGCCCCGCCCGACCAGGACGACACCCTCACGCTGCTGTTCATGTGCTGTCACCCCGCGCTGTCGCCGCCCTCGCAGCTCGCGCTCACCCTGCGCGCGGTCGGCGGCCTGACCACGGCGCAGATCGCCCGGGCCTTCCTGGTGCCCGAGGCCACCATGGCGCAGCGCATCAGCCGGGCCAAGCAGCGCATCAAGACCACCGGCATCCCCTTCGGCCCGCCGCCGGAACCAGAGCGGGCCGAGCGGCTGCGCGTGGTCCTCCACGTGCTCTACCTGATCTTCAACGAGGGGTACACGAGCACCTCCGGCGACCAGTTGCACCGCGCCGAGCTGACCGGCGAGGCGATCAGGCTCACCCGTGCGGTGCACCGGCTGCTGCCCGGCGACGGCGAGGTGGCCGGGCTGCTGGCGCTCATGCTGCTCACCGACGCGCGCCGCCCCGCCCGTACCGACGCCGCCGGCGGGCTGATCCCGCTGGCCGAGCAGGACCGCGGCAGGTGGAACCGCGAGCAGATCGGCGAGGGCGTGCGGCTGATCACCGCGGCGCTGTCGGGCGCGCCCCTCGGCCCCTACCAGCTCCAGGCGGCCATCGCGGCCGTCCACGCCGAGGCGCCGACCGCGGCAGGCACCGACTGGGCGCAGATCCTGGCCCTGTACGAGCTGCTGGAGCGCATGGCGCCCAGCCCGGTGGTCACCCTCAACCACGTGGTGGCGCTGGCGATGGTGAAGGGGGCGGCGGAGGGGCTCGCGCTGCTCGCGACGCTGGACGGGGACGAGCGGCTGCAGGGCCACCACCGGGTGGACGCGGTGCGCGCCCACCTGCTGGAGATGGCCGGCCAGGTGGAGGACGCCCGCGCCTGCTACCGCGCCGCGGCCCGGCGCACCACGAGCCTGCCCGAGCAGCGCTACCTGGACGGCCGCGCCGACCGCCTGGCACCGGCGGGCCCCTGACCTCAGGGGCCCGCCGCCATCGCCGCGCACCCCTCGGACCGGCGACCGCCGCCACGCAGGTCTTGCTTCAGCGTGGCAGGTCCTGCCCGGTCAGACGTCGCCGGAAGGTCATCATCGCCGGTCGGCCCGGCGGAGCATCGCGTCCGTCTCCGGGTCGGGCATGAGTTCCCGCACCTCCTGCGCACAGCGGCAGGCGGCGGCGGTCTTGGCGGCCCACGCCAGCGCCTCCTCGCGTGAGGCCACCTCGACGACCGAGAACCCGCCGATGACCTCCTTGGTCTCCGGGTAAGGGCCGTCGGTGACCATCCCGTCCGTGGCCACGACGCTCGCCTTCTGCCTTTCCAGGCCGGCGCCGAACACCCACACGCCGGCGTCCACGGCCTCCTGGATCACCGCGTGCGCGGCTTTGCCCACGTCGGGCCAGTCCTCGTCGGGGATGTGGTCCATCGCGCCGTCATTGAACGAGATCAAGTACCGAGCCATCTCATCACTCCCTTGTACCGGCGGTCTCCTCTGGCCGCCTCGCACCCGCTCTACGAACGACTCCCCAGGGATCCGACAGTATGCCGAAAAAATCTCACGAAACCTCCTCAGCCCCGGAGTTCACCGCCGCGGACGTAATCTGGGCGGACGGGCCTGGGGGACGGCGGCCCTGATGCGTGAAGGAGAGCACCTGTGGAGCGCTTGACGGCGGTGGAGCTGGTCAACACCATCCGCCACGACGGCAACGGCGGCGTCACCGACGAGCTGGCCACCCTCGCCGGGCTGGCCCGGTGGATCCGCGAGCGGGAAGACCTGCCCTCCGGCATCACCGGCGCCGCGCAGGCGATCGCCGATGAGGACCTCAGGGGCGAGGTCGTCGAGCTGCGGCGGGCGGTCCGCGCCCTGTTCGCCCGGGCGGTCAGCCCCGGCCCGGCGAGCCCGGCGGACGCGGGGCGCCTGCTCCCCGGCGACCAGGCTCTGGCCCACCTCAACGCCGTCGCCGCCCGCGAGCCCATCGCCCCCCAGCTGCACTGGCCGGCCTCTGGGCCGCCGGGGTCGCGGCCTCTGTCGGCCGAGACCGACCCGCGCGTCCGGCTCCTGGCGGCCCTGGCCCGCGCCGCCATCGACCTGCTGTCCGGACCGGCGCGCGAGCGGCTGCGGGCCTGCACCGCTCCCCGCTGCGTGCTCTATTTCGTCAAGGGCCACGGCCGCCAGGAGTGGTGCAAACCCTCCTGCGGCAACCGCGCGCGGGCCGCCCGCCACTACCAGCGCCACCACACCCCGGGCACCACGCCCGCCGCGGCCCCGCGCGCCTAGCGCCGACTCCTGCTCATGGCGACCGCGGCGCAGAACCGAGGTCGTGCGTTTACGGGACGCTGTAGAGGAACCAGAAGTTGTACTGGTAGTCGCAGTGGTACCAGCTCCACATCCCGTTCTGGACGCCGTAGTCTCCGTACCGGTAGCAGTCGGAGGATGAGTAGTAGACGTTGCGTAGTGTGTCGGCGTGCGCGGGCGTGGTGCTCCCGGCGACCACCAGCCCGCCGACCAGGGCTCCCGCGACCGCCAAGGCTCGCATCTTGCGCATCGATCCTCCGTTGAGTGGATCACCAACCGGCTTTCCTGCGGAGCATTACAGCCCGGTGGGCGTTGTCCAGCTCAACCGCCCCTTCGCCGCCGACGCGGACGAGCTGACCTGGGACGCCTTGGGACGGGCACGCCACCGCCCGTGGAACTTTCAGTGCCGCTGCCTGGACCCCTCCGCGGGCGGCCACGAGAAGCGCCGCGAGCAATCGCACGCGTGCGCCTGACGCGGCGCCGGCGACGCCGCGTCAGGCGTCCCCGATCACCAGGCCCGCCTCGTAGGCGACGATCGCCGCCTGGACGCGGTTGTTCAGGCCGAGCCGCAGCAGGATGGCGCTGACGTGGGATTTGACGGTGCCCTCCGAGAGGAACAGCTCACGGCCGATGTCCTGGTTGGACATGCCACGGCCGACGAGTGCCAGCACCTCGCGCTCCCGCGCCGTCAGCGACTCCACGCGCCTGCGTGCCGTTCCCGCCCTGGAGAGCCTGCCGCCGCCCAGCTGCGCGATGACCTTCCGCGCGATCCTCGGCGACAGGTACGCCGCGCCGCCGGCGACCGCCCGCACCCCCATGATCAGCTCGCGGGGGTCGGAGGCTTTCAGCAGGAAGCCCCGGACCCCCTCCTCGAGCGCCCTGGCGACGTAGTCGTCCTCGTCGAACGTGGTCAGCATGACGACCGCGACCTCGGGCATGGCGACGCGCAGTTCGGCCGCCGCGGACAGGCCGTCGAGGCGCGGCATCCGGATGTCCAGCATCGCGATGTCCGGCCGGTGCGCGCGCGTCAGCTCCACCGCCTCGCGCCCGTCGGCGGCCTCGGCGACCACCTCGATGCCCGCGTCGGTGACCAGGATGGACCTCACCCCCGCCCGGATCATGGCCTCGTCGTCGGCCAGCACCACCCGGATCATCGGCCTCCCCCGCCTTCTCCCCGGGCTCCCCGGGTCTCTGGATCTCCCTGCTGTCCTGGGACGGCCGGGAGGTCGTCCTCCTCCTCGCGGGAGGCCCCTTCCCGGTCGCACGGCAACCGCGCCGTCACGGTGAAGCCCCCGTCGCGGGGACCGGCCCTAAGCGTGCCGCCGAGCAGCCGCACCCGCTCGCGCAGGCCCGCTATCCCGCTCCCGCCGCTCGCCGGCGCCGGTGGGGTGCGGGCGGCGGAGTTGGACACGGTGACGGTGACCGCGTCGCGGGCGTGCTCGACGCGGACGGTCACCTCGGCTCCGGGGGCGTGGCGGGCGGCGTTGGTCAGCGACTCCCGCACCACCCCGTGCGCGGCCCTGTCCACCAGCGGCGGCAGGAGCGCCCGCCCGCCGGTGCGCAGGAGGGCGACCCTCATCCCGGCGCCGCGGGCGCGGTCCACCAGCGCCTCGACGGACTCCTCCGGCGTCCCGGCCGGGGCGCCGCCGGTCTCGCGCAGCACTCCGACGGTGTGGCGGAGCCGGTCGGTGGCGGTGACCGCGCAGGCCCGCAGCCGGGCGGCCGCCTCTCGGTTGCGTTCGCTCATGTCCGCGTCCAGTTCCAGGGCGCCGGCGCGCAGCGCGATCAGCGCCAGCTCGTGGCCGAGCGAGTCGTGGATGTCGGCGGCGATGCGGGCTCGTTCGCGCAGGGCGACCCGTTCGGCGGTGAACTCCTGTTCCCGCCGGAGCTGGGCGACCCGCTCCCGGCCCGCCCGCACCAGGTCGGCCTGCTGCCGCTGGAAGCGGCCCGTCAGCCACGGCAGCACCGCGAACAGGCCCAGGGCCATCAGGCCGCCGACGCCGACGGGGAAGTCCAGCACCGTGCAGACGACCCCGGGTAGGGCGACGAGGGCGTGGACCGGCCAGCCCCGCCGCAGGGTCAGGTGGCGTCCGTGCAGGTAGGCGGCCACGACCGGGACCAAGAAGAAGAGCTGCCGCCACAGCGGGATGGCGTCCAGGTACAGCCCGTTGAGCAGGGCGGCCCCCGCGATGACCGCCAGGATCGCGCCGTTTCTCACCTGTGCGACACTACCGATCGCAGCCTGGCCAGCCGAACCACGGTGGTGACGGCCCCCGCCGCGGCCGCGACCGCGAAGGTGATCGTCAACGGCGCGGCGAAGTAGGTGAGCTGCGCCCAGGTGACCGTCCGGCCGTTCATCAGCAGGGAGATCAGCTCCGGATAGGCGGCGAACAGTGCCGCCGGAAGCAGCGCGGGCAGCAGCCGCGCCCCGGTCCACAGGCCGGCGCTCCCCGCACGCCTGCCCGCCCAGCGGCGGGACCGCAGTACGCCCAGCACGCCCAGGCCCGCCGCCGCCACCGCGATCAGGCCCAGAGCCAGCTCGTAGGTCTGCCGGCCGCCGCCGGGCACCTCGGGGGTCCCGCCCTCGCTCATCGCGACCAGGCCGGTGAGCACGTCGTAGGTGTCGTCGTAGAGGGCGGCGCTGTTGGTCATGACCGCGAACCCGTAGCCGGTGTCCGGGGCGATGGCCTGCACGGCGGTGTAGGTGAACAGATTGCCCGAGTGCACGAGCAACCTGACGCCGTCCACGGTCTCCTGGCCCCAGCCCATGCCGTAGTCACGCACTTTGGACGGCGCGTGCATGGTCCGCAGGCTCTGCGGTGTCACCGGCAGCCGGCCATGGCCGTTCTGGCCGATCAGCCACCTGCCCATGTCGGCCGCGTCGGTGACGACGCCACCGCTCCCGCCGCCGCGGAAGCCGGGCAATTCGGGGCGCGCCACCCAGGCGCCGTACACCGAGTCGAACCCCTCGGCCGGCTTGATGGCCCGGTCTGCGACGGACCGGGCTCCGACGGCGCTGCCGGTCATGCCGAGCGGGCCGAAGACGTGCCGCCGCATGTAGTCGCCGAAGCCCTGCCCGCCGACGACCTCGACCAGCCGGGCGGCCAGGTCGTAGTTGACGTTGCAGTACTCCCAGTGTGTGCCGGGGTCGGCGGCCAGCGTGCCGGTGCCCAGCGCGGACACGTATCCGGCGAGCGACGTGGCCGCCTGCGTCGCGCCGATGTCGACGGTGGTGTCGGACAGTCCGGAGGTCTGGTTCAGCAGTTGCCGCACGGTGATCCGGCCGGCGCGCGGGTCGGCCATCCGGAACTCCCGCAGCCGGCCGGCGACCGGTTCGTCCAGCGAGAGCCTGCCGTCGTCGACCAGCGTCATGACGGCCATGGCCGTGAACGACTTGCTGACCGAGGCGACGCGCATCGGCGTCGTCTCGGTGACCGGTTCGCCGTCCGCGTCGTGCCCGTACCCCCGGGCGAGCACGACCCTGTCCCGGTGGGTCACGACGACCGACATCCCCGGCAACCCGGTGGACTTCATGGTCCTGCGCAGGTAGGCGTCGATGGCCGCCGGGGATGGCCCGGTCGATGGAGCGGTGGACGGGGCGGTGGACGGGGCGGTGGATGGCGCGGCCCGCGTGGCGGGGGCCGTGACGACGGCCGCGGCCGCGGGGGTCGTGACGACGGCCGCGACCATGGCCGAGGCCAGGCCGGCCGCCGCCACCAGGCCGATGAGCTCGCTTCGCATGGTGGAGAACCTAGGGACCGGCGGCCGCGCAAAGATCGGAGGATCGGCCACGACCACCCCTGACGAAAGTCCCATCTCCGGCCGGGACGCTCGGGCTCGCGGAGCCGGGATCGGGGACCCCGGGGAACGGCCTCGCCGCTTGGAGAATGATCCGGCTCTCAGAGCGCTCGTGCCGTCGCGGCGATCAGGTGGCCTTGCCGCGGGCGATGTAGAGCTTCATGTCGGTGAAGTCGACAGTGACGTTGCAGGGCTTGTAGAAGCAGTGGAAGAAGGCGGCCGGCACGTCGAATCCGAGGGGGGCGACCTCGGCCCCTGGGTGGTTCTCGCAGTAGATCTCCTTGGCGGCGGCGCCGCCGAGGCGGATCTCCTTCGGGTAGCAGGGGTAGGTGACGGCCGGGTGGCTGTGGGCGAAGGTCCCGAGCGGGCGGTCGTGGTCGCTGCGGATTCCCAGCCGCTCGGCCGTGTCCCCGAACACGACCGCGGACATCTCGCCCCCTCCGCCGAAGTTCACGCCCACCACCCCTGTGCGGGAGCCGGCGACGCCGCTGATGGTGCCCGTGCTGTGCAGATATTGCTCCCGGGCCAGCCACAGCGGCAGGGGCGCCGCGCCCGCCTGGAGGGCGGCGGCGCGTGCCTTCCTGGCCGTTTCGGGGGTTCTGCGGCGCAGGATCAGCGACCGGCCCGCGTAGTCGAAGGTGGTCAGCAGGTGGTAGAAGACCCACGTGCCGATCAGGCCGTCGTTGTCGGTGTCGACGTCTTCGCCCGACTCCGTCGACGACCAGCCCACCGGCACGTTGCGCAGTTCGATGCCGCCCAGCGTGAAGGAGTCCAGCACCCCGTAGTACGCCCATATGACGTTGTTCTCGTACTCGATCTTCTGACTGGCGACCGGGCGCAGCCCGGCCTCCTTGGCCACCGACGCGCGCATGCCCAGATTCGGGGCGCCGGTGTAGAAGGTGAACCGCTTCGGCGGCCCGCCGTTGACCGAGGCCTCCACCAGCGGCATCGGGTCCACCTGCTGCCATGGCAGCCGCGCGATGTCGCCGTGGACCTGATACGCCTCGCCGCTGACCGCCGCGAACCACGTCGCGTAGGCTTCCTCGCCGGCCGCGCGCCAGTGTGGCGCGGACTGGGAGAGTTTGTCCTGCCTGATGTAGCAGTCGGCCAGGAAGTAGTTGGCGTCCTTGTCGTCGGGCGCCAGGCTGAGGGCCATCGTGAGGTACTTCTCGGCGTCGGGGAACCTGTTGGCCAATAGCCCCACATGACCGCGCCGTCGGGCCGCGTGCAGATTCGCGGGGTCTGTTCTCAGGATCTCCTCGTAGGCCCAGCCGGCCTGCTCGAACCTCCCGGATCTGAACAGCGCGTCGGCGTCACCGCCGGCGGCCGGCGCCGTGGCCGCCCCGCCCAGCAGCGGCGCCGTCGCGGCCGCACCGGCCAGCGCGGCGGCGCCCCGCAACACCGAACGCCGGTCCCATCCTGCGTCATTCACCAACGCCTTCTCCCTTTCCTGATCACCTTCGCCGGAGCCTCCAGCCGGCGCGGACGGTCCCAGCAGCCCGGGCCGGCTCATCTCGCCTGCTTGATGGCGAGGCCGAAGTCGCCGGGACCATCCGGGCCCGCACACCATCGACCCGGCGCGGACGGCCCCGGGCTTCGCCGCACGCTCGGTGGCTCATCGGCGGTTCGCCCGCCGACCCCATTCACTGTCGACCGGCCGTGTCCCCGCCTCGTGCGCTCCGCGTCATGGTCGTGTCACGGCCGCGACCACGGCACCGGCGCCAGCGCCGGCGCTGCGACGATGGCCGGCACGTCGAGGGCTTCTTCTCCGGCCCGTAGATGCGGCGGATGTTGGCGAGCTGCTGGTCGGGGGCTCGCCGGGTTGACCTTCGCCGGGCCCTCCGTGTCCAGGAGTTCCTCGAACGAGCCGAACTGGGCGAATTGATCTGCCGATCTCCCGAGTGGAGGCGAAGGCTAGCCGAGGATACGGGTGAGCAGGCCGGTGAGCGTGTCACGCTCGGTGGCCGACAGGGCGTCCAAGATGTCGTGTTGAACCCTCGTGAGTGTCGTATCCAGGTCTTCGAGCCGTCGTCGCCCGGCGGCGGTCAGGGTGACCAGGTTGCGGCGCCGGTCGGCGGGGTCTGGGGCACGCGCGACGTGGCCTTGTTCTACCAGCTCATTGAGCATCGTGTGCATGTCACTCTGGTCGATTCCGCATCGTTGGCCGATCTGCACCTGGCTGTTCGGGCCGAACTCGTCCAGCGCGGCGAGGATCGCGAAGTGATAGGCGTGCCCACCGGCAGCGGCCATCGTTTCTTTGATGAGTCGATGCGCCCGCGCGGAAGCCCTGTTGATCAGCCAGCTGGGTTTGCGGCGCAGACGGGCCGGCGCTTCGTTCATCTCCACGCACGCAGTTTAAGCCAATCCCTTGGTCCACCCAACGAACCTGGGTATACTCTTGGTTCGACCAAGATTGGTCGAACCAAGAGATTGAAGGTAGGAACGATGTCGCTCACTCTGGACGAGGCTCGGGCCGTCAGCGACCGCGTGCGCGAGCACGCTGCCGCAATCGGCGCGACGGTTACGGTCGCGATCGTCGACGGCGGCGGGCACCTGCAGGTTCTCGATCGCATGGACGGCGCGTCTCCGATGTCGGCCCGTATCGCCCCGGCGAAAGCATCCAGCGTTGCGCTGTTTCGTCGCGACGACAGTGACCTGATGGGCTTGCAGCAGGCCTACCCGGCGGTGTTCGCGCAGATAGTTGACGTGGCGGGAACACCCATCGTGACCGGCAGGGCCGCTCGGCTGATCCGGCGCGGCGATGTCGTCGTCGGTGCGATCGCGATCGCCGGAGGGACGCTCGAACAGGATGACCAGTGCGCCGATGTCGGGGTCGGCTCCCTGTCACCCTCCGCGTCAGCATAGGCCTGTTCACCCGGTCAGGAGCTCCACGTAGCCGCGCCGCACCGTCCGCCTCACCGCCCCACTCGAACTCCACAACGCCGCACTCCAGCAGAGCTCCGCCCTGGCCGCCGACACCGCCGGCCCCGCCGAACGGGAAGCTCACCGGGTCTACGCCACCCGCATCTGAACGGCCAACGGCGGTAACTCCGCCTGAACCGGCTCGCTAACGCCGTTTTCCGTTCGGTTGCTGCTCAAGCCCCGTGCTCTGGTTACTCGAAGTGCTCCGGTTAAGCGAATACTCCGGTTTACTCCGAGTGCTCGCGGTGCTCCGAGTGCTCGCGGTGCTCGGGGTGCTCGGGGTGCTCGGGGTGCTCGGGGTGGAGAGCGGCGCGGGCGGCGCGGCAGTCGGGGTCCTGCTCGGCCGCCTGCTGGAGCCGGGCGGCGAGCAGGGTGGCGGCCTCGGCGAAGTGCGCCAGGCGCTCGGCGCCGAGCGTCCCCACGACGAGGCGGCGCACCGACTCCTCCCGCACCTCCCGCGCGCGCGCCGCGGCCTGCCGTCCCGCCGCGGTGAGGCTGATGTCCCAGCCGCGGGCGTCCTCGGTGCAGGCGTCGCGTTCGAGCAGACCCCGTGAGCGCATGCGGGCGACCTGGTGGGACAGGCGGCTCTTCTCCCACTGCAGCGTCCAGCGCAGCTCCAGGGCGCGCATGCGGGCCGACGGGGCGTCCAGCAGCGCGTCCAGGACCTGGTGGTCGGCCTCCGACAGCCCGGTGGCGCGGGTCAGCTCACGCGCCATGTGCGCGGCGAGCTGGGCGTGGACGGCGGTGTAGCCGCGCCACGCGTCCAGCTCCGAGAGCCGGGCGGTCGCCGGCGGCTGCTGCTGCACGGTCATGCGCCCCAGCCTACGACGCCGAGGTTGATACGTCATCCATCACCGAGGTACGGTTGACATATCTACCAGTTTTCCGGCGGAGGCCCCCATGCCCGACTATGGCCACGATCTACGGTTCGGGTCGTTCATCACGCCGCAGAGCGGCCGCCCCGAGGCCGCCGTCGCCCTCGCCCAGCTGAGCGAGCGGGCCGGACTGGACCTGGTCACCTTCCAGGATCACCCCTACCAGCCCGCCCACCTGGACACCTGGACGCTGCTGAGCTGGGTGGCCGCCCGCACCGAGCGCGTCCACCTGGCGGGCGACGTGATGAACCTGCCGCTGCGCCTGCCGGCCGTCCTCGCCAAGTCGGTGGCCAGCCTCGACCTGCTGTCCGGCGGACGCGTCGAGCTGGGCCTGGGCGCCGGCGGCTTCTGGGACGCGATCGAGGCCATGGGCGGCCGGCGGCTGTCCCCCGGCCAGGCCGTGGACGCCCTCGGCGAGGCCATCGAGGTGATCCGCGGAGTGTGGGACGCCGGCGAGCGCCGCGTGCTTCGCGTCGAGGGCGCCCACTACACCGTCCGCGGGGCCAAGCGCGGGCC
This sequence comes from Sphaerisporangium sp. NPDC005289, assembly GCF_040607455.1. NCBI lineage: Bacteria > Bacillati > Actinomycetota > Actinomycetes > Streptosporangiales > Streptosporangiaceae > Sphaerisporangium > Sphaerisporangium sp. NPDC005289. The sequence continues at coordinate 137,350 of NZ_JBEXGS010000021.1, forward strand.
CGCGCCGGCGCACGAGGTGCCGATCTGGCTCGGAGCCTACAAGCCGCGGATGCTGCGCCTGGTCGGCGCCAAGGCCGACGGCTGGCTGCCCAGCCTCGGGTACCTCACCCCGCACGACGTCGCCGGCGGCAACAAGATCATCGATGAGGCGGCCGAGGAGGCGGGACGCGACCCGCGCGAGGTGCGCCGCCTGCTCAACCTCATGGAGGGCGGCTTCGGCGCCGAGGGCGGCGGCCTGCTGCAGGGCCCGCCCGCCGTGTGGGTGGAGCGGTTGCTGCCGCTGGCGCTGCAGGAGGGCGTCAGCACGTTCATCCTCGCCTCCGACGACCCGCAGACCATCCAGACCTTTGCCGAGGAGGTGGCCCCCGCGCTGCGGGAGGCCGTCGCCGCCGAGCGCTCGTCCACACCGCCCTCCACCGGACCGTCGCGACCCGCACGCGCGCGGGCGCTGCGCAGCCCGGGCATCGACTACGACGCCCTGCCCGCCTCCCTGTCGGAATCGGCCGTCGAACCGGGCGACCGCGACTACTGGCGCGTGCGCTCCAGCTACGTCTGGCCGGGCTCCCCCGGCCTGGTGCTGCGCCCCGCCACGGCGGGACAGGTCGCGGAGGCCCTGGAGTTCGCCCAGCGGCAGCGGGCGCCGCTGTCGGTGCGCAGCGGCGGCCACGGCATCAGCGGGCGCTCCACCAACGACGGCGGCATCGTGGTGGACATCGGCGCGATGAACGGCGTGGAGGTGCTCGACCGCGCGCGCCGGCTGGTGCGCGTGGGCGCGGGAGCACGCTGGGGCGAGGTGGCGCAGGTCCTCCAGCCGCACGGGCTGGCGATCAGCTCGGGGGACTACGGCGACGTCGGCGTCGGCGGCCTGGCGACCGCCGGCGGGCAGGGCTTCCTGGGACGCTCCTACGGGCTGACCATCGACCACGTGGTCGGCGCCGAGGTGGTCCTGGCCGACGGCCGCGTCGTGCGGGCCGACGCCGAACACCATCCCGACCTGTTCTGGGCGCTTCGCGGCGCGGGCGGCAACATGGGCGTGGTCACCTCCCTGGACATCGAGGCCGCCGAGGTGGGCGAGGTCGTCTTCGCCGCCCTGGTGCACGACGCCTCCGACACCGCGGGGTTCCTGGAAGGCTTCGGACGGCTGGTCGAGGACAGCCCGCGCGCGCTCACGGCGTTCCTTTCGGTGTTCCCCACCGGCCGGGGAGAGCCGATCGTCGCCCAGAGCCTGCTCGTCTGGGCCGGCGACGACACCGACGCCGCCGTCTCGGCCATCGAGCCCTTCCTCGGCCTCGGCCCCGTGCTGCAGCAGCAGGCGCAGCTCACCCCCTACGCCGCGATCGTCGCGCCGCACCACAACCAGCACCACGGCCAGTCGGGCACGCGCATGCGATCGGCCCTGGTCGAGCACCTCGACGGCCCCACCTGCGCCGTGCTGGCCGGCCTGTTCGGCGAGCGCGGCACCGGCATGGTGCAGGTCCGCTCGGTCGGCGGCGCGGTCAACGACACCCCGCCGGAGGCGACCGCGTACGCCCACCGCACGCAGAACTTCTCCCTCACCGGGGTGTTCCAGAAGGCCGGGGGCGCGCAGGCCGAGCAGCGGTGGGAGCGGCTGGGCGTCGAGGCGATCTACCTGAGCTTCGAGTCGCACGGCGACGACGACCTGCTGGCCAAGGCGTTCCCACCGGCTACTCTGCGGCGGCTGCGGCGGGTGAAGGCCGCCTACGACCCCGGCAACGTGTTCCGGCACAACTTCCCGATCATCCCTGACCCCGCCGCCTGACCTCTCATGCTCCCCCATTGGTTGACACATCATCCTGCCGGGTACGGTTGCGAACCGACCGGCGACCTTCGTCCGAGCACCACCAGCGCCGACCGCGGCGCCGAACAGAAAGGGCCCCCTGTGCCCACCCTGCCCACTGCGCCGACCGTGCCCACTGCGCCCACTGCGCCCGCCGCGCCCGCCGCGGCCTCCGAGCCGGCGCCTTCCTCCAGCGGCGACCGCGAGGCGGCGTCCGCGCCGGTCATCGCCGCTCCCGGCGTCCCGGCCGCCGTCCCGGGGCTGATCGTTCTCGGCGACGACTCCGCGGCCGTGTGCACGGACGGGACGTGCCGGTGAACGGGGCGGGCACGGCGAGCGAGCCGAAGACGGTGCGCGTCGAGGTCTGGTCGGACGTCGTCTGCCCCTGGTGCTACATCGGCAAGAGGCGCCTGGAGCGCGCCCTGGAGCGGTTCCCCCACGCCGAGGAGGTCGAGGTCGTCTGGCGCAGCTTCCAGCTCGACCCGACCTTCCCCAGCGGGGTGCGGAAGCCCGTGCCCGAGATGCTGGCCGAGAAGACCGGCGGCACGGCCGCCCAAGTGCGGGCGATGCAGGCGCAGGTCACCGCGCTGGCCGCCGAGGAGGGCCTGGCCTACGAGCTCGAACGCTCCATCATGGTCAACACCATCGACGCCCACCGGGTCACGCACCTGGCCGGCAAGCACGGGCTGGGCGGCCAGGTCCACGAGCGCATGCTGCGCGCCCAGCTCATCGAGAGTCAGATCCTCGACGACCCCGAGACCCTCGTCCGGCTGGGCGTCGAGGCCGGGCTGCCCGAGGACGAGACCCGCGCCGTCGTCACCGGCACCGCTCACCTGGACGACGTCGAGGCCGACATCCGCGAGGCCCGCGAGTTCGGCGTCACCGGCGTGCCGTTCTTCGTGCTCAACCGCGCCTACGCCGTGTCCGGAGCACAGCCGGCCGAGCTGTTCCTGTCGGCGCTCGGCAAGGCGTACGAGCACGCTCGGACGGCGGGCCGCTGACCGCCGCTCAGGCCGCCGCCGCGTAGGGGTCCCCCCGGTGGCGGTGGCCAGGCCGGCCGAGCAGCCCGGCGTCGACCCGGCCCGGCTGCGCTCGTGCGGGCGGCGGGCGAAGACGCGGACCGGGCATTCGCGGCTGGTGGCGAAGTATCTGGGGTGGCGGCCGCCGACCACGCTGGAGCTCAAGGAACTGGACGAGTTCCTGCTCGCCAGGGCGATGGAACCCGACTCGCCGACCCTGCCGTTCCGGCTCGGGTGCGAATACCTGGTCTCGGCACGGCGGTGAATCCGCTCGCCCCGGCCGCTAACTCCGCTGGCCGTTCGATTGCTGCACAAGCCCCCCGCCGCGCGCGGCGGCGAGCCTCAAGGCTGGGGCACGACTCCGCTGGTGAGGGCTTCGAACAGGCGCTCCAGGCGGGCACGGTGCTCGTCTGCGACGGTGTCGGCCGCTTCTCCGGCGATCAGGCGCCGAGCGGTCTCCACCAGCACGACGGTGTAGCCCGCGACGAAGAAAGCGGCGAGCAGCGCGGCGTCGCCGTCGAAGGCCGGGTCGTGTTCGAGCTCGTCGGCGAGGGTCTGCTGGAGGCCGGAGGCGATCTCCCTGGCGCGGGAGATGAGCGCGGGCGAAGCCGAGACGGTCCGGAAGAAGGGAGCGGACCCGTCCTTGAGGCCGGACAGGGAGTGCCGTTCGTCGAGAAACCCGAACGCCATGTCGCGCAGGGATCGGAGTACCCCGGTGTTCGGGGCGCGGTCGCGTACCGCCGAACGCAGGAGCTCGACGGCGTCGACCCCGCGGTCCAGCAGGAGGTCCTCCTTCCGCGGGAAGTGCTTGAAGACCGTCACCGCCGAGACCCCGGCCTCCCGCGCGACCTCGGTGACCGTGACCGTGTCGAATCCACGTTCCACGAACAGCCGGGTAGCGACCGCCGAGATCTTCGCACGCGTCTGCGGTCCGCCTCGTGCTCCCGTCCTGGGCATCCCGACCCCCCACTTACTTGTGTCACTTAACTTAGTCGATTAACCTAGTGACATGATCTTCGCACGAACAACCCTCATTGTCGCCGGTGCGGGGCTCAGCCGGCCGCGCGAGCGGCCGGACCGCGCCCGTACCGATCACGACGTGAACAGAGTCCTCCATGCGTGAGACGACCGCGCCCCGGTCGCTGCGGGAGGCGTGGATCGCGTTGGCGGGACTGTCGGCGGTGTTCCTGTTCGAGATGCTGGACAACTCGATCCTGAACGTCGCACTACCGGTGATCGGACGCGACCTGGACGCCTCGACGACCGCGTTGCAGTGGGTGACGGGCGCCTATGCGGTCGTGTTCGGCGGGTTGATGCTCGCGTTCGGCGCGATCGCCGATCGGTTCGGCCGGCGGCGGATCATGCTGATCGGCCTGGCCCTGCTCGGCGTGGCGAGCCTGGCGACCGCCGTGGTCACCACCGCCGGGCAACTGATCGCCGTGCGGGCGACGATGGGGGTCGCCGCGGCGATGACGACCCCGGGCTCGATGGCGCTGGCGTTCCGGCTGTTCGACGAGGACGGCCTGCGCGTGCGCGCGCTGACCCTCATCTCGACCGTCGGCCTGGTCGGGCTCGCGATCGGCCCGACGGCGGGCGGCCTGGTGCTGGCGATCGCACCGTGGCAGGTCCTGCTGCTGGTGAACGTGCCGATCGCCGTACTGGCGTTCTTCTGCGTTCGGCACGGCCTCACCGGCGACGACCCGGGCGGCCTCCACCGCGACCCCCTCGACGTCCCCGGGATGCTGCTGGGCACGGCGACGATCGTGCTCGCGCTGCTCGCGCCGACGCTGTTCGTGGAGCAGGGCGCCGGCTCCTGGGTGCCTTGGGCGGCCACCGCCGCGACCACGGCGGCGGCGATCTGCTTCGTCCTGGGCGAGCGCTTGACCCGCCATCCGCTGCTCGACCTGAAACTCCTCGCCCTCCCCCTGGTCTCCAGCGGCCTGGCCTACAAGGCCGCCGCCGGGCTGGCGACCGCGGGACTCGGTTACATGGTGACGCTGCAACTACAGCTCGACTGGGGCTGGCCCCCCGCGCTGGCCGCTGTCGGGATGCTGCCGCAGGTCGTCGTCCTCCTCGCGGGCAGCCCGTTCGTGAACCCGTTCGTGCAGCGCGTCGGCCTGGACCGGGCCGCCTGGACCAGCGCCGCGGCGGTCGTGTCCGGCCTGGCCGTCTACGGCCTGCTCGGCCGGTTCGGCTACCTGTGGATCGCGACGGCGCTCGTCCTCGTGGCGGCCGGGATGCGCGTGGTCGGCGTCGTGGCCGGGCTCAACGTGGTCCGGGGCCTGCCCGGCAACCGGACCACCATCGGCGCCGCGCTCGTCGACACCGCCTCCCAGATCACCTCCGGCATCGGCATCGCCGTCACCGGCACCATCCTCGCCATCGTGTTCACCGGCGACATCGCCGCGTCCCCCTGGAGCCCGGGGCAGACCGGCGAGTTCCACCAGGCCGTCACCACGGCGGGCCTCACCCTCACCCTCGTCGCGGCGGCCCTGGTCGGCTGGGGGTTCGTCCGCACCCGGCGCGCCGCCGGCGACCGAGCGGCCACCTCCATCGACGACACCGTCCCCCAAGACGCCTGACACCCCATCGGCGATCACTTCCGACCACGATATGGAGCACACCGCATGACCCACCACATCTGCCTGCCCGACGACCGGGTCGCGATCCTCGGCGCGCTCGATCTGGAACGCACCCCGGACGGGGTCCGCCCCCGACGGCTCCCGGCCTGGACCCGGCCGCGCCTGCACGACGGCTGGATGGACCTGATCGTCTCGCATGCGGCCGGGGTTCGCCTGCGCCTGCGCACGGCAGCGCGGTCGCTGGCCCTCGGCGTGCACGTCACCGTGCCGGACATGGGTGCGGGTCCGCTGCCGGCATCGTTCGACCTCGCCGTCGACGGCACCGTGCTCGCCCGTGTGCCGACCACGGCCGGAGACGTGCTGAGTCTCGCCGTCGACTTCGCCGACGTCCGGCTCACCCCGGGACCCCCCGAAATCGTGCGCTTCGACGATCTGCCACCAGAAGACAAGGAAGTCGAGATCTGGTTGCCGCACAGCGCGACGGTCGAACTGCGCACGCTCGGCGCCGACGCGCCGCTGCTCGCACCGACCCCGCCGACCGGCGTGGCATGGGTGCACTACGGCTCGTCGATCAGCCACGGCCTGGAGGCGCCCGCCCCCACCCTGACCTGGCCGGCCATCGCCGCCCTGACGACCGGTGCCGCGCTGACCAACCTCGGATTCGGCGGCAACGCCGTACTCGACCCGGAGGTCGCCCGCGCCATCCGGGATACCCCGGCCGACCTGATCACCCTCAAGGTCGGGATCAACATCGTCGGGTCGGCGTCGATGCGAGAGCGCACCTTCGTCCCCGCCGTGCACGGGTTCCTGGACACGATCCGCGAAGGCCACCCGGACACTCCGGTCGTGCTCATCTCACCGACCCCCTTCGCCGAACTGGAGACCATGGCCGGACCCACCGCACCCGACCCGGAAACCGGACGCCAACACGCTCTGGGGTCCCCGGGCGCCGGAGCGCTGACCCTGACCGGTGTCCGCACGCTGCTCGCCAAGGTCGTCGACGTCCGCGCCGACCCGGCGCTGCACTACCTCGACGGGCGCGAGCTCCTCGGACCGGAGGAGGCCAGGTCGCTGCCCGACGGAGTGCACCCCGACCCGGCGGCGCACCTGCGGATGGGCGACCGAGCCACCCGGCTGCTCCTGGGCCCTCATCTGTGACCGACACCCAACCCGCTCCGCGTGGCCGGTGAATCCAGATCCCGCACGGCGGCCGCGGTCCTCCTCGGCTTCGGTCGGGTTCCGCAGGGACCGCAGCACGGCCGCCGGCCGGGCCGGCTACCTGCGGACGCAGATCGCGCACCGATTAGGTTTCCGCGCCGTGCCCGTCTGTACGTGTGAGATCGACTCACGAGAGGCTGGCACGATGCGGAAACTGATCTTCGGCATGAACCTGAGCCTAGACGGCTACATCGCCGCGCCCGGCGACGAACTCGGCTGGGGCGTACCGAGCGACGAGCAGTTCCAGTGGTGGTCCGACCGGGTGGGGGCGACCGGCCTGGCGCTGTACGGGCGCAAACTGTGGGAGACGATGAGTTCCCACTGGCCGACCGCCGACCAGCAGCCCGGCGCCACCCCGGCGGAGATCGAGTTCGCCCGCCGCTGGCGGGACATGCCGAAGGTGGTGTTCTCATCGACGATCGACAAGGTCGACTGGAACACCCGCCTGGTCACCGGCGACGCGGTCACCGAGATCACCCGGCTCAAGGCCGAAGACGGCGGCCCCATGGACATCAGCAGCGCCACACTTGCCGCAGCGGCCATGCGGGCCGGGCTGATCGACGAGTACGTGCTGGTCACCGCACCGGTCTTGCTGGGCGGCGGCACGCCGTTCTTCACGGCCCTGGACAGCTGGGTGAACCTCAACCTGGTGGAGACGCGGACGTTCCCCGGCGGCGTGGTACTGACCCGATACGAGACGAGGCGATGAGCACGGGCCAGATGCTCGGCTCGTGAGGCCGGGTCCTGGGCTCGTGAGGCCAGGTCGAAACCTTCCTGGCGTGCTCACCGTGACCTTCGGCTATGAGGGAACCTTCCCCGGGCCCTTCCTCGCGCTCCGAGTGAGCTGTTGACCGACTCGCTGGAGATGAGGGACGACGGCGTCGTCGATCGTGACGATGTTCTTCGGGCATGAAGATGCCCCGCCGGCAACGCCGGCGGGGCGGTGGTGTTCGCGTTGTCGCGTTGGTGTTCAGCTGGTCGGGGTGCTCATTCCGCGGTGACTTCGGTGACGGCGGCCCGTGCGCTGGACTCCTCGACGATCGGGACTCCTCTGATCACAGTGTCGGGGGCAGGCCCAGCCATGGTTTGTCGGCGGCGTCGAATCCGGTGAGCTCGGCGATCTTCCCGTCGACGATGTGCAGGACAGCGATGGTGAATAGCCGGTAGTCCGGGTCGTCGGGGGTGCGGAGGTACAGCACGGCGGCAGGCATGCGGTTGACCGTCGTGGTGATACAGCGCCAGTCGTCGTGGCCGCGCTGGAAGAGCCCACCGGAGACCCAGCCGTCCACCGCGTCCTTGGCCGTGATGACCGAGGTGCCCGGCTCGGGCAGCATCGCGAAGCGCAGGTCGTCGCGCAGCAGGGACATCAGCCCGTCGAGGTCGTTGCGCTCGTGAGCGTCGATATACGACTTCACCACGCCGCGCTCGTCAATCGACAGCTCGTGGGTGGCGGGGCTCCGCCAGTCGAGGCGGCGGTCGGGCAGCTGCTCGCGCATCGTCACACGGGCCCGCTGCAGTGCGCTGGTCACCGATGCGACGGTCAGTTCGAGGACGTCGGCGGCTTTCGACGCCGGCCAGCCGAGGACGTCGCGCAGGATGAACGCCGCCCGCTGCCGCGGCGGCAGGTGCTGGACGGCGACGATGAACGCCAGCTCGATCGTTTCCCGCGCCACCACCGATTCCTGCGGGTCCTCAGGGAGCATCCGGTCGGGGTAGGGCTGCAGGTAAAGCACCTCGGAGCCGGGGTCCGGCAGCTCGGACGGCACGGGTGTGCGGTCGTTGCGCTTGTCCAGGAAGTCGAGGCAGGCGTTCGTCGCGATCCGGTACAGCCAGGTCCGCAGGGTCGCGTGGCCCTTGAACGACTCCCGCTTGTTCCACGCTCGCAGGAACGTCTCCTGCGTCATGTCCTGGGCATCCTCGTAGTTCGCGAGCATCCGGTAGCAGTGCACCTGCAGCTCACGCCGGTGGCGCTCCGTGATGAGTGCGAACCGCGCCGTGTCGCCTGAGCGGACCGCCGCGAGGAACGTGGCCTCGTCGGCGCCCAGCGGTCTGGGGTCGGTCATGGTCATCAATCCTTCCACCGGTGCGAGGGCCAACAGAACTGACGACGTGGCGGAGGATTTCTGATCGGTGAAGCCGCTGACACCGGGCCGTTCGCCAGTTCGCTCGCTCAGGACGCCGCCGCGTAGAGCAGTTCGCGCAGCCCGGGCACGTCCTCCCTGTCGTCCCGCCAGACCAGCCGCAGGCTCAGGCCGGGAACGGGGAGGGCGAGCCCGGCCAGCGTCCCGGCGCACAACGCCTCCCGCACGGCGAACTCGGGCAGCAGCGCGACGCCCAGCCCCTGCTCGGCCCAGGCGCGCATCACCGCCACCCCGCCCGCCCGCACCCGTTCGGTGTCCGGGCCGATGAGCCGGTCGGCGGCCATCCGGAACGAGCAGCCCTCCGCGTTGACCAGCAGCCGCTCAGCGGACAGCTCCCCGGCGGCCAGGACAGGACGTCCAGCCAGCCGGTGGCCGGGGGCGGCCACCAGGATGAGCGGGACCGCGCCGACGTCCACGAAGGTCAGCGGCGCCCGCGGCGGGCGGAAACCGAGGTCTCCAAGAGCGGCGCCGGTGTCCATCAGCAGCGCCGCCTCCAGCCGCCCGGCGGCCACCTCGGCCAGCAACTCATCGCGGCTCACGCTCGGCCGGACCTCGACGCGCAGGCCGGGACGGCGGCGAGCCAGCCTGGCCAGCACGCGGGGCCCGTGGACGGCGGCGATGGTCTCCAGCGCTCCCATGCGCAACAGGGCCGCCTCGCCGCTCACCTCGCGGCGCGCCCGCCCGGCCTGCTCCAGCAGCCGGCCCGCCCAGGTCACCAGGCGTTCGCCCGGCTCGGTGAGACGCATCCCCTTGGCGGTGCGCTCGAACAACGCCACGCCCAGCGCCCCCTCCAGAGCGCGGATCTGCGCCGAGACGCTGGAGGGCGCCATCCCCAGCGCGACGGCGGCCTCGGTCACCGTCCGGTGCCGCACCACCGCCTCGAAGATGCTCAACTGGCGCAGTTCCATGCGTGTCCCAACCTGCGGACGGCGTTCGGAAATTCCGAACGGAGCGTTCGTCCGACGCGGTGGAGGCCGGACGTGCCGGCGCGGACAGTTGCCGCATGAGCGCTTCTCCTCCCCCTTCCTCCTCCGCCTCGCCGGGCATGCCGCGCGCCACGGGCCGCCATCCCGCGCACGGCCATCCGCCGGACGGCCGCCACGACGGTCATCCCGCGGACGACCGTGTGACGGACGACCGCCCGGTTGGGGGGCGCCCACCGGGCGAGCGGCCGCGCGGGACAGAGCGTGACGGTCGGCGGTGGCCGGCGCTGCTGGGCATCTCGCTCGGATATTTCATGGTGTTGCTGGACATGACGGTACTGTCGGTCGCCGAGCCTGATCTGGCGTCCTCGCTACGCGTCCCGATCGCGGGCCTGCAGTGGGTGACCACGGGGTACACGGTGGTCTTCGGCGCCTGCCTGCTGTCGGCGGGAGCGGTCGCCGACCGGTACGGCGCGGGCCGCGCCTTCCGCGCGGGGGTCGCGGTGTTCGGCCTGGGCTCGCTGGCGGCGGCCCTGGCTCCGGCGCTCGGGTGGCTGGTCGCCTCGCGCGCGTTGCTCGGCGTCGCCGCGGCGGCCTGCGTGCCCGCCTCCATGGCGCTGATCGCGCGGCTCTATCCCGCCGCGGCCGAACGCGCGCGGGCGGTGGCGGCGTGGGCGGCCATCAGCGGCGCCGCGGTGGCGGCCGGTCCGGTCGCCGGCGGCGCGCTGGTCGATCTCGCCGGATGGCGGGCCACCTTCCTGATCAACGTGCCGATCGCCGCGCTCGTGCTCGTCCTGGTCGCCGGACGGTGGGCCGACCACCCGCGCGGCGACCGGCGGATCGACTGGCCGGCGCAGCTCGCGGCGGGCGGGGCGCTGGCACTGCTGACCGACGCGCTGGTCGCCGCGGGCTCGCGTTCGTGGGCGCACGCCGCCGCGTCCGGGCTCGCCGTGGTGCCGCTCGCGGCCGGGGCGGCGGTCCTCGGGCGACGCGGCCCGGCTCCCGTGCTCGACCCGGCGCTGCTGCGCGCCGGGGGCGTGCGGGCCGGGCTGGCGGCGGGCGCTGCGGTCGGCTTCGCCCTCAACGGCGGCCTGTTCGTGCTGCCGCTGCTGCTCCAGGGCGACCGCCACCTCGGCGCGACCGCCGGCGGCCTGGCCTTCCTGCCGCTGACGCTGCCGTTCGTGCTCAACCCCCCGGTGACCGGCCGCGTCGTGGCACGCTTCGGCCCGCGCCCGTCCATCGTCGCCGGACTGGCGCTGCTCACCGCGGGAGGGGCCGTCCTGGGATGGGCCGTCGCGGCCGGCGCCGCGTACGGCGTGCTCGCCCTGGGGCTGCTGCTCAGCGGGTTCGGCGTCTCGTTCGTCCTGCCCGCCGTCGTCACGGCCGTGGTCGCCGCCGCGCCCCAGGGCGGTGCCGGCACCGCCGGAGGGATGCTCAACGCGGTCCGCCAGGCCGGCGCCACGCTCGGTGTGGCGGCCATGGGCGCCCTCATGGGACTCGGCCCGGCGACCGGACCGGCGTGCGCGCTGCTGCTGTCGGCCGTGGTGTGCGGCGCGGCCGCCATCCCCTTCGCCTTCGAGGCGCGGCGCGCCACGCCGTCCGTGATCAGCCGACCCTGACGCGGCCACGCTCTCCGCCCGGCTCGGCCGGGGTACCGGCTCGGCTCCGGGAGCCGAGCCGGTCATGGAACTCGGCGATCAGCTCGCCCAGGTCCATTTCTGGTTGCCGCCGCCATTGCAGGAGTAGAGCTGGATCTTGGTGCCGTTGCCGGTGGCGGCGCCGACGGCGTCCACGCACAACCCCGACTGCACGCCGGTGATGCTCCCGTCGGAGTTGACCCGCCACTGCTGGTTGGCGCCGCCGTGGCAGGAGTAGATCTGGATCTTGGCGCCGTTGCCGCTGCCGCCGGCGTCCAGGCACTTGTTGCCGTAGACCCTGATCTCGCTCGCCGAGGTGGAACTCCACTTCTGGTTGGTCTGCCCGTTGCAGTCCCACAGCTGGACCTGGGTGCCATCAGTGGTGCTCGCGTTTGGCACGTCCAGGCACCGGCCGGAGCCCACTCCCCTGATCGCCCCGTTGCCGCCACCGGTCGGAGTGGGGGTCGGCGTGGGAGTGACGGTGGGGGTGACGGTCGGCGTGGGGGTCGGTGTGGGGGTGGGGTTGGTGGAGGTTCCGTCGAGGCCGAGGAAGGTGATGGCGTAGGCGAGTTGGCCGGTCATGGGGAGTTGGTGGCCGACGCCGCTGATGCTGATTCCTTCGACGGGGGCCTGGTTGCCGGTGCCGCCGTATCGGGTGCGGGTCCAGCTGGACTGGGGGTGGTCGGTGTAGGCGGGGGTTTGGCTGAGTCCGTTGAGGTTGGTCCATTGTTTGATCTCCTCGCCGTAGTTGGGGTAGGCGAGGGTGGTGTCGGTGGTGCCGTGCCACAGTTGGATGCGGGGGTAGCGGCCGGTGTAGCCGGGGTACATGGCGCGGGCCTGGTCGCCCCATTGCTGGGCGGTCTTGATGAGCTGGCCGCCGGAGCACTGGCTGTTCCACAGTGAGCCGTTGGTGGTGGCGAAGCAGCCGGCGGGGACGCCGGAGTAGGCCGAGGCGGCGGTGAAGACGTCGGGGTACTGGGCGGCCAGGACGTTGGTCATCATGGCGCCGGAGGAGAATCCGCTGACCGCGATGCGGCCGGGGTCGATGTTGTAGCGCTGGCGGGCGTAGGCGACCATCGACATGATGCCGGTGGAGTCGCTGCCGCCGTTGCGCTTGAGCCCGGCGGCGGTGGAGACGTCGAAGCACTTCTCGCTACGAGTGGCCTCGGGCAGGACCATGATGTAGCCGTAGCGGTCGGCCGCGGTGACGAAGTCGTGCCCGTTGCCGTTGAAGATCGCACTCGCCGAGCCGCCGCAGTAGTGCACCAGCACCAGCAACGCCGGCCGTGCGGCGACATTGTTGGGCACGTACATGTACATGTTGAGGTTGGTGGGGTTGGTCCCGAATCCGGTGACCTGGGTGAGGGAGGCGGCCGCGGCGGGCCGGATCCCCAGAAGCACGCTCGCGACCACCAAAGGGAGGGCGGCGGCCGCGAGGATGGCGGTGAGCCTTCGTTTCACGGCATGTCCTTTCGTCATCGAAACAGGCGCCGGAACGGCGTCGGCCTGCGAGACCCTTGCTCACGCCCGGGTGCTCGGGACAGGCGCCGGCGACGGGCATGCCCTCGGTCGACGGCTCGGCGCGGAGCACGCGGTAGCGGACCGCTCAAGGGCCGGCCCTCGCCCGGCGGACCGAGGGGTTGCGGGTAAGACGCGGGTCCAGCGCCGGTCGGCGGGGCGTCGCAGGTCTGGAGCCGGACGCCGCTGGTGGTGGCGCGGTTCGGCACGTCCAGGCGAAACCGCTCGCGCCCACCTCGTGGATCGCACCGGTGGACGAGGCGTTGAGGCCGAGGTGGTGTCGATCCGTGTCGGTCGGGGTCGGTCCGTGGCTCGCGACACCCTCGATCACCGGGCGTGTCTGGACGGAGCTGCATTGTTAGCGTTCACATCAGTGGCCGAGTCGCGTCTCCTTCTCCGGCAGGTGGTCGGAGGTGGTGGTGTGGGGTGGAGCAAATCCGAGACAGGGACGCGCCGTCAAGCGGCGCCCAGGCGCAGCAGGCCGAAGCGTCGAAGGGTCCGGCGTGGCCCATCTGGTGCTATCGGCGTTCCCGCACCGGACCGGCTCCTCGATTGTGCTGAAACTTTCAGTCACCTTCATGGCCGGCGTCCCGCGCCGGCGCACCGCACGCCGTACGGAGCCATCGCAGGATCCAGGTGACCAGGGACCGAGGGGCACGGCATGGAGGACACATCCGCGTCCGGATGGGGTCCTGAAACTTTCCTGTGGATATTGACACGTTTCGGCGGTGTTTCCACACTGAGTCCCCAAGAGGTTTCCTGCCGGTGGTGGTGCGGGAGCCGCTGATCGCGACGCCCGCGTGGTGGTGTGCGTTCCGATGCCGGGACGGAGAGGCGACCGGTGCGGTGGGAACCGCCGCACCTTTGGACCACTCCGCGACGGCGATCACGTGCAGCTCCCTATGAGGGGCTCACTCGAGGAGAAGGAACACCACAGTGCGACGACGTTCCAGCGAGACTCCGGCGCCCGGTGCCGCCACGAGATCACGTTCAGGGCCCGGCTCACAGGGCGGGTTGGTGAGGCGGGCGATGGCCGCGGCGGTCGTCATCCTCGGCCTGCTCACGGTGACCGTCGTGACCCGGCCGGCATCGGCCGCCGACAATCCCTATCAGCGGGGTCCCGACCCGACCTTGGCCAGTGTGGCCGCCAGCAGGGGCAGCTTCGCCACCGCGCAGGTCAGCGTGCCGTCGGGCAACGGCTTCGGCAGCGGGGTGATCTACTATCCGACCGACACCAGCCAGGGGACCTTCGGCGGGGTCGCGATCGTGCCCGGCTACTCCGCCCTGTTCGCCAACGAAGAAGCCTGGATGGGCCCCTGGCTCGCGTCCTTCGGCTTCGTCGTCATCGGAATCGAGACCAACAGCCGCACCGACGGCGCCGACGCCCGGGCCGCCCAGCTGCTCGCCGCGCTGGACTATCTCACTCAGCGCAGTTCGGTGCGCGACCGGGTCGACTCCAGCCGGTTGTCGGTGGTCGGCCACTCCGCCGGCGGCGCCGGTGTCCTGCTCGCGGCGGTCCAGCGGCCCTCGCTGAAGGCCGCGGTCGGGCTCGCGCCCGGCTCCCCCACGGGGAACCTGAGTCTGGCCAATGACCGTGTGCCGATGATGTTCATCTCCGGGCAGAGGGACACGACGGTTACGCAGTCCTACCTCAACGGGCTGTACACCACTCTGCCGGCCTCGACTCCGAGCGCCTGGGTGGAGATAACCGGCGTGGACCACCTGTTCGCCACCAGGGCGAACGCGACAGAGATGCGGACGCTGATCCCGTGGCTGAAGATCTTCGTCGACAACGACACCCGCTACACCCAGTTCCTGTGCCCGTTGATGGACTCCAGCAACATCTCGATGTACCGCAACAAGTGCCCGTACGTGCCGCCGGGCGGCTCCTCGCCCTCGCCCTCGCCCTCGCCGTCCCCGTCCGCCACCCCGTCACCCACACCCACACCCACGCCTTCCCCGTCGCCGACCCCCACCCCCTCGCCCAGTCCGTCGCCCTCCCCTTCCGCGGGCGGCTGCACCGCGAGCTACCGCACCACCAACTCCTGGCCGGGCGGCTACCAGGGCGAGGTCACGGTGACCGCGGGCGGCTCGGCGATCAGCGGGTGGACCGTCAGATGGACCCTGGGCAGCGGACAGACGGTCAGCCAGGTGTGGAACGGCACGCTGTCCACCAGCGGCTCCGCGGTGACGGTGACCAACGCCTCCTACAACGGATCGGTCCCGGCGTCCGGCTCGACCACCTTCGGCTTCCTCGGCGGCGGCACGCCCTCGACCCCCTCCCTCACCTGCACCGGCCGCTAGTGACACCCGGTCGGCCCGCTTAGTCATCACACGCGGGGCGGCGGCGACCGCCGCGCCGGTTCAGCCGGTGAGGTCAACGACGATCTTGCCGGTGGCCTCGCCGGCCTCCACCAGCTTGTGCGCCTCGGCGACGGTGCCGAGGGTGAACCGGCGGGGGTCGACCAGCGGGGTGAGGGCTCCGGCGTCGGCCAGGGCCGCCGCCTCGCGCAGGATGTCCCCGTGGTGGTCGCGCCCTCGGCCGGTCAGCATCGGCAGCAGGGTGAAGACGCCGGAGTAGGTGGCGCCACGGAACGACAGCGGCGCGAGGCTGTGCGACCCCCAGCCCAGGGCGCTGACCACGTGGCCGGTGTAGGTGCGGACCGCGGCGAAGGACGCGTCCAGCACCTGCCCGCCCACGGTGTCGAAGACGACGTCGAAGCCCTCGCCGCCGGTGTGCTCGGCGACGTAGTCCTCCACGGCGGTGGCCTCGTAGTCGATCGGGACGGCGCCGAGGCGGCCGATCACCGCGAGGCTCCCGGCCGACCCGGTGGCGAACACCTCGGCGCCGCGGGCACGGGCAAGCTGGACGGCCACGTGCCCGACGCCGCCGGCCCCGCCGTGCACCAGCACCTTGTGGCCGGCGCGGACGGCCGCCCTGTCCACCAGGCCCTCCCAGGCGGTGACGGTCGCCAGCGGCAGCGCCGCCGCCTGACGCATGCTCAGGGCCGCGGGCTTGTGGGCCAGCAGCCGCGCGTCGACGGCCGCGTACTCGGCGAGCGAGCCCTGCAGGTCGCCGACCCCGCCGGTGAGCCCGAAGACCTCCTGACCGGGGGCGAAACCGGTGACCTGCGGGCCGACCCGCTCGACCACCCCGGCCAGATCCATGCCGAGGACGGCGGGCGGCCGGGTGCGGGCGTGGGCGGCCCGGCCGGCGCGGATCTTGGTGTCCAGCGGGTTGACGCCGCTGGCCTCGACGCGCACCAGGACCTGGCCGGGTCCGGGGTCGGGGGTCGCGATCTCGGTCAGGGTCAGCGGGCCGCCGAACTCTTCCAGCACCACAGCGCGCATGGCAATCGCCTTCCACTCGTATCCGTACAACTCGCTGATCAGCACACTCCGTGCGGGACGGCCCCGCCGTCGTGTCGCTCGCAGAGCACATCCTGGGAAATCGGACAAATATCCCTGTTTTATTCCGCTGGGTCTCCACCGACCTCCGGCCTCCCACCAGGCACGACGGCCCCTCGTCGCCGAAGAGCCGCCCGCGCCCCCGTCCACACGGGCATCGCCGCCGGCGCCGCCCCGGGCCGGACCACCCACAGGGCCTGCGTCGTGGGTCGAGCCCCGGCGGCTTGCCGGGCAGGGTCACCAGAGAACCGGCATCCGGGTTCGCGGTTTCCGCAACTTTCATCGGGCTTCCGCAGGCCACACCTGCTCAGAGGACCATCGGAACCCTCGCGCCTGAAATATTTCTGAGCAATATTGACACGTTTCATCGAGATTTTCAGACTGATCAGCGGCTGGACACGCGCACGGCGCACAGCCCCGTGCCGCAGATCATCGATCGGCGGTCGCCGTTTCCCTCACCCAACCGGAAGGAGAGGCCTCGTGGTCATCAACTCGGGCCGCTCTAGGATCCGCTCCGTGGTCGTCACGCTCGCGGCGGTGACGCTCGCGGCCATGTGGGCGGCGTTCACGGTGGTAGACGCCCAGGCCGCACCCGCGCGCGCCACGGCCGCCCTTTGGGCGGCGGCCGGTGTCGAGGACGAGGGCGCCGACTGCCCGGTGCCCGCCCTGCCGGACGCGGGGTCGTTGCCGACCACTCCCCGGCTCCCCGACCCGTTCAAGAAGCTCGACGGCACCCGCATCACCAGCAAGGCCGACTGGCGCTGCCGCCGCGAGGAGATCAAGAAACTCGCCGAGAAGTTCGTCTACGGCGAGAAGCCCGGCAGACCCTCCACCGTCACCGGCACCGTCTCCAGCACCGACATCACCGTCAACGTCTCGCACAACGGCCGGACCTCCAGCTTCTCCGCAGGCGTCCAACTGCCCTCCGGCACCGGCCCCTTCCCCGCCGTGGTCGTCCTGGGCGGCTTCGGCGCCGACACCGCCGCCATCCGCTCCGCCGGCGCCGCCGTCATCACCTACGACCCCTACGCCGTCGGCAAGGAAGGCACTCCCCGTAACAACAAACAAGGCGCGTTCTACACCATCTACGGCTCCAACAGCCCCACCGGCCTGCTCGCCGCCTGGGGCTGGGGCGTCAGCCGCATCATCGACGTCATCGAACGATCCGGCGGCGCCATCCTCAAAGCCGACGCCGTCGGCGTCACCGGCTGCTCCCGCTTCGGCAAAGGCGCCTTCGTCATCGGCGTGCTCGACCAGCGCATCGCGTTGACCATGCCCATCGAGTCGGGCAGCGCCGGCGTCCCCATCTTTCGCGGCATCCCCGGCGAAGGCGCCCAGAGCCTGTCCAGCGCCTACGGCGAGCAACCCTGGCTCGGCGACGCCTTCGGCACCTTCACCGGCAGCCCCACCCGCCTGCCCGTCGACACCCACGAGATGGTCGCCATGATCGCCCCCCGCGGCCTGTTCATCATGGACAACCCCCACATCGCCAACCTCGGCCCCAAGTCCGCCGGCGTCGCCGCGCTCGGCGGCGCCGAGGTCTACAAAGCCCTCGGCGCCGGCGCCAACATCACCTACTGGTCCGACATCCAGGACGGCACCCATTGCGCCAACCGCCCTGAATGGCGCACCCCGCTCACCCAGAACATCCAGAAGTTCCTCACCAGAACCGGCAACGCCGCCGGCGCCATCCGCATCTCCTCCAAGGCCCAGGGCAATCTCGCCGAATGGCGCGACTGGACCACTCCCACCCTCACCGACGACGGCGCCACCCCCACCCCCACGCCGACCGCGACGCCCACGCCGACGCCGACGCCGACCGTCACCCCGACTCCTACGCCGACCGTCACCCCGACCCCCACCCCGACTCCGGCGCCCGGTGGATGCGCGGCCACGATCCAGACGGTGAACTCCTGGTCCGGCGGCTTCCAGTCGACCGTCACCGTCACCGCCGGCACCAGCGCGATCAACGGCTGGACGGTCACCTGGACCTGGCCCGGATCGCAGACCATCACCCAGTTGTGGAGCGGCGTCCGGTCCGGCTCGGGGGCCAACGTCACCGTCGGCAACGAATCGTGGAACGGCAAGCTCAACGGCAACGCCGCGACCACCTTCGGATTCACCGCCGGCGGCAGCGCGGCCACACCCGCACTGAGCTGCAGCGCCTCGTGACCCACTGAGGACACGACGGCGCACGCGCCGGACGACGGCGGCATCCTCGGCACAACGAGGGTGCCGCCCTCGTCGTGTCCGCCGCGGCGACGGTCCGCGGGGCCTGCGAAGATCACCCCAGAAGTGCGTCCAGGGCGGCCACCCCGACCGGTCACCACCGGTCAGGAATCGAGAAGCGCCGGTCAGCGGGCCGGAGCTAGCCTCAGGGCCATGGAACTCACCGTTCGTCCGAGTGCTGCCGCGGCGTCCCGGCACCACCCGGACCTCATGGCGCCACACTCCCGGCTTCGCGGTCCGCGACGTCGTCGGCCGAGCGCATCACCGCCCACTCCGCGGATCAGGTAGACAGAGGGGCGTCGCCGCGTCCCCGCGCCGGCGACGCACGACCTACAGGTACCGCTCGAAGCCGGTCGGACCGCGCCGGGCGACGCCCGGCGGGGACCGCGCAGGCGGCCCGCCCGACAAGATGGAGAAACGATGAGCATGGCCACCGGGCCGGACACGCACTCGCCTGCGCCGCACGTCGCCGACAGCCACGATCTGATCCGCGTGCACGGCGCGCGCGAGAACAACCTCAAGGACGTCAGCATCGAGATCCCCAAGCGCCGGCTGACGGTGTTCACCGGGGTCTCCGGCTCGGGCAAGAGCTCGCTGGTGTTCAGCACGATCGCCGCGGAGTCGCAGCGGATGATCAACGAGACCTACAGCGCCTTCGTGCAGGGGTTCATGCCCACGCTGGCCCGGCCGGAGGTCGACGTCCTGGACGGGCTGACCACCGCGATCATCGTCGACCAGGAGCGGATGGGCGCCGACCCCCGCAGCACGGTCGGCACCGCCACCGACGCCAACGCGAT
Organism: Sphaerisporangium sp. NPDC005289; assembly: GCF_040607455.1. Taxonomy (NCBI): domain Bacteria; kingdom Bacillati; phylum Actinomycetota; class Actinomycetes; order Streptosporangiales; family Streptosporangiaceae; genus Sphaerisporangium; species Sphaerisporangium sp. NPDC005289. The sequence goes on from NZ_JBEXGS010000021.1 coordinate 156,620, forward strand.
GCTGCGCATCCTGTTCAGCCGGCTCGGCAAGCCGCACATCGGCTCGCCCAACGCCTTCTCCTTCAACGTCCCCTCCGTCCGGGGCAGCGGTGCGATCACGGTCGAGCGCGGCGCCGACACCAAGGCCGTGAAGCGGACCTTCACCCGTCTCGGCGGCATGTGCCCGCGCTGTGAGGGCCGGGGCTCGGTCAACGACATCGACCTGACCCAGCTCTACGACGACACCAAGTCGCTGAACGAGGGCGCGCTCACGATCCCCGGTTACAGCATGGACGGCTGGTACGGGCGGATCTTCGGCGGCTGCGGCTTCTTCGACCCCGACAAGCCGATCAGGAAGTTCACGAAGAAGGAGCTCGCCGACCTGCTCCACAAGGAGCCGACCAAGATCAAGGTCGACGGCATCAACCTCACCTACGAGGGCCTGATCCCCAAGATCCAGAAGTCGATGCTGTCCAAGGACGTCGACTCCCTGCAGCCGCACATCCGCGCCTTCGTGGAGCGGGCGGTCACCTTCACCACCTGTCCCGAGTGCGAGGGCACCCGGCTCAGCGCGGAGGCCCGCTCGTCCAAGATCGACGGGATCAACATCGCCGACGCCTGCGCGATGCAGATCAGCGACCTGGCCGAGTGGGTGAAGGGCCTGGACGAACCCTCCGTCGCGCCGCTGCTCGAGGCGCTGCGGCACAGCCTCGACTCCTTCGTCGAGATCGGGCTGGGCTACCTCAGCCTCGACCGCCCGTCGGGCACGCTGTCGGGCGGCGAGGCGCAGCGCACCAAGATGATCCGCCATCTCGGCTCCTCGCTCACCGACGTCACCTACGTCTTCGACGAGCCGACGATCGGGCTGCACCCCCACGACATCCGGCGGATGAACGACCTGCTGCTGCGGCTGCGCGACAAGGGCAACACCGTGCTGGTCGTGGAGCACAAGCCCGAGGCGATCGCGATCGCCGACCATGTCGTCGACCTCGGCCCGCGCGCCGGCGCCGAGGGCGGCCAGGTGGTGTTCGAAGGCACCGTCGAGGGGCTGCGAGGCAGCGGCACGCTCACCGGGCGGCACCTGGACGACCGCGCCCGCCTCAAGCCGTCGGTGCGCACGCCGTCGGGGGTGCTGGAAGTGCGCGGCGCGGCCACCCACAACCTGCGCGACGTCGACGTCGACATCCCGCTCGGCGTGCTGGCCGTCATCACCGGAGTGGCGGGCTCGGGCAAGAGTTCGCTGATCCACGGCTCGGTGTCCGGCCGGGACGGGGTGGTGTCGGTCGACCAGGCGGCGATCAGAGGCTCGCGGCGGAGCAACCCGGCCACCTACACCGGGCTGCTCGATCCGATCCGCAAGGCCTTCGCCAAGGCCAACGGCGTGAAGCCCGCGCTGTTCAGCGCCAACTCCGAGGGCGCCTGCCCCACTTGCAACGGCGCCGGGGTGGTCTACACCGACCTGGCGATGATGGCCGGCGTCGCCACCACCTGCGAGGAGTGCGAGGGCAAGCGGTTCCAGGCCGAGGTGCTGGAGTACAGGTTCGGCGGTCGCGACATCAGCGAGGTGCTGGCGATGCCGGTGACCGAGGCCGAGCAGTTCTTCGGCGCCGGCGAGGCGCGCACGCCGGCCGCGCACGCCATCCTCAGGCGGCTGGCCGACGTCGGGCTCGGCTACCTCAGCCTCGGCCAGCCGCTCACCACGCTGTCCGGCGGCGAGCGGCAGCGGCTCAAGCTGGCCACCCACATGGGCGACAAGGGCGGGGTCTACGTCCTGGACGAGCCGACCACCGGCCTCCACCTCGCCGACGTCGAGCACCTGCTCGCCCTGCTCGACCGCATCGTCGACTCCGGCAGGTCGGTCATCGTCATCGAGCACCACCAGGCGGTCATGGCGCACGCCGACTGGATCATCGACCTCGGCCCCGGCGCCGGCCACGACGGCGGCCGCGTCGTCTTCGAGGGCACGCCCGCCGACCTGGTCGCCGCCCGGTCCACCCTCACCGGCGAGCACCTGGCGGCCTACGTCGGCACCTGACCGGAACGTCAACGGCACCGCGAGCGAAGGGGTCCGCCCGATGTGTTTCCGGCGTTTTCCGGTCGACCGGCGCAGCCTGGAGTGGACGAGCCGGTGGTCGGCTCGGGAGGATGAGGACGTGCACCACAACAGTTCGACCCCCGAGGAACTCCTGCTCAGGCAGCGCCGGCGCGACCTCGCGCTGCTGCGCCGCGTCCGCGACCGCATCGACCGGGAGTACGCCCGGCCGCTGGACGTCGAGGCGCTCGCCCGCGGCGTGAACATGTCGGCCGGGCACCTCAGCCGCCAGTTCCGGCTCGCCTACGGCGAGTCGCCGTACTCCTACCTGATGACGCGGCGCATCGAGCGGGCGATGGCGCTGCTGCGCCGCGGTGATCTCAGCGTCACCGAGGTCTGCTTCGAGGTCGGCTGCTCCTCCCTCGGCACTTTCAGCACCCGCTTCACCGAACTGGTGGGGGTGCCGCCCAGCACCTACCGGCGCCAGGCGGCGAGCGCGACGGCGGGGATGCCCTCCTGCGTGGCCAAACAGGTGACCCGGCCGATCAGGATCCGAGAAGCGCCGGTCGGCGAGCCGCAGCTAGCCTGAACCGCATGGACCTCACCATTCATTCGAGCTTCCTGCCGCACGACGACCCGGAAGCCGCCCTTGCCTTCTATCGCGACACCCTCGGCTTCGAGGTCCGCAACGACGTGGGCTTCAAGGGGCTGCGCTGGATCACGGTCGGTCCCGCCGGCCGGCCCGGCACCTCCATCGTCCTGATGCCGCCGGGCGCCGACCCCGGCGTCACCGACGACGAGCGCCGCACCATCACCGAGATGATGGCCAAGGGCACCTACGCCGGCATCCTGTTGGCCACCCCCGACCTCGACGACACCTTCGACCGGGTGCAGGCCAGCGGCGCCGAGGTCGTCCAAGAGCCGACGGAGCAGCCCTACGGCGTCCGCGACTGCGCCTTCCGCGACCCCGCGGGCAACCTGGTCCGCATCCAGGAGCTGCGCTGATCAGCCGTCGGCCGCCTGCGCGGGCCGCCGACCGGCGCGGCCGTCGGCGGGCTCGGCCGTCGTGGCGGCCACCGTGCCGACGCCGCCGCTGACGGTCAGGACGACTGGACTTCGTCGAACAGGGCGATGGCCTGGGCGGGGTCCGGGCTCACGAGGCGGTCGAGACCGGCCGCCGTCATCTTCGCAAACCTGCCGGCCCGCGCCCACATCTGCTCCTCGAAGGCGCGGACGGCCTCGTCCAGATCACCCGGGGCGGCGGCGAGGGACTCGGCGAGTTCGGCGCCTTCCAGCATCGCGAGGTTGGCGCCCACTCCCAGCGGGGGCATCAGGTGGGCGGCGTCGCCCAGCAGCGTCACCCCGGGAACGTGGGCCCAGGTGTGGTCCACGGGCAGGACGTGGAGGGGACGGTGGACGAAGGCGGTGCCGCAGCGGAGGAGGTCCAGGACGGGAGCGGCCCAGCCGTCGAACAGAGCCAGCAGGCCTGATCGCATGGCCTCGGCGTCGGCCAGGTCCAGGCTCGCGTCCCCGCCCGCGTCCAGGTCCGTGTCCCCGCCCGCGTCCAGGTCCGCGTCCCTGCCCCGGTCCAGGTTCGTGCGCCGGTTCAGGCCGAGATGCCGGTCCGGGTTGGCGTGCCAGTCAAGCGGCGCGCGGAACTGGGCGTACACCTTGACGTGGCCGCCGCTGTTGCGCTGGGCGACCAGGCCGCGGTTCACGCCGTACACGGCCACCGAACCGTCGCCGATCAGGCGGGCGAGGTCGGGGTGGCGGGTGTCGACGTCGTCCAGGGAGGTCTCGACCAGGGTGACGCCGGTGTAATGCGGCGTCGCGGGCGAGACCGCCGGGCGGACCCGGGACCAGGCGCCGTCCGCGCCGACCACGAGGTCGAACCTCTCCTGCCGCCCGTCGGCGAAATGGACCAGCACGCCGTCCCGGTCCCCCGGCACCACCCGCGTCACGCCCCTCCCCCACTGCACGTCCAGGGAGTCGAGCAGCAGGTCACGCAGTTGCCCGCGGTCGATCTCGGGATTGGCCCGGTCGCCTGGACGGGGCCGCCAGTCGCGCAGGACGGTGCCGTCGGTGTCCAGGATGCGCATGGCCTGCCCCTCGGGACGCGACAGCGCCTGGAACCGCGTCAACAGCCCCGCCTTGTCCAGCGCGAGCTGGCCCATCCCTGCGTGCAGGTCCAGCGTGCCGCCCGGGGGACGGGCGTCGGGCGCCGGATCGCGTTCCAGGACCGTGACGGGGTGATCGTGGCGGTGCAGGACGCGGGCGAAGGTGAGGCCGGCGGGGCCGGCTCCGATCACGGCGATACGATGTCTCATGTCGATACACTGTATTGGGATAAGACGATGTATCGCAACAGTACGATGTAGCCATGACTGTGTGGGATCGGCCCGAGCCGCCGTCTCGCCCCGCGCCGCTCGACCGCGAGCGCATCGTCGCCGCCGCCATCGCGCTGGCCGACGAGGGTGGACTGGAGGCGGTGTCGCTGCGCAAGGTGGCCGCCCGGCTGGACGCCGGCCCGATGCGACTGTACGGATACATCTCCACCAAACAGGAGCTGTTCGACCTCATGGTGGACGAGGTCCACGCCGAGATCCTCCCCGAGGAGGCACCCCGCGACTGGCGGGAGGCGCTGCGCAGCCACGCCCACCGCACCAGGCAGGCCACCCTCCGCCACCAATGGTTCGCCGACCTGCTCGGCGGCCGCCCGGCCCTGGGTCCGAACGCCCTCGCCGTGACCGAGGCCACGCTGGCCGCCCTCGACGGCCTCGCCGACCTCGACACCGTAGTGCGCGCCGCGGAGACCATCAGCGCCTACGTCATCGGAGCGATCAGACGCGAGATCGCCGGCCTACGGGCCGAGCGCGCCACGGGCCTGTCCGAACACGACTGGCAGCGCGCCTTCGGCCCGCATGTCAGCAGGATGCTGGCCACGGGCCGCTTCCCCATGCTCGCCAAGTTCGTGCACGACGGCACCGACACCGACGCCGCGACGTCCTTCGCCACCGGCCTGGAATGGGTCCTGGACGCCGTGGCCGCCAAACTCTCCCGGCCCTCGGCATGACGCCCGATCTCTTCGCGAAGGGATGTCGAGAACCGGCGCGCGGCTCCGTCCCCGGCGTGAACACGGCCACCATGGGCCGACACCACACCAAGGAGAACAACGATGGCCAAGTACCTGCTGCTCAAGCACTACCGCGGCGGGCCGGCGGCGGTCAACGACGTGCCGATGGAGCAGTGGACGCCGGAGGAGATTTCGGCCCACATGCAGTACATGCGTGACTTCGCCGCGCGGCTGGAGCGCACCGGCGAGTTCGTCGACGCCCAGGCGCTCTCCCCGGAGGGCACGTGGGTCCGCTACGACGGCGAGGGGCGGCCGCCGGTCACCGACGGCCCGTTCGCCGAGACCAAGGACCTGATCGCCGGCTGGATGGTGATCGACGTCGAGACCCACGAGCGCGCGGTGGAGCTGGCCGGCGAACTGTCCGCGGCTCCGGGCGCGGGCGGCAGGCCGATCCACGAGTGGCTCGAACTGCGCCCCTTCTACGGCGAGACGCCAACGGTGTCCGAGTGAACGAGCCTCTGCTGCGGGAGCTGGTGCCCGCGGTGATCGGCGTCCTCGTCCGCCGCGGAGCCGACTTCGCGGCGGCCGAGGACGCCGTGCAGGACGCCATGGTCGAGGCCCTGCGCGTGTGGCCGGACGACCCGCCGCGAGACCTCAAGGGCTGGCTGGTCACCGTGGCCTGGCGCAAGTTCCTCGACGCCGCCCGCGCCGACACCTCCCGGCGGCACCGAGAGGTACACGTCGAGACCGAGCCCGCGCCCGGCCGGGCCGAGGCGGTGGACGACACGCTCCGGCTGTACTTCCTGTGCGCGCACCCCTCCCTGACGCCGGCCTCGGCCGTCGCGCTCACGCTGCGCGCGGTCGGCGGCTTGACCACGCGTCAGATCGCGCTGGCCTACCTGGTTCCGGAGGCCACCATGGCCCAGCGGATCAGCAGGGCCAAGCGGACCGTCTCGGGCGTCCGGTTCCACCGGCCCGGGGACGTCGCCACCGTGCTCCGCGTGCTCTACCTGGTCTTCAACGAGGGCTACTCCGGCGAGGTGGACCTCGCCGCCGAGGCCATCCGGCTCACCCGCCAGCTGGCGGCCACGACCTGCCACGAGGAGGTCGCGGGCCTGCTCGCGCTCATGCTGCTGCACCATGCCCGGCGCCCGGCGCGGACCGGCCCCGACGGCAGGCTCGTCCCCCTCGCCGAACAGGACCGCGGCCTGTGGGACACCCGCCTGATCGCCGAGGGCGTCGAGGTGCTGCAGACCGCCCTGGCCCGCGACCGCCTGGGCGAGTACCAGGCGCAGGCCGCCATCGCCGCGCTGCACGCCGACGCCCGCACGGCCGAGGAGACCGACTGGGTGCAGATCGTCGAGTGGTACGACGAACTGGTGCGCCTCACCGACAGCCCGGTGGCCCGCCTCAACCGGGCCGTCGCGGTCGGCGAGGCCGACGGCCCGCGGGCCGGCCTTGCCGCCCTGGCCGGGCTCGACCCCACCCTGCCCCGCCACACCGCCGCCGCGGCGTACCTGCACGAGCGCGACGGTGACCCGGTCACCGCGGCGCGGCTCTACGCGCAAGCCGCCCGGTCGGCGCCCAGCCTTCCCGAACGCGATCACCTCACGCGGCAGGCGGCGCGGCTCAACGCGCGACTGCGCGCCTGACCCGATGCCGCCGGACCACCGTGGAGACGGCCCTCAGGCGTCATCACCGGTCGTCACGCCGCGGACCGACTGATTCGGGCCGGCTCAGCCGAACAGCGACAGGTCGATGGAGTCGGCCAGGGCCTGGTAGCCGGCGTCGTTGCCGTGCAGGTGGTCGCCGCAGTGGAAGTCCTGCCTGATGTGGCTGGGGCGGTCCGGGTCTCGCCAGACGGCGTCGAAGTCGAGCACGGCGTCGAAGGCGCCGCCGGTGCGGATCCATTCGTTGACCTTCTGGCGTGCGCTCTCGCCCTCCGGCGAATGGATCTCCGCGCCCTCGAAGGGCGCGATCGTGGTGGCGTAGACCCGCACGCCGCGTTCGCGTGCCCGGGCGACGAGCTGGCGGTAGCCCGCGATGACGTCGTCCGTCGTCACCGGCGCGCCGGGGAACATCTTCAGCAGGCCGGCGAGGGGACCGTCGTCGTCGCGTGGCGCGAAGGAGATGCCGATGTCGTTGCCGCCCACGGAGAGCACCACGTAACCGAGGCCGGGCGTCGCAAGCACGTCACGGTCGAAGCGGGCCAGGACGGCGGCGCCGATGCCGTCGTTGAGCATCCGGTTGCCACTGATGCTCTGGTTGGACAGGTAGCCGGCGCCCATTCCCCGCTCGGCGAGACGTCCGGCCAGCAACTCCGGCCAGCTGCGATTGGCGTCCGGGGTCGAGCCAGCGCCGTCGGCACGGGAGTCACCCAGCACGACGATGGCCTTGGCCGGGCCGTCGGGGAGCACGTCGACGGCGGAGATGAGGGCTCGCACCGGCAGGACCCCGGCGGTCGCCGGAACGGCAGGAGCGGCGACGGCGTTGCCCGGAATCGTCCAGCCGGTCTCCAGGGCGGGATCGTGGCAGGTACAGGTCTCCACGCGCCCGGGCAGGTAGAGGCTGATGGACAGCTTGGCGAGGGCGGGCACGGGCAGGTCGACCGGATCGCTGAGGATCGGCGCGCCCGCCGGGACGGTGACGGCCGGCGCCCCGGAGAAGGTCAGCACGCGCTCGCTGCCCGGCCGGACCGCGCCGCCTGCCACCGCGAGGCCCACCCGGGCCGCGCCGATGGTGAAGGGGGCGGTCCCGAACTCGTTGGTGAAGCGGACGCGGATCCGGTGGCCGCCGCCGCTGACGCGCACCACCTGGCGCAGGGTCACGTCGGCGAGGGGCGGGTGGTCGTCGAGCGAGCCGATCCCGTCGTGGGCCGCCTGGGGCGAGGCGCCCCAGCTCCTGACCCAGTTGCCGGCGTCGTTCGTCTCGGTCATCTGTCGCCTCCGTTGTCGGTGATGGTGGTACGGCATGGGAAGAATGAGCCGAGTCGCTGACACGAAGCACACACCGAGCACACACCGAGCACACACGGGGCGAACACGCCGCGGGCACACGGGGGGAAACCTGCGGCGGACACGCGACGGACCCCCGGCGGACACCGGCCGACACCGGCCGACACCGGCCGACCCCCGGCGGACCCCCGGCGGACACGGCCCTGGCATCGCCGCCCTGCTTCGGGTCTGGCAGGTGAGCACGCGAAGATGGGGGAATGGACGGGGTTGCACGGCTTCGCGTCACGCTGCTCGGCGCGTTTCAGGTCTCTCGCGGCGACGCCGTCCTGCCGGTTCCGGGCGCGCGGTTGCAGGGCCTGCTCGTCCGGCTGGCGCTCGCCGGTGGCCGCGCGGTCGAGCCGGGTGTGCTGGTCGACGCGATCTGGGCCGAGGAGCCGCCGTCCGGCCCCGCCCCCGCCCTGCAGACCCTCGTCTCCCGGCTGCGCCGCGCCCTCACCCCCGCTGGCGCGGCCCACGGCGTGGTCGTGCAGGTGGCCGGCGGATACAGGCTGGCGGTGGAGGCGGCCGAGGTGGACGCGCTGCGCTTCCAACAGCTCACCACCGCCGGTCGGGAGAGACTGCGAGCAGGCGACCCGCAGGCCGCGCGCGTCGCGCTCGCCGAGGCCATGGCGTTATGGGGCGACCACCCTGGCGCCGAACCCGCGGTCATCGCCGCGGTCGCGCCGACGGTCGCGACCCGGTTGGGGCACGTGTCGATCGAGGCGGTCGCCGACCTCGCCGAGGCCGAGCTGTCGTTGGGACAGGCCGAGGCGGCCGCGGCCCGGCTGAGCGGGATGCTGGCCGAGCAGCCGGTCCACGAGCGGGCGGCGGCGCTGCTGATGGACGCGCTCGCCGCTCAAGGACGTCAGGCCGAGGCGCTGGCCGTGTACGAGCGGGTCCGCCACACCCTGGCCGACCTCCTCGGCGCCGACCCGGGCACCGCCATGCGGGAACGCCATCTGCGCCTGCTGCGCCCCGGCCGGACCGGCCTGGCGCCGGACGCCTGGTCCGGAGGCGCCCCGGCGGGAAGCCCGGCTCCAAGCGCCCAGATCGGCCCGACGGCTTCGGGCGCCCCGGCCGCGAGCGCAGCGGCTTCAAAGGCCCAGGCCGGCAGCCCGGCGGCCTCAGTTCCCCAGGCCGATAGCGCAGCGGCCTCAGTTCCCCAGGCCGATAGCGCAGCGGCCTCAGTCCCCCAGGCCGGCAGCCCGGCGGCCTCAGTTCCCTGGGCCGATAGCGCAGTGGCTTCAGGCGCCTTGGCCGGCAGCGCGGTGAGCGAACCCGGCCGGCTCGCCTCCACCAACCTGCCCGCACCGCTGACCGGCTTCATCGGCCGCGATGACGAGCTCACCAGGATCGGTGTCCTGCTCACGACCGGACGCCTGGTCACCGTCCTCGGTCCCGGCGGCGCCGGGAAGACCCGGCTGGCGCTGGAGGCCGCCCGCCGCCACCGTCACGAGTACCGCGACGGCGCCTGGCTCATCGACCTGGCGTCCGTCACCGAACCGGCGAAGATCGCCACGGCCGTGCTCGCCGGTGCCGGGCTGCGGGGCGGTGCGATGCCCACCGCTCGCACGCGAGTCCAGGGCGAGGAACTGGACGTCCTGGTCGGCGAGTTCGGCGGCCGGGAGAGCCTGCTGCTGGTCGACAACTGCGAGCATCTGATCGACGCCGTGGCCCACCTGTTGGCGGCGCTGCTCCCCCGCTGTCCGGGGCTGCGGGTGCTCGCCACCAGCCGCGAGCCGCTCGCGATCGACGGCGAGGCTCTGGTGCCGCTGGCCCCGCTCGCGCTGCCCCGCCCGGACGACGGCGTCGAACAGGCCCGAAGCGCGGCCTCGGTGCGCCTGTTCACCGAGCGGGCCGCCGCCGTGCGACCCGGGTTCGAGGTCGACGAGACCACGCTGCCCGACATCGTGCGAGTGGTGCACGGCCTGGACGGCATGCCACTGGCGCTGGAGCTCGCGGCCGCCCGGTTGCGTACGCTGTCACTGCCCGACCTGGCCGACGGGCTGTCCGACCGGTTCCGGTTGCTCACCACCGGCAGCCGTGCCGCGCCGCCGCGGCACCGCACGCTGCGCGCGGTCATCGCCTGGAGCTGGCGGTTGTTGAGCGAGCACGAGCGCACGGTCGCCGAACGCGTCTCCATCCTGCCCGGCGGCGTCACGCCGGCCTCCGCCACCGCCGTCTGCGCCGGCACCGCGGTCCCCGCCGGCGAGATCCCCGAACTGCTCGCCACCCTCGTCGACCGGTCACTGCTGCAGCTCGCGCCCGGCGCCGGCCGCTACCGCATGCTCGAGACCATCCGCGAGTACGGCGTCGACCGCCTGACCGGCGCCGGGGACCTCCGCACGGCCCGCGACCTGGCCGCCGGCCACTTCACCGAGCTGATGGCCCGCTACGACCCCCGGTTGCGCGGGCCCGACCAGCTGACGGCCCTGGAGGTCATCGGCGCCGAGTACGACAACACGCTCGCCGCGCTGCGCCACCTGTGCGCCACCCAGGACTCCCGCGGCGCGATCGCTCTGGCCCTGACCCTGACCTGGTACTGGCAGATGTCAGGCCGCCAGTCCGACGGCGCCTACTGGCTGGGCGAGGCCCTGGCGGTGCCCGGAGGCGGCCCTACGCCCGAGCGTGACTGCGCCCGAGCCGTCCATCTGCTCAACCGTGCGGACATCCTGTCGGGGATCACCGCCGGGGAGGCCGCGGACGACCGGGCGGAGATGCGCGAGCTGGCCGGCCGGCTCCTCACCCATCCGGAACTGCCGGGCCAGTACCGTGTGTTCGGCCCGGTCCTGCTCTTCCTGCAGGAGGAGCAGGCCGCCCTCCCGGTCTTCCAGCGCCTGGCCGACGGCGACGATGTGTGGCTGTCCGGGCTGGCCCACGTGTTCCAGGCCGAGATCGCCGAGAGCGCGGGCGCGCTTGACCGGATGCGTGTCCACGTGGAGGCGGCCCTGGCCTGCTTCCGGCAGGCCGGTGACCGCTGGGGCCAGGCCGCCACGCTGCCGATGCGCGCCCGGCTGCGGCGGTACGACGACCTGGATGTCGCGCTGGCCGACCTGCGCGAGGCTCGGGCGCTGGCCGGCGCGTTCGGCTCGCCCAGCCTCGGTGACCAGCTCTACAGCGACCTGCGCTGGATCGACGTGCACATCCGGCGCGGCGCCGCAGATCAGGCGATCGCGATGATCGACTCCGCCCGGGAGCGGGCGCTGCACGCGTCCTCGCCGGAGATGCTGGTTCTGGTCGACGGGTGTGAGGCCGGCTTACGGTTGTACCTCGGCGACCTGGACAGGGCGGCCCGCCTGCTCGCCGACGCCGAACGGGGTCTGCTCGGCGACACCGCGTTGCCCGCTCACCACGCCCGGACGCTGGTCGGCGGCGCACGGGCCGCGCTGTGCCTGGCGCTGGGCGACCTGCCCGGCGCGGACAAGGCGCTGGAGGAGGCGTACGCGGCGGCGCTGGCGACCCGGGAGCTCCCGCTCCTGTCGCTGGTGGCGGTGAACGCGGCGGCGCTCGCCGAGGGGCGCGGCCGGTGGCAGGAGTCGGCCGTGCTGCTCGGGGCCGCAGCCCGGCTGCGGGGGGCGCACGACCACACCGATCCGCAGGTCCGCGAGCTCACCCGCCGTGGTCAGGCCGCGCTGGGCGGGGAGGAGTTCGCCGCGGCGTACGCGAAAGGCTGGGAGCTGGACACCGAAACGGCCGCGACGGCGGTCGGCCCTGCCGCACGAATGTACGGCACCGCCTGACCGCCGGCCGTTCCCCTCTGCGTGCCTTTCCTGCCTTATCCCGGCCGTGGGGACCATCGGTACGGCCGGGGCGATCTGCCCACGGTGGTCGCGCACTGGCCTGACATGCCGCGCGTGGTCACCTGACATGCCGCGCGTGGTCAGGAGAACAGCGCCGACACGGGTGCGAGGTGGTCGTTGACGGTCGCCGGCGCCATCGGCGCGGGCGTGCCGTCGCGACCACGATTGCCGGCAGTGGCCAGGACTCCTTTCCGGCCGACGAGGCAGCGTTCACCGCAGCGTGACCGGCAAAGGTGCGACGGCGGCTGCCCGCATCGGTGGCGTCTACTGCCTGCGGGCCTCCAGCGCCAGTTCGGCGGTGACGGCGCGTTCGCGCAGTTGGGCCGACTCGGCCCGCAGGGTGTCGGCCTGGGCCCGCAGGTCGGCGACCCTGGCCCGTTCGATCTCCAGCAGGGCGGCCAGCCGGTCGCGTTCGGCGACGGCGGCGCGCTCGCCGTCGACCGCGGCCGCCACGGCGGTGGACGCCCGCTCCTCGGCGGCGCGCACGCGGTCCGCGGCCCGCCGCTCGGCCTCCTCGGCGCGGGCGCCCGCCTGGGCGGCGTCGGCGGCCGAGCGGGCGGCCTGTCCCACCGCCTCGGCTCTGGCCTGTTCGGCATCGCCAGCCCGGCTCTGCGTGCGGTCGCGCTCGGCCTCGGCGGCCTGGGCTCGGGCGATCGCCGCGGCGGCGGCCTGCTCGGCCTCCACGCGTGCGCGGCGGGCCAGTTCGGCCTCGGTGCGCGCCGCGTCCCGCTCGGCGGTGGCGCGTTCGGCGTCACGCCCGGCCTCCTCTGCCAGCTGCCGCGCCCTATCGGTCTCCTCGTGCGCCTCGCGCGCTTCGGCCAGCGCGGTCTCGACCTGCTCGCCCATCTGCTGGATCGCCTGCTCGCGCTCGCTCTGTGCGCGGGCGGCGCGCCGGTCGGCCTCATCGGCGACCTGCTTGGCGCGTCGTTCGGTGGCGGCCGCCTCGCGCAGCGCGGCCAGGGCCTGCTCGCGGGCGGTCTCCGCGTCCGACAGGGCGGTGTCGCGCTCGGCCTGTGCCTCGCGGACCCGTCCGCGCATCTCCTCGCGTTCGCGCCGGGCGTGCTCGGCGGCCTCGCGCGCCAGCCGTACCTGCTCGAAGGCCTGTTCCCGCTCGGTGCGGGCGATCGCGACACGGGTGTGCGCCTCGGCCTGAACCGCGCTCAGCTTGGCCTCCACCCCGGCGGGGCTCAGCTCGTCGGCCAGCACCTGTGCCAGCGGGGCGATGGCCGCCGCGAGCCCTTTCTCCATGCGGTCGTACAGGTCTTCGGCCCGGGCCAGCGCCCCCTCGAGGCCGGGCGTGGCGCGGCGCATCTCCCGCTCGCGCTTGGCCGCCGCCTGGCAGTCGCCCAGCGGGCAGTACTCCTTGGGCCGGCCGCGCCCGGAGCGCCGTTCGATCGCCGCCCCGCAGTGCTTGCACGCCGTCACCGCCCCGGCGCCCCCCGCCGCGGTGTCCTCCAGCGTCCCCGCCTCACCCACGCCCGCCTGCCCTTCGTGCCCCTTGATCGCCACCTCCGCATCCTAGCATTTTCGAATTTCCAGAAATTGAAAATCGGAAACAACGATCCATTGCGTCCTCCAAGTCTGGAGCAACTAACGAGAAGGAGACTTCCCGCAAGTAACCCGACCTCCACTGTCATCGACGGGCCGACCATGAACTCGGATCGCGAGCTGGCGGCCCGGCCGGTCGATCAGGTGCGAACTGCCACGAAGTTGTCCTGGGGTGATGCCAGTTGAGGTGATGGCGAAGTCGTGCAGGGCGGCTTCCAGCGGGCGATCCAGCGTTTGCGGCCTTTACCGGTTCTCGGCCTACCAGAGCGCCCCGGCAGGCGCCGACACCTCCAGCATCTGCACCCGCGACACCGTGCGAACTGCCACGAAGTTGTCCTGGAGTAATGCCAGTTGATGTCAGTGGGTTTGCCACTTCGCGCCAGCAAGATCACTAGATGTCACTTGATCCGTCCGGCGGAAGTTCTGCGGCGCCGACAGTTTTCCCAGCTAAGAGCTGTATTCTCTGGCAAGCCTCTAGGTCCTCGAGCGGTCCTTGCGTCCTGCAGCACACCGACTACCTTCCTGTCCACGCGTGTGCTCGGCGGCGATCCGCCTGGTCCGCCGCGCCGAACGCGCCGGACTGCCCTGCGAGGACATCCGCCAGGCCATGCTCGATGACGCCCGCGCGGAAGGTCTACCGGAGTGGGAGCTGTACGCGCTGCACACGCTGCTGGCCGACTCCATCGTGCTGGGGCACGACGGACGGTGGCCGGCATTCGCGCACGCTTCGTACACCAACGGCCAGCATCGCTCCCAGGCGATGATCGAGGCCGGGGTACGCCGCACGATCACCCTCGACTGGACGTCTCGGTGACCGCTGCGGCCGCCACCGGCCTCAGTCGGTGCCGGCTCGTGTCAGCCGGTGTCGGCTCACCTCGTCCCTATGTCGACTCCCGATAATGACCGGTATGGCGGACGACATCCAGGCCGCGCGGAACCTTGCCGGGCAAGCCGACCAGGTCGGGCGTGCCTCAGGGCGGGAGCCCTGGCGCGAGCTCCTGCACTGGGTCAGCCGGGGCCGGCTCGGCCAGCGCCGCGGCTGGCCGATCGTGCCACTGCTGGGCACGCCCTGGCAGGACACGGTCTCGGCTGAGCGAACCGGCTGGCGCCGCCGTGCGGCCTACCTGGACGGTGAGTCGGTGTTCGCCGTGGACTATCGACTGTGCCGGCGCTGCGCGCTGGGCTGGGTGGAACATCCCTACACGGTGCCGCGCTACCAGCGCTGCGGCCTGGCCACCGCGGGCCTGGCGGCGTTGCGCCGTGAGCACCCCCGCCTGTCGTGGCACACCCTCGGCGGCCACTTTCGCGAGTCACGGCCGTTCTGGGCCGCAGTCGGAGCCGGCGTGCAGGGCGGTTATCAGCAACGCCGGGTATGCCCGCACGTCACCATCTGAGCGATCAGGGCAGCCGCTGCATTCCAAGGCCCACCTGGAAGTCGCTTTCGTGCCGAGCCGACAGCGCCCACAGCTCGTCATGCCGGTTCTCCGGGGCCATGACCAGGAAGTCGCAGGTATCGCAGGCGGCCATCCACTCCCCGCCGACCTGGGGATCGCAGTCGGGGTGCTCGCACAGCCCCGCCTCCGCATCAGCACAGAAGGGCTCCCACGCGAGGGTCACATGGTGCTCGTCCTCGTGAGTGACCCCGGGATGAGCGTCGGAAAGGGTGCGTGGCATGACATCACACTCGTGTCCGGACTGCTCATGCGGCCTCGTTCTGAAGGGCGGGCCCGAGGAGGAGTCCACCGTCGATGACGTACTCCGACCCCGTGATGAACGACGCGTCTGATGACGTGAGGAACAGCAGAAGCCGGGTGACGTCGGCCGGCTCTCC